>JAAYAL010000057.1 GCA_012719395.1 Gaiellales bacterium | reverse complement strand
GGCCGCGATCCCCTGGCGGCCCTGCGCCACCTCGAGAAATCCGATGAGGCCCTGGAGGCTGCGCTGCAGCAGGTCCGGGAGGCGCAGGCACAGCGGGCCAGCGCAATCGCCGCCCTGGACCGCACGCTGCTGGCGGCACGCGCTCAGATAGCCGCTGCCTCTGACTACATCACCACGCATCGCGGCGCGGTGAGCAGCGGCCCGCGCGAGCTGCTGGCCCAGGCGCAACACCATGTGGACCAGGCCGTGGCCCTGGGCGGCTCTGATCCCGTGAGCGCCGCCCGCAGGGCAGCAACAGCGCATGACCTTGCCGCGAACGCCCTTCGTGGCGCGCAGGCTGAGACCCAGCGGGCCACCACCATGCCGGGTATGCCGGGAACCGGGGCCGGTGGGGACATCGCCGGCGCCATACTGGGCGGGATCCTGGCCAACGTGCTGATGGGCGGTCGAGGTTCCGGCGGAAGAAGCATCTTCGCTGATGGCGGGTCCAGCGGAGGCTTCGGGGGTGGTTTCAGCGGCGGTGGGCGACGAGGGGGTGGCGGTTTCGCCCCGCCGTCATTCGGGGGCTCCGGCACGCGCATGCGCCGTGGTGGTGGCGGGCGATTCTGAACTACGGTGACAGGAGGGAGCATCGATGGCACAGCAGTCCATCCTCGGGCGGATAGCGCAACTGGCACGCGCCAATATCAACGCGCTGCTGGACGCGGCGGAAGATCCGGAGAAGATGCTGGAACAGATGGTACGCGACTACACCAACAGCATCGCCGAAGCCGAAGAGGCCGTGGCGCAAAGCATCGGCAACCTGCGCATGATGGAGGAGGACAAGCGGGAGGCGGACGAGACCGCTGCCGAGTGGGGCGCAAAGGCTGCCGCGGCCGCGGCTAAGGCCAGGGAGTTCCGTGGCGCCAACCCCACAGAGGCCGACCGCTTCGAGAGTCTGGCGCGGATCGCCCTCAAGCGCCAGATCACCCTCGAGGACCAGTCCAAGGATCTGGCCCCCACCATCGCCCAACAGACCGAGGTGGTGGAGAAGCTCAAGAACGGGCTGGCCTCCATGCGGGTCAAGTTGGAGGAACTGAAGACCAAGCGGGATGAACTGGTGGGACGGGCCAAGATGGTCGAGGCCCAGTCCAAGGTGCAAGATGCGCTCAAGAGCGTCAACGTGACCGACCCCACCAGCGAACTCGCCCGGTTTGAGGAGAGGATTCGCCGCGAGGAGGCCCGGGTTGCGGGACAGGCCGAGCTGGCCGCCTCCTCCCTGGAAGCTCAGTTCGACAACCTCGATGATCTGGCGGCAGACGCCGAGGTGGAAAAGCGCCTGGCCGAGCTCAACCGGCCCGCCTGACCCTCCCTACTGACGACTCGACACGGGGGCCCCAGCGCTCAACGCCGGGGCCCCCGTTCCCTGCGGGAGGCAGCCATACATGCCACCGGCGCCTCCTCACCATTCCGCCACCCCCAGCAGGAACAGGGCGGCTATCAGCACCGGCTGGTGCCCGAGGTAGATGAGGAGCGAGTTCTGCCCCATCAGCCTTAACGCCCGGACCACCGCATGATCCGCAAGACGGGCCCAAACCCAACGTGCGCCAACCCGTGGGTACAGCAGGTTACCCAGGAAGATGCCAATCAGGACGCGGCTGAACATGGGGATGAGCGGAGCATAGTCCACACCCCGCCCCGGCGTCGGTGCCAACCATTCCAGCCACGGTACCTCGGGGCTGAGCGCTCGAACAGCGTATCCCAGGCCGATGATGCCCACCGCCAGAGCCAGGTTGAGCCACCGGAAGCGGAGCAATGGGTAGGCGATGACGATGGACACTCCGATGAGGTGCAGAATGCCAAAATGGACGAACCTGTCTGGACCAAGCGCCAGGAACGTCACCCCGCTCACGACCAACCCCCACGTGAATACCGTAGCACCGCGAATCACGTAGGTTCCCCAGAGGCTCCCCTGGGGCTGAGACTCCCTCTCGCGCCTGTAGCTGAGGGTCAAAGAGACCCCCACCAGGATGGTGAACAACCCGGCCGTCACCACCTGCCAAACGCCCCAGAAGCCCGAACGCACGGCGATCTCGTACCCGCCAAACGAACGCAGATCCCACACCAAGTGGTAGACCACCATGATGCAGATGGCGATCCCCCGCCAGGCGTCTACCTCCCAACGCCGATCCGAGCGAAGTCGCAGCACGGGACGCACGGAGGCCGCCAAGCGCGCGGCGTAGGAGTGCAAGTAGTCACCCACCCTCAGCACCGCCCTCCGCACCCGGGTGCGGCCTCAGCACGCACGCGGTGCCAGTCCTCCAACAGCAACTCCTCCCCCGCCTCGCGCTCCGGCCCCAGACAAGGCCTCAGCGGTGTCGGGCAATGGCCTCAGCCACCGCCCGCGTGAGAGCTCCGGTCACCTACTCCGTGCGCAACGCCTCCACGGGATCCTTCTTCGCCGCCATGCGGGCGGGGATGGCCCCGCCGATGAGGGTGAGCACCACACTCACCACCACCAGCATCACAGCATAGAGGATGGGCAGTTTCGCCACGCCCACCAGGTCGGTCATGCTCTTGATGATCATGTTGGCGGGGATGGTGAGCAGGTAGCCGATGGCGATGCCCAGCAGCCCGGAACAGGTGCCGATGATGAAGGTCTCGGCCGTGAACACGCGGGTGATGTCCTTCTTCCTGGCTCCCAGGGCACGCAGCACGCCGATCTCCTTGGTGCGCTCCAGCACGGAGATGTAGGTCATGATGCCGATCATGATGAGTGAGACCACCAAGGAGATGGCCGCAAAGGCCACCAACACGATGGTGATGCCGTCCATGATGCCCCCGGTCATCTGGGTGACGGTGGCGGCCAGGTCGGTGTAGACGACGGTGTCCTCCTCGGCCCGGCCCACGTTGTAGGCGCTGAGGTAGTCCAGCACGGCATCCTTGCTCTCGAAATCTGTGGGGTAGAGGAAGACCATATAGGGCACGGCGTCGCCGCCCAGGTACGCCAGCACAGCCCGCTTGGCCTCATCGTCCAAGGGCTGCATGGTGATGACGTTGTTGTCCGCCTGGCGCTGCGCCTGCACGATGGCCGAATCATCGGCGTTCTGGCACACACGGTCAACCAGCCGCTCGCTGTAGGCCACCCCCTGTCCCACCAGCCCCACCGCCACGTCCGCTTTCAAGCGCAGGATGCCGCTGATGCGAAGGGTGATGCTCCGTTCCGAGTCGTACATGGCTGCATAGTCGGTGCTGGGGACGAAGGTGCCGGCATCCGTGGTGAGGTAGTAGTCATCGTTGTCCACCAGCGTGAGCTCCGTGCCCACGATGCTCTCGAAGGGCACGCTCTCCACGCCGTCTATGGCGAAACCCAGGTTGGCCAGCACGCCCTGATCGATCCGATTCTTGTGATCAACCACCAGCACCAGGTCGGTCTCGTCCTGGGGATACGCACCACCCAGGAGATCGTAGTTCTCCTGCAGGTAGGAGGCGAAGCTGCCGTCGAGGGTCTCAGGGTAGGAGGCAAGCCCGGCTCCGCTCATGCTGGACATGTTGGACATGGACTCTACACTCTCGCCGGAGGCGGTGGCGCCAACGGCGATGGAAACAGGGGCCGTGCCCCCATCCGTGCGTCGCACGAGGTTGAGCCCCACCATGCGCAGGTAGCCCAAGCCGTTACAGACCTGGGGATCAATCGCCTCAACGTAGTCCACGTACTCCTGGGTGATGACGTTGACATGGGCGATGGTCTGCTCGGCCGGGTCGTAGGGGAAGACCGCCTTCTCGTCCGAGTATTCCATTTGACCGGTCATGAAGGAGGACATCTCGCCCCGCATCTCCTCCATGCTCTCCGCGTCCACCTTCATGGAACTGGGGGCGATCATGACCGGGAACTCGGCCAGCGCCTCATTCTGGAAGTCATCCACCTTGTCCCGAAAGCCGTTGGAGAGGCTGAGGATGAGAGCAATGCCGATGATGCCGATGCTGGCGGCGAAGGCGGTGAGGGCCGTCCTCCACTTCTTGGTGGCTATGTTCTTGCCGGAGAGCTTGAGCGCGGTGAGAAAGCTCATCCCCGTCTTCTTCAGCTCGTAACCGGTTTCCCTGCTCACAGTCTCCCCTGGATTGGTGTCCGAGACTACCCGGCCGTCCCGGAACCGCACGATACGATCGGCATACTCCTCCGCCACGTCCGGGTCGTGAGTCACCATGATGACGAGCTTGTCCGCGGCCACATCCTTGATGAGTCCCAGCACCTGCCTGCCGGTGGCGGAGTCCAGCGCGCCCGTGGGCTCATCGGCCAGGATGATGTCCGGATCGTTGACCAGGGCTCGCGCGATGGCCACCCGCTGCATCTCCCCACCGGAGAGCTGAGTGGGGTTCTTGTGCGTGTGTTCCTTCAGGCCCACCCGCTCCAGCGCCTCAAGGGCCCTCCGGCGCTTCACGTTGGCCGGGACACCGCTGAGGGTCAGCGCCATCTCCACGTTGTCCACAATGCTCAAGTGGGTGATGAGGTTGTAGCTCTGGAAGATGAAGCCCACGCTGTTGTTGCGGTAGGCGTCCCACTCCCGATCCGTGAAGTGCTTGGTGGATTCCCCATTGATGATGAGGTCTCCGCTGTCATACGTGTCCAATCCGCCCACAACGTTGAGAAATGTGGTCTTGCCAGACCCGCTGGGACCCAGGATGGCGACGAACTCGCCCTTCTTGAAGTCCAAGCTCACATCATCCAAGGCCACCTGCCTGAAGTCGCCGGTGACATAACTCTTGGTGATGTTCCGTATCTGCAGCATGCTACCTACACCTTCCGCACGAATTGCGTTTTGCAGCTCGGGCACGTGATCCTGACCTTGCCTTTTCCACGCGGCACCTTCATCTCCGCGCCACAGCCGGAACACCTCAAGAAGTGGTGCGTCCTGCGGCCGGCCGTCCTGGCCTTCACCCTGTCCCACCGGCGCCGCAGGCGGCCCAAGTAGGCCAGATACGTTGCGTTCTCGCGATAACGTCCGGCGACGTTCCTAGAGAGCATCCGCCAGTAGCTCAGCGCCAACAACGCCACGCCTACATAGAGGAGAAAGCCCAGCCGGGGCACCAACGTCAGTAGCAGGCAGACGAGGGACGCCGTGGAGGTGACCCGCCCCAACTGGTCTACACCGTACCTACCCCTCATCCAGCCGGGGAGCGGACGCTGCCCGCCGGGCCGCATGTTCCGTAGATTGTGTAGGATGCCTCTCAAGTTCATCGCCGAATCATTTCACCCGCTTGCGAATAATGCGCCCGCCCGCGCCGGAGCATCAGCAACCTTACCATTGTACGGGACCCGGTACCCCCACCCGGATCGCCGATCGCCGACTCGGCCCAACGAGCCCGGACGGACGGGTCAGAAGATGCCCCGCAGGGTATAGTGAACTGGTCCAAAAGGAAGGATCCCATGCCTGACCCCGTCCGCGTCCGCTTCGCCCCCAGCCCCACCGGCGCCCTCCACGTGGGCGGCGCCCGCACCGCAGTGTACAACTGGGCCTTCGCCCGCCGGCACGGCGGCGTGTTCGTCCTTCGCATCGATGACACTGACCCGGGGCGCTCCACCACCGAGAACACGGCGCAGATACTGCGCTCGCTGGAATGGCTGGGTCTGGACTGGGATGAAGGCCCCGAGGTGGGCGGTCCTTTCGGCCCCTATTTCCAGACGCAGAGGTCGGGCAACTACGCCACCGCGCTGGAGCGCATGAAGGCCAACGGCACTGCCTACCCCTGTTTCTGCTCCATGGAACACCTCGAGAGTCGGCGGGCAGTCGCCCGCGCGGCGGGGGGTGACCCCGGTTACGATCGTACCTGCCGGCGCCTGGACCCCGCCGATGCGGCGCAACGCGTGGAGGCAGGGGAGCCACACGTGTGGCGCCTGGCCGTGCCCGCCGGCCGGGGTGACATCGTGGTACGTGACGCGGTTCGAGGCGAGACCGTCTTCCCGGCCGAAGCCATGGACGATTTCATCCTCGTACGCGGTGACGGCACGCCCACCTACAACTTCGCCACCGTGGTCGATGATGCGGACATGCAGATCAGCCACATCATCCGCGGAGATGACCACCTTTCCAACACGCCCCGTCAGATCCTTGTCTACGAGGCGCTCGGCCGCCCCGTGCCCCTGTTCGCCCATCTGTCCATGATCTGGGGGGCGGACGGCAAGAAGCTGTCCAAGCGCCACGGTGCCACGTCGGTCGAGGCCTTCCGAGAGGAAGGCTACCTGCCCGAGGCGCTGCTCAACTACCTGGCCCTCCTGGGCTGGTCCCTGGACGGGGAGACCACCATCGTGCCGGCAGAGGTGCTGAAGCGGCAGTTCTCACTTGACCGCATCTCCAAGAGCCCGGCCGTCTTTGACTTCGAGAAACTGGATTGGATGAACGGCGTCTATATCCGAGACGTGCCGCCGGAGACCTTCGCCGCCCGCATGGTGCCCTGGCTGGAGGCGGCCGGGCTGGCGAATCCCGGCGACCTGGAGGCCCGGCCCGAGTGGTACGTGGCGCTTGCGCCGCTGGTGAGGGAGCGCGCCAAGCGCATGACCGATATTGCGCCCATGGTGGCATTCCTGTTCACGGACCACGTGGCCCTGGAGCCCTCGGCCACGTCCAGAGTGCTCGGCAGAGAGGGCGCCGGTCGGGTTCTCGCGGCCGCGCACGACGCGCTGAGCTCGCTGAAGACATGGACCGCGGCCACGGTGGAAGAGACCCTGCGTACCCTTCCCGAGTCCCTGCAGACCAAGGCGAAAACGGTGTTCCAGGTGGCCAGAGTGGCCGTCACCGGGTCCATGGTCTCTCTTCCCCTTTTCGAGTCGATCGCGTTGCTGGGGCGGGAGCGCACGCTGGCGCGCCTGGAGGTAGCCCGGTCGGCCACCACGCACTGAGGCAACCCGCAACGGCATCGCAGCACGGACGACCCCGGGTGCTTGACTCCCTTCGGGGGTTGTGAGAAAAAAAGGTTTTGACTGCGGCGGCAAGCAAATGTGAGGAGCAACCATGCCGGCGAAGCACGACGCCACGCCTGACCCCCCCCTGAACCAGGAGCGGCCGGCACAAGGACACCAGGATTTCCTCCGGGAGATGGTCCAGCAGGACCTCGCCTCCGGCCGCATCGATAACGTGGTGACGCGGTTCCCACCGGAACCCAACGGCTACCTGCACATCGGCCACGCCAAGTCCATCTGCCTCAACTTCGGCATTGCCCGGGAGTTCGGCGGCCGGTGCAATCTGCGTATGGACGACACGAACCCCACCAAGGAGGACGTCGAGTACGTCGACTCCATCATCGCGGACGTCAGGTGGCTCATCGCCGGCTGGGCGGACGAGTGCTTGGGCCTCAAGCCGGTGGGCGCCTCGCCGGAGAAACGCGACCTCGGCGGCCACACGGACTACTACCTCCCCTCGATGATGGCGGCGGACAGCAGTGGCCAAGCGCTCGAGCCCCTCTACGCCTCTGACTACTTCGAGCCCCTCTACGAGTACGCGCTGGAGCTCATCCGCGGGGGCCGGGCTTTCGTCTGCGATCACAGTCCCGAGGAAGTGGACCTGATGCGCGGAGCGCCTGACCGTCCCGGGCAGGAGAGCGCCTACCGAAACCGCCCGGTGGAAGAGAGCCTGGACCTGTTCCGGCGCATGCGCGCAGGCGAGTTCCCGGACGGGGCACACACCTTGCGCGCCAGGATCGACATGGGCAATCCCAACGTCTGGCTGCGCGACCCGGTGCTCTACCGCATCCGGCACGCGTCACACCACCACACCAGCGACGAATGGTGCATCTACCCCATGTATGACTTCGCCCATTGCCTGGAGGACTACATCGAGGGCATCACCCACAGCATCTGCACGCTGGAATTCGAGGTTCACCGCCCCCTATACGACTGGATCCTGGAGGCGCTGGATCTCCCCCGGCCGCTCCCCCGCCAACGTGAGTTCGCGCGGCTGAACGTGACCTATACAGTGATGAGCAAGCGCAAGCTGCTGCAACTGGTGCAGGAGGGTCACGTACGAGGCTGGGATGACCCCCGCATGCCCACGGTCTCCGGCATGCGGCGGCGCGGCTACCCGGCGCAGGCCATCCGCGCCTTCTGCGAGCGCATCGGCGTGGCCAAGCGCGAGAACATGGTGGAGCTCAGCCTCTTGGAGCACTTCGTGCGCGACGAGCTCAACCGCCGTGCCCCCCGCGCCATGGCCGTGCTGCGACCGCTGCGGCTGGTGATCGAGAACTACCCCGAGGGGCAGACCGAGGAATTCGAGACGGTGAACAACCCTGAGGACGCCTCCATGGGCACCCGCCGGGTACCCTTCTCCCGCGAGCTCTACATCGAGCAGGACGACTTCCGCGAGGTGCCGCCGCCCAAGTACCATCGGCTCAGCCCCGGAGTTGAAGTGCGGCTGCGCTCCGCGTATCTCATCACCTGCACGGACGTGGTCAAAGATCCCCAGACGGGTGACGTGACCGAGGTGCGAGCTACCTATGACCCGGCCACCCGCGGCGGCGATGCCCCTGACGGGCGCAAGGTCAAGTCCACCATCCACTGGGTATCCGCCTCCCACGCCGTCGACGCCGAGGTGCGCCTCTACGACACGCTTTTCACCGCGGAGAACCCGGACGACGTGGCGGAGGGGCGTGACTTCACCGCCACCCTCAACCCCGGCTCGCTGGAGACGTTGCAGGGCTGCAAGCTGGAGCCTTCTCTGGGTACGGCTGTTCCCGGCGCCACCTACCAGTTCGAGAGACTGGGCTACTTCTGCGCCGATACGGAGGACTCCGTCGCCGGCGCCCCCGTCTTCAACCGCACCGTCAGACTGAAGGATGCCTGGGCCAAGATCCAGAAGAGACAGGGAACCGGGAGAAGATAGCGCCGCCGGCACACCGTCGCGGCGGCGGTGGTAAACTAGGTGGCGCTCGTTGCCCCGTGGTGTAACGGCAGCACGACTGACTCTGGATCAGTTAGTCGAGGTTCGAATCCTTGCGGGGCAGCCTCCGTGGCCCGTTCGTCTAGCGGTTAGGACATCGCCCTCTCACGGCGAAGATCATGGGTTCGAATCCCGTACGGGCTACCTACAAAGCACAAGAGCCGCCTCTCAGGCGGCTCTTGTGCTTTCCGCTTATGTCGTTCTGTGAAGCTAGAAGTCCATGGGCCACACCAGACCGTCGCGCAACGCCTGCACAAAGCCTATGTAGGTCTCTCTGAACACCTGGAGATCCAGCATGTCGGCCGTGGATTCCAGACTGTGAGCGGCCTCTTCCATCGTGCCGCGGAACTTCCGCGCCTGCTGGGCGGTGAGCCTCAGACGACTCAGCCGGAAGCACTCGGGGCAACGCACGAGGACATGCCAACCGCCGCCCTCCTCCTGATCCCACTCCAGCGGCTGCACCAGTTCGGACAAGCACCCCGAGCAGGCCGGTACGCTACTGGATGACGCCGAGACGTGCGCCTGGTCAGAGGGCATGCGCCCCCCATATCTTGAGCCTTTTCTCCACAATGGTCTTGTCGGCATCGTCCCCGCAATCCGTGAGCGAAAAGACCGTGAATATTCTCTATACGAAGGACCCATCCTCTGGATGCGCGAACAAATAACCCCAGAGATGAACGTAGCTTCTAGCGGCTTGTGCGCCGGCCGGCGACCCGGCCTCCGGTGCCCTCGTTGCGTCGAAGGGGGAGAGAGACGTGCTCGATTTCATGCGGGAGTTGCTGAAGGTCGATACCGGTCGCGAGCAAACCAACTTCGAGAACGTGGGGGTCTTCCTCCACTACGCGCGCAAGTACAACCTCTACCCCGAGTTCCTCACCATCAGCGGGGGCGTGAACGAACCCGAGTTCGAGGCGGAGGGGCGCACGCTCATCCAATTCGGGGCCAACAACTACATGAGCCTTTCCGAGGAGCCCGCCGTGAAAGCGGCCGCCATCCGGGCCATCGAGGAATACGGGATCGGCCCCGGCGGCTCACGCCTCATGAGCGGCAACATCGCCATTATCGAGGAGGTAGAAGGGCGCATCGCCGCCCTGACCGGGATGGAGGACTGCCTCACCTTTCCCACCGGCTACATGGCCAACGTCACGGTGTTTCAGACGGTGATGAACCCAGTCATGGGACGTCTCCCCTACCGGTCGCAGGACGGGGTCATCTTCATCGACGAGCTTGTGCACGGATCCGCCGCTGACGGATGTAGGCTGTCCGGCGTGCGCACGGTGAAGTTCAAGCACAACGACCTGGAAGACCTCAGGGCCAAGCTGCGTGAGAACGAGGAACTGACGAACAAGCTCATCGTCACGGAAGGCGTCTACTGCCTGGAGGGGGAGATCATCGACATCCCCGCCTATGTTGAAGTGGCCCGAGAGCACGAGGCCAAACTCATGGTCGACGACGCGCACGCCATAGGCGTGCTCGGAGCTCGGGGCGGGGGATCTCCGGACCATCACGGCTGCGCCGACGGCATAGACATCCTGATGGGCTGCATGGACAAAGCCATGGGTGGAACGGGCGGATACCTCTGCGGCAAGAAGGACCTGATAGACCTACTGCGTGCAGCCGCCAACTCCAGCGTGCTCTCGTCCGCCCTCCCCTGCTCCATGGCCGGTGCCATGATCGCCGCTATCGAGATCATCCAGCAGGCACGGGATCGTCGTGAGGATCTGGCACGGAAGTCCCGCTACCTGCGGCAGGGGCTGCAACACCTGGGGCTCACGGTTCTGGGACCGGACTACATTCCCTCGGTGCCGCTGTTCGTCGGCGATGAGGCCCTGGGCGTGGCCTTCGCCGCCGGCCTACGGGACCGTGGCATCTTCTGTCCGGTGATGCGCTGGCCGGCGGTGCCGCTGGGCAAGGCCCGCCTGCGTCTCAGCCTCATGGTCCGCCACGAGCAACGCCATCTCGACGCACTCATCGCAGCCTGTGGCGAGGTGGGGCGGGAACTGGGAGTGGCCATCGGCTAGCCTGTGCTGCACCTGCGGGTAACTACTCAAGCCTCCCCTTGATCACGCCGATACAAAGGCAGTAGATAGTCGAAGCCGTGCGTCGACAGGCACGGAATGTAGGTATAGCCCATGGCATGGCAGTTCGGCCCCCGCGTCTACATCATGCTGGCTGCAGCGGCCATTTCGTTCACGGTCGCAGCCTTCACGCTGAGGCGCCGTCAGGCCCCCGCTTCCGTACCGCTGGCAGCCGTCAACTTCGTCGGCGGCTACTGGGCACTGACCGCTGGGCTGGAGTTGGCGTCCAGCTCCCTTGGCGCCGCCTTCCTGTTCCACAAGCTCTCGTTCCTGGGCATGGCCGCGATCGGTCCCATCTGGTGGGCGTTCGCGGCCAGGTACGTGGGAAGTGATCAATGGGCCACCAGGAACAAGTTCGTGGCCCTCTCCATCATCCCCTTCGTGACCCAGGTGCTCCTCTGGACCAACCAGTATCACGGCTTGGTGTTCGAATCTCTGAGCATGGAACTGAGCGAAGGGCGGTTCTACTTCCTGAAGGAGCCGGCTCTGTGGTGGTGGATAGACACCGTCTACACGTACGCCTTGCTGATAGGCGGCTTTCTCGTCCTCTGCCGGTTGTTCCGACGCGAACCCGGCCTCTACAGGCGTCAGATCATGGCGCTGGTCGGCGGTCTGCTTGTCCCCTTCCTGGCCGACGCGGTGTACGTGGCCGGCCTACAAGGGCAGGGGACGATCGACTGGGCCCCCGCCTTCTTCGCCTGGGTAGGCGTCACCTTCTACTGGGGCTTCACCCGCTACCGACTCCTCGACGTCACCCCCGTGGCCCGCGAGTTCGTGGCCAAACACATGGGCGATGCACTCATCGTCACCGACACCGAGGACCGGACCACCTATGTGAACCCGGCAGGAGAGAGACTGCTGGGCATGAAATCCAAGACGATAGTGGGCAGGCCGCTACGAGAGATCGTGGCCCACAACCCCGGCCTCTTCGACCTGTACGACAGGGCCCGCTCAGCCGGAGACGGTACCTCGCAGGAATGGGAGCGTTCCGGCGCCTACTACGACGGCAGAGTGTCGGCTCTGCGTGATGGAATCGGCCGAGTGCGCGGGACGATCCTGGTGCTGCGGGACATCTCGGACCGCAAGACGGCTGAGCTTGCCCTGGAAGTGGCCCACCATGATCTGGAAGACCGGGTGATGGAACGGACGGCCGAACTGGCCGCAGAGAAAGAGCATCTGGCCCAACTCAACACGGCGGCAATGGAGATCGCCCGCTGCGTCACCAGCACCGACGTGCTCACCACCGGCGTACGACTTGCCTGTGACACCGTGACCGCGGATGCCGGTACCTTGTGGATGCGCTCCCGCGAGGGCGGGATGACCCTCCTGCGCACCGACACCCTGTCCTATGCATCTTGGCAGACGCTCCGGGCCTTGCTCGAAACCTCGCCGGCCAAAGACATGGCCTCAGATATGGCCTCGGCCGACACCTCACCTATGCGCCTGGAGACCTGCGGCCCCGACTTCCAAAAAGTGATCGTGGCGCCCCTGGTCTCCCGCGGCACGAACCTAGGTGCGCTGTGCCTGGTGAGTTCGGACCCGGATTTCGGCGGTCGCAGTGAGACGCTCCTCCTGGCCGGCGCCGCCGCCTCGCAGATCGCCGTGGCTCTCGAAAACGCCCGGCGGTACGAGGATGCGCAATTCCTGGCCGAGCGCGACTCCCTCACCCGCCTGCTGAACCACCGGGGCTTCAGCCGACGCTACGAGCAACAGATCACCCATTCCGCCGGTTCCCACACCGTCTCCGGCCTGATAATGATCGATGTCGACAACTTCAAGCTCTTCAACGACGCCTACGGGCACGTTGTGGGTGACCGCGTACTGCAGGAAGTGTCGCGTATCCTCTCCACCACGCTTCGACCTTCGGACACTGTCGCCCGCTACGGAGGCGATGAGTTCATCGCCCTCCTCCCCGATACCGACGCGGAGACGGCCGTGCTCTTGGCCGAGAGTGTCCGCAAGGCCCTGCGGGATAACCCCTTTGCCGTGGACGACCACCGGAGTGTCCCGCTCAAGATGAGCTACGGCATAGCCGTCTTTCCGCACGATGGGACCACACCGGCCGAGTTGCTGGCCGCCGCCGACACCAATCTGTATCGCTCCAAGGGAAGGGGGGGAGACTACATCACGGCTTCCGGCGGTGACAGTGGCCGTCATCCCGTCGGAGCGGGGTCGTTCTCCGTGCTCGACGGTCTCGTGACCATGGTGGACAACAAGGACCACTACACGCGCCGCCACTCCGAGGACGTCACCGAGTACGCCCTGGCCCTGGCGTCAAGGCTGGACCTGTCGGTGGAGACCGAGCGCTCCTTGCGGGTGGCCGCCCTCTTGCACGATGTGGGCAAACTGGGTGTGCCCGACCATATCCTGCGTAAACCCGCCGCCCTTTCCGACGCCGAGTTCGAGGTGATCAAGAACCACGTCACCCTCGGGGAGCTGGTCATCCAGGGCATACCCAACCAAGAAGAGGTGATCGAAGCTGTCAGCAGCCATCACGAGCGCATCGACGGCAAAGGATACCCACGGGGGCTGAAGGGAACGGAGATCCCTCTGCTGGGCCGGATCCTGGCAGTCACCGACGCTTACTCCGCCATGACCACGGACCGCCCCTACCGAAAGGGTCTCTCCCCAGAGAAGGCCAGAGCCGAGCTGAGGCACGTGGCCGGCACCCAGTTGGACCCCCACATTGTTGAGGTCTTCCTCACAGTGCTGGAGGACAGCGAAGTCGCCGACGAAGCCCGCGCGGTGGTTTTCGCTTCCGGGCGCAGATAGGCTCCATTCGTCTCCACCACAGCATCCTACTTGCGCCCGAATCG
>JAAYAL010000056.1 GCA_012719395.1 Gaiellales bacterium | reverse complement strand
ACCTGGACGAGAAACCCGGCTACTCCGGGGTGCCCAACACCCTCTACAACAATCGCAAGACCGTCCTGCTCTTCGGTGACGCCAAGGCCACTCTGCAGGGGCTGAGCGCGGCGCTCAGCGACGCCTGCAGTGCCCGAGAGGGGGCGTAAAGGGACCGCCGGCTGCACCGGTTGGGCCCCTACCCATCGACCGGGAAGTGCTCTACGCAAGCCGCGCACGCTCGAGGAGGACGGAATCTCACGCCGGCAGCTCTACGTAGCGCGCTTGAGTCCGGAGACAAGGCCGGGACATAGGCAGGGCCGGGACATAGGCGGCGTCGTTCGAGCCGGCGCCCAGCTCGGCCCTGGCGGACCTCGGTGCTGTCGCTCTGATGGCCGGAGGCTGATTCGGCCCTCCCGCTGGGGCTACCGTTCGGGCTCGTCTGGCCGCACGAATGACTCGGTACCATGATAGGGCTTCAGCAACAGCCCTATGGCCTGCTCCAGCATAGCGAAGGCAGGGGCAGGGTCGTAGCCTTCGGGATCCAGGGCGCTCTGGATGGCGATTCCATCTACTGCCGCCACCACCAGGGAGGAGATGGCCTCCAACTCCTTGACGTTGTCCTGCGTGGGTGTCACCCCCAGACAGCGCATATCCATCTCGCGCCACCACCGATACAGCTCCATGATGGGCCCACGCAGCTTGTCGTCCCGGAGGGCGTGGGGGAGGATGTCAAGGGAGGCGAGGTACTGCGCGTTCTTGATCAACTCCATGGAGCCGTAGACCAGCGACCTCAGGCGGGCCGGTCCGTCCGGCATTGCTTCCACCCTCTCCACGAGCCAGAGGGTGGCGTCCTGGCTCACCAGCCTGAGCAGTGCGCGGAGCAGCCCTGTCGTGTCGCCAAAGTAGTAGCGGATGAGCGATTTCTGCACGCCCGCCTCTTTGGCGATGGCCTCCCAACGAAGGGCGTCAAAGCCCTTCTTGACCAAGAGACGGCGGGCGGCCCGCAGGAGCTGCTGTGCGCGCGGAGGCCAGGTGGCCAGGTAGCCCTCATCTATGCGGCGGAGATCGGAGCCGGGCTCGTGGTGGTTGACGTCGTGGTTGGCGGGCGTGGTGAAGGGCAAGCGGGAATCCTGATTGGGTGGTGCCAAGGTGACGCTCTCTTCTCCCGGGTGGCGGTCTCGCCGATAGGAGGCGGCCGTAGTGCGCCGCCGGCTGGGCTCATAGTCTAGCTTATCGTTTTCCAAGAATGCTTGACATACTGTCTGTCCGGATGGAGAATAGCCCGCGACTTATTGTCTAACAGGACTGGTAACGGGTCAAGCTGCCCATGTCAATCGGCAAGAGCACCTCCCGGACAAGCCACATCACTTCACCTGCCGCGCCGCGCGACCGCCGTCCAACCGGGTTCCAGTCCTTTCTCCGTCAACCACCGAGGAAGGAGCGCTCTTGACTGTTCGCATCGGTATCCCCAAGGGGAGCACGCCTGGTGAGAACCGGGTGGCGCTGGTGCCCGGCATCACGGGGAAGTACAAGAAGCTGGGCGTGGAACTTCTGCTGGAGCACGGGGCAGGGGCTGCGGCCTCGTTTCCTGATGAGCTGTACGAGGACGTGACCTTCTGCAGGAATCTGGCTGAACTGTCGGAGCAGGCGCAGGTCATGCTCTCCGTGCAGCCGCCCAACCTGGACGAAGTGGAGTTGCTTCACTCCGAGCAGGTGATCCTTGGCTATATGTACCCGCACCGCCGGCCGGAGGTCGCCTTGGCGCTGAGGGACCGGAACCTGACCAGTTTCGCCATGGAGCTGCTGCCGCGTATCACGCGCGCCCAATCCATGGATGCCCTCACCAGCCAGGCGGCCGTGGCCGGGTACAAGGCGGTGCTCATGGCGGCCAATATGATCGGTCGTTTTCTGCCCATGCTGACCACCCCCGCCGGCACCATACGTCCGGCCAAGGTGCTGGTGATCGGCGCCGGTGTGGCAGGTCTGCAGGCAATCGCCACTGCCAAGCGACTGGGCGCCATCGTGGAGGCGTATGACGTGCGCCGCGCCACCCGCGAACAGGTGCAGTCCCTGGGCGGCCGTTTCGTTGCCCTGGAGGTTGATGCCGAAGCCGAGGGAGGCTACGCCCGTCAGCTCACGCCGGAGGAGGAGGAACAGGAACGGGCGCTCTTGGCCGACCACATCGCCCAAGCGGAGGTGGTCATCTCCACGGCAGCCATTCCCGGCCGGGATGCCCCCAAGCTCATCTTCCAGGATGCCGTGGAACGCATGAGGCCGGGGTCGGTGATCGTGGACCTGGCTGCAGCCACCGGCGGCAACTGCGTGCTGACCGTGGCGGGAGAAGACGTAATCCACAAGGGCGTGCACATCTACGGTCCCGAGAATGTCCCCTCGCAGCTCCCGGTGGACGCCAGCGAGCTGTACGCGCGCAATCTTCTGAACTTCGTGCAGCTGATTGTGAAGGATGGGGAACTGGTGCTGGATTGGGAGGACCCCATCATCTCCGGCTCGGTTCTGACCCACAACCGCGAGCTCCACTACGAGCTCTCCATCCCCTCCACCATGGAAGCCGCTCTGGCGCAGACCTTGAAGCAAGGAGTCGTCAAATGACCGAGATCACCGGCTTCACCGCCATCTACATCTTTCTCCTCGCCGCCTTCACCGGCTACGAGGTCATCAGCCGGGTCCCGGTCATCCTGCATACGCCTTTGATGTCCGGCTCCAACTTCATCCACGGCATCGTGTTGGTGGGGGCCATGGTTGCCCTGGGTGCGGCGCAGACCACGGGCGAGCGGATCATCGGCTTTGTGGCCGTCCTCTTGGGCGCCATGAACACCGCCGGCGGGTACTCGGTCACCGACAGGATGCTGGAGATGTTCAAGAGCGACACCCACGGCGAAGGCAAGGGCTCCTCCGACCGGGCGGCGTGAGAGGGGGTCGGGCATGAACACAGCCATCCAAGCCGTCTATCTGGTTGCCGCGCTGCTCTTCATCCTGGGCCTGCGCCGCATGTCCTCGCCCAAGAGCGCCCGAACGGGCATCATCTGGGCTGGGGCGGGCATGGCCATCGCCATCCTCATCACCTTCCTGTGGCCGGGCATGGAGAACTATCTACTCATGATCATTGCCGTGGTGGTGGGCGGTGGCGTCTCTTATGTGCTTGGTCGCCGAGTGGCCATGACGGACATGCCGCAGATGGTTGCGCTCTTTAACGGCATGGGCGGCGGCGCAGCCGCGGCCATCTCGGCTGCGGAGTTGGTGCGGCCGGAGCTTCCCTCCACCGACGTGCTGGTGCTGGCGGTGCTGGGAGCGATCATCGGCATGGTGAGTTTCTCCGGTTCCCTGATCGCATTCGCCAAGCTCCAAGGGCTCATCAAACGTTCGGTCATCTTCCCCGGCCAGAACGTGATCAACATGCTCTTCTTGGCGGCGGCCCTGGTGTTCGGCGCACTGCTCGTGGCCGGTGTACACACCTGGTGGACCGTACTGGGGCTCTTCGCGGCCTCCTTCCTCTTCGGCATTCTCATGACGTTGCCCATAGGCGGCGCAGACATGCCGGTGGTCATCTCCCTCTACAACGCACTCACCGGTCTGGCCGTGGGTTTCGAGGGCTACGTGCTGGGGAACGTGGCCATGATCGTAGCGGGGACGGTGGTCGGCTCGGCGGGCACTCTGCTGACGCAACTCATGGCGAAAGCCATGAACCGGTCGCTGGGTAACGTGTTGTTCTCCGGTTTCGGTGCACAAGCCGGGCAGGCGGCGGCCGGGGCGGCAGGCGGGGCCATGAAGGCGATTGACGTGGAGGACGCGGCCATCCAGTTGGCATACGCTCAGAGGGTGGTCATCGTGCCGGGATACGGCATGGCCGTGGCGCAGGCGCAGCACAAGGTGTGGGGGCTGACCCAGTACCTGCAGCAGCAGGGCGTGGAGGTGAAGTTCGCCATCCATCCTGTTGCCGGCCGCATGCCGGGCCACATGAACGTGCTGCTGGCGGAAGCCGGTGTCCCTTACGAGTTGATCGTTGACATGGAGGAGATCAACGAGGACTTCGCCAACACGGATGTCGCTGTGGTGATCGGGGCGAATGACGTGGTAAACCCGTCCGCCCGCACCGATGTCTCCAGCCCCATCTACGGTATGCCCATCCTGGACGTCGACAAGAGCCACAACGTGCTCGTGATCAAACGTGGACGGGGAACCGGTTTCGCCGGTGTGGACAACCCTCTGTTTGTGGCTGAGAACACGCGCATGCTCTTCGGCGATGCGCAGGCTGTGGTCAACGATCTGGTGCAGGTGATCAAGAAGATGTGATGTCGTGGGGTGATAGGGGCTGAAGCGTTGGCCTCTATCGTGGCTGCCTCCATCTGCCGTGGTTGCCGGATGAGGTGGCCTGCTGTGGCGCTGGGCAGAGCACGCTGGCCCCATCCGGGCTCTGCCCGCGCGTGAGAGTGCGGCCCGTGCTGCCCAAGCAGAGAGCGGGCCGCACTCCCGGTATCTCACTGGGGTGCCTCTGCTACAGGCGCTTGCGCCGGGGTATCGTCAGGCTTAGAATCATTAGAGGACGAATTACTTCTCGGGTGAGCGCAGCAGGCGTGTAAGAGCGGCGCAGGCCGCGGTGACATGGGAGCAAGGGGGGGATCGTGGGTGAGTCGTTCATGCCGACCTTCACGACGGATGAGGACTTGAAGGCGGCTCAGCTTGAAGGGCTGAAGTGGACGGTCAATCATGTCTGGAACGGCTCGGACTTCTATCGCGAGCGTTTGCAGGCGGCCGGGGTGAAGCCGGAGGATATCCAGACTCTTGACGATATCAGGCGGCTTCCGTTCATCGACGCCTACGATCTGCGTGAGCAATACCCCTTCCCTCTGCTGAGTGTTCCGGTGGAGGACCTGGTGCGGGTGCACGCTTCCTCGGGCACCACCGGCAAGCGCAAGGTCATGTGCTACACGCGGAAGGACCTCGACGATTACCGCAAGATGTTCGCACGGGTCTGGGAACTCGCCGGTTGCACGAGGGCCGATCGCATTCAGAACCCCAACGGCTACGGCCTCTGGACGGCCGGCTCCGGGTTCCAGGCGGGCATCGAGGAGTTTGGGGCGCTGTGCATTCCCACCGGACCCGGTCAGGTTGATCTGCAGTTGGAGCTACTCGTGGACTTCAAGACCACCGTGTACTGCAGCACGGCCTCGATGGCCTTGTTGCTGGGTGAGAAGGTGGCGGAGGTCGGGATTGTGGGTCAGCTGAGCCTCAAGAAGCTGGTCATGGGCTCCGAGCTGCACAGCCGGGCCATGGATGAGCGCATCGCCGGACTGCTGAAGCTGGACCCGAACGAGATCTACGACATCCCCGGTATGACCGAGATGTACGGCCCGGGTACGGGGCTTGATTGCCACTACCACACCGGGATCCACTACTCCGCCGACTACTTCATTATCGAATTCCTGAACCCAAAGACCCTGGAGCCGGTGCCCGAGGGCGAGCCGGGCGAGATGGTGGTCACCAGCCTCAAGAAGGAGGGTTCTCCGCTGGTCCGCTACCGGACGCACGATCTCTGCCGCGCCATACCCGGTCGTTGCCCATGCGGTCGTGTGCTGCCACGTCACGACAAGATCATGGGCCGCACGGACGACATGATCATCTTCAAGGCCACCAACATCTACCCCGGGCAGATCCAAGCGGTGCTGGGCAAGTTCGAGCACGTGGGCTCCGAGTACAACATCATCCTTGACCGGCGCGAAGGCAAGGACTCCATGACCATCCTGGTGGAGCGTGAGCCGGAAGCCGACCCGGCGGCGGACGAGACGGTGGCCAAAGCCATCGTCAGGCAGACCAAGGCTGACGTGATGGTCACTCCCAGCGTGCAGATCGTGGACTACGGCACCCTTGCCCGTTCGGAACGCAAGAGCAAGAGGGTGTTCGACAACCGGCAGGACTGGCAATAGCGGCAGGGCAAACGCAGCCACCACAGCCCGCGTCTCGCACAGACTGGAGAGATCCTGGCAATGAGTGCTGAACTTGCGTATCTGTGGCTTACCGCTCTCTCCGAGGAGATGCTCTTCGACCACGGCAAGCTGCTCCACCCCAACTTCCGTGACTACAAGATCCTCACCTGCCTGGACATCGTGCCTATCGAGCCCATCATCGTGGAAACCAACGATCCCGAGGGTCCCTTCGGGGCCAAGGGTGTGGGCGAGCCCGGCTTGGT
>JAAYAL010000055.1 GCA_012719395.1 Gaiellales bacterium | reverse complement strand
GCGGCATCTCCACCACCAAATCGATCCGATCAAGGAGCGGCCCGCTCAGCTGATCCTGATAGCGACGGACCACGCCCGCAGAGCAACGGCAGGCTCGGGTGGGATGACCCCAGAACCCGCACGGACAGGGGTTCATGGCACCGACCAGGACGAAACGCGAAGGGAACTCCAGCGTAAGCGCCTTTCTCCCCACTATCACCCTTCCCTCCTCCAACGGCTGGCGCAGAGCCTCCAGGGCATCCCGGGAGAACTCGGGTGCCTCATCAAGAAAGAGGACACCGCGGTGAGCCAGCGTGACCTCGCCCGGACGAGGCGGGGAACCGCCTCCAATCAACGCCGAGCGAGAGATGGTATGGTGGGGCGCGCGGAAAGGACGTTCCATCGCAAGGCCCTCCGACTCCGAGCGCAGGCCTGCTGCGCTCCAGATCCTGGTGACATCCAAGGCCTCCTGGCGATCAAGCGGCGTCAGAAGCCCAGGGAGTCTGCGGGCCAGCATAGTCTTGCCTGAGCCCGGCGACCCCACCATCAACAGATGATGGGCCCCGGCGGCCGCCACCTCCAGCGCACGCTTGGCCTGGTGCTGCCCGGCGATGTCGGCCAAGTCCAGGTCCCCACGCACTGCTCCGGCCATGCGCGACACGCTCCTGCCTTCCCGGCCGCCAGGTGGGGCCACCCCTCCTTGCACCTTGCCCAGACAGATGTCCAACGCGTGTCTGAGGGTGCTCACCTCACAGGCAGCGTTCGGGAGGACCTCCGCCGCCTCAGCCCCCAACCCGGTGGGTATCAGGAGCCGGCGCACCCCCATCCGTCGTGAGGTCTCAGCCATGCTGATGACTCCCCGCACGCCTCTCACGCTGCCATCCAGTGCCAGTTCCCCGACGGCGGCCACGCCGCGCAGACATGCCTCAGGCAGAAAACCGGCCGCCGCCAACACGGCCAGTGCCACCGCCAGATCGAAGCCCGATCCCTCCTTGCGCAGATCACCGGGACTGAGCGAGACGGTGGTGCGCTGTGCCGGCAGTGGACACCCGGAAGCCAGGGCCGCAGAGCGCACCCTCTCTTTTGCCTCCCTCACTGCCGCATCCGGCAGCCCCACCACCGTCATCCCTGGGATCCCCGGCCTCACATGCGCTTCGACGCGCACGGGGACGGCGTTGATGCCAACCAACGCGAAACCCAGAACGCTCGCCATGCCCATAGCACACCCCTATTCGATGATGGCCCGGTGCCGAACCAAGTTGCGCGGCAGAGAGTCAGCGTCAAGCTCAATCACCACCAAGTCGAAGCGGCAGGCCACCGAGCCCCCGAAGGCCACATTGGCCAGCCAGTAGCTTCCGGCCGCCCGCATGCGGTGAGCGCGGTACCGGTCAAGACTCTCCTCTCCCGATCCCATGCGACTCCCGGAGCGGGCCTTCACCTCCACGAACACAGTCTCCCGCCCCTCCCGGCCCACGATGTCAAGCTCGCCCACCGGGGTGCGTTGGCGGCACCCGACCACCACCATGCCGTGAGACTCAAGGAACAGGCAAGCGACCTCCTCCGCCATACGACCCGTCTGCGAGGTGCTTGGTCTCATGGGCAATCCCCCTCCGTCTCCAGGACTGCGTGGTCTCCGGGACTTCGTGCCGGCAGAGGGATGGTAAAGGAGCGGGCCGCGCTGACCCATACGACTTTGGTCTGATCTGGGAACCGGTGTCCTGCCGCCTTGGGAGCAGATACCGAATCGATGCCTCAGCTCCAGCTAGTGGGCAACCTCAGCATCCTCCGCGGAGGCCGGCTCGGCCGCCATTCCCGCATGCGCTTCCGCCCCCAGTTGCAGCTGTCGCCAGCCCACACCGGCGAAACTCAGCCGGTGCAGCGGGCACGTGCCGTGCTCCTCCAGCGCCTTGCGGTGTTGAGAAGTACCGTAGCCCACGTGGCGATCGAAGCCGTACTGCGGGTATTGCTCGTGGAGGGTGCGCATAAGCCGGTCACGGCAGACTTTGGCCACCACCGAAGCCGCCGCTACCACCGCGCTGCGATGGTCCCCGCCCACCACGCGCCGGGCCATCAGATCTTGCCGACCCAACTGGAAGCCGTCCACCAGAGCCACCTCGTACCCGCCCCCCAGCGTCTCCAGCGCTCTGGCCAACGCGGCGAGGTTTGAGCGATGCAGCCCACAGCCATCGATGGAGGCCGGCGACACCGCCACCACCGCCGCGCGCGTGGCCACCTTCAGTATGCGCTGAGACAGATCATCGCGCTGAGCGGGGCTGAGATCCTTGGAGTCGCGCAGTCCCTGGAGCAGGAGATGGCAGGGGCGAGCATAGTCGAGAATGACGGCGGCACACACCAGAGGGCCGGCCAGGCAGCCCCTGCCCACCTCGTCCGCTCCTGCCAGGAGCCGCCCTCCCTGACCCGCCTCGGCCAACACGGCACGGTCAAAACGGAAGGGGTCGGCCGCCGCCCGTCGTCCCGTCCGGGGTGGCACCTCAAAGACCCCGCAACCGGCCCGGCGGCCAGTAGATGGCGAAAGCCTTGCCCAGAATGCGGCCCTTGGCAATGGGGCCGAAGACCCGGCTGTCCCCGCTGTTGTTGCGGTTGTCCCCCATGACGAAGTACTCATCCCGCGGCACCGTCACCTGGGGGAAATCACCAGCCATGAGCTCGTCGTTGAGGTAGAGCTCCTCCTGTGGCACGCCGTTGACGTAGAGCCGGCCGCCCTGAACCGCCACGGTGTCGCCGCCCACCGCCACGACGCGCTTGATGTAGTCATCCGTGCTCAGGGGCGATTCGAAAACCACCACATCGCCCCGCTGGGGTTCACCAAACCGGTACGTGAGACGATTCACCAGAACGCGGTCGCCCCGCACCAACGTGGGCACCATGGAATCCGAAGGGATCACAAAGGGCTTGACCAGAAACTGCTGGATGAGCAGCGCCAGGGCAAGCGCCGCCGCCACGATGATGAGGACCTCACCGATGGCATGCAGCAAAGAGGCCCCCCGCTCCGATGCCGGGGCGAGGGGCCTCTTGACGCTTTGATCTGGTCGCCGGGAAGGCAGAGACACGGTGGTCCTGCCCGACCGCTCAGACCCTCTTCTCTTTGATGCGCGCCTTCTTGCCGATCTTCTGGCGCAGGTAGTAGAGCTTGGCCCGGGACACATCACCGATGGCCGTCACCTCAATCTTGTCGATCTTGGGCGAGTGCAGGGGGAAGGTCCGCTCCACGCCCACGCCGAACGACTGCTTTCGCACGGTGAAGGTCTCCCGCACACCGCTGCCCTGGCGCTTGATACAGAACCCCTGGAAGACCTGGATGCGTTCCCGAGTGCCTTCGACCACTTTGAAGTGAACCCTCAGCGTGTCCCCGGCCTTGAACAGCGGGAGATCACTGCGAAGCTGTTGTTGTTCGAGCAAATCGATGACGGTCATGGTCCTTATCCTCTATGCCGAAATCCAGCGCGTGACTCGTTGGTCGCCTGCAAAGAACAAGACTTTAGAGCATCAGCCTCCGCTCGGCAAGTCCTGGCCACTCTCGCCCACCGGAATACCTCCCCGCGACTCAGGTGCCGCGGCCTCCAGCCCGCCGCTGCCTGCGACCGAGCACCAGCCCTCCCACGGTGACGTCACAGCCTGCCGGCGACGCCAGGCAGCGATCTCCGCATGATGGCCGCCCAGCAGGATTTCCGGCACCTCGCTTCCCAGGAATTCGCGAGGCCGCGTGTAGTGCGGATACTCCACCGCCCCGCCAAGTCCACCGGAGAAGGACTCCTCCCACGTGCTCTCCTCGTTACCCAGCACACCGGGGATCTTGCGCACGGCCGCCTCCACCACGGCCATGGCTGCCACCTCCCCCCCGGCCAGCACGTAGGGACCCACGGAGAGGGCACCGGTGGCCAGCAGGTCTTTGACCCGGGCATCGAAGCCTTCGTAGCGGCCGCACAGCAGCACAACATCCCGGGGAGATGTCGCCAGACGACCGGCCTCGGCATCGTCGAAGGGACGACCGCCGGGGGCAAGCACCAGCACGTCCCTTTCCGCCCTCACCTCGACCGCCGGGATGCCAAACACGGCTTCCAGAGCCCAAGCCACCACGTCCACGCGGATGACCATGCCCGCACCCCCACCATAGGGAGTGTCGTCCACCGCGTGGTGGCTGAGTCGAGTGTAGTCCCGGATGTTGTGTACGACGATATCGACCAGGCCACGGTCGACGGCGTCAGCCAAAGGATGCTGGGCCACGAACCAGGCGAAGGCCTGCGGCACCAAGGTGAACACATGGATGCGCTTCACTACGACGTTTCCGCCAGGAAACTCTCCTCCACCACCACGAAGCCCCCCGCCACGTCAACCGTGGGCACCGCTTCCATCAGGAACGGCACCAGCGCTTCGCCGCCGCCCTCCAGCCGTATGCTGAGCACGGACTGAGCGGGAGTGTCGAATAGCTCAATGACTGTCCCCAACACGCGGCCGTCCGGGTTTCGCGCCTCCAGACCGGCCAGGTCGAAGGGGTAGAACTCGCCTTCCTCCAACTCCGGAAGCTCTGCAGAGGGGATCTCCAACACCCAGCCTCGCAGGGCATCGGCAGCGTTGCGCTCGTGCACCCCCGCGAAGGCCACCAGCAGACAGTCCTGGTTGCCCTGGCGCACCGAACTGATCTCCAGCACCCGCCGGCCTTCGTCGTCCCCGGCCTCCGGGCCGGCCAACACCGCCTGCCGCCCCGACCCTTGCCGCCCCCGCGGAGGGCCGACCCCACGCGCACGGGCGTATAGCACTGCACCGGGGCGGAAACGATCCGGATTGTCACTATCGACCGAGATCAGCACCTCGCCTTGGAGCCCGTGGGGTCGGCGCACCCGTCCCACCTCAATCCAATCAGGGCGAGGCATGCAGGGAAACCTAGTCGACGATGTCGATGACGGCGTGCTTGCCGGCCCGCACCGCGCTGGCCCGCACCAAGACGCGGAGCGCCCGGGCGATCCTTCCCTGTTTGCCGATGACCTTGCCCATCTCATCTTTCGACACGTACAGAGAAAGGCTGAGAGTGTCGCCTTCTTCCACGGCCACCACTCTCACCTCGTCCCTCTTCTCGACCAGTGACCTGGCCAGATACTCGAGAAGCTCTTTGGGGTTTGCTTCTGCCAGGAGGCACTCCTCCCTATCGCGCCGTATTTACAGAACGCCCTTGGCCTGGAGCAGCCGGCGCACGGTGTTGGTGGGCTGGGCGCCGTTGGCCATCCACTCCTTGGCCTTGTCCGCGTCCACTTCGATGATCGAAGGATCAGTCTGGGGATTGTAGATGCCGAGGTTCTCAATGAAACGGCCGTCCCGCGGCGAACGGGAATCGGACACCACGATCCGATAGATGGGGTTCTTCTTGCTCCCCCGTCTGGCCAACCTGATTGAAACCGCCATGCTTACCTCCTGGTGGAAACTCTTGGCGAAGAATAGCAGCCTTACGCCCGGCAGTCCGCATGCCGCCGGCATGGATTGCACCCACGCAGGGCCGTCTCAGACTCCGAACATCTGGAAGGGGTTCTTGGGCATGCGCCCCGAGCCCAGCTGCTTCATCATCTTCTGCATCTGCTTGAATTGGTTGAGCAGCTGGTTGACGGCTTGGATGTCACTACCGGAGCCGGCCGCGATACGCCGGCGGCGGCTCCCGCCGATGATGTCCGGGTGACGGCGCTCCTCCGGCGTCATGGACTGGATGATGGCTTGGATGCGGTCGAAGGCCTTGTCGTCAATTTGCAGTCCCTTGAGCTTGGCCGTGGGCAGGCCGGGGATCATGGCGAGGATGCTCTGCAGCGAGCCCATCTTACGCACCTGGGCCATCTGCTCCAGGAAATCATCGAAGGTGAACTGCGCCTTGCGCAGCCTCTTCTCCAGCTCCTCCGCCCGTTTGGCGTCCATGGTCTGCTCGGCCTTCTCGATGAGGGACAGCATGTCCCCCATGCCCAGGATGCGCGAGGCCATGCGATCCGGGTGGAAGTACTCGAAACCGTCGAGCTTCTCGCCGGTGCTGGCGAACTTGATGGGCTTGCCGGTGACAGCGCGCACGGAGAGCGCGGCGCCACCGCGGGCGTCGCCGTCCAGCTTGGTGAGGATGACCCCGTCCAGGTCCACCTTGGCCTGGAACTCCTGGGCCACGTTGACGGCGTCCTGGCCGGTCATGGAATCCAGCACCAGCAGGATGTTGTGGGGCTTGACCTCCTGGCGGATGCGCACCAACTCGTCCATCAGCTTCTCATCGATGTGCAGACGCCCGGCCGTGTCGATGATCACCACGTCCCGCGCCGCCTGCCTGCCCCATTCCACCCCCCGCTGGGCAATGCCCACCGGATTGGCATCCGTGCCCTCGTCGTAGACGGGGACCTTGAGCTGGTCACCCAGGGCCTTCAACTGATCGACGGCGGCCGGCCGGTACACGTCGCAGGCCACCAAGGCCGGCGTCTTGCCCTGCGACAGCAGGAAGCGGGCCAGCTTGCCGCAGGCGGTAGTCTTGCCGGATCCCTGCAGCCCCACCATCATGACCACCGTGGGTGGCCGCGGCGAGAAGACCAGCTTGTTGGCCGTGGCGCCCATGAGGGCCGTCAGCTCTTCGTTGACGATCTTGACCACCTGCTGGGCCGGGGTCAGGCTCTCCAGCACCTCCGCCCCCAGCGCCCGCTCCTTCACGCGGCCCACAAATTCCTTGACCACTCTGAAGTTGACGTCCGCCTCCAACAGCGCCAGCCGGATGTCCCGCGCCACGCGCTCCACATCCTTCTCCGTCAGCTTGCCCTGGCTGCGGATACCCTCAAGCGTGGCCTGTAGCTTGTCGGACAGCGATTCGAACAACGGTACGTGCTCCTTCCTCGCGCGACCCAGGCTTCTCGGCATGAGTACCCCTGACCACGAGTAGCACAGTTTAGCCGCGGGTGGCGAGACCCGTCAAAGGGTCGCGTTGCCTCATTCAAAAGGTACGAATAACCGATTGGTTGTCTCAGCGCGGCGGTGAGGCTGCTCGTACTCCCGCCTCTACGCCGCTCGGCGCCCCCCTGCAGCAAACGCCTTGCCCCCTATCGTCAAGGAGCCGCGTGGGACTAACGGCAAGATGGATCCGGTTTCGATTTGCGTCTGTTGCCCTTGGAACTGCCGGTGTCACTCCGGCCAAGCGCGTCATCGACTCGGTGACGGCCGCCCCCCTCAACCTGTGCCGGCAGCGGCGGGCGGCGCAGGGAGACCTTGCGCTCTCCTACGCGCCGAGTCTCTCCGCCACCGATCGCGCCCAGTCGGCGATGGCCTCCCAATCGCGCGCATCGGAGACGGAGGCTCCGTGGAGTGGCGATGCCGGCAGCTTGGCCAGCAGGCTGTCCGGGAACCGCAAGGAGGCCGGATCGTACTTGCCCCCCACCGCCAGCACATCCACGGGCGAGAGCCAGGGGAACTGGGCCATTTGTTTGTCAATCTGCTCACGCACACCCCGCACCTGCGCTTCGTCCGCCTCCAAGGCCCCACCGGAGACCACGGCCACCGGATGCACGCGCAGAGATGCCTGCTGCCGGCTCAGAAAGGCGCGTGCCTCCTTGGGCCAGCGGCCGATGTAGAGCGGGGCACCCAGCACCACGCCGCCATAGGCGTCGAGGGAGCGCACGTGGCGCACGTGCCGCACCTCCACCTCGCAACCCACCTCCCGCAGCGCCGTGGCCACGGCCTCGGCCACTTCTCTGGTGGCGCCGTACTTTGTGACGTACGCTACCAGAATCGGCCGTGGATCCTTCGCGGCGGTCACCGTCCCCACCGGCACTCTCTCCGTGGACCCCGATGCCGCGGCCCGCGCCTCCGGTACCATGTCAGTCATCTTCTCCCCCTCGCTTCTGAACCGGAGCCCACCAGCGGCATTCCCGCAGCGCACGATTCTAAACCGCCTGCCCCAGCATAGCGAGTCCGGCCCACCGGTGGTCCCCGACTTCCCAACCGCATGAGCCGCAACGCCGAGAAAGGCCAAGTTCAGGAGGCCTTCCCGATCAACCTTGGATCGGTGAGAAAGGGCTGCGGCTCCCCAATCTCTATGCGCGCGAAATCCGGCTGACAAGGGTTGAGGAGGTGGTTGCTCTCAGCGGGGATCACGACGCTGGACACGGCCGACACGGCACTCGACAGCCCTGAGGCCCAGGCGGTCCCCCAGATCCTTCAGTTCTGGGCCGGCAGTCGGATCACGCCAGTCGGCCGGCAAGACGTGCGCGCATACTCGCTCCACTCGCACCGCCCCGGGGATGGCGGCCGCGATCACCACGTAGCACGCGAGGGGTCGCCCTGCACCAGCATCTCCAGCATGGCCGGCGTGCCGGCCGGACCTGCCTCCACGAAGCCCAAGCCTGGTGCTGTATGCCTCCCCCGGCGCATTGTCCTCAACCCGCTACAGCATGTCCTCCGGGAAGAGCAGTTCGGCGAAGCCGGCAGCGTCGAAGGGTTTGAGATCCGTCATCTTCTCGCCCACACCGATGAGCTTGATGGGCACGTCCAGCTCGTGGGATACCGCCACGGCGATGCCACCCTTGGCCGTGCCGTCCATCTTGGTGAGCACCACCCCGGTCAGGCCCACGCTCTCCTGGAACAGCCGCGCCTGGATGAGACCGTTCTGGCCGGTGGTGGCGTCGATGGTGAGCAGAGTCTCGTGCGGCGCCTCCGGGTTCTGCTTCTTGATCACGCGTACGATCTTCTCCAGCTCACGCATGAGGTTGACCTGGGTGTGCAGGCGACCGGCGGTATCCACGATGACCACGTCCACACCCCGCGCCTCCGCCGCCGCCAAGCCGTCGAAGACCACAGCGCCTGGGTCGCTGCCGCGCTCCTGGTGGATGACGTCCACCCCCACGCGCGAGCCCCACTCGATCAACTGCTCCACCGCCGCCGCCCGGAAGGTATCGCCGGCCACCAGCAGGGGGGTCTTGCCCAGCTCCTTCAGGTGCCAGGCGATCTTGCCGATGGTGGTGGTCTTGCCGGTCCCGTTCACGCCGGCCATGAGGATGACGGCCGGCCGAGAGGAGACATCAATGCGGGTATCGCGTGGGGAAAACAGATCCGCCGTCACCCTGCGCAGCCCGGTCAGCAATTGCCGCGAATCGGTGATCTCACCGGCATCCGTCATCTGCTCCAGCTTGTCCACGATGGCCACCGTGCTGGCCACGCCCACATCGGCGAAGATGAGCGCCTCCTCGATCCGCTCCCAGGCATCCTCGGTGATCCGATCGCTGAGGATGGCCGACAGCTGCTGAGCCATGGCTTTCCGGCTCTTGGACAGGCCTTCCCGCAGGCTGCGGAACCAACCCTTCTTCTCCTCCTTGGCCGCCTGCGCCGCAACCTGCGCGCTGGGCGACACACCAATGAACACTTCTGACCAGTCGTACGACACGAAGGCCTCCCCATCCGCCCGCTAAGAGGACCGGCTGCACCTACCGAAGCGCCCCACAAGCCTCGCTAGGACGATGCCTGCCGCACCGCTCCGTCCGGCCGCCTCAGCCTCCGGGACAGCACGCGCGACACCCCATCCTCGCCCATGGTGACACCGTAGAGAGTATCAGCGATCTCCATGGTCCGCCTCTGGTGCGTCACCACCAGGAACTGCGTCCGCTCCTGGTAGCGGGTGAGGAGAGAGAGAAAGCGGCCGATGTTGTGGTTATCCAGTGCCGCCTCCACCTCATCCAGGATATAGAAAGGGCAGGGTTTGGCTAGGAACAGGGCAAAGAGGAAGGCGATGGCAGTGAGGGCCTTCTCGCCCCCGGACAGCAGCGTCAGCGTGCGCGGCGCCTTGTGGGGCAGCTTGATCTGCAGGTTGATGCCCAGGATCGGTGCACACCGGCCTCCGGGGGCGACGTCTTCCTCCGCCCCCTCTTCAGCGTCCGCCCCGTCTGCCGGTTTGGTCTCCTCCAGCCTCAGCTCGCCGCGCGCCCCCGGGAAAAGCACGGACACCATCTCCCGAAAGCTGACGCGGACCTCCTCGAAGAAGGAGGCGAACACGGTGGCGATATGCCGCTGCAGGTCGTCGATGACCTTGGTGAGCTCGGCCAGTGAGCCCTCCAGGTCACGGCGTTGCTCGCTAATGAGAGCCAGTCGCTCAGAGACCTCCCGGCATTCCCGGTCCGCCAGCGGGTTGACCGGCCCCAAGCGCTCCTTCTTGTCCAGCAGATCTTGCAGACGTGCCGCCAGTTGCTCCGCTTCACCCTCCAGCGCGGCCTCCAAAGTGACCGAGCGTGGCGAGAGGTGCCGGCGCTTCAGCTCTTCCAGCCGCTCCTCCTCCTGCTGCAGCCGGTCGGCCAGGTGGGCCAGCCTCACCTGCGTCTCCGCCAGTTCCTCCCCCGTGGTGGCGAACTCCCGCTGCAGGCCGGCCTCCCGATCCGCCAGTTCGCGCAGCACCTCCCCGAATTGGGCGCTGGTTTGCCGCGAGGCATCCGCCTTCCCCTCAAGGTGACGCACCGCCCCGGCTGCATAGACCGCGAGAGCCTCGGTCACCTGCACCAGAACGCCCACTTCAGGAAGCAAGGCCGCGACCGCCGCCTCCCGCGGGCGCAGCCGGGCCAGGGCGGCGTCGGCCGCCTCTGCCTGACGCGTGACGAAATCGAGCTCCTGACGGCGCGCCCGGGACTGCTCGCGCAGCCTGACCTCCAGCACCGCCGCCTGTGAGGCTTTGCACTGCAGAAAGGCCATTTGCCTGCGCAATTGCTCCTGCTCCTCCCGCGCGCCACGGAGGGCTTCGCGCTCCGCGCTCAGCCCCCCCTCGCTATCCCTGAGCGTCGCCTCCAGCTCGCCCTCCTCCTGCTGAAGACCGTGCTGCGCCTCACCCAAGCGCTCCGCCTCGCCCTGGGCCGCCACGCCTGCCTGCTGCGCCTGATCGAAGCGGCTGCGCAGGACACTCTCCGCCTCCTGCAGGCGCGCCACCGCCCGCCGTGCCTCCGTCGCCGCCCGCTCGCGCTCCTCACGCTCTGCCTGGGCGTGAGCGGCCGTCTGCTCCAGCAGGACGAGGCGCTCGGTGGCCTCCGCCACGGCCGCCTGTGCCTCCTCCAGCGCCGCCCGGCACTCAACCGTCTCCCGCTTGGCCCGCATTATGGCCTCAGGGCCCACGCTCAATCGCCGGGCGGCGTGCAGCCCGTAGGTCACCACCTCACCACCGGAGGACACGAGCCTTCCGTCACCCGGTGGAGGTCCCCACTCCCGTTCCCAGGACTCCAGCGATTCCACCAGCGTGGTGGGCGGCAACAGCCTGCGCAAGCAGGTGATAACGCCGGCCGGCGCAGAGATCACGTCCCACAGCGTCACGGGGAACCCGCCCGCCCGGCCGGCGCCATCCTGCCCGCCGGCGCCCACCTTCCCCACGTCCACCTCCGCGCTCCGCCCCGTGCTGATGGTTTCCAGGGGTCCGGCCGCCCCCGCCAGCACGCGGACGTCGGCCTCTTCCTCCAGCACCACGGCGTCGGCCAGGGGACCCAGGGCGGCGGCCACGGCCTGCTCGTAGCCGGGCAAGACCTGCAGCAGTTCCACCAGCAACCGTGCACCGGGCCGCGCCTGCAGCAACGCCGCAGCTGCCACCGGTAAGCCGTCGCGGCGATGGAGGACGCCCTCCAGCACCCGCAACCTGCCCTCCAGCGAGGACACTACCTCCTGCTCACCCCGCAGGGCGGCCGCCGCCTGCGACACCTTGGTCCTCACTCCGGCCAGCTCGCCTGCCGCCCCGCGGGCGGCGGCGGCGGCGGCCGCCGCCGCCGCCGCCGCCGCCGCCCTGTCCTCCTCCGCCTCCGCCCGCTGCTCTGCCAGCCCGCGCAGCGTGTCGGCGGCTTCCGCCCCGCGGGCGGCCGCCGCCTGCCGCCGCCGCCCCATCTCCTCCCGCTCACGGCGCAGCATCTCCAAGCGCTGGCGATCCCGGCTGCGCCGGCTTTCCAGCTCCAGGATGGCGTCTTTGCGGGACTCCTCGCCCGCGTCCAGCTGCTGCAGAAGCGGTCGCCGCTCCTCCAACTGTGCTGCCAGCGCCGCCGCCGCCCGGCGCACAACCCCGAGTCTCCCTTCGCTCAGGGCGGGCAGGCCGGCCACCGCGTCCAGCCGCGCCTGCGCCTGGGCCCGCTCGGCCTCCGACGCTTCCCGGCGGCGGCGCATGCGCTCTGCCTCCGCCTCCAGACGGGCATAGCGTTGACGTGCCTGGCTCAGCCGCTGCTCCAACCGCTGCGCATCCGCCTGGGCGCGGTGGAAAGCGGCCGCCCGCTCCTCGCGATCGGCCAAGGCGCGGGCGAAGGCCGCCTCCTCTTCCGCCCGCCTGCCGCGCAGAGACTCCAGCTCCCGCTCGTTGCGCGCCCGCGCCTGCAATAGCCGCTCACGTGCCTCCTCCAGCGCCCCGCTCTCTTCCAGCAGCCCGCTCACCGTGCGCAGCGCAAGCAGTGCCTGGCACTCGGCGGCGGCCTCGCTCAGCTCCAGATGCTTCTGCGCCGCTGAGGCCTGCTGCTTGAGCGGTCGCAGCGTGGTGCGCAGCTCGCGCTCCACATCCCCCACCCGCTCCAGATCCTGCCGCACCCGGCTCATCTTGGCCTGCGCCCGATCCCGGCGTTTCTTGTAGAGGCTGAGGCCCGCCGCCTCCTCCACCAGCGCGCGCCGCGCCGCGGGGCTGGAGCTCAGCAGCTCGTCTACCTTGCCTTGGCTGATGACGCTGTGCATCTCCCGGCCCAGTCCCACCGCCGCGCACAGCTCCTGCAAATCCAGCAAGCGGCAGGCCGAGCCATTGATGAAGTACTCCGAGGCGCCCTCGCGCAGCACGCGACGGGTGATCTGCACCTCTTGGTAGCCGCCGGGGAATTCTCCCTGCGAGTTGTCAAAGAGCAGGTTGACCTCTGCCGCGGCACTGGGCTGGTGGCCCTTGGAGCCTGCAAAGAGCACGTCCTGCATGCCCTTGCCCCGCAGGGCACTGGGGCTCTGCTCGCCCAGGGCCCACAGCACGGCGTCGGCCAGGTTGCTCTTGCCGCTGCCGTTGGGGCCGATGATCACCGTCACCCCGGGCACCAGCAGGATCTCGGTGGGACGCGCGAAGGTCTTGAAGCCGCGCAGCTCGATGGCCTTGAGGAAGGCCACCGGTCAGTCCGCCTTCCCCACCGGCCGGGCCACGTCAGTCGAAGGCGGCCCGGCCTCCGGCGCGGCGCGCCTCAGCAGGCCCAAGCGGATGAGCGCCTCCAGGGCCGCCGTCTGTTCGCTGCGCTTAATGCTTCGACCCCTCCCCCGGCCCATCTCCACCCCGTCCACCCGCACCGCTGACGTGAAGGTACGGTTGTGGGCAGGGCCTGCGCTTTCCAGGAGCTGGTAGCCAACAGCTTTCGCCTGCGCCACCAGCGCTTCCTGGAGAGTGCTCTTGTAGTCGACTTCGTTGTGGAGTGCGTAGTCAATCCGAGGCAGGAAGGCGAAGGCCACGGGTTCCGCCACCGCCTCAAAGCCGAAAGCCAAGAACGCCGCCCCGATCAGAGCCTCCAACACATTCCCCAACATGGTGGAGTTCTGCGCCAACTCCGCGCGGTGCTCCCGGTCCACCGGCGAGGCGCGCAGGATGAGCTCCGGGACCCCGATCATGCGCGCCACCACGCCACAGCTGGTGCGCGAGACGACAAAGGCCTTGAGCTTGGCCAGCCGTCCTTCCTCCTCACCCTCCAGCCGCCGGTAGAGAAAGGAGGCAACGGCGAGTCCCAGCACACTGTCTCCCAGGAACTCCAGACGCTCGTACGACTCCGTGCGCTCCACCACCGAATGCGGGTGCGTCAGCGCCTGGAACAATAACGGCTTGGGGAGGTCCATCAGCACATCCATCAATGAGACGGGGGGCCCGTGGCGCATGGCCGACAGACCCCCCGCCCCACCCGTTCCGCCGTCTTCAGACCTGAGAGGCGATGAAGTCAACAGCGTTCCCCACCGTCAGGATCTGCTCCGCTTCTTCATCCGAGATCTTGATGCCGAACTGGTCTTCCAGCTCCATGATCAGCTGCACCAGATCCAGGCTGTCCGCCTCCAGGTCCTCCTGGAAAGAGGCCTCAAGCGTCACGATTTCTTCCTGCACGCCAAGCTGGTCCACCAGAATGGCCCGCACCCTGGCGAAGATTTCGTCCTTATCCATCAAGGCTCCTTGCGTGTTCCGTGGTCAGGCTAGTCGTGCATTGTATCAATCACGGAGAGGCGGGCCCGGAGCCACGCCGGGCATGACGCGACCCAGTTCCGCCTCCAGGCGAGTGAGCACGCCATTGCGGACCGCCTTGGCACCGAAGGTGAGCGCGTTGGCGATGGCACGCGAGCTCGAAGCCCCGTGACAGATGATGAGCAGTCCCCGCAGGCCCAGCAGGTACGACCCACCGTATGCTTCTGGATCCAGTGCCTGTTTCACGCCGCGCAGGGTCGGTCGCAACAACAGACCGCCCAGCTTGGAGCGCGCATTCACAGCAGCCGCCTCTCTCACGCGCCCCAGCAGATAGCCCGCTGTGCCTTCCAGGAGCTTCAAAGCCACATTGCCCGTGAACCCGTCCGTGACCACCACGTCCGCCTTGCCGGCGAAGAGGTCCCGGCCCTCAACATTCCCCACGAAGTGGATGGGGGCCCCGGCCAACAGGCCGTGAGCCACTCGACTCAGCTCGTTCCCCTTGCCTTCCTCCTCACCAATGTTGAGCAGCCCCACCCGCGGTACCGCCACGTCCAGCGCGGCGTGCGCGAAGGCGGATCCCATGAGGCCGAAGTCCAGCAGGTACTCCGCACGGCAGTCGGCGTTGGCGCCAACATCCAGCATGGCCACCGGGCCGCCTTCGCCGGGGAGGACCACCAGGATGGCCGGGCGCTTGACCTGCTTGATCCGTTTCACCAGCAAGAGGCCGGCTGCCACCATGGCCCCCGTGCTACCGGCGGAGACGAAGCCCTGTGCTGCGCCGTGCGCCACCAGGCGTGCTCCCACCGCGATGGAACTGTCCGGCTTGTTCCGCACCGCCCAGGCGGGCTCCTCATGGAAGGAGATGACCGATCCGGCGGCTTCCACACCGATGAAGTCCAAGACCGGCGCTTCCCGAGGAAGATACGGTCGAATGTGCTCAGGGCGGCCGACAAGACGCACGTGAAGCTCGGGCCCGGCGACCTGCAAGGCGCCGGAAATGATCTCCGCGGGCCCCCTGTCGCCGCCTTCTGCGTCCAGGGCCAGAGTCACCTTGTCCACCGACATCCCCTCGCTCATCACTCCCTCGGTCTGGCCACGCCAACCGGCCGCGTCAATCGGACCAGAGAAGCCGCCTCTGGGAACCACGCGCTGCCCGCACACATCCTAGCAAAGGGTGAACAGGGGAACATGAATGGGAAGAAGACGTTGTGCCACGAACAAATGTTCGATACAATACCCTTAGGGGTTCATGGGCGATAGTAGGTAGACTTAGCTTAGAAGCCAGGCTAGGAATCCAGCCTGGCTCGTAGTACAATGTGCAGGTTGTCTTGCGCCCGACGCAGGGAGCGGCGGGCGTTCCGGAGCACAATGGGTAAGGGATGGTAGAGCATAGCTATGACGGTTGACAAGTCTGATATCACCGCCGTGGAGGAACGCCCAATCCTGGATGTTCAGGATCTTGTCCTCGCCGGCCAGGAACGTGGCTTCGTCACTACCGATGAAATCATGGGCATGGTGGAGGAATACGACCTTTCCACCGATGCCATAGAGGATCTGTACGGGCAACTCTTCGATCTGAGCGTTGAGGTCTACGATCAGAGCCCCGTGGAGCACGGGCGGCTGGAATCGGCCGAGCCGGCCCTTGATCTTTCCGTGGACACGGTGACACATGACCCGCTGCGGCTGTATCTGAAGGAGGCCGGAGAGATCCCGCTCCTCACCAAAGACGAGGAGATCCGGCTGGCCAAGAGGATCGAAGCTGGAGACAAACCTGCCAAGGACCGCATGATCCAATCCAATTTGCGCCTGGTCATCTCCATTGCCAAGAACTACTACACCCAGGACATGGATCTTCTGGACCTGATTCAGGAGGGCAACACCGGCCTCATTCGGGCAGTGGAGAAGTTCGACTATCGCAAGGGCTTCAAGTTCTCCACCTATGCCACCTGGTGGATCCGCCAGGCTATCACGCGTGCCATCGCCAATCAGGACCGCAACATCCGCATCCCCGTGCACATGATCGAGCGCATCAACAAGATGGTACGCACTGAGCGTCGCATCCTGCAGGAAACGGGGAAAGAGCCCACGGATGATGATCTGGCCGCGGAGCTCAACGTGGAGTTGGAGGAGATCAGGGAGATGCGCAAGATTGCTCAGCGCACCACCTCGTTGGAGACTCCAATCGGGGATGAGGATGACGCGGAGTTGGGTGACTTCATTGAGAACAGCACCACTCCTGACCCGGCGGAGGTAGTATCAAGCATCATCGCGCGGGAGAGCCTGCAGAAAGTCCTGCGTGGGATGGATGAGCGTGAACGCAAGGTGGTGGAGCTCCGTTTCGGCCTGAAGGGCGAGCATCCGCGCACGCTGGCGGAGGTCAGCTCCCGCTTCAACGTCAGCCGGGAGAGGATACGGCAGATAGAGGCCAAGGCCCTGGAGCAAATCAAGGCGGCCCACGAGATCCAAGCCATGCGGGAGACCGCCTAGCCCCAGTAGAGAGCCTCAACTGCCCCAGCAGTGATTGCGAAAGCCGGCGGGCCGCCCACTCTCCGGCTTTTCTCATGCAATGCGGTAGCCGTCCCCCTCGGCCCGCAGAAACCCTTCGCTCTCCAGTTCCCCCAAGACCTCGGCCAGCATCTCCGGCGTGTGCCCTCCCCTCGGCTGGGCCTCGGCACGTTGCCCGCTCCCGCCGAAGTCGGCGCACAGCTCCTCCAGCTGCTCCCGGCCGCCTCGACCTCCCAACACCTCCCGCACCACTGCCGCCCGCAGGGCACGGCGGCTCCCCTGAAAGGCAGACTGCGTCCGGTAGGCGGCCGCCCGTCGGGTGAGACCGCGATCCATCTGTTTCAGAAAGGCCCCCAAGTCCATGAGTGCGTAGTACCAGTCCCGCGGGTTGTCACGATCCACTGCCTCTGCCACCAAGGGGCGCAACGCGGCATCGGCCACCAGTTCACGGCCCGGGAAGAAATGGCGGATGAAGGCGGAGCGGACGTTGGTCTCCAAGAGAACGGTCGGCTCCCCGAAGGCGAAGGCCGCCACGGCCGCCGCAGTGGCCGGGCCCACCCCGGGCAAGGCCTGCAACTCCCGGGCTGTTCCAGGTAGAACTCCGTGGAAGCGGTCCATGATATGACAGGCCGTACGGTGCAGATACAGCGCCCGCCGCGAGTAGCCCAAGCGGCCCCACCGCTCCAGCACCTCCTCCAGCGAGCCCGCCGCCAGCGCCTCCAGCGATGGGAAGCGTCCCAAGAAGCCGGGGTAGGCGGTCACCACCCGCTGCACCTGGGTCTGCTGCAGCATGAACTCGCTCACCAGGATGGCATAGGGATCAAAGGTATCGCGCCAGGGAAAGGAGCGCCTCCCTTTCCGGTAGAAAGCCCACACCTCCCGCCGGAAGGCGGCCATGCTACCGCCGGTCATCCCTGCCTGCTTAAGAGGCGGTGCGCTTCTGCTTGATGCCGCGGGCGATATTGTCCAGGATGATCTCGGCGATGGTCTCCTTGGGCGCCCGTTCCACCCTGGTCTCCCCCACCGGTGTCAAGATGGTGACCTCGTTGTAGTCGGAGCTGAAACCGATATCGCGCCGGGCGATATCGTTGAAAACGATCATGTCCAGGCGCTTGCGCTCCATCTTGCCGCGGGCGCGCGCCACCGCTTCCGGCCCGTACTCCGCCGCGAAGCCCACCACGTATTGGTCGTGGCGTTTGATGGTGGAAGCCTGCAGCAGGATGTCGGTGGTGGGTTGCAGGCAGACGTTGAGATCATCGCGGCTCTTGGAGATCTTGCCGTCCTGCGGGTTGCGATCCAGCTTGTAGTCCGCCACGGCGGCGGCCATGATCAGGATGTCGTAATCCGGCAGACGGTCCATGACGGTGCGATACATCTCGTCCGCCGTAGGCGCGTCCGTCTCCCGCACGCCCGGCGCCCGCGGAAGGTCTATGTTGGCTTTGACGAGCTCCACGGAGGCCCCGCGATCATGTGCGGCACGAGCCAGCGCATAGCCCATCTTGCCGGAGCTGCGGTTGCCGATATAGCGCACGGAGTCGATGGGTTCCCGGGTCCCACCGGCGGTGATGAGCACGCGCAGGCCACGCAGGTCCGTCTTCCGGTCCACCTGCAACCGCAGCTTGACCGCGGCCAGGATGCTGTCAGGCTCCGCCATGCGTCCCGACCCGTACACGCCGCAGGCCAACTCCCCGGTGCCAGGCTCCACCACGTACACCCCGTCCGCCCGCAGGACGTCCATGTTGCGCTGCATAGCGGGATGAGCCCACATGTTGGTGTTCATGGCGGGCGCCACCACCACCGTGTTGCTGAAGGCCATGTAGGTGGTGGTGAGCAGGTTGTCCGCGATACCCTGCGCCATCTTGCCCAGGGTATTGGCAGTGGCGGGAGCGATCACCATGATGTCCGCCAGGTTCCCCTCTTCGATGTGGGTGATGGTGGAGTCCTGCCGCAGCCCGCCGTCATTATCAAGGCGCACCTGGAAACCGGAGAGAGTCTGGAAGGTCATGGGGCCCACGAACTCCGTGGCCTTCTGGGTCATGATGACCCTTACGTCCATCCCCGCCCGCTGGAACAAGCGCAGCAATTCCACAGCTTTGTAGACAGCGATCCCCCCGCTTACTCCCAGGAGAACCGTGGCCTGCTTGGCGACCATGGGCTCAGGTCGACTCGGCTAGGAGCGGAGCCGGTAAGAGATTTCCCCCTTGGCAACCTCTTCCATGGCGACGCTCAGCAGGTTCCGCGAGTCGCCCGGCAGAAGGGGAGCCGCCAGTTCCTCGAAACCCCCGCCTTCACCCAGGCTGCGATAGTAGGTATTGATCTGTCGCGCTCTCTTGGCGCTCACAATGACCGCAGTGTAGCGATTGGGCTGCTCCGGGTCGTCGGGAGACAGGGTGCTGCGGAGCCCCTGGAGGATCTCGTCCACGGTGGGTCTGTTCATGCGGCTGTCACCTTGCTGGATCGTTGGCCCGGATTTCTTCGATGGTCGAGCGAAGCGCCTCAGCAGCCAGCTCCACATCGGCGTTCACTATAACATAGTGAAAATCGCGCTCCGCCCGAAGTAGATCAGCCTGCAGAGCATCCAATTCCTCTCGGGCGTGCTCAATACGGCGGTGGATCTCCTCCTCGTTCTCGGTGTTCCTCAGCCGAAGGCGGCGCTCCAGTTCCGCCAGGCTCGGTGGCTGGATGAAGATGGACACAGCTTGGGGACGCCGCGCACGCACTTGGCGGGCTCCCTTGAGCTCTATTTCCAGGATCACATCGTTGCCTGCCTCGAGGCCCGCATCCACGAAGTCCGCCGGTGTGCCGTACAAGTTGCCGCCGAACTCGGCCCACTCCAGGAACTGCCCCTCCTCCACTCTCCTCAGGAAGTCAGCGCGACTCATGAACCGGTAGTCCCTGCCCTCCCGTTCACCGGCACGGCGTGCCCGGGTAGTGGCCGACACCGAGATCAGGAGGCGATCGAAGTGAGGTGCCGCCGCGCGGATGAGAGTACCCTTGCCTGCTCCCGAGGGACCGGAGATCACAATGAGCTTGGGTATGGCCGTCTGCTCCGCCTACGCGCTTCCCGCTAAGCTCCGAGGACTTCCAGCAGCTCGCGCCGCTGCCGCGGTGTCAGGCCAATCACGGTCTTCGACGGGCTCACCCGGCACTGCTCCAGGATCTTGGCCGCCCTCACCGGACCAACTTTTGGCACGGACATCAGCAGCTCTGCCACCTTGGCGGAGTGAAGGAACTCCGGGGGATCAAGGATCAGCCCCTCCAACCTCTCCGCCCCGTTGCGGAGGCTGCGCTTGAGCTCCGAGCGCTGAATCCGGATCTCATTGGCCCGCGCCAACGCCTCCAGGCGTTGCTGGCGGCTGCGCTCCGGTGTGCTGGAATAGGCGGCGGATTCCATAGAGCCATTATAGCCACAGGCGGGACATGCAGGGCGCCCTCAACCGGCGGCATGCGCCACGCCGATCAACTCGGCCAAAGACAGTGACCTCCGGCGAAGCTGTTCTCCCAGTTCGCCGGCCAGGCGTGCGGGCAAGCAAGGGTCGCGAAAGCCCGCAGCACCCACGGCCACCACGGACGCCCCCGCCGCCAGGAAATCCACCACGTCCACCACGGTTTCCACCCCACCAATGCCTATCAACGGGATCCCGACCCGCTGCCTCACCTCGAAGACCGCGCGCAGGGCCAAGGGCTTGATGGCCGGCCCGGACAACCCCCCGGTGACCCCACCAAGCAGCGGACGCAGGCTCACCGGATCAAGCACCAAGCCTTTGAAGGTGTTCACCAACGCCAGCGCCCCGGCGCCGCCGCGTTCCGCCGCCTCGGCCACGGCCTGGATATCCGTCACGTTGGGCGTCAGCTTGGCGACGAGCAACGCCGGCTCCGGCCAGACTTCGCGCAGAGCCCGCAGGAGGGCGAATGTCTCGTCCGGGTCGGTGCCGATGGACATGCAACCCGAGTGCACGTTGGGACACGAGATGTTGACCTCCAGTCCCACCCGCCAGGCCCAAGCCGGTTTGGGGCGAGCCGCTTCATCCCGTCCGGCGACGTACGGTGCGGCGGACGGTGATGACGCTGCGCACGCACTCCCGTACACGCCTAAGGCCTCGTCGAGTGCCCACCGCAGGCGCTCGACGGCCAGCACGTACTCCTCCGGCGTGAACCCGGCCACATTGACGATGAGGGGACAAGGCAGGCCCAGTAGACGCGGGAGATCGTGACGGCAGAACTCCTCCACCCCCTGATTGGGGAGCCCAATGGAGTTCATCAAGCCCGAGGCCGTCTCCACCAGGCGCGGCGGCTCGTTGCCGCGCCGGGCGTGGAGCGTCACCGTCTTGGGAACGTAGGCCGCAACCGGCGGCCGCGCCACGAACTCCTGTCCCAGGACCTCGGCCGCCTCCAGTAGGTCGAAGGTGCCGGAGGCATTGATGAGCGGATGCGCCAGCGTCAGCGGCCCCAGCTGGGTGGTGAGTGGGCCGCCCGGTTCGGTGCCCGGCGGGAGGCAGGACGAAAGGGCGCCGTTATCGGGTGAGAAGATCATGTTCCACCTCCCCGAAGGCTTCCTCCCCGCGGAGCACCGGGCCACGCCGGCAAACCTTGGCCAGGCTGCCATCCGCCAGCGGGATGACACAGCCGTGACACGAGCCCACCCCACAGGCCATGCGCGCCTCCAGACTGAACCAGCACTGCACATCAGAGATGCCCCGGCAGAGCCCCCAGACCGCCCGGCACATGGCGGGCGGTCCGCATGCCACCACCCTATCCCCCGACGACACCTCACGCCGGAGCAGCTCCGTCACCGGGCCGTGGAATCCCACGCTGCCGTCGTCAGTGGCGCAGAGGAGACCGCTCCCCATGCCTGCACGCCGCAGTTCCTCCGTGCCTTCCTGCAGTACGCTCACGGCTTCGGCCTGCGCCTGGTCACGAAACCCGCACAGCAGCAACGGTGTTCTCGTGCACACCGGAGCGGAGCGCCCGCCACCTCCGCCCTGCGCCAGCGTCCGCAAAAGCAGCGGGAAGGGAGCGATACCCACGCCGCCGGCCACGATCACCAGGCGGCGCCGCGGAGAACCGGCGAGTGCCGCCGGACAGGCGCCACGCGCCGGCGCCGGCGCCAGGATCTCCTCCAGATCGAAACCCCGGCCCAGCGGGCCCAAGACGGACAGGCGCGCACCGGGGCGCAGATTGGCCAGTTCCTGGCTGGCCGGCCCCACTGGGGCCACAACAAAAGTCAGGACGGCGCCGGCGCCCCGCGGCTCTTCATCAGACAGGCTGAACGGTCGGGCCAGGAAGCGGGCGGAACCTTCCACATGCAGCATCGCGAACTGACCGGGCCGCGCCGGCGCCCAGCCCGGCACCTCCACCCTCACGCGTGAGAAGGCGCCCGCCTCACAACAGAACACCACCTCCCCCAGCCTCAGCGCCGGCTGCCGTACGGTTGGCACTGGCGAATCCCTCAGTCCAGCAGGTGGACGCCGCCACCTGCCGTCTCCGCATGCAGGTCCTGCAGGCAGTGGACCGCGTACTCCTCCGGCCGCGGCGACACCATGGCCTGCACCGCGGCCACGGCGGCGGACATGGTGGTGATCAAAGGAACGCCGCGCCGCATGGCCGCGCGCCTGATCTCGTAGCCGTCCGTCCGCGCCCCCCGCCCAGTCGGCGTGTTGATGACCAGGTCCACTTTTCCTTCCTCGATCAGATCAACCACCGTCACAATCCCTGCCCCTTCTTCCAGAAGCTCGGCCTCGGCCCTCAGCGCGCCGTCGGCCGGCAGTCTGCCCCGAACCAGCAGCCTCAACTCCTCGCCTTCGGTGTGCTTCAGCACCAACTGCGCCGAGATCCCGTTGCGCACCAACGCCTTCTGCGTCCAGTTGGTGGCGATGATGTCAAAACCACCCATTCGCAGCAGGCGGGCGATGATAACGGCCGGTTCTTTGTCGGCGTCGGTGACAGACATGAAGACCGTCCCCCGCCGCGGCAGCCGCGTGCCGGCGGCCAGTTGCGCTTTGCCGAAGGCCGGCGGGAAGCTGGACGCCACCCCCATCACCTCACCCGTGGACTTCATCTCCGGGCCCAGCATGGTGTCCACGTTGGGGAAGCGCGGGAAGGGCAGCACCGCCTCCTTGACCGCCACATGGCTCAGGTCCCGCCGCCGCGGCACCCGGCCTTCCGCCTTGGCCTGCTGCCACCCCGGCAGGTCAAGCTCGCGCAGCCTGCAGCCGGCAATGACCTGCGTGGCCACCTGCGCCAGCGGCACGCCCGTGGCCTTGCTCACGAAAGGCACCGTGCGGCTGCCGCGGGGGTTGACCTCCAGCACGTAGATGCGTGTGCCCTCACCGGCCTGCTGCAGGGCGAACTGCACATTCATGAGCCCGACCACGCCCAGTTCCTTGGCCAGTGCCGCCGTCTGCTCCTCTATCTTGCGCTGCACGCCGCCACCCAGGGTCACGGTGGGTATGACACAGGCCGAATCCCCGGAATGGACCCCCGCCTCCTCCACGTGCTGCATGATGGCCCCGATGTAGACATCCTCTCCATCGCACACGGCGTCGACATCGATCTCCATGGAGCGCTCCAAGAAGCGGTCGATGAGCACCGGGTGTCGCGAGGAAGCCTTGACCGCCGTCCGGATGTAGCGGGCGAGGCCTTCGCGATCGTAGACGATCTCCATGGCCCGGCCTCCCAGCACGTAGGAAGGGCGGACCAGCACCGGGTAGCCGACCCTCTCGGCAATCTGCAGCGCTTCCTTCTCGCTACGGGCCGTCCCCCACGGGGGCGCCTGCAGTCCCAGCTTGGCCAGCACGCCACCGAAACGCTCGCGGTCCTCCGCCAGATCAATGGCCTCCTTGGCCGTGCCCATGAGGGGCACCCCGGCCGCCTCCAATTGCTCGGCGATCTTGAGCGGCGTCTGGCCGCCGAACTGCACAATCACTCCCTTAGGGTGCTCGTTCTCCACGATGTTCAGCACATCCTCAAAGGTCAGCGGCTCGAAGTAGAGACGGCTGGAGGTGTCGTAGTCGGTGGAGACGGTCTCCGGGTTACAGTTGACCATGATGGCGAAATATCCCTGGCGCCGCATCTCCATGACGGCGTGCACGCAGCAGTAGTCGAACTCGATGCCCTGGCCGATGCGGTTGGGACCGCTGCCCAGAATGATGACCCGCTCCTGGTCGGTAACCGGCAAGGCCTCGTTCTCCTCCTCGTAGGTGGAGTAGAAGTAGGGGGTGTAGGCCTCGAACTCGGCGGCGCAGGTGTCGACGGCTTTGTAGGTGGGGACGATGCCGTCCACCTTGCGCCGGGTGCGCACATCCCTCTCCGAGCAGCCCAGGAACTGCGCCAGGCGGGTATCGCTGAAACCCAGCCGCTTGGCCTGCCACAACTCCTCCCGCGGGAGGGCGAAGATGCCGCCCCGCTCCGCCCAGGACTTGATGGCGTTCTCCGCCTCCACGATCTCCCGCAACTCTTCCAGGAACCACTCGTCGATCCAGGCCTCGTTGAAGATCTCGTCCAGGGTGACGCCGCGGCGGTAGGCCTCCAGGATGAGGTCGTAACGCTCGGCGGAGGGGATGCCGATCATGGCCAGCAGCGCGCCGTTATCCTCCGGGATGTCCGGCCGCACATCCAGCTCCCGCGAGCGCATGGACTTCTGGAAGGCCTCCTTGAAGGTCCGGCCGATGGCCATGTTCTCCCCCACGCTCTTCATGTGCGTGGTGAGTCGGGCGTCGGCCAGCGGGAACTTCTCGAAGGCCCAGCGCGGCGTCTTGACCACCACGTAGTCGATGGTGGGCTCGAAGCAGGCGGGCGTCTGGCGGGTGACATCGTTGCGCACCTCGTCCAGCGTATAGCCCACGGCCAGCTTGGCCGCGATCTTGGCGATGGGGAAGCCGGTAGCCTTGGAGGCCAGCGCGGAGGAGCGACTGACGCGCGGGTTCATCTCTATCACCACCAACTCATCCGTCTCCGGCGAGTAGGCGAACTGGATGTTGGAGCCGCCCGTCTCTACACCTATGGCGCGGATGATGGCCAGGGAGGCGTCACGCAGGCGTTGGTACTGGCGATCGGTGAGGGTCTGTTGTGGGGCCACGGTGATGGAATCGCCGGTGTGCACGCCCATGGGGTCGATGTTCTCGATGGAGCAGACGATGACCACGTTGTCCTTGCGGTCCCGCATGACCTCCAGTTCGAACTCCTTCCAGCCGACGACGCTCTCCTCCAGCAGCACCTGGTGCGTGGGCGAGGCGTCCAGGCCGGCCAGCACCACCTCGTCGAATTCCGCGTCGGTGGCGGCCACGCCGCCGCCGTGACCGCCCAAGGTGAAGCTGGGCCGCACGATGAGGGGCAGCTTGAGGTTGCAGAGGGCGTCCCGGGCCTCGTTGAGGCTGTTGACCACCGCGCTGTCCGGCACGCGCAGGCCGATGGAGGCCATGGTGGCGCGAAACTGGTCCCGAGCCTCCGCGCGGTGGATGGCTTCGTAGCTGGCCCCGATCATCTCCACGCCGAAGCGATCCAGCGCGCCGTCCTCGTGCAGTGCCACTGCCAAGTTGAGGGCCGTCTGCCCGCCCAGAGTGGGCAGCAGGGCATCCGGCCGCTCCACCTCGATGATGCGGGCCACCACCTCCGGCACCAGCGGCTCAATGTAGGTGCGGTGTGAGAAAGCGGGATCGGTCATGATGGTGGCAGGGTTGGAGTTGACGAGGACCACCTCGTATCCCTCCTCCATCAACACCTTGCAGGCCTGGGTGCCGGAGTAGTCGAATTCGCAGGCCTGACCGATCACGATGGGACCGGATCCCAGGATGAGGATCTTGCGGATGTCGGTGCGGCGGGGCATACGTCACCCACTCTTCCTTTCGGCCTCACGGGGCTCGATTAAAGGTCAACCAATCCTACCGTATCCGGTCGGGGCGTGAAAGCGGCGCGACGGCGTCTCGGGCGGTAGTATCGGCGCCAACTGGGCAGAAAGCAGGCAACGGGGGCACCGTTCACGCACCAGATGTTCACCCTGCACAAGAAATCCCCAGGAGAAGCCATGAGCTGTGCCACCATCCCATCCACCGTGGCCGCCGCCATCGCCGCCACGCTGCTCGGCGTGTGCCTCGCGTCATGCGGCACCCCGCCACCGTCCCCGTTGGGGCCCCAGGGCAGAAGTGATGCAGGGACGCCCTCCGAGCCGTCACCCCACATCCGCCTCTGGGCGGCGCTACGTCCACTTGGAAGCCGGGCATGCCGCTCAGAACGTCCAGCTTCAGGCGGTGGCCCTGGGGCTGGGAAGCGTCCCCGTGGGAGCCTTCTCCGACCATCGCCTGGCCCAACTCCTGCGTCTGCTCGGCTGCGAGGCCCCTCTCTACCTCATCCCGCTGGGGTTTCCAGCCGCCGCCACGTGACGAAGGGGGCGCGGGCCGAGCGGCGCAGCCGCCCGGCCCGCCGCAGCAGCGATGCCGCCGACCGCACCCGGGTGGCTCACGGGAAGAACCCGCGTACCTCTGCCGCGCGCGCCACGCGCTGCACGGCCAGCATGTACGCGGCGGTGCGCATGTCCACCTTGTTGCGCTGAGCGATGTCCAGCACCTCATGGAAGGCACGGGTCATGATGCTGTCCAGGCGCATGTTGACGTCTTCCTGCTGCCAGAACAGCTTCTGGGTGTTCTGCACCCACTCAAAATACGACACGGTGACCCCGCCGCCATTGGCCAGGATGTCAGGTATGACGAACACGCCTTTGTCACCCAGAATGGCATCGGCCGAGGGCGTGGTGGGACCGTTGGCACCCTCGGCCACGATCTGCGCCTTGACCCGCGCCGCGTTCTCCTTCGTGATCTGACCCTCAATGGCGGCGGGAACCAGAATGTCCACATCCAACTGCAGCAACTCGCTGTTGTCGATGCCGGCCGCGCCCGGCGCGCCGGCCACGGTGCCCGCCTCTCGCTCGTACGCCTTGAGAGCAGGGATGTCCAAGCCCTTCTCGTTGAGCACGCCACCGTCCACGTCGCTCACGCCCACAATGCGACATCCCAGTTCGGAGAGCAGCCGAGCCGAGTGCCACCCCACGTTCCCAAACCCCTGCACGGCCACGGTGGCGCCCTCCAGATCAATCCCCCGAGCCAGGCAGGCCTCGCGGATGCTGTACACCACTCCCTGGGCCGTAGCCGCCTCCCGCCCCAGGCTGCCGCCCAACTCCACTGGCTTGCCCGTGACCACACCCTGCACGGTGTACCCCTGCAGGATGGAGTAGGTATCCATGATCCAGGCCATGACCTGGGCGTTGGTGGAGACATCGGGGGCGGGGATATCCTGTTCCGGCCCAATCAAGGGCGCGATTTCCCACGTGAACCGCCGCGTGATCCGCTCCAGCTCTCCCAGCGACAGCGCCCGCGGGTCGCACTGCACACCACCCTTGGCCCCTCCAAAAGGGATGTTCATGACCGCGCACTTCCAGGTCATGAGCGCCGCCAGCGCTTTGGTATCGCTGAGGTCCACGTTGGGATGGAAGCGGATTCCGCCCTTGGCCGGGCCGCGATGCGTGGAATGCTGCACACGGTAGCCGTTGAAGACCCGGATGCGTCCGTCATCCATGCGCACGGGGAACTCCACGATGTAGCTACGGGATCCCCTCCACAGCACGTCAGCCAGGCCCGGGTCCAATGCAAGCTGCTGGACGGCATTCCTGAACTGCATGTACGCAACGTCCAGCAGTTTGCTCTCGTCGCAGGCCTCTACCCCAGTGGACATGGCGCTCCTTTCTTGCCCGGAGGGTGGCCGGCCGCTATCGCCACAGGGAAGAGTATTTGCTGTTCGACACCGGAGGACCCCCGCCGTCCGCTCAAGAACGGGATGCCCGTACCCGCGGGCACACGACCCCCGTCTACCCCTACTTCATTGTACTTCATCTGCGCCTCAGGCGGTCTTATTCTCAGACCGCTTTGCAGGGCACATCTCCTCAGGCGACAGGAGGGAACTCAACAGGCAATGGCCCGCCGCCACCTCGGCGCGCACCGCGGCGATGGCGAAAACGAGACCGCAAAGAACGGCCACGTCTACTCCATGGGGGGCAGTTTGGCGCTGGATGCCAACGCCACCAGATCTCCCCTCCGACCGACCATCACCATGACGTCGCCGGCGCAACACACGTAGTCCGGACCGGGTAGGAAGAGGAAGTGCGGCTCCGCCAGACGGCGCACGGCCAGAACCAGCGCGTTGAAGTGCGTGCGCAAACGGAGCTCGCCGATGGAGCGGCCGGCGAACACCTCCGGGATGGGCACATCCTGTATCAGGTAGTCCTCCTCCAAGGGCAAGAAGTCCACCAGGTTGGGCCGCATCATCTGCTCCGCCACACGCCGCGCGGTCTCCCTCTCCGGGAAGATCACGTGCGACGCCCCCACCAGTTCCAGGATGGCGGCGTGGTCCTCGGAGATGGCTTTGGCTCTGATGCTCTTCACCCCCAGCTGGTGCAGGTGGAGGGTGGACAGGATGCTGGCCTCCAGGTTCTCCCCCATGCTGACCACGGCCTCATCGAAATCGGCGGAGACCACGGAGCGCAGGGCCTCCAGATCCCGGGCATCGAGCACGAGCGCCCGGTGCACCGAGTCCGCCACCGCCTCCACTCTTTGCTGGTCCATGTCAATGGCCAGCACTTCCCATTCACGGGAGAGGGTGTGCGCCAGGGCAATGCCGAACTGGCCCAGCCCTATGACCACGGCCACCTTCTTGCCTCTCATCCGATCATCAACCTCCCCTCGGGATGCCGTACGCGGGGCGCCCGCCCTGAGGCCACCCATGTGGCCAGGGTCAGGGGACCGAGCCTGCCCACGAACATGGTTGCGATGATCCACAGCTTCCCGAAGACGGAGAGCCGCGGCGTAAGGTCTGCCGACAGACCCACGGTGCCGAAGGCCGACATCTGCTCGAAGACCAAGTGCTCCAGGTTGACCCCCAGCGGACCGGCCTCCGTGGCACTCAGCAGGATGATGCCCAGGAGGTTCCAGGTGGCCGCCAGCACAAACACCCGTCCCGCGCGTTGGATGGTATCGGAACTGATGCTGCGACCCAACAGCCTGGGCTCGGAGTTGCGCCCCAGCAGGGCGCGCAACTGCGCGAAGTAGACGGCCAGAGAGGTGGTCTTGACACCACCGGCGCACCCCGCGGGCGAGCCCCCCACGAACATGAGCGCGGAGAGCAGGACCAAGGTGGCAACAGGCAGGGCGGCGATGTTCACGCTGTTGAAACCCGCCGTCCGCGCTGTGACGGACTGGAAGAGGGCGTGCCAGACCCGGCCGCCCACCGTGGGCTCGTCTCCGGTCAGACCGAACAGGACTATGAAGACCGTGCCGCCCACCACCAGCACGGTCGTGAGAAGGAGGACCACGCGGGCGTGGTAGGAAAGCCCGTCAGCCACCCCCGACTTGAGGCGCCTTGGGCCCCGGCGCCAACCGCCCACCTGCCGCCCGAGCCTCTCCCAGAGCTCGCGCAGCACCACATGGCCAAGGCCGCCCGCGACGATCAGCAGCATGATGGTGGCCAGCATGACGGGATTGTCCCTCACCTCGACCAGGTTCTTGCTGTAGATGGAGAACCCGGCATTGCAGAAGGCCGAGACTGAGTGGAACACGGCGGAGTAGGCCGCCCGCCCCACCGTCTCCGTCCTCAGCAAGGACAGGAAGATGATCAGGGCGCCCGCGGCCTCCAGGCCGGCCACCATGGCCAGGATGCGGCGGAAGACCACGCCGAAGTCGGAGGCGAGGTCGCGCTGAAAGAAGGAGTCGTGCAGGGCTGCCTGCGTGCTGAGCGACAGGCGCCGGCCCAGTACGCGGAACAGCAGGGCGGCGAAGGTCATAACACCTAATCCGCCGGCCTGGATGAGAATGAGAATCACCACTTGGCCGAACACGGTGAAATCCTCGGCCGTGTCCGCCACCACCAGGCCGGTGACGCACACGGCCGAGGTAGAGGTAAACAGGGCGTCGAGGGGCCCGACGCGCCCCCCCACCTGGCTGACGGGGAGCAACAACAGCAGCGCTCCCAGCAGGATAAGCGCGGCAAAGCCCCCGACCAGCAAGGACTGGGGGGAGCGGGAGAAGGGCCGACCAAGGCCCGAAGCCCTCCAGCCTGCCGCCCCTTCCCTTCTCCGAGCGCTCATGCCCGGCCACCCGGCACCAGACCATCCATATGTCACACCGCCCGCCCGCTCTGCGCGCAAACTCATGCAACTTACTCCCGCCACCTGGGGCCGTCAAGCCCACCGCCCCGCCGGGAAACGGACTGCGACTGCAGTCTATACTTGTATCCATGAACATCCGTCCCTTCTCGCTGGAACGCTACTTCGCCAGGTACGAATTCGGCGCTCGCCACCTGCTGTCAGCCTCGGACTGCGACGGCCCCTCCCTGCCCCAGCTCCTCGCCCTGGCCGACGACGAGTGCCGCACGCGCTGGGCAAACCTCTCCCTGGGCTACACGGAATCGGCGGGTTTGCCGGCACTACGGGACGAGATCGCCACGCTCTACGGCAGCGGCTCTCCCGGCTGCTCACTGACCCCGGAACAGGTGCTGACTGTGGTCCCGGAGGAAGGGGTGTTGCTGATCATGCTGGCGTTGGTTCGCCCGGGCGATCGGGTCATCTGCACCTACCCCGGCTACCAATCGCTCTACGAGGTGGCGTCCGCTCTGGGTGCCGAAGTCGTGCCGTGGACACCACGCGAGGAACAGGCGTGGGAGTTCTCCCCCGAGGATCTGGCGGCCCTGCTGCAGGCCGGCGCCCGCTTGGTGGTCTGCAACTTCCCCCACAATCCCACCGGCTCCCTCCCGGACGGGGATGACTTCCGTCGCATGGTGGAGATGAGCGAGGAAGCCGGCGCCTTTGTGTTCTCAGATGAGATGTACCGCTGGTTGGACCTCCCCGGCCACGACACCCTGCCCTCCGCCGTGGAGCTCTCCGCCCACGCGGTAGCGCTGGGCGGATTGTCCAAGAGCTTCGGGCTGGCCGGGCTGCGGACGGGGTGGCTGGCCGCCCGGAGCGAGGAGGTGCTGACCGCCTGCACCCGACTCAAGGACTACACCACCATCTGTGCCGCGGCCCCCAGCGAGATCTTGGCCCTGGTCGCGCTGCGCGCGCGCAACACCCTCCTCTCCACCCACCGCAAGCGGGTGGCCGCCAATGCGGTTCTGCTGGGCGAATTTGCCGCCACCCATCCCCAGTTGTTCAGCCTCACGCCCCCTGCGGGTGGCACTGTCTGCTTTCCCCGGCTCCTGCGGCCGGAAGGGGCGGAAGCTTTCTGTGCCCGCCTCGTGAGGGAGTCAGGCGTGATGATGCTTCCCTCCACCGTCTACGAGTACGGGGACGCTCACGTGCGGCTGGGACTGGGCCGCAGCGACTTCCCGCAGGCGTTGCAGGAACTTGCCCGCTTCCTCTCCCTGGAGGCCTCCGCCGCACCGTGAGCCCACCGCGCGGCGCTGCACGATCGGGTAGGGGCCGCTGGCTTGCCGCCGGCCTTCGCCTTGGCCTTTCCCAGTATCGTCAGCGGGGCGTTCCGAGCCTGGGTGAAGCGCGGCTTCAAGCCGACTAACGACCCATGTAGGCCTCTCGCCCGACGATGAAGCCCTTGCCCAGCTTCTTCCCCAACCCGTAGTAAGCTCCAGCACCGGGGGCATATGTGCAGGGCAGAACCTTCTGCGGATCCGGGTTGCCGCGCTCGTCCTGCATGTCGTCCTCGATCTTGACGTCCAGTATCTCGCCGATGAACTGCGTGTGCAGGCCAATCTCGAAAGTGTGCAGGACCAGACACTCCAGCACCAGGGGAAACTCCCCCACGTACGGAGCGTTGACCACCTCGCTGTGCACGGCCGTAAGCCCCGTGACCTCGAACTTGTCGATGTCGCGACCCGAGACAATGCCGAAGTAGTCAACCTCCCTCACGAACAACTCCGAGGGGATGCTGACGGTGAAGGCGCCCTTGTCCACGATGTTGCCGTAGGTATAGGTGGCCTTGCGAAGGGACACCGCCACGCACGGCGGCACCGAGCAGCAGATGCCGCCCCAGGCCGCGGTCATGACGTTGGGTCGCCCAGAGCTGTCGTAGGTGCCCACTACCATGGTGGGAGTAGGCAGGAGAATAGTGTTTGCGCCAAGCGATGCCTTCATATCTTCTCCCGTACCTCTTGGGGTCTCTGCATCGTCAGATATGCTCAGCGGTGGATGCCGATCCGGGTCTCCACCAACTCCAGCTGGTAACCGTAGACGTGCGCTCCTGAGGAAAAGGCGTTGAGGGTGCCTGTCTCGCAGCCCGCTTCCATGGCCACATACTCATTCAGGAGCTGCATGCCACCCAGATTCTCCGGCAACCCGGCAAAGACGTCCCAGCTGCGCCAGTAGGTGTAGAGATGCAGACGATCGTCGCGAAACACCCAGTGGAGGCAGCGCAGGCAGGGCGGGAATTCGTAGACCTTGGGCTCCGCGTCTGCTCCATCCGCACGGACGAAGGGCTCCCCCACGTTGATCACGGCGTGGTTGGTGAAGGGAGTCGCGGCCATCAGCTCAATGACGCGCGGGAGATGGGGAACAATGAACTGCGCGTAGTTGTAGTCCTCGTTCGGCGCCGGCTCCGGGTTCATGAGCTGTTCGGCGAAGTACTTCTCGATGTTGTCGCTGGTGGTGGGTGGGCTCATGCCATCGGGTACCACAGGCGCCAGAGGGCGGGTCTCCGGGTACTCCACGCTGAGCGTCAACGACGCCAACTGGCGGCGTACGCCGCCCCCTTCGAAGCTGCCGCGCTGGATCTCGTACCAGTAGGCATGATCATCATCCAGGGTGGCCCGGATCACGCTGAACCAGGCTTCGTCCAGGGTCTTGGCTTCTATCAAGGTTGGGCGCATTGGCTCCCCTGCTCCTGGTGCCAGGAACGCCACGCCGTGGGGCGCGGCCGTTCGTGTGGGCGAAGGCGTCGTCCCAGGATAGTAGCATCGGTCCGGTTCTGCCGCCCCGCGATCATCCAGCCGACGCAGGCCACGGCCCTCCTCCGCCCTGCCGCCCTTCCCAGGTTCGCCGCAGTCCCTCCAGCCGCCGCGTCATGGCGGCGTGGTGCGATCCCGGCCAGTAGACCCGCCCACACCACCTGCAGCGGGTGAACGTTCGCTGTTCCTCCCGCACCCCGGGCGGCACCCGCTCCGCCACCTGCGAGGCATCAGCCGGTTCAAGCGGTCCGTTGCACACCAGGCAGCGGGTGAAGGGGCGCGCCGCCCCCCACAGGTCAAAGCGCTCCACCACCTCCTCCAGTTGCCGGGCCGGATCCGTCTCCCGCACGTAGTAGCCGTGTGTCACCTCGCCTCGCTTGAGCAGCCCGCGGTCCCGCGTGAGAAGCACGCGTGACTCCGCCGCCGAGAGCGCGCTCAACTCCGCGTCGTCCGCGTGAGAGCCGTAGCGGCTGTCGAAACCCAGCAGCCGTAGGTAGCGGGCCAACCTACCCAGGTGCACGTCCAACAGGAAGCGGGGATCGCGCAGCGGTCGCGCACGCAATCGCAGCAGCGAAGAAACGTCGAAGGCCTCGAACATGGGCAGCACCGCCACCCGCTCTCCCCCCTGCAGACGAAAGTCCCACCCCACCGAGGTTCCGTCCACCAGGATCACCTCCACCTCGGTGTGAGGCACTCCCTGAGCCTCAACGGCATCCTTGACCGCAGGCGTCCCGCTGAACTCGTAAGGAATGTCTCTCTGCCGAAGTGGCAACGGCAGGAAATCGTTGAGCTCAGCGTAGAAACGAAAGGTGGCGCTGCGCATGGCTCGCCCACCACAGCCGCTCAGCCCGCGGGCAGCGGGTAGCCTTCAAGCATGTGCTGCACCTCGCGTCGGCTCTTGTCTAAGAACGCCTCCAGCCGCGGCTCCACCAGCGGGATGCAGTCATTGATGAGCTCTTCCAAGTCCTCCAGGCACGCCCCTTTCACTCCGTGCCGGTGGTTCAATTGCAGCTGGTATTTCGCCGCCAGTCGGCGCGGCGAGATATTGCCCAATTCCAGGTATCCCGGCAGCCGCCGGAGGGCGGCTGCCACCGCATCCCTCTCCACCTCCAGCGCCGCGGCCACCAAACCAGCGGCCGGCTCCAGCACGAAGGAGCTCACCAACACCTGACGGAGACGGCCGGCCAACTGGGAGTGCTCACGAGACACGATCACCTCGGCCGCCATCTCGACGAAATTGTGGGCCTTCCACAGACCCAGGTCCTCCGGCAACCGACACACCCCGGCCGCCCGCGAAGCCATGAGACTGCCCAACCTGAAGGCGAATCCGGGATGCCCCTTGCCGCAACTTTTGTCCCCGAAGTAATCCAACCCCGGCGGCGAGGCGCCGTGGGTGAGCGCGGCACGCGCCATCCCTGTCAGGTGCGGTTGCCGGGCGACGGCATACCGATACAACCGCGGCCCCATGGCGTGACTGTCCTCCCAGGAGATGCCGGCCAGGATGAGGGCATCGGGCAGGATGGCACCCAGGATCTCCGCGTCGGTCAGCGGACCGAGGACGCTGCCGGCGAAGTAGAGGTGGACGAGTGGAAAAATAGCCGTCTCCTTCAGAAGGACCCGCGACCCCCACGGGAGGCGTGGTAACGTTACCGCGGTCTGAGCCCGCAAACCACCCCGGCCGGGAGGGAACCGCCGTGCCGTTCTTCGAATGCATGGGCCGACGTCTTCACTACGTGGAGAAGGGAACAGGGCCCCTGCTGCTACTGCTTCCGGGCGACACCTCCTCCGCCGCCATGCACCACGGGGAACTCCAGCACTTCGGGGAGCGCTACCGTACCGTCTGCCTGGATTTCTGGGGCACCGGACGCTCCGAGCGCGCGCCGCACTGGCCGGCCACCTGGTGGGAGCAGTGCGTGGAGGACACCGCCTTCCTCATCCGGCACCTGGATCAAGGCCCGGCCCTGGTGGTGGGACAGAGCGGAGGGGCGGCCATTGCCCTCAAGCTGGCCCTGGCGCACCCGGAGACGGTGCGTGCCCTCCTCTCCGACAGCCAGGTGGAGCGGCTGCCCCAACAGTGGCTGCGCGACATCGTGGCGCGGCAGCGGACACCTTCCCCCGCCCTCGTGGCATTCTGGCACAATGCGCACGGTGACGACTGGCGCCAAGTGGTGGACGCAGATCAGGAGGCCATCCTGCGCCGCGCCGAGCAGGGCGACATCGATTGGTACCAGGGCCGCTTGGGCTCCATCTCCTGCCCGGTGCTCCTCACCGGCAGCCTGGCCGACCGCGTGATGCCGGATCTGCCCGAGCAGATCCTCTCCATGGCGCGACAGATCCCCGCGTGCCACGTCTATTTCGCCGCGCGCGGGAACCACCCGCTCATGTGGACCAACCCCACGCCGTGGCGGCGGGCGGCCGACTGTTTCCTTGCCGCCCAGCCCCGCGGCAGTTGACCCGGCGCCACCGGCCCCATGCCCAGAGCAGACCCGGCCGAGGAGTCTACGCCTGCTCCCCGAAGTGGACGCCACCCAGCAGCGCGCACGCCGCCTCCAGCACGCCACCGCCCACGGCCAGCGCCTTGTCAGATGCCGTCAGGCAGTGCTCGGGGACAGCCCGAGGGTCGACGTCGCCGGTCTTGAATCCGTGCGTCACCTCCAGGCCCGAGCGCAGCAGGCCGCGCAGCACGCCGTCCAAGGTAGAGACCAGCGGCAAATCGCCCACGTAGCCCACGATCTGCCCCGCGCTGACCACGTCCCCGATCTGAGCCGTGGCCCGGAACACGCCGGCGCCCGGCGCCCGCAGCACCCGCTCTGCCCCCTTGCCCCCGATCTCACCCGGGATGCCCGTGTTGGGGATGGCTTCTCCCTGCCAGATCACCCGGCCCAGGGTATGGCCCCGCATGGTCTCCACCACGGCGTGGCAGTCGCGCCCGGCGTAGAAGCCGGGGCCCAAGGCCACCACCGCCGGGGCATCCTGCATGGTGGTACCCACGTTCCGCTTGGCGATGATGGCGTCCACCACCAGCTGAGGCTTCAACCCTTCCCGCGACGCCGCCTCCGGGTCCACCACCACGGCCACTACACGCTGCCCGGCCAGCCGCGCTGCCTCTGTCGCATCTTCCGCCAGCACGGCGGTGACGCCCTCCACCTGTGCTTCGCCGTCGTACACGGCCTCCGCAAATGAGACCGTGCGCCGCACCGGCGTGGGCTGCTCTATCTCGGTCATGACCACCGCGAATCCGGCCCGCCACAGGCGCAACGCCACGCCCGTGGCCAGATCGCCGGCACCCTTGATGAATGCCAGCGGCCGCGCGCTCACGCCTTCTTCTCCCCACAACCGCCACATCCCGCGCCGGCGCCGGCCTGGGCGGCCAGGCCCGCTTCACGCATCAACGTCAGCGGTGCCCCACCCTCCGCGGCCTGCGCCACGAGGGGGTTGGGGAAGGAACGAAGGGCGTCCAGCTTGTCATGCTGCAGGGCGATGATCTCGCCCATGATGCTGACGGCGATCTCCGCCGGCTTGTTGCCACCCAGATCCAGCCCGATGGGCGAGTAGACCCTGGCCAGCTTCTCCGGCGCCACGCCCCCCTCCAGCAACTTGGACAGGACGAAGCGAACCTTGTTGCGACTACCGATCATGCCGATGTAGGCTGCGTCGGAGTCGATCACCGCTTCCAGAGCGTCCTTGTCGTGCAGGTGACCGTGGGTCACGATCACCACGTAGCTCCCGGCGTTGAGAGGCACCAGCTCGCGCATGCGCCCAGGATGGTCGCAGATCACCTCATCCGCCGCGGGGATGGCCTCGGGAGTGGCGAACTCGGGGCGAGCATCAACCACCACCACGTGGAAATCCAAGAGCTTGGCCAGAGGCGCCAGCTTCTGCGCGATGTGCCCGGCCCCGGCGATCACCAGCGTCCGCTCCGGCACATTGACCTCCAGGAACACGGTGGTCTCTCCCCCGCACTCCATGCCCAAGGCGTGCTCGCCGGTGGTGCGCAGCTCATACTTCACGGTGCGTGACATGCCCCTGTCCAACGCTTCCAGCGCATCGGCCACGACCTGCTGCTCCACCTTGCCGCCGCCCACCGTGTCAATGGTGCTCCCATCCTGCAGCACGATCATCTTGGCGCCGGCCTTGCGGGGCGTGGATCCAAATGCCTCCACCACGGTGGCGAGCACAAAGGGCTGCCCCACCGCCGACAGCTCACTCATTCTCTTGTAGAGCTCCTGAGACGTCACTGCTCCTCCCTTTTTCTCGTCTCTCCCAGGTGGAAGCGGATGCGCCGTGCCGCCTCCCGATCGTCTCCGGCCCTGATGGCATCGGCGATGTGGGCGTGGCTGTAGACCACGCTGACGTCCGTCGACTGCCTCCTGCGAGCAGCGCCGGCTCGAGCATCGAGCTCTCCCAGCGCGTCCGACACCAGCGCCAATACCGGGCTGCGCGCAGCCGCCGCCACTGCCTCGTGGAACTCATCCGATTGCCGCGTGTGCCCTGGACGGCCGGGGCGGAGGGCGCCACGACCGGCCGCCCGCAGCACGGCCTCCTTCTGACCCTCATCGGCCCGCCACGCCGCGAGCGAAGCCAAGACCGCCTCCACCTCAACCCAGGCTTCCTTCACCTGGTCCGCCGTCAAGCCCAACAACCCGGCATGACTCTCCAAGACCCCCGCCAGAGCCCGAACCGGCTGGGGTCGGTAGAACACACCACCCTTGCTACCGGCCCGCAGTTCCAGCACACCCGCTGCACGCAGAAGCAGCAACGCGTCCCTCAACCCCGCGCGGGACACACCCAGTTCGGCGGCCAGCTGGCGCTCGTCCCCCAGCCTCTCCCCGGGCACCGCGCGCCGCGCCTTGAGTAGACCCAAGACTCGAGCCGCCACCGCATCACCCGTCCTGGCACCTCCCCCCTGCGGCACGGCCATCTCACCGCTCTGATCCCCCATAACCCTCTTCGCCCGCCTCCGACGTTGCTATCCTTCCTGCGGTTTCTGGAAACCGGGCTGTATTATACGATGTTTTACAAGCAGCGCGAGGCCGATGCTCTAAATATCGGCTCTTTAACTGATCGGAGTGTGCCGTGATACTCCTCTGCTACCGCAAGGGCACCGGCCTGGAACTGGGCCTCAAGCACAACGGCCTGGTGTTCAGCGTGCCGCGTGCCGCCCACGTCGGAGGACTGGTATCGGTTCCCACCACGCCCGCCGCCATGTACGCGGCCGGCCTGGACGCGCTGACCCCTCTCCGCCGGCTGGAGAAGCTGCTCCCCAGGCTCGGCGCGCTCGGCGTCCCCGAGGGCGCACTCACTCTGGCACCCGTGGTGCCGCACCCGCAGAAGCTCATCCTCATTGGTCTCAACTATCGCGGGCATGCGGCCGAGACCAACGCCACCATCCCGGAGCAACCCGTTCTCTTCTCAAAGTTCAACAATGCACTCGCCGGCTCCGGTGAAAAGGTGCCACTGCCCCGCAACGCGGTCCGCTATGACTACGAAGCGGAGTTGGCGGTGGTGATAGGCCGGCGCGCCAGAATGGTCCCCCCGGACCAAGCCCTCTCGTGTGTGATGGGCTACTGCTGCGCCAACGACCTGAGCTGCCGCGACCTGCAGTTTCTCTCCAGCCAGTGGCTGCTGGGAAAGACGCTGGACAAGTTCATGCCGCTGGGTCCCTACCTCGTCACCGCAGACCACGTACCCGATCCCCAGGCCTTGGGAGTCCGCTCCTTTGTCAACGGCGCCATACGTCAGAATTCCACCACAGCCGATATGATCTTCTCCGTGGCCGAGCTCATCAGCTACGTCAGCCGCTACATGACGCTCGAACCCGGTGACGTCATCTCCACCGGCACCCCGCAGGGTGTGATCCTGGGCATGAAGGAGGAACGAGTGTGGTTGAAGGCCGGTGACGAGGTCGTGGTCGAGGTCGACGGCCTGGGACGGCTGGTGAGCCGGCTGGTGGAGGAAGAGCCGGTCTAGGCGATGGTCTCACGTCGCAGACCCCGCCATGCAGGGCCCGGCAGGCGGCACCCCGGAGGCGTGGCGGCCGGCGGCCTTGACCGAGCCCACGGCAGCGCAGCCGGTACCTGGCACCAGCACGTCGTTGGCGAGGCGCCGGCGCATCATGCCGGACGAACGCGGCGGCGGCGGAACGCCGTGGCGGGGCTGGTGGTGCTGATCTGCCTGCTGATGGCGGGGCCGGCCGCAGTGACCTGGACCGACCCTCCCGTCTCCCTCTCACGTGTGGACCTCGCCTACCCTGATCTTCCCCCCGGGTTGGACGGCTACACCATCCTGCTCCTGGCAGACCTGCACTCACACCGGTTCGGAGATGGCCAAGCAGAACTCCTACAGCTGCTGGACGATGAGCGCTGGGATGTAGCCGTGCTGGCCGGCGACTACGTGATCGAGCGCGGCACACGCGATGCCGCCGCCTTCGTGCCCGCTGCTGAGCTGGTACGCGGCCTCTGCGCCCGCGCCCCCTGCTACTTCGTGCTCGGCAATTACGAGGGATCCGGGACCTACAGCTTCTACCCCACTCCGGGGAGTCCCGCAGTGACCGAGCTGGAGGCGGCCGGCGCCCGACCCATCTACCCGGCGGTGCGCCTGGATCGTGGCGGGGACCACCTCTGGCTCTCCGATTGGTCCCGCCGCCCCTACGCCACAGGCGGCAGCACGTGGCCGGAGTGGGGCGCTTTCCCGGCCGGAATGAACGAGGATACGGACTTCGTGGTGGCGGTGACACACCGCCCCCTGGATCTCGAGAACCAGACGAGGGTGACCACCGATGCCGCCCTGCTCCCACCGGATGGTGACTGGCGAGCCGTGGATCAGATCTCCTGGGACCTCAATCTGTCCGGCCACACCCACGGCGGGCAGTGGCGCCTGCCCATCATTGGGCCCCTCCTCAGCAACACCGAGCGCGGCCGACTGCCTCTGAACCTGCTCCCCATGCACGGCGATCGCTACCTCTGGGGCTCGACCGCCGAGGAGGAGGGCGACCGCCTGCGCTATCAGGTCATCACGTGCGGCGTGGCCGAGTCGGGGCCCTGGCCCCTGCGCTTCCGGTTGTTCTCCCACCGCGAGGTGATGCTGGTGACGCTGCATCGCGGCTGAGGCGCGGGCGCCACCCGCTGCCCCGCTCCAGGCGCAGCATCACCAATAGCGCAGCAGTACAGGCACTGGGGCGCCGCAGCGCCCCTTACCCCTGAGAAAGCCCCGGGGGAGGCCTCAGCCTCCCCCGGGGAGATCGCACAATTGCCCTGAGGCTGACCCTAGGCCTTGACTATCTCAAAGGACAGCTGGCCGTCGTCATACTCCTTCGTGCGCACGGTCACATCCATGCCAACCTTGACATCATCCAGGTTGGTGTCCTCGGCCAGACGGGCAAACAGCTTCAGCCCATCGGGGAACTCCACCAAGCCCAAGGTGTATGGCGCGTCGGCTTCGAAGCCCACCGGTGCGTACTGCAGAGTGGAGAAGGTTGCGAGCGTGCCCTTGTTCGGCATCTCGAACCAATCAACGTTGGGGGACAGGCAGGCCACGCAATCCGAACGCGGCGGGAAGGCCTTGGCCCCGCAGTCCCTGCAAACCGAGCCCATGATCTTGCCTTCCGCCAAGAAGTCAACGAAAGGCGCCACCTTGGTGGCAGCCATGAAACTCCGGCGACCGAATTTCTCAAATCCCATCGTCTACCTCCCCAGGATCGTGACGTTGCTGTACAGGCCAACGCCACCCACGTTGTGGACGAGGCCGATTTCGGGGTCCTTCACCTGCATGGGACCGGCTTCCCCACGCAACTGCAGAACGATGGTCCTCATCTGGGAGCCGCCGGTGGCGCCTACCGGGTGACCCTTGGAGAGCAGGCCGCCGTCAACGTTGACCGGGATACGGCCTTCCTTGTACGTTTCCTTGTCACGGATCAGCTGCTTGCCGTCACCCACCGGCGCGAAGCCCAAGCCCTCGTAGGCCATGATCTCGGCGATGGTGAAGCAGTCGTGCACCTCGGCCACATCGACATCGGCGGCGGTGATGCCGGCCATCTTGTAGGCCTCAGCCGAAGCCAGGTGTGGTCCCTGCAGTCCCTTGGTGAAGTCCGGGCGGCCCGGCATGTTGACGGCTGCGGAGGCCGCGCCGAGACCCATGATCCAGATGGGCTTCTCGCACAGAGCCTTGGCCCTGTCCGCGCTGGCCAGGATGATGCAGGAGCTGCCGTCCGCATTGGCGCAGCAATCGCCCACGCGCAGCGGGGAAGCCACCGGGCCCCACATGCGGGCCTTCTCGTTGGTGGGATCAAAGTCGGCCGCGCTTACACCCTTGCGGTAGACGGCGCGCTCGTTGATCTGGCCGTAGGTGCCGGACTTGATGCGAACACTCATCAGGTCATCCAGGGTGAGGCCGTTGGCGGCCATGTAGGCCTGCGCATACAGCGCGTAGTAGCCGGGCATCATGGTGCCGAAAGGCGATTCCCACTGGATGTCCGCGCCGCGACCCATGCGCTCCTGAGACTCGGCGGACGAGATCTCGGACATTTTCTGGAAGCCGCAGACCACGACCAGGTCATGCAGCCCGGCTTTGATCATACTGTAGGCGACTTTGACGCCCTGGCTGCTGGAGGAGCAGACATTCTCCAGGTAGAAGGTGGGCTGGGGGATGAGGCCGAGGTATTCAGCCATGACGCCCGCGGGGGACCGCTGCTTGTCATACTCGGGCGCGGAGCAGAAGATGCTGGCATCCACGTCCTTCTGCGTGATCTTAGCGTCCTGCATGGCTTCGCGGAAGGCTTCGAAGGCCAGCTCCTTGATGGAGCCTTCATAGCCTCTCACGAAGCTACTCTGCCCTACTCCGATGATTGCTACATCTTTAGACGGCATAGACTCTCCTCCTGTGTGAGCAGCGCACACATGCGTGTCCCGGGGGATATGCGGGCACCTATTGTATCAAGGCAACAAGCGGTGCACTACGACAGATGGCCTTGGGTTGACCATAGTCACGCCCGAGACCGGTCCAGGCACCGCAATGCCACAACTAGTGTCCTGCGTCTGAAGTCCTCTTACGCGGTCTCGCGTGACAGAGGATGTCGTCTGGTTGCTTGGTCCAGGTGAAGGGGTGACAGCGCTCGTTCCAGCCGTCGATGAAGCGGCGGATGGCGGC
>JAAYAL010000054.1 GCA_012719395.1 Gaiellales bacterium | reverse complement strand
TCGTGCCCAGCCGCACGGCGATGATCAGCGCCACGACGGACACCGCCGCGGCGGTGAGAGCCCCGAGGACCTTGAAACCACGGGGCCCGCTCCAGCGCACCGCGGCCACCACCAGGGCGATGCCTACAGCGTAGAGGAGGGTCCGGTTGGTCTCTTCCCAGGCGTTGGCCCGGCTCGTGGCCCAGAAGATGCTGACGGCGGTCCACAGCGCCTGGGCCGCGAACAGCGCCGCCGCGACCCACTGTAGCCGGGTGCACCGGAGCGCCGGCCCGCTGGCGGCAAGCATCAGCGCGAGCGCGGCGACCCCTACCAGGAACGGCAGCCAGTCGGCGGGGCTGTAGGCGCCTCCGCGGAAGGCCAGGCCCAGGCAGACGGCGGCCAGGAGCGCCAAGACCACCACCCCAGCGACGGTCTGGACGCGGGTGGCCGGTGAGCCGTTAGTAGGCACCCTTGCGGCCCAGCACCACCAGGAAGGTTCGCAGCAGGATGACGATGTCGAGGCGGAGCGACCAGTTGTCCAGGTAATAGCGGTCGAGCCTGATCATGTCGTCGAAGTCCAGATCGCTCCGGCCCGAGACCTGCCACAGTCCGGTGATACCCGGGATGGCGCGCAGCCTGCTGAGGTGCTCCTTCTCATATTTCTCCACCTCGCGGGGCAGCGGGGGACGGGGTCCGACCATGCTCATCTCACCTTTGAACACGTTTATAAGCTGGGGGAGCTCATCAGCGCTCAGCTTGCGCAAAACGGCCCCCACACGCGTCACCCGGGGGTCCTTGCGCATCTTGAAGATGCGGCCTTCGGAGAACCCTACCTCGTTCTGCGCCTGAACCTCGGCGAAGCGCCGGTCGGCATCTTTGACCATGGTGCGGAACTTGTACAGCACGAAGAGACGGCCGTTCCTACCCACCCGCTGGTGCTTGTAGAAGACGGGCAGGCCCGACTCGATGGCTATGGCCGCCATGATGGCGAGCTCCAGCGGCAGGAGTACGATGGCCATCGCCGTGGCCACGCATAGGTCCAGGGCCCGCTTGAACATGCGGGCCACCCGGTCGAGGGGATCCACATCCACGTCGATAACGGGGATCTCTGAATAGCCCAGCAGCTCGGTGGTGCGGTAGGAGGCTTCGAAGAGCGCCGGGACCACCTTGAACGGGATGTGGGCCAGGTTGAGGATCCTCGCGACTTTGGGCAGTTCGGCGTGCTCGTCGGGGTCGAGGGCCACCACAACCTCGGCGGCGCCGGAGGCGCGGATGATGCCATCCAGGGTCTCCAAGCCGGACAGATCTTCGGCCACCCGGGCATAGGGAACGACATCGTCAGCGCTGAAGCCGGCGGCCATGGCGGCATCGGCGGCGCAGGGCAGCTCTTCGTCTCTGAACGACAGCCGTCCGGCGATGGTCACCCCCAGCCAGGGGCGCCGGCGGGTGAAATCGATGAAGTCGGTGGCCGTGGGCCCGCTGCCTACCACGAGGACGTTGCGCACGGTGCGTCCCTTGGCGAACAACCTGTGTTGATAGGAGCGGAGCCCTATCCGCGACACCGAGCCCAGCACGAAGAAGACCAGCACGAATGTGACCACCGCCAGGCGGGAGGGTGCGGAGTAGCCGGTGAAGAAGCCCTTGGTGAGGTACAGGAAGAGGGACGCGACGGCGAGGGCGATGAGCAGGTCACGAGCCAGCGTGCTGATGTCCGCGGGCGCGGAGAGGCGTCTGCGGTTGGTGTATTGGCCCACCCGGGCCAAGAGCCCGAGAGCGATGACCAAGGTCAGCACGGCCATGATGACGGAGACCGCCACCTGGAGCGAGGTGCCACCACCCCGGAGTTGGATTACTCCGTACGTTGCCAGGACCGCGATAGCAGCGCCGATTATGTCGGCCCACAGCAACAGCCGGCGAGGTTTCAGTAGGATGCCTGTAGACGCGTTTTCCCGATGGGTGATCGCGTTCTCTGCCGCTAGGTCCATGCCCCCTCCGACGCCCCGCTTTGTTCTACTTGTCTACTAACTTTAGTAGTATGTGCGAAGCGCCGTCAAACTCCTTTGTCGTATGGACGATGCGAATCAGACTACGGCTGGGAGTCCTCTGCTTCGAGCCGTCTGATGGCGGCCGCGATGTCGGGGTGATTGGGCCGCAATGCGTCGACGGACCTGAGCAGAGCAAGCGCGTCGGCGTGCCTACCCGCTTTCTGGTAGACATCTGCGAGCAGAAGCGCGGGGCCGACTCCCCCCGGAGTGATCTCCATGCAGCGTTCAAGCGTCTCTATCGCCTCATCCGTTCTCTCCAATCCGGGCAACGCCTCCGCGAGTTGCATGCGGATCTCGATTCCCAGAGGTTTGGCCTGAAGCGCCCGCTCGGCGACAGCGAAGACACGTTGGTACAGCTCTTCGTCCAGCGCCGACCCCGCGAGAACGTAGACCGAGGCCAGGTTCACGTAGTTCACATAGAGATCGGGAGCAAACGCGATAGCCTCTTTGAAGGCAGATTCGGCGTCCGTGAAGCTGCTACCGAGTGATTCCGCGTACTGGGCCGTGTCCTGGCCGGTCTCCCTTGCTGCAGCCACCGCCGAGGCAACTCCGCTCAATTCTTCGAGGTACATGCTCCCGACACCGATTCGATACTTGTAGTTGTACGGATTGAGCTCGACTGCCCGGAGTGCACTTTCGACACGTTGGTCGTAGGGACGGGAGCTCATTCCATCCTCCGTTTCCGCAGCCACGTAGGAGCTATCCGCCGCTAGGACGACTCCCTGGTAGCCGATTCCGATGGCCAGAACCACGAGGAGCGCAACGGCAGCCAGTGTGCCCCGTTTCCGCGCTCTGACTGCTGCCGTGCGGGCGGTCGGCACGAGTACCACGGCCAGCGCGATCCACAGGAAGAGGGTGATGCCCACTGTGGAGTATGCCAAGAGCAGATGGACAAGATAGCCCACGGCCCCGGCCCAGAACGCGCCCACAATCATGCCCGTGCTACCGGAGGCGCGGCTGAACACGGTGTGAAAGGATCTTATCCCGGCCCACGCGAAGATGCCGAAGAATAAGAGGGCGCCTGGGACACCGACACTACTTGCCAGCTGCAGCGGCAGGTTGTGCGCATCTTCGGCTGAGAGGAAGTCACTGTCCACGCGCCGCATCCACGTCAGCGGTGTGAATCTATCGAACCAGATGTGCGAAGTGTCGGAGCCCCATCCAAGGATTGGCCGCTCCTTGATGGCATCGACTGCTGCTTGCCAATAAAGCGTGCGCTCCCGCCCGGTACCGGTGCTGAAGTCAACCAGAGAGGCACCACGTCCCCCAATAAGATCTCGGCGGTAGACATGCCATAGAAGACCGGCTGAGAGTGCCACACAAGTTGCAAAGGAAAACCCGTCAAGAGGGCGCACCGTGATCCTTTGCCGCCACACCATGATCCCCAGCACAACGAGACTGAAGACCGCGCTCGCCCAGGCACTGCGCGTCGCCGTGACGATCAGCGCCAGCTCGTTCAATGCGAAGCCCGTCCAGTAGAAAAGCCGCCAGATGGGCCTTGGTTCCTGTAGCGCGAGGCCGAGAGAGACGGTGACGGTGAAGACGAGAAAACCGCCGAGGTACATCGGATGGCCGTAGGTGGAGAAGGCCCGGCCCCCCATCATGCCCTCGGGCACGAAGACGACTCCGGCGTACTGCAGCAGACCATAGACCGACACGATCAGGCTGGTCAAGAACAAGGCCTGAGCCAACCGGCGGACGCGTGCGGGGGTGTCGGCGAACTGAAGGACGAGGAAGTAGATGAGGGCATACACTACGAAGGTGAGGAATCCTTCGTAACGGCCCGGCAGGCCGAACAGCGACATGGGCCAGTGTATGGACGTGACGGTGGTGATTGCCACCCACCCCAACCACGCGAGGATGAGCCAGTCCAGCGGCGTGTGGCGAATGCAGCCTCCGTTGCGCAACAGGTCCCAGGCCCACGCCCCCAACGCAACGAGGGCCAAGACGATCTCCACTGAAAGCTTGACTATGCCGGTGGAACCGAATGCCAGGCGAGTTTGGAGGCCGGGCAGCGTGAAATCGGTCATAACCAGAGGCACCAGCACGACCATGGCCAGGATGGCCCCCCACGCGATCCGGCGGGCTCCGGTCAGCGCC
>JAAYAL010000006.1 GCA_012719395.1 Gaiellales bacterium | reverse complement strand
GCATAGTGGGGGCGGTCATCGGCACCTATGTGGGCCCGAAGGCCGTCGCCGTCTGCTTCATACAGGAATGAGCGCGCGCGCAAGGGGTGGTGTCCACTACCCCTTGGGCTCTCTCGAGGTGTTGAGGAGCCGCCGGTCCACAGGCACGATCACCTCCAAAGGGAGCCTGGATCCCCGGCATCTGGATGCGCCTGTAGCTACCCTGAAAGGTGTGGGAAAAACCACAGAGCGGAGACTCTCCGGCCTGGGCATCGAGACCGTCCGCGGACTCCTCATGCACCTGCCGTTCCGGCACGAGCCCCCGACGCGGTTGTGCGGGGCCGGTGACCTCCGTGTGGGTGAGGAGGTGACCCTGCGCGTTCGCGTGATGTCCTGCGCGGTTCGGGAGACGCTCAGGCGCCGGGTGAAGGTGCTCGAAGCGCTGGTTTCCGACGACACCGGGAGCATCCTCGCCACTTGGTACAACCAGGCCTATCTGGAGGCGGCCTTCCGGGAGCGGCCGGAGGTGCTTCTGAAGGGTGTCTTGATCCGGCAGCGGGGAGCCTCGACCTTCCTGGTCAAACGCCACGAGATATTGAGCGAGACAGGCGAAAGCCGCCATATCCTGGGTCTCATCCCCGTGTATCCCAGCACCGCCGATCTCAGCGTGCGAACCATCCGCACCTTGCTGCACGAAGCGGCGCCCCGCGCGCATCACCTGGTCGACCCGCTGCCCGCGGTCTTGCGTGCCCGCAGACGCTATCCGGCGAAGGCGGAGGCGGTGTTGTGCTGCCATTTCCCGACGGGCTTGAGGGAGGCGAAGCAGGCTCGAGAGCGGCTCGCGTTCGAGGAGCTGCTCCTCTTGCAGATGGCCGTGCTGGAGCAGAAGAGGGCCAAGGAGGGGAAGCGCAAGGCGCGGGCGCTCGGGGCGCCGAAGGATCTGACGCTCCATTACCTGGAGGGGCTTCCCTACACCCCGACGGCTGCGCAGAGGAGGGTGATAGCCGAGATCGAGGCCGACCTGGCCCGCAGCGTGCCGATGCGTCGCCTGCTGCACGGCGATGTAGGGTCGGGGAAGACCATGGTGGCGGCCTACTGTCTGCTGCGGGCCGTGGAGCAAGGGGCCCAGGGCGCTCTCATGGCGCCCACGGAGGTGTTGGCCGACCAACACTACATCGGTCTGCAGGAGCAGATGGGGCGGCAGGGGATACGGCTGGGACTCCTGAAAGGGAGCCAACCGGCGGGCGAGCGCCGTGCGGTCCGCAGGGCTCTTGAGTCCGGGGAGGTGTCCGTCGTGGTGGGTACCCACGCTCTCATCCAGGAAGGGGTCCGGTTCCGCGACCTGCGGGTAGCCGTGGTCGACGAGCAACACCGCTTTGGAGTACGGCAGCGAGACGCGATCCTCGGGACCGAGACCGCCCAAGGTCTCTGGCCGCACACCCTGCACATGTCGGCTACTCCCATACCGCGGACGCTCAGCCTGACGCTATACGGAGACCTGGATGTGAGCGTGCTGGACGAAATGCCGCCGGGCAGGCGGCCGGTTCGCACGCGGCTGGTGCCGCAGGAATCGCAGGCGCGGATGTGGGAAGCGGTGCGAAAGGAGCTGGCCCGCGGCCGGCAGGCATATGTGGTGTGCCCGCTGATAGAGGAAAGCGAGAGCCTGCAGACGGCCTCGGCCCGCAGGACCTTCGAGGACCTTTCGGCGGGGGAGTTGGCCGGGTTCCGGTTGCGGTTGCTCCACGGCCAGCTGCCTCCGGCCGAGAAAGGCAGCGCCATGGCCGCCTACGCCGCCGGGGAGGCGGACGTGCTGGTGAGCACCTCGGTCATCGAGGTGGGGGTCGACGTGCCCAATGCGACCGTGATGGTGATCATGGGGGCGCGGCGCTTCGGTCTCTCGCAGCTGCACCAGTTGCGGGGACGGGTTGGTCGGGCGAGCGAGGAGTCCTACTGCTACCTGCTCGCGGAGGGTGAAGATGAGGCCGCGCAGGAGCGGCTCGAGCTGTTTTCCCGCACGTCCGACGGGTTCGCCCTCGCGGAGGCCGACCTGGCCGGTCGCGGGGAAGGCCAGATCTTCGGGGAACGCCAGT
>JAAYAL010000005.1 GCA_012719395.1 Gaiellales bacterium | reverse complement strand
GGCCACTATCATATCATGCGAAAGCTCAGATTCTGGTGGGTAACCCGGCCCGCGCGGCGAGTGTTCCGCATAGATGAGCGCCGACCAAGGATGCCCAGAAGAAGGTGAAGACCACACCCACCACCAGCAGGACCATTCCCAAGCCGGCCAGTGTGTTGGCCACGATCACAAGCAGCACCACGATCACATAGTCGCTGAGGTTCTCGCGGATAAAGCCCAGAATCTCATTGAAGTCAAAGAAGGCACCCAGATCTGCCTTGAGTGCGAAGCGGATGACGGCGGCGGGAAACACCACTGTTGCTGCGATGCCCCAGAGTGAGGAAAGGATGGCCCCAGGGTCCCCCATACGCGCCACTATTGCCCCGGGTATCCCGTAGATCAAGCCGGCCACGAAGACGAACAGACCCTGAGTGAGCAGGTCTCCCCATTCCGCCCATTCCGGAAGCTCCTCGGTGCCGCCGGCCACATCCCGCACCAGCTTGACACCATACCCGGCCACGAAAAGCCAACCCACTATCGGTACCAGCAGCAGGAGGCCACCGATGGCCACCTTCTTGATCCAGTTCCTCTGTCCCAACATGAACGAAAACGATCGCCAGAAATCCATGTTCGCCCCTCACATCTCCCGGCGACCCAGGAGGGCCTTGCCCAACGTCACTTCGTCCGCGTACTCCAGGTCGCCGCCCACGGGGAGCCCGGCCGCCAGCCTGGTCACCCGTATCAGCCTACCCCCGAGGGTGGAGTGCAACTGCTCGGAGATGAACAAGGCCGTGGCCTCGCCGGCCAGACTGGGATTGGTGCCAATGATGAGCTCCTGCACCGGTTCCTTCGACAGCCGGGAGAACAGCGTGTCCAGGTGCAGCCGGTCCGGGCCAATGCCGTCCAGCGGCGAAAGTGCGCCGCCAAGCACATGGTAGAGCCCGCGGTACTCATGGGTGCGCTCCAGAGAGAGGACGTCGCTGGGCTCTTCCACTACACAGAGCAGCGATTGGTCGCGACGCGGGTCCTGGCATATGGCGCACAGATCCTGCTCGGTAAGGTTGAAGCAGCGGTGACAGAACCGCACGGCCTCCTTGGCCGCGGTGATGGCTTGGGCGAGAGGTAGAGCCTCTTCCGGCGGCAACTTGAGCAGGTAGAAGGTCAGGCGTTGGGCGGTCTTCGGCCCTACTCCGGGAAGCTTGGCCAGTTCGTCTATGAGGCGCTGGACCGCCGGGCTGAAAAGCCCTCCCGCCATCTAGAACCCAAGGCCGGGCATGCCCAGGCCGCCCAGATCCAAACCGCCGGTGACGCCGCCCATCTTCTGCTGTGCCAGTTCCTGGGCCATACGCAAGGCCTCGTTCACCGCGGCCAGAACCAGGTCCTCCAGCATTTCGACATCCTCGGGATCCACTGCGGCCGGGTCTATCTTGATCTGTTGCACTACCAAATCGCCGCCGACGCGAGCGGTGACCATGCCGCCGCCGGCCGAGGCCTCCACCACTTCCTTGGCCAATTCTTCCTGCGCCTTGGCCATGTCTGCCTGCATCTTCTGGACCTGCTTGAGCATCTTCTGGTAGTTGGGGTTCATGCTGCTCCTTGAATGTCAGGACGTGGTGCCATCGTCGATAAGACGAGCCCCGAACTCCTTCTGTAAGTGCTCGATCAGCTCGCTGGTGCGCAGGATTCTAACATGCTCCTGGGCCGCTTCCTCTTGCGGCTGTCGCTCGCCGGCGGAAGACACGCGAGGCACCACGTGGAGCCGCCGACCGGTGAGGGCCTGCAGTTCCTCGGCCATGAGAAGGGCGTTCTCCGGGGATTCGAGCTGACCGGCTTGGAAGTCCATGCCGTGCGGGAAACGGATGACCAGCGTGCCCTCCTCCAGCGCATCAGGCTTGCCCTCCGCCACTACTGCGTGCAGTCCGGGCCGGCGGCCCTTGATGCGCTCCAGCAGAACGCCCCAGGCGCGTTTGATGTGATCGATGGTGAGCGGAACCTGCTGTCCCTCCACCTCGGGAGACGTGGGCGGGAGTGGGGTAGGATCGGCGGCCTTCACGGTCTCCGAGGAACTCAGTCTCTCGGTGGTTGGCTGCGATCCTTCGCCGGGGGGCGCGGATGCGGCCCCTGTCCGTTCTCCGGGAGAGGCGGCAACGGGTGGGCCGGTTGTTCCTGGAGGACGGTGATCCCACCCTCCTCCCGCCTCCAACTTCTCGAGGCGCGCCGCGATACCGCGGAGTGACTGATCGGCGCGCGGCTGCGTCAGGCGGATGAGCACCACCTCCAGTTCCAGACGTGGGTCTGCTCCCTGGCGCACGGCACGCTGCGCCTCTCCGATGGAGTCGATGAAGTGCACCAACTCCCCCGTGGCGTTGCGGTTGGCTTGGCTGCGCAGGGATTCCAGTCTCTCCTGGGTGGCCGCCAGGCCGGCCGGCGCGTTCTCCGTGTGCCGCACCACGTAGAGGTCGCGCAGATGGCCAAGCATGTCCCGCATGAACTGGTTGAAGTCCGCGCCGTTCTGCGCCAGTCGCTCCACGAACAGCAGAGCTTCTTTGGTGTTGCCCTCCGCCACGATGTCCACCAACTCGAAGAGCAGATCCTGCTCGGCCACGCCCAGCAACGCCAGTGCATCCTGCAGGGAGATGGCGCTCTCGCAGTACGAAGCAAGCTGATCCAGCGTGCCGATGGCGTCGCGGAAGCTTCCCGCCGCTGAGCGTGCGATGACCGCCAGCGTGTTCTCCGATACCTCGATCCCCTCCCTGGCGGCCACCCCCTTCAGCACGTTGCAGACCTCGGCCAGGGTCGGTCGCCGGAAGTCGAAACGCTGGCAGCGTGAGAGGATGGTGGGCAGGACCTTGTGGGGCTCGGTGGTGGCCAGAATGAAGATGACATGCGCCGGTGGCTCTTCCAGTATCTTGAGCAGCGCATTGAAGGCTTCAGTGGTCAACATGTGGACTTCGTCCACTATGTAGACTTTCATGCGCCCCTCCACGGGGGCGAAGTGCGAGTTGTCTCTGATGTCCCTGATATCGTCAATGCCGCGGTTGGAGGCGGCGTCTATCTCGATGACATCCAGCGACTGCCCACGTCGTATGGCCTGGCAGCGCGAGCAGCTGCCATCGGGGCTGATGGTCGCCGTCCCCTGGCCCGCCTCGCAGTTCAGCGACATAGCCAAGATCTTCGCAGTGGTGGTCTTGCCGGTGCCACGCGGCCCGGCGAAGAGGTAGGCGTGGCTGACGCGGTCCTGCTTGATGGCGTTGACCAGCGTTCGGGTCACGTGATCCTGGCCGATCACGTCCTCGAAGCGAACGGGCCTGTATTTGCGGTAGAGGGAGATTGACACCGGCGGCCGCGCACTCCTTCAAGCCCAACGCGCTTCAGAAGTCACCAGCGCGATTGATGTGACCGTGCACCCACCTTCGAAGACAAGCCTCCGAGCGCCCGCCGGTGGCCTGCTCCTTCCGGGCCGCCCCGCGGCACATGGAAGGGTCCGCTTAGGGCTGCTACCTCCCGGTCCTGACCCGGTTCACAGATTCCCATTGCGCGGGACCCGGCTCTCATCGCCGCCCGCCGGCTGCAGGACCTCACAAGCCTGCTCCTAGGGTGGGAATTCAGCCCTGCTCTAGCGGATTGCAGGTACAGGGCACCGCTACCTCCCCGCCTAGCACGGTCGAGCCGAGTATACCAGTCGACGATTGGCAGGCGTGGGTTGGGCCGGTCAGGTAGTGGGTGTTGTGCCGTCTGAGGGCATGAGAGGGGCCAGCAGCTGGGAGATGGCATCCAGTTGCTTCCGAGCCGCGGCGGGATCCGTCGACGGCACGATCAAGGGGTCGGCACGAGAGCCGGCCTCCTGGATGACCGAAGCCCATCGAGGACCGGCAGCCGCCTTCGCTTGCATGAGCAGCTTACCCAGTTGGCTCACGGCTTGATCGGCGAGCACGGTGTCCTGGTCCACGAGTGCACGAGCGGCAGTGATGGCTTGGCCACGGGCACGCAGCGCGTAGACCTGGGCGGTGAGATCGGGGTCTGCGGCGCCTTTCTTCTCCAGCTCCTCGCCCAGCTGTGCCACGGCCTGCGCCGTCTCTCTCAGTTGCTGTCCGTACTCTCCGCTGGCGGGCAGCGTGGAGACGGTTTGGGTGGAAGGAGGACGTGATGTGGCACTGGTGCCGGAGCCCGCTGAAGGAGCACTCGTGGCGGCCGGCGCCTCGGCTGAGCAACCGGATAGAAGCACGGGAGGTGTGATCAGCACCAGTGCGATCGTGAGGGCTATGCAAGCAGCGCGGATGATGGTCACGACGTAGTCTGCCCCCAGCCACAAGCTCAGATGGTTGAGCGGAGAGGGGGGGATTCGAACCCCCGAGGCGAGTTACCCCCACCTACACGATTTCCAGTCGTGCTCCTTAAGCCAGCTCGGACACCTCTCCGCGAGCGCAAGCGATTATAGCAAAGGCGTACTTCCGGCCGGGCTAGAAGGGCCAGGTTGGCTTGCCGCCCAGGATGATGCTCCATATGAGGAGGACGACAGCAGCCGTGGCGCTCCCCGGGACGATGAGCAGACCTACCGGGTCACGTGTGAGCTCGTACGGCCCAAACGACCAGAGGCCGAGGATGGCCAGGGCGGCGGCGCCCAGGACTGCGGGGAGAAAGAGATCGGCATACGTGCCGAGGTAGACGATGGCGAGGCCGTACGTCAAGAGTGATCCCAACGCCAGCAACAGCGCCTCAGCTCCGAAGACCTGCGGCGCTGCAGTGCGGCCCAGACCGAGCAGAACGACGCTCACACCAAAGAGCCCTACACCCAGCAGCCAGAAGCTCAAGGTACGGCTGAAGAAGGTGATAACACGTGCAAAGTCGCCGTTTCGGATGACCTCCGGCACCTGTGCCTCCAGCACCGCGGCGGTGGCATGGGACCCCTGCCCCACCAGGGCTACCCCCAGGAAGAGCCAGAATACCCAGGACCAAGGACTGGAGGTGGCAGTATAGGTGTTGAGGGAGCCCGAGCCGGATTGCGCCACGCCCAGGAAGAGCCGGACCATGGCGAAGAAGGTGAGGGCCGGGGCCAGGGTGAGCGCCAGCAGGTCGAAGACCCCCACCGGCCAGGAACCAAGCGTACTGCCTCCGCCGGCCCGTAGACGGCTCACCAAGGCCCAGAAGAGCAAGGCGGCCAAGAGCCAGCGCACGCTGTTCACCATGGGGGAGTTGATGCGAAGTCGACGTATGGTGGCCATGATTAAAATGATTCTACCCCTTGAATACGGGGGGGGGAAATGCGCTAAGATTTGCGAGCCCGGCGGGGAGTCCTCCGCGTCCGGACCAGGCAACCCCGATCTGACCGGTGTACGCCGGCAGGCCAGGCAGGAAAGCCGATCTGAAGGAGAGTAGTTGTCGTCATGAGGCGCTACGTCCGTGCCAAGATCCATGGCCTCAGAGTCACCCAATCAGCATTGCGATATCACGGCTCGGTGGGAGTTGACGAGGAATTGCTCAAGGCGGCGGATATCGATCACTTCGAGCAGGTGGACGTGGTCAATCTGAATACCGGCGACCGGTGGCAGACGTATGCCATCCCTGCTGGCAAGGGCCAGTTCTGCCTGAACGGCGGGAGCGCCCGGCTCGGCTGCGTGGGCGATGAATGCTTGATCATTGTCTACGGCTACAGCGAGAGGTTCGAGGGCGCCCGAGTTTTGATGTTGGGCGCTGAGAACGAGGTCATCGATTCATTCGACTACAAGGACGGCGTGCCCGGTCACAAGAGCTGAGCCGTCCTCACGCGCGAAAAGGCGCGGGGGCGCCGGCGGCGCCCCCGCTCGCACTGCATGTTCATCGCGTCGACACGCTCTTTCTCCACCTACAGGACTCCTCCACCTACAGGACTATCTTGTTGAGCGGATACTCCACGATGCCCTGAGCGCCGGCTTCCTTCAGGCGAGGGATGATGGCGCGTACCACCGACTCCTCAAGTATGGTGTTGACGGCGAGCCATTCC
>JAAYAL010000053.1 GCA_012719395.1 Gaiellales bacterium | reverse complement strand
GCACCGCAACGCAGCAGAGAATAGGGAGGCTCGTCATGAGCAAGTTCGTCATGGTCCATCCCATCGGTGTCGTGACCGACATGGATGCCATGACACCGGTGGCCAGGTCCATCAAGGCCAACGTGACCACCGATGCCTACTGGATCCGCAGCCGCGGGCGTCCCGCCGGCCTGCTCGTATTCCGTCCCCTACAAGGTGTCCTTGCGCTTCTGCAGGAAGACCACCGCCGCCAGCAGGGCCAGACAGATGACGGCGGCCATCCCCCAGTAGTAGGCCACGTTGATGTGGAAGATCTCCCCGTACTGGTCGTGCAGGGAGTTGATCATGGCCTGCTTTTCGGCCAGCGTGGCGAAACCCTCGCTACCGGGCATGTAGGTATCCGAGAGGTCGGCCTCTAGGCGGGGGCCGCTCTCCACCTCAGCCGAGGTGACCAGCGCGCCCAGCGCCCAGCGCGTGGACATGATCGCCCCCAGGACTTTACCGGCAGTCCCCAGATCCGACATGGGGATCATGCCCCCTGAGAACACGAACTGCGGCACGCACACCAGGATGATGAGCAGCATGGCTCGATCCTCGCTCGGCGCCAGCGCCGACACCAGCAGGCCCCACATCACTCCTGCAAACATGGCGATGATAATGGGCACGAACAGCTGCAGGATCTCCACGGCGCTGAGGAAGGAGAAGTCCACCGCCAGCAGCTTGAAGATGAAGTAGCTGACGCCACAGTACACGGCTAAGGCCAGGCCCACCGCCACTTTCGATCCCACGTAGGGCAGCACCCGCAGGCCCACCATCCGTTCTCGTCGATAGACGGCGTCCTCCTTCACGATCTCGCGGACCGAGGTGATGCACCCCACCAGGACGCAGAGGATGCCGGTCATGAAGAACATGGTGACGGCTTGGCTGGCGCTGCCCTGCACCAGATCAAAGGTATGGCGCTTCCATTGGATGAAGTCAAGCGCGCCCAGGATGGGGGCGATAGCCAAGAGCAGCGCGGCGGACTTCTTGTCACTCCAGATGGTGTCGAGGTAGCGCTTGGTCAATACAACGAACTGGCGCCAGCTGGACATCTGCCGGGGGGCCGAGGGGGCCGTGCCCGGCCGGGCGCCCGCGGGCCCCCGGGCCCCGGGCGCCGCCGCCGAGGGGACGGCCGAGGGCAGGCTCAGCGGATCGCCCGTGTCCCCGGACGTCGCCAAGGCCTGGGCCTCGGTCAAGCGCTTGACCACGTGCTGCTGGAACTGCGGCGAGCGCCGGTAGCGAACCTCCGACTCCGTGGGATCGGTCTGTTCCATGCGATTGTAGATCTCGTCGAAATCGTCCACCTGGAAATACCGCAGCGCATCCTCCGGCGGCCCGTAGTAGGCCAGGCGCCCACCGCGGGCCATGAAGACCACCTTGTCGCAGACCATGACGTTCTTGGTGGCGTGGGTCACCAGCGCCACCGTGCGTCCCTGATCCGCCAGACGGCGCAGCAGCTTCATCATCTGCGTCTCTGTGCCCGGATCCAAGCCCGAGGTGGCCTCATCCAGGAAGAACAGGCTGGGCCGGGTCAACAACTCCACGCCGATGGACACGCGCTTGCGCTGCCCGCCACTGAGGGCGCGGACGGCCCGGTCGGCGGCCACGCGCAGATCCAGCTCGTCGATCACCTCCTCGATCCGCTGCCGGCGCTCGGCGGCCGAGGTGTCCGCCGGCATGCGCAACTGGGCAGCGTAGTCCAGAGAGCGCCGCACCGGCAGCTCGCGGTGGATGAGGTCATCCTGGGGCACGTAGCCCAGGTCGTTGCGGTAGGCGTTGAAGTTGCGGTAGAGATCCACCCCGTTGAGCAGCACCGTGCCCGAGTTGGCAGGCCGGTATCCGGAGAGGGCGTTCAGCAGGGTGGACTTGCCCGCGCCGCTCCCGCCCACGATCGCCACGAACTCCTGAGGGTAGATGGAGAGCGACACGTCCTGCAGGATGGGCAGGCCCTTCCCCACCACGCGCGACAGATGGAAGGCGTCCAAGCGAAGATCCCCCGCTTCGTCCACCAGCCGCAGCCGCCCCTGCTCCAGCACCAAGCGGCTGGAGCCAATGCGCACCACATCGCCCTCCGCCAGCCGGTGCTCCTTGATGAGCTGCCCGTTGACATAGGTCCCGGCCGAGCTCCCCAAGTCCTCCAGGTACGTGCCGCCCGCCCGCTGCTCGATCTGCGCATGCGCCCGCTGCACCTGCGGGTGGAAGACGGTGACATCGGCATTCTCGCTGCGTCCCAGGATGAGCGGCCCCTTGGCCGGCAGATCGAAGGACGCGCTGCGCCGCTCCGAGGGCTCTCCCCGCAGCACGGCTCCCACCCGAGCCGCCTGCGGGTCGCGGAACTCCAGGGTCACCGTCCGGCCCACGTAGACCACATCGCCGTTTGCCAGAGCGGCGTGCTGGACCTGCTGGTCCAGGAGGCGCAGCCCGTTGGTGCTGCCCAGGTCGGTGATCTCCCAGCCGGTGTCCCGCCGGTCCAGCCGTGCGTGGCGCCGGGACACGGCGTCGTAGTCCACCACGATGTCGTTGGCCGGATCGCGCCCCAAGGTCATGGTGGCGCCGGTCAGCGGAAACTCTTTGACCCCCTGGGGCGTGGCGACCACCAACCGCGGCGGCACGGGCAGAGGCACCACCACTGTCTGACCCAACTGCCCCGCAGAAGGCCGCGCGCCCGCCTCCGGGCCCTTCGTCTCCCGCTCTCCCGCCTCTGCCCCTTTGACCACCGGCGCCAGGTAGCGGATGGAGAACGGTCCGATCTGCACCAGAGCCCGGTCGGCCAGCGGGTACTCCACCTTGACCTCGAGCTCAACGCCGTCCACCCGAGTGCCGTTACCGCTCCCCAGATCCATGATGCGGCATCCACCCTCATCACACTGGATGCGGGCATGGAAACGGGAGACCGTGGGATCCTCCAGCCATACGTCGTTCTCCGGCGCGCGCCCAAGGCTGGTGACGGCGCTGAAGAGCGGACGCTCCTCGATAGCTCCCTGACCTTCAAAAGACAGACGACCAAAGAACACGACCTGAACCCCCCAGAGTTGGCTGGCTCTATTCTTGTCTGCGCGGGCAGCTTTTGCAATGCCCCACCGGCCGCGGCCCTTCCTTGCCGGTACAGGTTGCGCATATCATTGAAAGTGGAGAGCGCACACGCATTCTGGACCCGACTCGAGCGACGCGGGCAGGCGAGATGGCGCGGGATCTCATCGGTGTCAATCTGGGCCGATACCAGGTGGTGGAGTTGGTGGGCCGCGGAGGGATGGCCTCCGTCTACCGCGCGCATGACCCCAGGCTCTCCCGGCAGGTTGCCGTCAAGGTGCCCCACCCCCATCTGGCCTCCGACCCGGACTTCAGCGCGCGCTTCCTGAGAGAGGCTCGGGCCGTCGCGGCCCTGCGCCACCCGAACATCGTCCAGGTGTTCGATTTCGGCGAAGAGGGCGACACGACCTTCATGGTGATGGAGTTGATCGAAGGCCCCACCCTGGCCACCGTGCTGGCCGAGCAGGCGCGGCTCGCCACACCCCTGGGGCCCGGCGACGTGGTCGTGCTCGGGTCCGCCATGGGCTCCGCCATTGACTACGCCGCCGCCCGCGGCATGATCCACCGCGACATCAAACCCTCCAACATCATCTTGGAGGGCGGCGTGCGCCCCGTCCTCACCGACTACGGCATCGCCCGTATCCTGGGAGCCACCACCCACACCGTGGCCGGCGTCGTGGTGGGATCAGCCCACTACATGTCCCCCGAGCAAGCCCAAGCCCTCCCCCTGGACGCCCGCTCCGACCTGTACTCGTTGGCGGTGGTCCTGTTCGAAGCGCTCGCCGGGCGCGTGCCGTTCGACGCCGATACCACCATGGCCATCCTGACTCAGCACATGACCGTCCCCGCGCCCTCCGTGCGCTCCTACAACCCCTCAATCCCCGCCGGCTTCGATCCGGTCCTGACCAAAGCTTTGGCCAAGGTCCCCGCCGACCGTTATCAAGACGGGGCCCAACTGGCGGAGGCGCTGCACGCGGCGATACGTGGACCGTCGCAGACCGCCGGCCACTCGGTGGAGGACGCGGCCGCCCTGCAAACCACGGCGGGAGGGACTCGCGTCGACCTCCCCGTGCAGGCGCCCTCGATCCCCGCCGCGGCCGAGCCGGCCGCCGCCCCCCAGGCGCCGGTCTGGCACCCGAACGGCGGCCCTACCGCCCCCGGGAGAAGGGCCGGCGCGCGGCGCATGCCCACCTGGGCCCTGCTCCTGGCGGCGCTGGCCGTGATCGGCGCTCTGACCGCCGTGATCATTCTGGCCACCCGTAATGGAGGGGAAACCACCACCACCGTTGCCGCCGCCGAGGAGCAGGAGCGCTTGGCCGAGGCCGACGCGCTGCTCTGGGGCGGGCAGATCCTCGATGCCTCCACGCAGTACCTGGCCATCCTGCAGGCCAACCCCTCCTTCGCCCCGGCCCACCGCCAGCTGGGCATCGCCTACTACATGATGAGCGACAGCGACTACCAGGCCGAGACACAGCTGCACATCGCCACCGAAGCCCTCCCGGACGACGCCGTCGCGGCCGCCTTCCTGGGCCAGACCATCAGCCGCCGGCAGCGCGACAGGCGGGCAACCGACTTCACCGAAGCCGAGCGGTGGCTGCGTCGGGCCGTGCAACTGGACGAGAAGAGCGAGCTGCCTCACGCTTTTCTGGCCGAGATGCTGGCGGCAGCCGGGAGAACAGAGGGGGCTCAGCAGGAGGCGGAAACGGCACTCGCCCTCAATTCCACCAGCTCCTGGGCGCAGTTCGGAGCCGGCATCACCCACGCCTTTGCCGACGAGTGGGACCAGGCCCTCCCCTTCTATACTCAGGCCGTCGTACTCAACCCCTCTTGGCCGCACCTCTACCCCGCCTTGATCGAGGCCCTGCGCTACGCCGGGAGCTACGAGGAAGCCCTCGAATACTGCGCCACCCTGCAGAAGCTGGGGCAGGGGTACGAAGCGGAGGCGCTCGCTGACAAGGCTTTCACGCTCAAGGACGCGGGCGACACCCAGGGCGCTATCGAGGCCTTCAACGCCTCGCTCGCCATCGACGACACCGACGACTACACGCACTGGGGCCTGGGCTCCCTCCTCTACCGAGAGGGGAGCTGCCCGGAAGCCCTGCCGCACCTGCAGCGCGCGGCGGCGCTGGCCCCGGCCGAGCCCGCCTACCACGCCTGGGCCGCCTGGTGCCTGCTGGAGCTGCAGCAGTACGACGAAGCCCGAGCCGCCGCTCAGAAGGCCCTGGACCTCGACCCCGCCAATGAGGACGCGCAGGGAGTGCTGGAGGAGCTGGACAAGTTGGGCGTGTAGGTGATCAGCGGCGGGCCGCTGCCACGCCGGCAGGCCCGGCAACCCTCGGCCTGCCTGACAGCCGGCCGACCACCAGCCCGCCCACCAGCAGGGCGACCCCCACGCAGGCTCCCACAATGCCGGCGGTGGCCAGGTCGCCGGTCAGGGCGCTCCAGAAGGCCTTCCCCACTTCAGCCGGTAGCTCATCACCGCCCAGTCTCCCCAGCAGAGTCGACCGTTCCACCCATAGCCCCGCTTCGAGCGCCACAAAGCCCACCACCAGCGTCCCCCCGGCCACCAGGAACACGCGCGACCGGCGCCGCGCGAAGACCAGCGCGGCCAGGAGGCAGACCACTCCGGCCACCAGCAGCGCCCAGCGTGTGCGGTCCACCACCTCCAGCCATCTCTGCATTGAGGGCATCGGCCGGTACTGGAAGAGCTGAACCAAGCCTGTCTCCGCCGCGGGCTGCAGAGATTCGGGCAGCGACAGCCCCATGTCTCCCACCAGGGCCAGCATCTCCACCCCCAGCGGCCCCAGATCGAGGTGGACCGTCCCATCGCTCGTGGTGGACAGCGCCTCATTCCGCAGCACGAAACCGGCGACCGAGGGATGCAACTGCCGAAGAGCCTCCTCCCAGACCTGTTGGAAGAAGTCGGACTGCACCAATCGGCGGGCGGCCTGGGAAACCAGCCTTCTCATCTCAGCGCGCAGGGAACCCGACAGAAAGCCCAAGCCGGTGGGAAGGGCCTTCTCCAGTTCCTCTGCGAGGAGGGTGTCATCCTGGATCTGCCGGCTGAGCGTGTCGGCCACCCAGGACTGCAGCTCCTCCTCGCCGGCCAGCGGCCCCAGCGCCCCCACGAAGCCCTTCTCCTGCACCAGCGTGCCGTGGGTCCACCACCCCAGCACCGCGAAGAGCATCAGCAGAGCGAAGAGCACGGCCAGCACGGCGCCGAGCACCGTCCACGGGCCCCCACCGCTTCCCCCCTTGCGTGGCACACGCTGCCCGGCCCACTCAGCCGGCATGGCACCCTCCTCGCCGGCGTGGCCGCCGGACCCGCCTGTATGCCGCTCCGTACCCCCAGTATAAGGCTGCGCCCGGAGGAGGCATGCTCCTCCGGGCGCAGATCACGTCCCGGCCTCACGACGAAGCGTGTCTTAGTGCTTGAAGTGCCTCCGGCCGGTCATCACCATGGCCATGCCGCGCGCCTCCGCCAGCTCGCGCGACTCATCATCCCGGATGGAGCCGCCGGGATGAATGACACAAGTGGCTCCGGCGTTGACGCACACCTCCAGCGCGTCGGGGAAGGGGAAGAAGGCGTCCGAGGCCACGGCGCAGCCGGCCAGCGGATGCTGGGCCTTCTCCACCGCCAAGCGGGCGGAATCCACTCGGCTCATCTGCCCGGCGCCCACACCCAGGGTCATCAGGTTTTTCACCAGCACGATGGCATTGGATTTCACGTGCTTCGCCACCCGCCAGCCGAACAGCAGGTCCTCCCACTCATCCTCGCTGGGTTGCCGGGTGGTGACCACGCGCATTTTCTCGCGGTCCTCCTGCTCGTTGTCCCGATCCTCCACCAGCAGCCCGCCCATGACCTTCTTCATGTCCATG
>JAAYAL010000052.1 GCA_012719395.1 Gaiellales bacterium | reverse complement strand
GACGACCAAATGGCTGAAACGCGGGACCCATCGTTCGGTCAAGGAACTCACCGCCTCCATCCGTACCTGGATCGCCCACTGGAACGACAACCCCCGGCCCTATGTCTGGCACAAGACCGCTGATCAGCTCCTGGAGGGGCTGGCCTCCTATTGCCAACGGATTAACAACGCAGGACACTAGGAACGTCTCCACATATGCGGCGCGACACGCAGGCGCGCCGGCCGCTCGTTTCGGACAAGTGACAGCCGCCCTCGTGCTTCGCCCTGACTACTCTTTGAACAGCTTGGCCACGAACATATCCGCCAGCCTGGCCCCCAGGTCGAGCCGGTCGAAATCGCCGTAGTACTCAGCGTTCCACATGATGCGCATGCAGACATCTCCGCGCAGCACCAGCGTGGTGACCTCCGTGCCTGACTCTGCATCACCCACGATCAGCTTGTCCCAGATGTCGGCGGCGACTTCCTCAGGATTCTTCACGAACTTGAGGCCGGTATCGTACTTGGCCTGGCCGTCCTTGGCCCATACGCTGAAGCGGATCTTGGATGCCGGATCTCCTGCGAGCAGGAAGCTGCCTTCCGGACTGCCGGCCGCCGCGTTGCTGTTCGCCTCCGGGAAGGGCACGTAACCCGTCTTGCCAACCACCGCCTCCACATCAGCCACCGTCACGGCATCGTTCATGGCGAAGCCGGCGGGCAGCACGATGGTGTCGCTCAGATCCGCCGCCCGAGTGATGGAGGGCTCATCGCCGGTAGGCTCCTCTTCGGCCGCGGCTGTGGTGGTGGTTTCCTCGCCGGCGTCCGCCGTGGTGGTCACGGCTTCGCCGCTGGTGGTGGTATCCCCCTCCGAACCCCCGCAGCCGCCGGCCACAACCCCGACCGCGACCACCAGAACCAGGAACAAGAGAGCAGCGCACTTCTTCATCATGTCACCTCATTCTTTATACCAAGCAAGTAGGTATACTAGAGATGCACTGTATCGGGCGAGAGTGGGAATCGCAAGCCTCACAAAGAACGGCAACTCGAGGAGACCGCGCCTGCTCAATGACATCGGCGAAGCACTGCCCGTCCGTGAAGGCGACTACCCTCGCTGCCGGTCCTTGACCGCCCGATCTATCTCCCGCTGGGCGTCCTTTTTGGCCAGGGTCTGGCGCTTGTCGTAGCTGGCCTTGCCCTTGGCCAACCCAATCTCCACCTTGATCCGGCCCTCCTTGAGATAGATCTTGGTGGGCACCAGCGTGTAGCCGGCGGTCTTGATCTTGCCCGCCAGCCGACGCGCCTCGCGCTTGTGCACCAGGAGGCGGCGCTCGCGCAGGGGGTCGTGGTTGAAGATGTTGCCCTGGTCATAGGGGCTGATATGGGCCCCGATGAGGAACATCTCACCCTCACGGATGACGGCGTAGGAGTCCCGCAGGTTGACGCGGCCGTCCCGGGCCGACTTGACCTCCGTGCCGGTCAGGGCGATGCCGGCCTCCAGCTTCTCCTCAATGAAGTAGTCGTGGAAGGCCTTCTTGTTCTGGGCGATGAGCTTGATACCGAGGTTCTTCATGGCCGAGGCAGTATAGCAACGAGCGGACCGCCGCCGGGCGAGCGCTCCTATCATGCGGCCACTGAGGGATCCCCCGCCCGGCTACCCCTGCCCGGCCAGCCGGGCGAGCGCCGGCCCGGCCACCCGCCACATGGTCCACTCCTCCAGTGGCCTGGCCCCCAGGGACAGATAGAATTCGTGGGCGGGTGAGTTCCAATCCAGAACGGACCACTCCAGGCGGCCGCAATCTCGAGCCTGCGCCAGCCGGGCCAGGTAAATGAGGGCCTCCCGGCCGATGCCGTTGCGACGGAAAGCCGGGCGCACGAACAGGTCCTCCAGGTAGAGCGTGGGCCGGGCCAGGAAAGTGGAGAAGGTATGGAAGAAGAGGGCGAAACCGGCAGGCAGGCCGTCCCACTCCAGCACCACCGCCTCGGCCACCCGGTGCGGAGGGCCAAACAACCACCGGCTCAGAGCCGAGGCCGTCACTGTGCATTCCTGACTGAGACGCTCGAACGAGGCCAGTTCGCCGACAAGCGCGGCGAGGAGCGCAGCGTCACCCTCCCGCGCCGGCCGCACACGCAGGCGGCCGGCCCGCACGACCGGTGGTTCCGCCCAGGCCTCCATCAGATGAACTGCTTGACCTGACGGTCCACGATCTGATCTATGTTGTGCTCGTCCACCTGCAGCCTCTGCACCAACCGCTCGGCCACCGAACGGCGCTGCGCCTCCTCCATGTCCCCCAGTCCCATGAAGACCCCAAATCTCCTCCCCACCTGATACAGGCGCTGCTGCTCGGGGGCCAGGGCCAAGAAAGCCCGGGGCATCGCGATCATCCTCTCCTGATCCTCGGGCAGTTGCCCCTCCAGATCCTGGAAGAGGTTGAGGATGTGATCGCTGCGCACGGCACTGGTGATGCCGTGGAGGCTTTCCAGGAACAGCAGGATCTCCTGCGCCTGGATGACATCCGAAGGCCGGCGGAAGACACCATCGGCCACGTCCTGCGCCAGCGGGGAGTAGTCGGAAACCGCCAGGCTGCGCAGGCGGATGAAGTGGGGGTTGACCTGATTCATGAGGTCCGCCGTCTCCAAGGCGTTGGCCCTCCACAGGTCCTCGCCACCCAAGCCGGGCATGTAGTACGCGGAGAGCTCCATCCCCGCGGCCACCACCTTGCGCCCGGCTTCGGCATGCACCGCCTTGGTGGCACCTTTCTCAATGCGCCGCAGCACCTCGTCCGCTCCGGACTCAAACCCCACATGGACGCGATTCAGACCGGCCTCCGCCATGGCAGCCAACTGCTCGGGCGTCAGACGCGCCAGTGTCCGCGAGCGCGCGTAGGTGGTGATGCGCTCTATCCAGGGGAAGCGGTCCCGCAGGTGGCGGAGGATGCGGATCATATCCTCGGGGCGTATGGCCAAGCTGTTGGCGTCCTGCAGGAAGACAGACGACATCCCGCTGTGATGCCAGTTCCAGGCCACGTTGGCCGCCAACGCATCCTGCCCCGGCAGGTGCGGGAAGGAGCGCTCCCGCTCCCGGGCCAGTGCGGAGGCCTCCTCCTCACGGTGCTGCAGCCGGAACACGGCGTACGCCACGGCGTCGATATCGGCCAGCACATGCTCCACCGGGCGCCGCGAGAACCTCTCCCCCTTGTACACCGGGCAGAAGCGGCAGCGGTTCCAGGGGCAGTTGCGCGTGACCCGCAGCAGAAGGCTCGCGGCCTCACTGGGAGGCCGGATGGGCCCCTGCTCGAACCCCTGGTACGCGCCGGGCTCCGAGGCGGTCATGCCCCGCAATCCGCCGTCCCGGCACTCTCTGCCGGTGCAGAGGCCGCATCGTATACCTCTCCCTCCACCGGCGCCTCAGGGTAATCAGGGTGGCGGGAGCGTACGAACGGCCAGTCATCCGCGTCCAGCGGAACCCGGCAGGATTCGTACGGGCAACGGGCACGCATACTGACCGCCTCGGCCAGCCTGCCCAGGTCAGGGCTGCCCGGCGCGAAACGCACCGCCTTGGCGAATGTATCGTCGTCCACGATCACATCGTCGCGGGTGAAGGCGCGGTGGCAAGAGCGGCACAGCAGGTAGTCGGTACCCCCCAAGCGCTCCCGCAATCCATCAGGCAGTTCCTTGACCGGTTTCACTGGCAGCCTCCTGGCGACATATCTAGGCCCGGCGGAGCCCCTCTCCAGCAGGGACCCATCCGCTTTTCCGTCACCTCACCACTTTACACTGCCGGTAGGAGGTCGCGAGAGAAAGGGCGCTCGCGGCGCAGAGAGGAGGTCCGTCATGACAGATCAAGGGAACGCGCAGGGTCAGGGTCAAGAAGCGCCGTGCCGGGTCCGAGTGGCAGCGCGGCTGAGCCATCCCCTGGTCATTGCCGGAGAAGAGGCGCGGGTCTACCTGCGCGTAGACGTGGAGACGGCGGCCGGCCGGGCGTCTCGGCCGCCCCTGGCTGTGGGAGTCGCTTTGGACAGGAGCGGATCCATGTACGGCAGCAAGATGGCATTCGCCAAGCTGGCAGTGAAGCACCTGGTTGAACTGCTCACCGCGGAAGAGCGCTATCGCGCCACACGTCGCCTCACCAACCAACTGAGCCGGAGAAGCGCAGACGACATCACGCGCGATTCACAGGTGATGAAGGAGACCAGGTTCCACCAGTACCGCTACCGCCGGGAGCGAGACCCACGGGATGGCGGGCGCAGCCGCTAGACTACCGGGGGCGCCGGCTCAGGCCCTCCGCCAGGATGAGGTCCACCTTGCCGCGAGCCTCGTCCACGGCCTTGATCTGTACGGTGACCAGATCAGCCAGGCGATAAGCCACGCCGGTGTGTCTGCCCACCAAGGCGGTCTCCGCCTCATCCAGCTGGTAGTAGTCGCCGGGAAGATCGCGGGCGGCCAGGAAGCCTTCATACAGCGTGTCGAACAGCACGAAGGCCCCGCTGCGCACGAAGCCGACGATCTCTCCTCCGAAAGTCAGGTCAGGCCCTTCACGGCGCAGCCGGTCCGCCAGCAGGTGAGCCAGGGCGATGTCGTCGGCCTGGAGTTCGATCTTGGCCGCCTCGCGCTCGGTTCTGGAGCACTGCTCGGCCCAGTCCGAGAGGGCGAAGGTAGTGGGCCTCGACGCCAGGCCCAGCTCACCCAGCAGCGCCCGGTGCACCAGCAGGTCCGGGTAGCGACGGATGGGCGAGGTGAAGTGGCAATAGGCCTTGGAGGCCAGCCCGAAGTGACCAATGTTCTTGGTCTGGTAGACGGCTCGGGCCTGCGCACGCAGCACTTGGCTCGTCAGCGCCGCCTTACCGCGACCCTTGGGCGTGAAACGTGCCACCCAATCTGCCACTTCGGCCGTGGCGCGGCGAACATCGCCGGGGGTGGCGGTCAGAGGGTCGAACGGCGGCGTGGGCAGATCCAGAGAGGCCAGCACGTCGAACAGGTGGTCCAGATGGAAGGGATCGGGAAGATCGTGTACGCGATAGACGGCGGGCACCCTGCGTTTCTCCAGGAACTGAGCCACCTGCTCGTTGGCCAACACCATGAAATCTTCAATGAACCCGTGGCTCTCCAGGCTCTCGGCCGCCTCAACCCGCACCAGTTCGTCGCCCTCCCAGTGAAAGTCGGGCTCATGAGAGATGACATTGATCCTGCCGGCCTGGTCACGCCGCTCGCGCAGGGTAGCGGCCAAGGGCCTACCCAGCTGCAGGGCGTCGGCCAGCGCGCCGGTGGCCGCCTGCTCGCCCCGGAACGCGGCCTCCAACTGCTGGTATTCCAACCGCCGGTCGTTGCGGATGAGGGAGCGATAGAAATCGGCCGTGCGCACCCCTCCCTCCCCGTCCACCACCATCTCCACGGTCACGGCCTTGCGGTCCACCCCCGGCTGCAGCGAGCAGACGTCGGTGGACAGCTGCGGCGGCAGCATGGGCTCCACGCCGGTGGGCACGTACACCGAGGTGCCACGTCGCAGCGCTTCCAGGTCAACGGCGTCCCCCTCCTGCACGAAGTAGCAGACGTCGGCGATGTGCACATACACCCGCACCTCATCCGCACCGGCGGGCTGGAAGCTGAGCGCATCGTCGAAATCGCGCGCGGTCTCAGGATCCACGGTGAAGGTGAACAGGTCGCGCAGGTCGACGCGCCCTTCGTCCAGGCGCCTCTCCCTCCCGGCCGCATCCGCCGCTTGCGCCAGGACCCGTTCGTGGAACCCGCGCTGCTGCAGACTGTCCAGCAGAAGGGCCTCCATGACGTCCTGTATGTGACCCTTCTCGCCCACGATCTTGAGGATCTTGGCCCGCCTACCATGCGAGAAGGTGTACATGACCAGGTCGCCGGAAGCGGCCTTCTGCCCGTCACGGGTGAGCAGGAAGGAGGTGCCCTTCTGGAACAGCGGCTCAACCTCCAAATGCTTGCCGTGGCGAACCACGACCCCGGCCGTGGGCCGCGGCATTCCGTCGAGCGGCGCCCCACCCAACCGCCGAGCCGGATCGAAAGCGGTGCTGTGACGCCGGGCACTGCGGCTCAGCCGTTTAGGACGTAGCGCCATATTGCAGTCTCCTGCTCAGGTCACCAGATCCAGCGTGACCCATTCCCCATCGCGCAGCGCCGCCGCCACCCGCCAGCCTCCCTCCACCGCGCGCTCCGCAACGGCGCACTCCTGCTCGCCTTGCAGCAGGCCGGCGGCCATCAGACGTCGTGGCCGCCCTTCTGAGCCCAACTCGGCCACGCGGCCCAGCAACTCCAGCACCGGCTTCTCGGCGATGTTGGCGGCCACAGTGGCCCCTCGGAGCCAATCCGCATCGGCCGCCGCCACGGTGGCCTGCACCACCTCCACCTCGATCCCGTTGGCGGCACAGTTGGCCCGGGCGGCCTCCACGGCCAGCGGGTCGGCGTCAAAGGCCCGGATGGGCCCGTACCCCAGACGAGAAGCCGCGATGGAGAGAATGCCCGACCCACAGCCGGCATCCAGCAGTGCGCCCGGCGCCCCTACTGCGCCGCATGTCTCCTCCCCGGCCAGCAGCCGAAGCACTCCCCGCGTGGTCTCATGGAGACCGGTTCCGAAGGCCAAACCCGGGTTGATGCACACGTCCAGCAGGGGAGGCCGCGACGCGGGCTCCCAAGGGGGGCGCACGTACAGCCGCCCGATCTCGAGCGGGACGAAGAAGCTGCGCCAGTTGTCCTCCCAGCCTCCTGCCACCTCCACCACTTTGCAGCGCACAGCTGACTGCAACGCAGCGTGGTCCGGCAACAGCTCAAGGATCCGGTGGAGCGTGGGAATAGAAGCGCCGTAGCGCTCCGGGTAGAAGAGAAGGCCGCTGGTATCGCCTTCGGCGCGCTCCTCGAAGGGTCCCAGCACATCGAAGAGCATGGCACCGGTCACCTCGGCCCACACCGCGGGGACGCGTATCAGAACGGCTCTCTCGGTGCGGATGGCCACGCCGGCTCAGCCCGTGAAGATCTGTTTGAACTTCTGGAAGAAGCCTTCCGGTTTCTGGTTGTAGTGCTCCTGACCGCAGGCCGCATTGAAGGCTTCCAGCAGTTGGCGCTGCTGCTCAGTGAGGTCACGGGGGACCACCACGTTGATCAAGATCTTCTGCGCCCCGCGTCCTGCGCCCCGCAGGTGAGGCACGCCGCGGCTGCGCAGCGTGACCACGTCACCAGGCTGCGTTCCAGGGGCAAAGCTCACCTCCTCCTCTCCGTCCAGCGTGGGGATGTTGAGCTCGGCGCCCAAGGCCGCCTGCACCATGGTGAGATCCAGACGGTAGAGAACATCGTCCCCCTGCCGCTCGAAGTACTCGTGCGGAGCCACACGGATCTGCACATACAGGTCGCCCGGCGTGCCGCCCCGCTCTCCAGCGCCACCCCGCCCGGTCAGGCGGATGCGTTGCCCATCACTGATGCCGGCGGGCACGTCCACCGACAGCGTGTGCCGGCGCTTGGCCCGGCCCTGCCCGTGGCAGTCGGAGCAGGGGTCTTTGATGATGCGGCCTTCGCCCCCACAGACGTGGCAGGGCCCGGTCTGCACGAACTGCCCAAATACCATGCTGCGCACGCTACGCACCACACCGCTGCCGTTGCATTCCGGGCAGGTGAAGGTAGTGTCCGGATTGCTGGTGCCCGAGCCGCCGCAGGTTCGGCAGGTGTCCAGCGCCTCCACCTCGACTTCCCTGGAGGCGCCAAAGGCCGCCTCCTCCAGATCCATCTCCAGTTCTACCAGGAGATCTTGACCCCGCGCCGGGCCCGCGCGCCGTTGACCGGCCGCCCCGCCGCCGAAGAACGGGGTGAAGAAGGTGTCGAACAAGTCACCGAAATCGCCGAACCCACCTTGACCGAAGCCCTGCCCACCCTGACCCCTACCACCCGGCCGGAAGGCATCGGGCCCGTAAGTGTCGTAGACGCGGCGCTTCTCCGCATCACAGAGGACCTCATAGGCCTGAGTGGCCTCTTTGAACTTGTCCTCGCAGTCGGGATCATGATCGTTGACGTCCGGGTGGAGTTGGCGCGCCAGTTTCCGGTAGGCCTTCTTGATCTGCTGGACGTCCGCATCACGGGGCACGCCCAGGACTTCGTAGTAGTCACGCGTCATTCGTAGCGATCCTCCAGGAACTGGGAAAGCAGGTGGGCGGTGTCCTTTACCGTGTTGATGGCCGACTGGTAGTCCATGCGCGTGGGGCCGATGAGGCTCACCGTGCCCAGATTACGCTGGGGAAGGCCGTAGCCGGCGGCTACCAGCGAGAAGTTGTGTAGGGGCTTGGCCTCGTTCTCCTCCCCGATGCTCACCACCACCTTGCCGGCCGACAGCGTGGAGCGCAGCACCCGCAGCAGCAGCAGGCGCTCCTCCAGCAATTCCATCAGCTGCTGCAGATCCTCGATGTCCCGCACGGATGTGCCATCGGCCAGCCGGGAGGCGCCTCCCACGTAGAGCTCGGTGGAGAGCTCCTCGTCCAAAAGGCGGTTGAAAGCTGAACCCAGCGAATGCAGGAAGGCCGCTTCCTTGGCGGACAACTCCGGATTGGCCAGCGCACGGCGCACCACGCGTTCGCTCAGGGGGACATTGCCCAACGTCTCATTGAGGTACGCACGTGCCCAATCCACCATCCCTGCATCCAGGACGGTCTTGTACTCCAGCAACTCCTTGGTCACCTCACCGGTGGAAACGATGAAGACCACCATGATGGTCCGCGGCTGCAGCATCAGCAGTTCCACGTGACGCAGGCGGGCGCCCATCACTTGGGGAGCCATCACCAGCGCCAGCAGGTTGGTGGACTTGGCCATGGCCTCACTGGTCTGCTGCATGGCGGTGTCCACCTCCATGGCCAGGTCTTCCAGGTTGACGGGGCAAGACGCGCTGTCCCGCGGGGAGAGACGGCTCACCACGGAGTCGACCAACTCCCGATACCCCAGGTTGGTGGGCATACGCCCCGCCGATGTGTGCGGGTGACAGAGGAATCCCAGTTCCTCCAGCACCGCAAACTCGTTGCGAACCGTGGAAGAGGAAACCTTGAAGTCGGCGAGGGAGGCAATGGACTTGGACGAGACCGGCACGCCGGTGCGGATGTACCTCTCGGTCACCAGTTCCAGTATCGATCTCTGACGCTCTGTTAGGGTCATCATGACCACCACTACAGACTCATGCCATCAGGCAACCGGGGGCGGAAGGAGAATTGCGGACAGAACGAAGTTGCTCACATCCAGACCGCCCGCGCTGAGCGCAATTTTATCACGTTGCTCCCGCACCAGCCCCCGACGAAGCATCAGGTCCAACTGCTCCCGATCGGCTACCGCCTGCAGGAGCCGGCGGTGGACACCTTCTCGGGTGCGAAGGCCCAGCATGACCGCCTCGTAGCACTTCACCTCCGGGGTCAATGGCTCCTCCTCCACCCCGGCCTCCCGGTGGGCAACCGGGAACGCGGTCCAAGCCTCAAGGTAGCGCTCCCAGGAATCGGGGTTCTTCCAGCGCCGTAGTCCCACGGTGGAGGTGGCTCCGGCACCCAGGCCCAAGTAGTCCTCACCACGCCAGTAGCCCAGGTTGTGACGGCATTCGCAGCCGAGGCGGGCGAAGTTGGATACCTCGTAGCGCCGGAAGCCGCGGTGTTCCAGCAGGTCAACGGCGAAGTGGTAGGCGCCCTCCGAGGCGCGCCGGGCCCGGCCGGCCGCCGCCGGGCCCAGCCGCCGCGCCAGGAAGGCTTCATAGCGAGGAGTGTAGGTGAGGTCGTAAAGCGAGATGTGCGAGGGAGCCGCCGTCAACGCCGACTCCAGGTCCGCCTCCAGCAGACGCCGATGCTGGCCGGGGATCCCCAGCACCAGGTCAACGTTCCAGCTGAGGCCGGGGGACGCGCGGAGTAGACGAACCGACTCCCTCACCTCCCGGTCCGACACCCGCCGCCCCAGATTGGCCCGCAGTTCCCGGTGGAAACTCTGGATCCCCAGCGAAACACGCGTGACACCGACGGCGCGCAGGGCGGCCAACAAGGCGGCGTTGATTGTCCCAGGATTGGCTTCCACGGTGACTTCCGCTCCGGGCAGCAACAGAGGCCGTACCGCTTCCAGGAGCGCCCGCAGTTGCGTCTGCGGCAGGTGAGTGGGCGTCCCCCCGCCCAGGTAAACCGTGTCCAGGCCATGAGCTGTGAGCGCCGCCTTCTCCGCCAGTTCACGTGTGAGCGCCGTCACGTAGCGGGAGGCCGTCGCCTCCAGACGCCGTCCGTCAACAGCTTCAGCGTAGAAATCGCAGTATGCACAGCGCGAGCGACAGAAGGGAAGGTGAACGTACAGATGCCTGACAGTCGCCGGAGCCGCGTGGGCCCGACCCTGCGCCGGATCAGCAGCAGACGACCCCACTCCGCGCGCTACCCCGCCAAGACGAAGGCCAGGACGATGGAAACCACTCCGGCCGCCACGGCCACGTAGCCCACCACCTTCGTCCACAGGCCCCAAGCGCTGGCAGCACTGTGGGCGGGAATGGTTCGCGGGATCTTGAAGGGCCAGAGACCGTTGAACCACAACTGCACCACGCCCAGCCCCGCCAGAAGGACGCCGGCGATCAAGTACTCGATCCGCATCTACTTCTGTCCCCCCAGGTCCAGCACGGCCAGAAACGCCTCCTGCGGCACCTCAACCGTCCCGATCATCTTCATGCGCTTCTTTCCCGCCCGTTGTTTCTCCAACAGCTTGCGCTTGCGCGAGATGTCGCCACCGTAGCACTTGGCCAGCACGTCTTTGCGCAGCGCCTTGACCGTCTCCCGGGCAATGACCCGGCTGCCCACCGCAGCCTGGATGGCAATGTCAAACAGCTGGCGGGGGATACGCTTGCGCAGCCGCTCCACCAAGCCGCGCCCCAGGGTGTAGGCCTTGTCCTTGTGGCAGATGAGGCTGAGGGCGTCCACCACATCTCCGGCGATGAGGATGTCCAGCTTCACCAGCTCTCCGGGCAGGTACTCCGCCAGCTCGTAGTCCAGGCTGGCGTAGCCGCGGGTGCGGGTCTTGAGCAGGTCGAAGAAGTCCAGCACAATCTCTGCCAGCGGCAGCTCGTAGGCCAAGCGCACTCGTTCCGGCGTGAGATATTCCATGGCCTTGAAGATGCCGCGCTTCTCCGTGGCGAGCTCCATGACGTTGCCCACGAACTCGGTGGGCACCAGGATGCTGGCCGAGATGTAGGGCTCGCGGATCTCGGCGATACCGTTGGGATCGGGGAAATCCGTGGGGTTGCTGATGCGGACAACCTCCCCCGAGTTGAGCACCACCTCGTAGAGCACGCTGGGCGTGGTCATGAGCAGCGCCAGGTCGAACTCCCGCTCCAAGCGCTCCCGCACGATCTCCATGTGCAGCAGGCCCAAGAAGCCGCAGCGGAAACCGAAACCCAAGGCTTTGGAGGTCTCCGGCTCAAAGTACAGAGCGGCGTCGTTGAGGCGCAGCTTCTCCAGGGCGTCCTTGAGCTCCGGGTAGTCCTCGCCCTCCACCGGGAACAGCCCGCAGAAGACCATGGACACCGCCTCACGATAGCCGGGAAGAGGCTTGGAGGCAGGCCGGGCAGCGTCAGTCAGGGTGTCGCCCACCCGCAGGTCGGACACGTCCTTGATGCCGGTGATGATGTAACCCACCTCACCGGCCCGCAGCGCGTCGGCCTTCGTCATCTCCGGGCTGAAGAAGCCGACCTCCTCCACGTCGCTTTCGCGCTGGTTGGCGAACACACGAATGAAGCGATTGGCCCGAAACTCGCCGTCCACCACGCGCACGAAGGCGATCACCCCACGGTAAACGTCGTAGAGAGAATCGAAAATGAGGGCGCGGGCGGCTCCCTCGGCGTCACCCTTGGGCGGAGGGATGCGTTGCACCACAGCCTCCAGCACCTCATCCACTCCGGCGCCGGTCTTGGCGGAGATGCGCAGGATCTCGTCATACCCGCAGCCGATAAGCGAGACGATCTCCTCCGCCCGCTTGTCCGGCTCCGCCCCCGGCAGGTCGATCTTGTTGAGCACCGGGATGATCTCCAGGTCATTCTCCAGGGCCAGGTAGGTATTGGCCAGCGTCTGCGCCTCGATGCCCTGGCTGGCGTCTACCACCAACAGCACACCCTCGCAGGCGGCCAGCGCCCGCGACACCTCATAGTTGAAGTCCACGTGCCCTGGGGTATCGATGAGGTTGAGTTGGTAGTCGCCCCCATCACGCGCGTGGTACATGGCACGCACCGCCTGAGCTTTGATGGTGATGCCCCGCTCGCGCTCCAGATCCATGCGGTCCAGGAGCTGCTCACGCATCTGGCGCCGGTCCACCGTCTTGGTGATCTCCAGGATGCGATCAGCCAGGGTGGACTTGCCGTGGTCGATGTGGGCGATGATGGAGAAGTTGCGGATGTGGGCAAACTGGGTCATGGTCGGTCAAGTTTACCCCAACCGCACCCGGGACCCGCCGTGGCCCGCCCCCCGTCGCACGGGCGGGAGGGGCGAGAACCTAGTCCACCCGTGCCTCCCCACCCCGTTCGCGCCCGCGGCGGACCAGGCCCAACACCTGCTGCATCTCCGGCAGCCGTAGGAGCCGTGCCGCAGCCGCGTAAACTGCCAGACCCACCAGGTATCCCCCGGCCACGGATGCCAACTGGCCCAGAACCGAGCGGCCCAGCAAATGGTCAAGCCCCCACCAGGCGCCATATCCCGCCGCCGCCAAGGGCAGGCATGCCAGCACCGTCAGCGCCACGCCCTTGGCTATGCCTCTCCCATTGAGAGACCCTATGTCACGGCGCAACAGCCAATACAGCCCTGCGAAGTTGCAGATGGTGACCAGGCTGGTGGCCAGGGTGATGCCGCCCACTCCCAGCGGTCGATAGAACAGCCAATTGAACAGCACGTTGAGCCCCAGGTTGACCACACCCATGATGAGCGGCGGCCAGGTCTTCTGGATACCGTAGAAGCCTCGAGTCAGAAGAGTGTTGGCGCTGACGAAGGCCATGCTGATACAGAAGAAGTACAGAGCCCAGGCGACGGCTTGGGTGTCGGCAGACTCGAAAGCACCGCGCTCGTAGATGAGCCGCACCGTGGGCTCGCCCAGTACCAGGAAGAAGGCCGTGAAGGGCAGCGTGAGAAAGAAGACCTGCCGGATGCCAAAGCCCAGAGTGGAGCGGAACTCCTCCATCTTCCTCTCCGCCCCCAGCCGCGACAGAGACGGCAGCAGCACCGTGCCCAGCGCCACGGCGAAGACGCCTTGTGGCAGCTGAAAGAGCCGAAAGGCCTTGTCGATGACCGTCGGCGCCGCCACGCTGATGTAGCTGGCGAAGATGGTATTCACCAGCCAGTTGAAGTTCACCAACCCCAGGCTCAACACCACCGGCCCCGCCAACAGCCCCACGCGGCGGACCGCCGGGTTCTTCAGATCAAGCGCCAGGCTCCCCGGTTCCCTTTGCCGGACAACGGCGGGGACCTGAACGCCCAACTGGACCAGCGTGCCGGCCACCACCCCCCAGGCAAGGTACGTGACACGGGGGGAGTAGTCCGTGAAAGCAAAGGCCGCGAAGACCACGAAGCCGACAATGACGATGTTCCACAGCAGCGGGCCCACCGCCGGCAGGGCGAAACGGTCGTAGGAGTTGAGAATGCCGGTGCAGATGGCCGAGAGCCCCAGGAGCAACACCAGCGGGAACATGACCCGCGTCAACTCCACCGCCAAAGAGATGGTGGACGCGGTGGCGGTCTCCTGGAAACCCGGCGCCATGATGAACACTACCTGCCGGGCAAAGACCATGCCGGCCAGGCTGACAGCCCCCAGCACCACCGCGGCCAGGAAGGCCACCGTGCCGGCCACTCGCCAGGCCTCCTTCGTATTGCCCTTGACAAGCAGGGCGGAGAAGACCGGGATGAAGGCGGCGCTCAGGGCAGTGTCGGACACCATGGTCCACACCAGGCTGGGCGCCTTGAAGGCGACAGTGAAGGCGCCCATCTCCGGACTCAGGCCCAGCGACCAGGCCATGACCATCTCCCGCACCAACCCCAAGACACGGGACAGAGCCGTGGCCGCCATCAGGAAGGCGGCAATCAAGGCGAGTCGGCGGTGGCTTTCGTTGCCCATGGATTCGGCCTATGCTAAACTCCCTCGGCCCTCAAGGGAAGCCGAGGAAGGAGGTGAATCTTGGCGAACACTCCCCAACAGCGCAAGCGCGTTCGTATCGCCGCACGGCAGCGGATGGAGAACCTGCGCTACAGATCCAGCATCAAGACGCTGTTCAAGCGTTTGAATAGTACGCTCACTGCCGGTGAGGAGGAGGCCGCGGCCACGGTGGCCGCCAAGCTCACCTCGACCATTGACAAAGCAGCGGCCCACAAGGCCATACATAAGAACAACGCGTCTCACAAGAAGGCACGGGTGGCCAGGGCCCTGGCCCAGAAGTGACGCAAAGGGGGCGCCCGCCGGGCGCCTCTTCTGTCTGGAGTCACTCACTCCTCCCGTGGCCCCACCGGCACACGGGCATCCAGTATCCGACCCAGGCACAGCTCAAACACCAGGTCAGGCGGCAAGTTGCTCTTGCCCTTCATCTGAGCATCCGCCTCGGCCAAGGCACCCAAGGCTATGCGCACCGCTTCCGGCGTTACCTCCCGCGCCTGCTGCCAGAGCTTCCGCGCGGCAAAGGGATGCATGCCCAACTCCCGCACCGCCTCCTCTTGGGAGCGTCCCTCCAGTCGCAAGGCAACTGTGCGGGCGAGTTTCTCGAAATGCCACAACACGCGATAGAAGAGCCCCGACGCATCTTCACCTGAAGCGTAGAGCTCTTCCAGGACACTGAAGGCGCGGGCGGCGGCACCGGCGGCGAGCGCGTCCGTGAGAGCGAACACGCTGGCCTCGAGCGTCCGGCTGGAGAGAAGCTCAACATCCTCGGCGATGACAGGCTCGCCGTCCTTGTACGCGGCCAGTTTCTCCACTTCCCGCAACAGCACGTGCTGGTGCTCACCCACACGCTGAACCAAGAGCCGGGCCACCGGCGCCCCCAGCTCCAGATTGACCTTGTGCGCCTGTTTCTGGAGCCACTTGATAAGGTCCTCTTTCTTGGGCGCCCAATACTCCAGCACCGTGCCCGCCGCCTGCACACCCTTGCGCAGGGGATCGGTTGCCGGCAGCTTGTCCGCCACCAATGCCAGACAGGCGTCAGGCGCCGGCGAGCGCAGATAGGCAGCCAACTTCTCCTTGTCCGCCTTGTGCCAGCTCTGTGCTCCATGCACCAGAACCAGGCGGACGCCTCCCAGGAAAGCCAGGGTGTTGGCGGCGGCCACCACCTGCGACGCGTTGCCGGGCTGCGCGTTGAACTCATCGATGTTGAGATCCGTGCCGGATTCCTGGGAGATACGCCGCCGCAGGCGCTTGAGGGCCAGCTCCACTTGGGGCGCGTCATCCCCCATGATGAGGTAGGCCGGTCGAAGCGGCTCTGTCACCTTGCAACCTCCGCCATCAACGGCGACTTCTCCACTACCACGTCCACTCCTTGACCCGCGGGCCGCAGCGCCACCCACCCGCATTCATCCGTGCGAAGCGCAGGGATATGAGCCCGGTCAAGGGACAGCATGGTCTCAGCGTGGGGATGGCCGAAGCGGTTGTCGCGACCCACCGATATCACGGCGAGTCCCAGGCGGAGCTCCTGCAGGAGCTCATCCGATACTGCCCCCTTGCTGCCGTGATGGGCCACGGCCAGAACGTCCACCGCATTCAGCTCCATTGCCTCCAGGTACTGCGCCTCCGCGTCACCGGGCACGAGTATAGCAACGCCTCCCAAGCAGACCTCCACCACAAGAGAGAGCGCGTTGACATCCTCCGAAGCCGTCCCCTCGGCACTGGTGGCACCCATGAATCGCAGCAGTGCACCGTCCACATTCATTTCGGTCCCGCTGGGGGGATGGCCCACCTCCTCCGGCGATACAAGGCTCTTCCGCGCCTCCAGATACGAAACCAGCTCTGCCTCCTCTCCCTTGCCGGCCAACAACCCGCCCTCCGCTGAACCGGGAGAAACGGCCACGTGGGTCACCGTATCCAGAATGGCTCCCACCGCGATGGTCCCGGCCATTTCGCCCAAGCCCCCGAAGTGGTCCTCGTGTGCATGAGAGATGATCACCAGGTCCACGCGATCCACCCCCAGGGCACGGAGTTGGTGGACCAAGCCCTGCTCCGGAGGCCCGGCGTCGATGAGCACCGCGTGGCCGTGCGGGGTGCGCACCAACGTGGCACTCCCCTGTCCCACGTCCAGCACGCGGATCTCACCCCCCGCCGGCCAGGCCAACCGCGCCCGCCAGAGTTCAGCCGCATCGTAGATGCTGACCGCGGGGAAGAAGAGCAACGCACCCGCCAATCCGGCCGCCGCGACCACCGAGAGGCAGACGCCCGCGGAAGGCGGCGCCGGGCGGCCGGCCGCCCGGCGCCGCATCACCAACCACGCCGCGGCCGCCGCCACAGCTGCGGCCGCCAGCGGGCCCACGGCACCTCGGCCCAGCGCAGGAGCCCGGGCGGCGACAGATGCCACGCGGCACGTCCACTCCACAAGCACCGCCGCCGGAAAATTGAAAAGGACCGCACACCACGTGGCAGCGAGCCCACTCAGCGATCCCAGCAGCGCCATCCCGGTCACTAGCGGCACCAGCGGGCCCACGGCCAGGTTGGCCGGAAGCGAGCTGAGCGACGCCTCTCCAAACTGCAGCAGTGAGACAGGCAGCGTAGCAGCGGAAGCGGCCAGGGTGACGGCGGCCGCTTCCGCCAGAAGGGGAGGCAAACGGGACAATCTGGCGGCAATCGGGCCGGCCCAGCACACAATGCCAACCACCGCCGCGAAGGAGAGCTGGAAACCCGGGGACATGATCATGAACGGATTGGAAGCCAAGAGCATGGTGGCCGACATCAGCACCACCTGCCAGGTATCCCGGCGTCTACCACTCAGACGGCACGCCACCAGCAACCCGCCGGCCACACCCGCCCTCACCACCGAGGGGCTTTCGTCTGTCAGGGGAACGAACAGCATCAGGAGAACCAGCGAAAGCACCAGGGCCACCGTCCGCGACAGACGCAGAGCGCGACCCAAGGCCGTCATGAGCACCAGCAACCAGGCGATGTGGGACCCACTGACCGTCAGCAGATGGGCAAGCCCGGCACGGCGGAAGGCTTCCATGGTCCCGTCTGGGATGCCCTGTTTCAGCCCCAGGAGGATGCCCTGAAGAACACCCGCATGGGTGGAGGGGATCCCCAACCTCAGGTTGGCGCACATGCGAAGACGCAGATGATCGATCCACCCGGCGATGCCGCCACGATGACCCGTGAGTTGCACATCCCCAACCGCCGCCGTCAACGTGACCGCTATGCCCTGTCGGCGCAGGTAGGCAGCCTGATCGAATCCCGAGCCACGCGCGATAGGGATACCCACACGTCCCTCCACGCATAGCACGTCACCCCGGCCCGCCCCCAGCTCCGCGGCGACGGCATCTCGCTCCTCCCCCCCGCCGGAAAAGGGAATCGCCACCTGCAGCCACACACCGCCCCCGGCCCAGGGCTGACCGTTCCTACCTGTGACCCGGGCAGGGCCCGACAGATAGCGCCCGCGCTCAACCAAGCCGTCCTGGAGAACCACTTCCACTGCAACCAAGCGCCCCACGCCTTCAGCCATGGGACTGCTGCTCAGCGCCTGCACGCGGAGCGCGCCCAACCCCAACCCCGCCGCCAGCGCGCAGGTGATGACAAGCAGGGGGACCATGTCACCGCGGCGGGGCCCCACGGCCGCCACTACCGCCACCAGAGCCAACGTGAGCCCCGCGCCCAAGGTCAGGGTGAGACGTGACCCCACTCCCAACACGGCCACGGCCAGCCCCACGGTTGCCGCTCCCCACGCGCACCTGGCCAGGCCCGCCCGCCTCAGGATCCAGCCGCCCATCCCCAGACACCGCAACGCCTCCCAGCCTCGCGGGCGCCGCCGCTCCCGCTCCTGCAGACTAGGGAACGACACGATCCTTCAGCTTGGACAGCAGGGAGGGCCCGATGCCCGGCACTTCCTCCAACTCCTCTACCGAGACGAAGGGCCCGTGCTCATCTCGGTAGGCGATGATGGCCGCCGCCAGCGCCGGCCCGATCCCGGGCAGGGCGTCCAACTCCTCCCTTGAGGCGGCACTCAACGACACAGGCCCAGCGTTCTGAGCCGGCCGGTCCCCAGGGGCCGCCGGCACCATGCCGGACGCCGTCTCCCCCACGCGCGGCACGTGTACGCTGGCCCCGTCCGCCACCACGGCCGCCAGCGCCAACGTCTCACTGTCCGCATCCGCCTCCAGCCCGCCTGCCGCCTCCAGTACCTGGAACAGACGCGCTCCTCGCTCCACCCGATGCACACCAGGGTTGCGCACGGCGCCACTCACCTGGACGTAGATCAGTGGAAGCGTGCTGCTGGTGGTGGAGGACACGTCCCACGACAGGCCGCCCGCAATCCCGCCAACGCCCGGGTCCCCTGAGCCCTGAGCGCTGACGGCCGGCACCAGCACGCCCTCCCGCCCCGGGTACGAAGCCAAGCCCCAAAGCCCAACGGCCACCACCACGGCAGCCGCGAGCACGTACAGAATCAGCTGAAGGCGACGGGGCTTCATGGCCGGAGCGTACACGCGCGCCGCCGCCACGCACATCCGGCTTTGGTTGGAGCTTGGCCCGACAACAAGCCCAGAACGCCCCGGGGGGGGCGGAGCTGTAGGCTCCGCCCCCCCCGGGGCTCAACTGCGGGGCGCGCGACGCAACGGCATCGCGCGCCACCCCCTAGTAAGCCTCGACGAACAGCTCGAAGTACTTCTGCTGCTGTGCACAGGCCGGGCACACCTTCGGCGCCTCCGGGCCCTCGTGGACGTAGCCGCAGTTGTCACATTTCCAGCGGACCGGCTCATCACGCTTGAAGACAAGCCCCTTCTGCACGTTCTCCAGCAGTCTGCGATAGCGGCGCTCGTGCCAGCTCTCCACCTTGGATATGTTGCGGAAAGTGGCAGCCGCCTTCTTGAATCCCTCGCGCTCGGCGATCTCGGAAAAGCCCGGGTAGAGAGCCGACCACTCCTCCTTCTCCCCCTCCGCCGCCGCCAGCAGGTTCTCCTCGGTTGTGCCCGCCGGGCCGGCCGGGTACAGGCCGTCAAAGGCTACCATCCCCCCGGCGAGCAGCTTGAAGAACACCTTGGCGTGTTCCTTCTCATTGTCGGCCGTCTCCCGGAAGAGCTGCGCGATCTGCAGGTACCCCTCTCCCTCCGCGATGTCGGCGTAGTATGTGTAACGATTGCGCGCCTGGGCTTCCCCGGCAAACGCGCGCATGAGGTTTTTCTCGGTCTCAGAACCCTTCAGCTCCATTTACTCAACTCCTTTCCTTACCACAGGATCTCCCTACGGTGCGGACCACGTGTTTCGGGGCGGTTTCGCTCTATCCACGGCGATTTCCCGTCCCCGGTAGCGCTTGCCATTCATCTCGGCGATCACCCTCTCGGCCGCCTCCGCCTTCACTTCCAGGAAGGAGTAGCGGGCAAGCACGTCAGCGCGCCCCAGCTCAGCTTCCGGCACACCGCTCATCTGCTCCACCAAGCGCAGCAACTGCTGCTGATTGACACCGGCCTGACGCCCAAGGGAGATGAAAAGACGGGCCACGCCACTCTCCCCTTCCTCTGCCGTCGCCAAAGGCGCAGGCAATGCGGGTGTGGCGACGAACAGGCGCTGCAGCAGCACGGCGATCACGTCGCCGGCGTCCCGGTCCTGCAACAGCCGCTCGGCGAGAGCCCGGTGTACGGCCGATACCTCCGACTCCGCGCGCAGCCACCCGCTCACCGCTTCCAGAACTCCCTGAGCAAAGGCCACCAGACGCTCTTCGTCCGGCGTGAGCGGCTCCCGTTCCATGACCGCCGGCTCTTCCCCGGCCACGGCTCCCTGCGCCGTCGCCGCGCGCAGACCATTCACGGCCAGCTGGCGTCTGGCCTCATCCAGGCGCGCGGCGACCTCCAAGCGACGGCGTCGGGCCGCTTCTTCCCGTTCGACTTCCGGCCCCATGGCAGCCGCCTCAGGCTGGGTTTCGTCGGCGAAGACCTGCTGGTAGATCGACTCCCTGACGGATTCGCGAGCCAGCCTCTCCGATTCCCGCGCGGCGTCCTCCGGGTCGATCCGCTCTATCTTGCGCGCCACGTCTCTCCGGATATGCCGCCGGGCCACTCTCTCCGCTTCGGTCAGTCCATCGTCACGTGCCCCCTCGCGCCGTCGCCTGCCTTTGGCCGGTCCGGTCTTCTCCGGCTCCTCGGCGGCTTCCCCTTCAGCGGCAACCTCAGCTTCGGCCTCTTCGGACTCAGGCGGATGCGTTTCTGACGAGGCCGCTTCTGATAGCGTTGGCTGCTCGGGCATCTGGGGCCCGGGCGACGCGGGCACGTCAGGCTGCAGCGGCACCACATCGGGTACCGCCACCTCCACGGCCTCCGCCTCGGCAACCACAGGGGCGGCAGGAGCCTCGCCCGGCTCTTCCGGCTGCATGTGCGTGAGCGCAGCCGTGTTCGGCGTCGGCACCGGGGCGGTGACTTGCGTCGTGAGCGCCGGTTCCTGCACCGGTGGCACGCACGTCTCCCGGGACAGCCGCACCAGATCCCAATACTCGGCAGGAGTCACGAGGATAGTGCCCGAGCCTTCGCCGGCAGGCAGCCACGATCCCGGTTCCAGCGGCAGATGATACGAGACCAGCAATCGCTGCTGGGACCCGCGGCCACCACCGTCTCCCCCGCTCTCCTCGGCGGGCACGGCCACGTAGCTTCTCTCTTCCTCAACGCGGCAACCCTGAACGCCGCGCCACGCCAGCCCTTCCTGGACCCAGCGCCGCCACACCATGGAGCGGACGAGCACCACCGTCTCGCGCCCCTCCGCCCGATCATGAGCGCGCAATGCGGACAGCAGATCCAGCTTCTCGTCCTCTGCCACTTCCAGAATGCTATCCCTGAGTTGTGCCCACTCCAGGGGAGTGGTCGACACCGCCGCTCCCTGCTCGGAGATACACAGGGAGCGCGCCAGAAGCTGGAGGCGCTCCGTGGGCTGCGCCGCGCTGATCATACGTTGCGCCGAGGGCGGCACCAGGGCGGCCAGTCGCTCCAGGGTCGCCTCCGCCTCCAGCTGCAACATGAGGTCCGCCTCCAGCACGGCGACAAAAGCAACCGTCTGCAGTGATAGAGCCCCCCGCTGGACCAGGTCGAGCACACGAGCCGGCGTACCCACGGCCACCACTGCCCCCTTGCGCAACGCGGCCCCGATGCGATCCCTCCGTAGACCGGGCTGCACGGCCAACACCGCCGACTCCGTCCAGCCGCCCACGCGCGCGACCTCCGCGGCGGTTTCCACTACGGTGTCCGGCGTGAGCACCAACAGCACCGCCTGCAGACCGGTTTGCTCACGGTCCACTCTGTCCACCGCCATCATGGCGGCCAGAGCCGTCCGCCCCGTGCCGGAAGGTGCCAGCATCAACACATTCTCCCCGCGGACAAGCCCCGGGAGCGCCAAACGCTGAGCGGCGCTCAGGCGCTCGAAACCCCTCTCGGCCAATTGTGTCTCGTCTAAGCGCGTCAAAGCGAAGTCACCGAACCGCGACCCGCCCGCGCCCTCCTCAGCCTGCTGCTCAGGCTTCTCCACCCGCAGCCTCCTTCCCATTCAGGGCCCTTTGCAGGAAGTCCCCGATCGTTCGCTCGATGAGGGCCTGCCTTCCGCCAAAGAGATGGTCGGCGCCGTCGAGCACCGTCATCTCCGCCGACAGCCCTCGTTCCTTCAGAAAAGCCTCCACTCTGCCCGGCAGCGCAATCTGGTCCTCCGTCCCACACAGGGCCAGGACCGGCCCTTCGTATTCGCCGATGCGCGAGAATACGAACGGCTCCAGCGTCTCAAACACCAGAGGGAACGCCACCAGGATCAGCGCCGCGGGCTTGAGCTCCACGGCTGCCAGCATTGACATACTGGCCCCAAAGGAGTAGCCGGCCAACACCAACGGCCACGAGCCCACCCGAGTGCCCAGGAACGCGGCGGCAGCCATCACATCGCGGGCTTCGTCCGTGCCGTGAAAGAGACCTTCACTGCGGCCCACGCCACGGAAGTTGAAGCGCAACGTGGCCAGCCCCGCCTCCCGGCAGCCCTTGGCCGCGTGGTGCACCACGGGCAGAGTCATGGAGCCGCCGTACAAGGGATGGGCGTGTGACACCACCGCACCTCCCGGCACGGCTCCGCCCTCCACCGCTCCGGGATCCGGGGCCTCCAAGATCCCCTCCAGCCGGTGCGGCCCGGGCACCCAGACCTCTTCTCTCACCCTCACTCCCTCATGTTGACGAACTGGAGCGGAACATCCAGCTCCGCCTCACGCACCAGGGAGATGACAGCCTGGAGGTCGTCGCGATTCTTGCCCGTCACCCGCACTTCGTCTCCCTGCATGGAGGACTGCACCTTGAGCCGGCTGTCCTTGACCATCTTCACGATCTTGCGGGCCACGTCCTCCGGCACACCGGTGGCAACCGACACCTCCTGCCGCATCTTGTCCCCGCCGGCCCGCTCGGGCTTGGAGAAGGTGAAGGCCTTGGCATCGATGCCGCGACGGACCGCCTTGGCCAGCAGCAGCTCGCGCAGCGCCTGCAGCTTCATCTCATCTTCGGTGAGAAAGCGCACCTTGCCTTCCTTGCGATCAAGCTCCACCAGAGTGGACGATCCGCGGAAGTCATAGCGGGTGGCGACTTCCTTCTTCACCTGGTTGACCGCATTGTCCATCTCCTGCATGTCCACCCGGCTGACAATGTCGAACGAAGGCACCCGTCACCCTTCCTCTCCCGGCCCGCCGGAAGTTCCCGGGCCGCCGTTCATACGGAAACGCACCACACACCGCTCATTGCCCTGCATGAGGCTCTCTATGATCTCATGCTCGAAAGCTGCTCCCAGTCCTTTGCGCACGCCGTCGCGGAACGCCGCGCAGCCGCAACGGTACTGCCCCTGCAGGCCGGCCCGCTTGACCTGCTGAAACGCCCGGCACTCCGTGCCCACCCATTGCCCTGTGCCACCCGAGAAGCAGAACGTCCCTGCCTGGTACATGCCATCGGGGAAGAAGAGCTGCCATAGAAGGCGAAAGGTCCGTTCCAGATCCGGCGTGGTCACCGGCACAGCCAACAGGCCGCGGCGGCGCAACTGCAGAACCGCTCCGCGGGCGGCACGCTCAATGGCCTGCAGATTGATGATGTTGGCTTCCTCCACGCCCCAGCGCACAGCCACCGCCGCGTACCAGTGCGCGTCGTGTAACCACCAGTTCGTCTGCGCGAAGTCCCTTTCCTCTGCGGCCGAAAGCCCGGTCTGGAAGGCATGGGTCATGCCGGCTACTCCTCGCGATCCCTTTGAGCCTGCATGCTACACGCTATTTCAGGCCCGGGTCGCATCCTTTGTGCCGCGAGGAGCAAGGGCAGGATGCCGACCCGCATCTGCAGCGTGCGCCGCAACGCCCACCGTACGCCGATGATCCGCCGCCAGCGAGGCCAGGAGCGCAGCCCCGGTCAGTATCCCGCTCAGTAGGGCTGCTTCTCCAGTAGCGGGGCGATCATCTGCTCTTCGATGTGAATGTGGCGGCGCACGTCTGTCTCCAAATCCCGCAGGCGCGCGTAGAGATCCCTGAGACGTTTCGCTTTGAGGTCGCTGCCGTCCGTCCCCGGCGGCAGGCTCCCACCGCATGGCTGAGCGTCTCAGAAGGAGCGATGTCGGTGCTTGCGTCTATCCGGATATACGGATATCCTGTACTCTATGATGCCGGCGGCACAGACGGCCGGCCCGCTTCACTCGAAAGGAGCGAGATGACCCGCGGACCATCAGAACTGTTCAAAGCGCTTTCGGATCAGACCCGCTTGGACATGCTTGCGCTCCTGCTCGAGCGCGGGGAACTGTGCGTCTGCGACTTCGAGCAGGCGCTCCAGATCGGGCAGTCCAAGGCCTCACGCCACCTTCGCTATCTGGTCAACGCAGGCCTCCTCACCGACCACCGGGAAGGTATCTGGATGCACTACGCCCTGCGCCGGGATCTGGGCGAGGAGCAGTCAGCCGTCCTGCGCGCCGTGCCCGGCTTGTTGGGAGAGACTCACCTGCTGCAGCTTCGGCGTTCGCTGGAGCAGTGGCTGAAGCAGAAGAAGGAGACGCCAGGCACGTGCGGGCAGAGCCAGAGCGGGCGCCCCTGCCTGGCCGCCGGTGATTGAGGAAGGGACCTGCGTCGTATCGAAACGTTCGATGATGCGCTAGAGAGGGGAACCGTCATGAGGATGTTGGAGGAGTTCTTTTCGGAATACAGCGCCAAGCTCGACGAGATTGATGAGTTGTACGGCCGCAAGCGGCTCATCGATGAGAAGACCTATCAATTCATCTGCTTCGCTCTTTCCATCAAGGCTCGTTCCAAGCCCTGCGTCCTCAAGCATTTCAAGGGCGCCCTGGAGGCCGGGGCCTCCGTACAGGAGTTGGCATACATCCTGGCGCTGGTCATGCGCGAAGCGGCGGGGGCGGACGACTGCTGGACGCACGACGTCATCGACGATTGGCGAGAAATCATCGCCGGCAATGTGGTGTGCAGCTGCGAGAAGTAGGAGGCAGTTGCACTGGGATGGCTGAGAAGTCGGGCCGGCAGAAGAGAAGGCTGCGATGACGGACTGGAAGAAGGAATGGAAGCCGCTGTTCTGGGTGGTGATAGGCTTCCTGGCTTTCTACTTCCTGCCGCTGAGCTGGCCCCGCTTCGATGCGGCGGTTACGGAGTCGCTGGCCCTGGCCAGCTGGTACGCCCAGGAGCACGTCATCCTCTGCCTGCTGCCGGCCCTTTTCATCGCCGGCGCCATCGGCGTCTTCATCAGCCAGACCTCGGTCATGAAGTACTTGGGACCGGGGGCCAACAAGATCCTGGCCTACGGAGTGGCATCGGTCTCGGGAACCATCCTGGCCGTGTGCTCCTGCACCGTCCTCCCGCTCTTCGCGGGCATCAAGCGCATGGGGGCCGGCCTGGGGCCGGCCACCGCCTTCCTCTACTCGGGCCCGGCCATCAACGTGCTGGCCATCATCCTCACCGCGCGCATCCTGGGCCCGGAACTGGGCGTGGCCCGAGCGGTGGGCGCCGTTGTCTTCAGCATCGTCATCGGCCTCTTGATGCACATCATCTTCCTGAAAGAAGAACGGGAAAAGGCGGAGGCAGCCAAGATGGCCGTGGTTCCCGAGGTGCCGCGCCCGCTGTGGCAGAACGTGCTCTTCTTTGCGTCCATGATCGCCATCCTGGTCTTCGCCAATTGGGGCCGGCCGGGCGATGTGGCCGGCCTCTGGTACGCCGTGTGGTCGGCCAAGTGGACCCTGACCGCGGCGTCCGCCGTGGCGCTGGCGTTCGTGATGATCTTCCTCTTGGGCTTCGCCTGGTGGAAGGTGCTTGCGGCGGCAGTGCTTCCCGTGGTGTTCGCCGTCACCCTTCCCGATTACCCCCAGGTGGCTTTCGTGTCGGGTGTGATCGGGCTGGCCGTCATCACCAGCACGAGCAAGGGCGAGGGCGGCGATTGGTTCGAGTCGTCCTGGGGCTTCGCCAAGCAGATCCTGCCCCTGCTGCTCATAGGCGTGTTGGTGGCAGGCCTACTGCTGGGACGCCCGGGAGAGGAAGGTCTCATCCCCTCGCAGTGGGTGAGCGCCGCGGTGGGCGGCAACTCGCTGCTGTCCAACTTCCTGGCCTCCGTCGCCGGCGCCTTCATGTACTTTGCCACCCTCACCGAAGTTCCCATCGTGCAGGGACTGATCGGCTCCGGTATGGGCCAAGGTCCGGCGCTGGCGCTGCTGCTGGCCGGCCCCGCGCTCAGCCTGCCCAGCATGCTGGTGCTCCGCGGCATCATGGGGACCAAGAAGACCATCGTGTTCATCTCGCTGGTGGTGGTAATGGCCACCATCACCGGGCTCATTTTCGGGGCGGTAGCGGGCTGACCGGCTGTCGCCCCTCGACACGCAGCAGGGAGGACGCGTCCGATGAAAGTGCAGATCTTGGGGACCGGCTGCCCCAAATGCCATAAGCTGGAGGCCAACACGCTGAAAGCAGTCAAGCAGATGGGCCTCGACATCGAGGTGGTGAAAGTCACCGACCTCAACGCCATCATGAATTTCGGCGTGATGATGACACCGGCGCTGGCGGTGGACGGTCAGGTGAAGACCGTGGGCAAGGTGCCCGACGTGGCGGAGATCACCAGTATCCTGGCCACCGAGGCCGCCGCCAGAGATACCTGCGGAGACGGCCGGCCTATTCCTTAATGATCAGAACCGGGCACCGGGCCGCGTGCAGCACCTGAGAGCTGACCGAACCCAGCGCCAGGCTCTCAAACCCGCCCAGCCCACGCGCCCCCAGTATGATCATGCCGCACTCGCCGGTGGCCTCAGCCTCCTCGACGATGGCCTTGGCCGGCGAGTCGTGCTCCAAGAGCTGCTCGTAAACCTTGGCCTCGGGGTTGGTGAGCTGGGCGCGGATTCGATCGCCCACCTCGCTCAGCAGCCGTTCGGCCTCTGTCACGTCGGCCCTGGAGGAGTACGCACCGTACGGGTGAGCGCGGGAGTACGCCGCCTTCTCCACCTGCGGGTGAATCACCGTCACCACCTCCAGCGTGCACCTGCCCATGTGGTTGCAGAGGTTGACGGCCATGGCCTCTGCAGACCGGGCGGATGCGGACCCATCGGTGGCAAGCAGAATTCGTTGGTTCATGCCGATTCTCCTCCGTCGAGAGTTGACGAGCGCATGATAGCGCGGCGTAGCCCTGTTGCGGCAGTGACGCTGAGCATGCCCAGCGCTCCGAAATCCGCTGTGAAGGTATCCCCGGGACGAACCGCGACCGGCGGGGTCATGCTGCCTGAGAGCACAATGTCGCCCGCACGCAGCATGCCACCCGCCTCTGTCAGCTTGTCCGCCAACCAGGCCACCGCCAAACAGGGGTCCCCCATCACGGACTCGGCCTGCCCACATGCCACCACTTCCTCGCCACGAGAAAGCGCCACCTGGAGACTTCTGAGGTCTACTTCACTCGGGGACGGGCCGGAGGCCGCCAGCACGAAAGCGGCGCTTGACCCGTTCCCGGCGATCACCCCCGCGAGCGAGGGCGGCCCGGCATCCGCCCGGGACTCACCTCCGGCTCCGGGCCCTGCTGAGGGCGAAGCGGGTGGCCGCACCTCGCCTACGAGCTCGAACGCGGCGTAGAGACGGCTGGTGGCAGCCTGCACCTCCCGCGCTCCCACGCCGGAGCCACGCACCTCCGCCCTCAACTCGAAGGCCACCTCACACTCCAGCAGGGGCCGCGCAAGGCACGATACATCGATCACGCCCCCCGGCGGCAGCCGGGTACCGGCAAACAGCACGCCGTAGAAGGGCTCGTCCGTCCCCAGCCACACACGCACCGGCGCACTGGTGGCCCCTATCTTCCAACCGGCCACCCTCTCTCCGGCGGCCACCCGTTCGGCCACCAGCCTCCGCTGTGCCGCGTATGCCTCCCGCGTGTGACTCAGGCCACCGCCTCCAACAGGGCCTTGGCAACCGCCGTGGGGTCGATGAAGAGAAGCTCGTGACCACCAGGGATCTCGATGACGCGGCACTCCCCCAGGGCCTGCACCATGCCCTGGAACGCTCCAGGCGGGAGCGAGGCATCATCGCGGCAGAAGACCACCGTCTTGGGCACGTTCACCTGCGCGAAGGCGCGCGCATTGATGGGCGTGGTGAACAGCGCCAACGGTTGCGGGCTCAATCTGGCCAGCAGCGCATCCTGAGCCTCCTTTGAGTCGCCGGGCATGAGCTGGTCGCGCACGAACTCCTCAATGACCGGCACGCAGTTGTCCGGCGAAGCCTGCGCCGCCACCGTCATGCCCTGGGAGGCCTCGGGGGGCACTAGGTCGAACTGGCAGGTGCCGTCGGGCAGGATGAAGGCGTTGAGGAAGACGATACGCTTGAGTTTCTCCGGCACGCGCGCGGCCACCGTCTGCAGGACAAACCCAGCTGAGGAATGCCCCACCAGCACCACCGGCTCCGATTGCGCCGCCAGCACAGTCGCCAGAGAATCGATGATAGCGTCGAAGGTCACCTTTGCCCGGTCGTCTCCGGGAGCCATGCCTGCCAACGTAGGCGCCAGCGCCTTGTGACCGGCTGCCTCCAGCTCCTTGACCACCCCGTCCCACACCCAGCCACCGTGCCAGGCACCGTGTACCAGTACGAAGGTCTCCGGCATATCCCCTCCTTTGGGCCGCGAATCCACTGCCCACCTCATAGGCGTTGAGAGCGCCCCCCCCGCGACAGCCGCGCTCTCAACCACGCGTTCCTTCCAGGAGGCTACTCGTCAGTCTTGACGATCATGACCGGGCAGTGCGCTCCATGCACGACACTGTTGCTGACCGATCCCAGGGCCAGCCGGCGAAAGCCGCCCATCCCGCGGCTGCCCATAACGATGAGACTACAGGTCCCATCCGCATGCGCCTCCTCCATGATCGCTTCAGCCGGGGAGGGAGACTCCAGCACTTTCCCCACGACATTCACCTTCGCAGATTCCACCTGCGCCTTCACGCGTGCTGTAGCGTCTGCCACCAGCTTGTCCGCTCCCATGCGCTGGTCGAGCGTGCAGGCCACGTAGTTGACCTGCTTCACCTGCACCACATTCTCCAAAGAGACGTCGCCATAGAGGCAGGACATGGGAATGACGTGCACCACCTTGACCGTGGCACTTCCCATGACTCCGGCCAGTTCCGCCGCCATGGACTCGGCAGCCTGCGCTCCCGGTGAGCCGTCGGTCGGGACAAGGATCGTCTGTGGAATCATAATCCTCCCTTCACTCTGGACCTCATCACCAGCCTACATTACGCCGGCTCCTCAGGCACCCCTGAGCGGTCTTCCCCTGCGCGAGGAGACGCCCTTCGCGCGCGCCGACGCCCGGGCAAAGTCGATGAACCCCCTCTCCGCGTCCACCGACAGCAGCCGCACCCTGAGACAATCCCCCACGTCCACTTCCGGGAATCCATCGGTCAACCTGCCCTCTACCGGCACGGTCAGCAGCCGCACCCAGGTGCCTTTGGTAGCGGCGCCCGTCACCAAAGCGTCGAACTCCTCGCCAATGCGAGACTCCAGGAGCAGCGCCGCCGCCGCCTTCAAGGCCGTCCGCTCCACCTTGTTCACCGCGTTCTCCTGCCGCGTACAGTGCTCGGCCAGCACCCCCAGCTCCTCCACGGTGTAGGGCCAAGGCCGTTTCCCCAAAGCTGCCTTGAGAAGCCGCTGCGTGATCAGATCAACGTAGCGACGATTGGGCGCCGTGGAGTGCACGTAGTCTTTCGCGGCCAGACCGAAGTGCCCGGGAGGATCTTCTCCCGGAGGCTCAGCCACATACTCGCCGGGTCCCAACAGCTTGATGACGGACAACGAAAGATCGGGGAAGCGCAGGGGGTCCTCCCGTTTCTCCAACGCCAGAAAGGCCTCCAGCGCACGAGCATCAGGTTCTTCCGGCAGCAATTGCCCCTGCTCAGCAGCGAGCTGAACTATCCTGTTCCAGCGCCGCGGGCTGCGCACCACCCGCCGGATAACGGGGTACCCAACTGCGGAGAGATAGCGGGCGGCAACACCATTGGCGGCAATCATGAGGTCCTGGATGATGTCCTTGGCCCGGTTCCTACCCTCCGCCCGCAACTCGCAAACGGTGTCTCCCTCGAAAACGGGCCGGGCTTCGATGGTCTGGAGATCCAGCGCTCCCCGCGCACGGCGCAGGTCCCTCATGGCCCGGGCGGCGCGATCCTGAAGGCGCAAAGTCTCCGCCAGCCCGTCAACGGACGCCACCGCCTCCGGCGCCGGTCCCTCCCCCACCAGCCAGGCCCCCAGCGTCTCGTAAGCGAGCTTGGCCCGACTGCGCACCTTCGCCTCGTAGACGTCGGAGCCCTCGATCTCCCCGTCCTCCCCCACCACCATCTCCGTGACCACTGCCGGGCGCTCCTCGCCGGGATTGAGCGAGGTCATGTCAGTGGAGAGCTCCTCCGGCAGCATGGGAAACACCTGTGCAGGGGTGTAGACGGTGGTGGTGTTGTGGCGAGCGTGGCCGTCGATGGCAGAACCATCCCTGACCAGCGCATCCACATCGGCTACCGCCACCAGGATCCTGGCCCGGCCTCCCGGCAGAACCTCCGCCACCGTGAGCTGGTCCAGGTCCTTGGAGTCATGGTTGTCGAGCGAGGCCCAGGCAAGAGCCGTGAGATCCCGTCCCTGCCCGCCCATGCTCGCGCCCGACGAGCGCAGACCTTGCACCTCGGCCAGAGCCGCGGCGGCGAACTCGGGGAGGAGTTCCCGCTCCAGCATGGCCCTGCAGGCGATGTCTCGCAGAATCTCCCGATGTTGACGGTCGTGAATGTCCATGTCACCTCTGGTCCACGCTGGACTACGGATCCATGCCACCGATGGTATCCGTGAGGCCCTCCCACTCCTCGTAGAGCATCAGCAGTTCGTCGGCCACGCGCGCCGCTTCCTGCGTGGCGTCCAACAGCACCTGATAGTCCGAGGCGTTGCCTGGGTCGCTCAGAGTAACGGCGAGGTGGCGCTGGCGTTCCTCCAATTCCAGGATGCGCTTCTCCGCCTGACGGTACCGGCGGTTGATCTCCTTGCGCTCCTTGTAGCCCACCCCCGGCGAGGGGGGATGGCGCTCGACCGGGCCGGGAGCCGCCGCTGCCTGCCGCCGGTCACCGTCACCCGCGGCGGCGCGGCCGGTGGACGCGCCCGCGCTCCCCACGGCCGTCTTGGCCTCAGTCGCCCCGCGTCGGCCCTTCTTCCACTGGTAGTACTCCCAATCGCCCAGGTAGTGTGTCAGCCTTCCCGCCTCCACTTCCACCACCTGGGTAGCGATGGCGTTGATGAGGCGGCGGTCATGGCTGATGAAGACAATGGAGCCCTCGAACTGCCGAAGCGCCTCGGTGAGGACATCGCGCGAGGCCATGTCCAAGTGGTTGGTGGGTTCGTCCAGCAGGAGTAGGCCGGCCGGATCCAGCAACATGCGGGCCAAGGCCAGCCGTGCCTTCTCCCCTCCGGAGAGGACGGAGACCCTCTTGTCCACGTCATCGCCGGTGAAGAGGAAGGCGCCCAGGTAGCCCCGCAGGCGGGCGGCGTCCCCGCTGCGCGACCGGGCCTCCATGGTCTGCAGCACCGTCATCTCCGGATCCAGCACCTCCAGTTGGTGCTGAGCGTAGTACTCGCGCCCTACCATGTGGCCCAGACGAACGCTGCCGCCATCGGGCGCGATCACACCGGCCAGCATCTTGAGCAGCGTGGACTTGCCGGAGCCGTTGGGCCCCACCAGCGCGATCTTGTCCCCGCGCTCGATGGTGACATCCAGCCGCTTGTACACCACGTTGTCCCCGTAGGCCTTGCGCACGCCTTTGATCTCCGCCACCTCCCGCCCCGTGCGGCCCGGCTGCGGGAAGCGAAAGGTGATAGCGGGGCGATCCAGTTCGGGCACGGAGATGCGCTCCAGCTTCTCCAGTTGCCGGACGCGCTGTTGCACCTGCTTGGCTTTGCGGTTCTTGGCCCGGAAGCGGCGGATGAAGGTCTCGGCCTGGTCTATCTCTCGCTGCTGGTTGCGGGCGGCGCTCACCAGTGTCTCGTAACGCTGACGCTTCTCCGTCTCGAAGTGATCGTAGTCGCCGGCGTAGAGATCCAACGTGCCCCGGTCCAGCTCCACGATGTGGGTGACCATGCGGTTCAGGAAGTAGCGGTCGTGGCTGATGATGACCAGAGACCCGGGCCAGTCCATCAGGAACTCCTCCAGCCACAGCAGGCTCTCCAGGTCCAGGTGGTTGGTGGGCTCATCCAGCAACAGCAGCTCCGGTTGCTCCAACAACAGCCGGGCCAGCGCCACACGCATGCGCCAGCCGCCCGACAGCTCGTAGATGGGGCGACCGAAATCCTCCTCCTTGAAAGCCATGCCACGCAGCACCGCCTGGGCGCGCGCCTCCACTTCAAAGCCATGCGCCGCCTCAAAGGCATGCTGCATGTCACCCATCTCGCGCAGCAGGGCGTGCGCCGCCTCATGCTGGGCCACAGCCAGCTGCTCGCCCAATTCCTTCAGCCGCACCTCCATGTCCAGCACCGCCCGGTAGGAGATCAGCACCTCCTCCATCACCGAATGCCCGGCCAGCTCCTCGATCTCCTGCGGCAGGAAACCGATGCGCAGGTCCTTGCGCCCACTGATCTCCCCTCCGTCCAGAGACAGCTCGCCGCAGATGAGACGGAGCAGCGTGGTCTTACCGGCGCCGTTGGGCCCCACCAGCCCCATGCGCATGCCCGGTTTGATGTGCAGCGAGGCGCGATCCAGGATGACCTGGTCGCCAAAGGATTTGGAGAGGTCGGTGAGGTGCAGCACTGCCTACACCGGCTCCACCCGCGCCAGCAGGGCGCGCCAGGGCGGGAAGCCGGTGACGGGATCGCATGCAGACGCGGCATATTCGGTTATCTCGTTGATGTTGGCCTCTTCCCAACCGTGCAGAGCACGGATGACGCGCGGGTCCAAAGCGCTGCTGAGGGCCACCGTAACGGTGATGGAGCCCCGCGGCGTGGTGAGACGGACGGGCGCCCCCTCCACCAGCCTCAAGGCCGCGGCCGTCTCCGGGTGCACCTCCACCACGGGCTTCGGCGCCAAGCGCCGCAGCGAGGCCAGATTGCGGCCCCGCGAGCTCACATAGGCGATATGACGGGCACCGGTGCCGAGGACCAGTGGGAACTCCTCCATCAGCTCCGGCCGGGCGAAGGGGCTCTCCGTGGGCTCCAGAAACACGGGGACGCCGCTGTACCCGGCTTCGGCCATGCGCGGTGAGAACAACTCCACCTTCCGCGAGGGGGTCTGAAAGCCCTGCCGCTCGTAGGTGCGGTAGGCAGGATCGCGATAGCGCAGACCCTCCGGCATGTCCGCCACTTGGCGCGCCGTCACCCCCAGGCGACTCAGGCGGAAATCGAGCGCCGCCTCCTCGTCCACCCAGGGCCAGCGTTCGCCCAGGCCCACGGCCTGGGCAACTCGCCGGAAGACTTCCCAGTCTGAGAGCGGCCCCTGGGGCGACACTGCCCGGGCCGATACCAACAGGCGCGGCTCAGTGGAGAACTCGAAGCGATCGAAGACCTCCCAGCGCTCCAACGGCGAGGCGGCTGGCAGCACCACATGCGCCCGGCGGGTGGTAGCGGTCCGAAAATGGTCCACGGCCACCAGCAGATCAAGTGCTTCCAGTGCCCGCGCCACCCGCGGCGACCCCGGCCAGGTGAGCGGCGGATTGCTGCAGGTCACTACCAGCGCACGCAGTGGATAGGGTCGATCCTCCAGCACGGCATCCGCATAGAGATTGGCCTGAGCCGCGTCACTCAGGAGCACGTAGAGCGGCAGCGTATCCGCGCCGATGGGATCGGCGGCCGGTTTGGCCTTCCCAGCACCCACGCCGGCCAGGGGCGAACGGGGGCGCAGCAGCCCGCCGCCGGGGATATCGAGATTCCCGGTCAGCGCCTGCAGCGCGGCCACGCCCCGCAACCCCTGCAGCCCACCCACGTGCAGCTCCGCGGCCAGACCCTGGGCCATACAGGCCGAGGCGGCGCCGGCGTACAGCCGCGCCGCCTCCCTCACCCGGTCGGCCGGCACCCAGGTCAGCTCCTCCACTACGTCCGGCACATAGGCGGCGGCGGAGGCGCGCAGCTCGTCCAGCCCCACCGCCCAGGTTTCAGTGAAAGCGGCGTCATACAGCCCTTCCTCCAGCACCACGTTGAGCAGCCCCAGCGCCAGCGCCCCATCACTCCCAGGGCGAAGCTGCAGATGCAGGTCCGCCAGGCGGGCCGGCGGCGTGCAGTAGGGGTCCACCACAACCAGTGCCGCCCCCTCCTCCTTACGCCGTCGGATGAGGGAGGCCAGGGCGGGGCAGGAGGCCGAGGGGTTGTAGCCCCAGAGCAGCATGCAGTCGGAGCGACGGTAGTCCGGGACGGTCAAGGTGCCGTAGGTCAGCACATTGGCCATGCGCTTGGACATGAAGCAGTGGCTGCCGGCGTGCGAGAAGTTGGGCGAACCGAACTGAAAGCAGAACAGACGGGCGAAGTCCGTGAAATCGGCATCCACGCCCGCCCGGCCCACGTGCACGGCCACTGCTTGGGCGCCGTGCCGCTCACGCACGGCCTCGAGCCGCTCCGCGATGAAGCCCAGCGCCTCTGCCCAACCCACCGCCCGCTGGCGGCCGTCCGCCGCACGCAGCAGCGGAGTACGCAGCCGCTCCGGATGATTGTGCACCTCAGCCAGGGCGGCGCCTTTGGGACATACGAAGCCGTGCGTGTCCGGATCGGACACGGCGCCCCTCACGGCGAGAGCGCGCCCTCCCTCCAGGTCAACCTCCAGCCCGCAGTGCGCTTCGCACAGCGGGCAGTAGATCAGCGGCACTCATCTCTCCTTCGTAGCACTGGAACGCTCACGCATGTCAAGGATACCCCCTACAGCCGCGGGGGCGGTCACGACCGAGGCACTTGCGGGTACACTGGATGAAGCCCGCTGTCATCCGCCAGGAGGCACATCAGTGAACCTATCGCAGACCGCGTGGATCATCATCGGGGCTGCAGCCGTCATCGTGGTCGCTCTGGCCGTCTACATCAGCGTCCGCGTGCGCCGGCGTCGCCGGGTCCGCGCCATGAAACCGGAAGAACGCGAGCTCTACGAGGCGCAGCGCCAGTATGACGCCGACGTCTCCCGGGCCGAGCAGACCTTGCGCACCACGCGCGAGACCTGGGACAAGCGGGAGAAGCAGGCGGAGGAGGCGCTGGTGGACACACAGACCATAGGCTACCGGCCGCTGGGGAACTACAAGAAGCTGAAGCTGTTCGAGGACCATCTGGAGGCCCCCGAAGGCTCCTTCGTGTTCGGCACCGGCACGCTCACCGTCACCGTGGAGACGGCGCAACGCCTGGCTGCGGCCCGACCGGAAGCCATCTCCCGGGCGGAGAAGGAGGTCTTCCGCGATCTCATGGCCCGCGCGGGCGAGCCGGAGGCAGCCAAGACCGAGTACCTGCTCATCGAGACCCCCATCTTCGTGAGCCTGACCCCAGCCGAGGACGGCGCCAGGGTGCGGCAGTTCGCAAGCACGCTGGCAACGGCCGCCGAGGGGAGGGACGCCATCCTGGCCAAACGGGAGGAGGCTGCCGCCGCGGCGCAGACAGAGTTGGGAGCCACCCGCCGCGAGAAGGAAGCGGCCGTCAAAGCTGCCGAGAGGCAGCTGGAAGCCATCCGTGGCAACCGCGCCCGGCTGGACGCCGCCCGGCAGACGTGCGAGAGGGCAAATCCCTCCTCACCCTCGGCCGCGGCTTCCCCCACGCAGCCCGCCGGAACCGGGCGGCGCCCCAACGGACCGGGTGAGGACCAAGGAGGTGCCGCATGAGAGGCAAGTACATCTGGGCGATCATCTTGGTGATCGTGGGCCTGTGGCTGCTGCTGGAGAATCTCAACCTGCTGCCGGGACTGACCTGGGACGCTTTCTGGGCCATCGTCCTCATTGCAGCCGGCTTGGCCCTGATCCTGGCCAACCTCGGTCACCGCTCCACGGCGGCCGAGGTGGTGGAAGACAACATCCCCCTGGGTGGGGCCACCGCCGCCCGCGTGGTGGTCAACCACGGGGCCGGCCGGCTCATCGTCCGCGGTGGAGAGGCCCCCGGCTATCTGGCATGGGGCCGCTTTGGGGGAGGGCTCAAGAAGACGGCCGCTTTGGTGAGCGGCTCCCTGCTGGAAGCCCAGTTGGAATTGCCCGCGGGCGGCTGGCTGGACAAGTCTTTCGCCTGGACGGGGGCCGGTGCCCTGGACTGGGACGTCACCTTCAGCTCCGCCGTGCCTTTGGACCTCAAGCTGCAGACTGGGGCTTCGGAGCAGTACATCGACCTCGCCCCCCTGAAGTGCACCCGTTTCGAACTCAACACCGGGGCCAGTTCCACCACCGTCACCCTCCCGGCCACAGCCGGGTACACTGAAGGGCGCATCGCGGCAGGCGCCGCCTCCATCCATATCGTGGTGCCGGCAGGCGTGGCCGTGCGCGCGAAGACCTCGGTGGGCCTCAGTTCAGTCAACGTGGACCAGACACGTTTCCCCCCGGTGAAAGATGGATTCGAATCACCGGGGTTCGCCACATCGCCCCACCGGGTGGAGCTGGTGCTCGAAGGAGGGTTGGCCACCTACGATCTCCGATGATCGCCTACCGTGGTATCGGCCAACCGGCTGCGGGGCCGTCATCGTCCTCCTGGGGCTCCTCCTTCTGGGCCTGTGGGCTTGGGCCGCAGCGAGCCTGGTGGCAACTCCCAGCGCTCGCGCCGCCGATCCTCTCTATCTGCTCACGCAGGGGGATCAGGACACCCTGCTCCTAGGCCGGATCGCCGCCATCGAGGGCACTGTGCTGACACTGGAACCGGTCTCCGCCTTGGCAGGGATGAAGCCCAGAGGACCGGCGCAGGTTGAGCAGAGGGCCACGCGAGAGACGCTGCAGGTGGGCGATGAGGTCGTGGTTTCCGCTGATATGCCCGGCGGCGACGTACTGCTGGAGAAGTGGGGCATCTTCGAGGTGAGGGACGGAGAGACGGCAGACCTCACCATTCTGGCCGGGCCCTACTCCCCCGGCGAGCTGCTCGCCATCCAGCGGTACCTCCGCTCCGGCGGGCTCGACAACGACTTCGCCGTGGAGGGCGACACCATCTACCTGCGGCGTCCCGACGGCACCCGGGAGACGATCTTCCCGGTCACCGGCATTGCCCTGCCTCAGCGATGGACGGAGACACCGGTCTCCGGCTTCGGCCGAGGCCTCTCGCAGAGCGGCTGGCATCTGGAGTATCTGGCGCTGGCGGCGGTGGTCCTCATCCTGTTGTACATTCTCATCCGTTATCGTCCCAAGCCACCGCCCAGAAAACGAAGCTCCTCGTGATCGCCTGCGCCCGCGAATCTAGACCACCGCTTCCACCTGCACCTGTCCCGAGGCGCCGCCGGCCTTCGTGCCCAGGTAGGCTTCGATCACACAGGCCTCCTTCTGGATTTCGTCCGGAGTGCCCGCAGCGATGATTCTTCCGGCATCCAGCACGTAGATGCGCTCACAGAGGTTGAGCACGAAGTGCAGATCGTGGTCGATGAGCAACACAGCGCACCCTTCCCGATCCCGAATGGCACGGATGGCCCCGATGAGCGCCTCTGACTCCGCCTCGTTCATACCTGCCGCCGGCTCATCCAGGAGCAGCACCTGGGGGCCCAGGGCCACGGCCCGCGCCATCTCCACCTGGCGCTGCAGGCCGTAGGGAAGCGTGGAGGCCTTGCGTTCCGCCACCTCGCCGAGACCGGACAACTCCAAAAGCTCGTCCGCAGCGCGATGCACCTCAGGACGATGGGCGGCAGCCGTGGCCGCACCCACCTCAATGTTCTCGCGCACAGACAGCCCGCTGAAGAGGTGGATGTTCTGGAAGGTGCGGGCCACGCCCCTCCAGGCGATCCGGGTGGCGGACAGAGAGCTGATCTCCTCCTCTCCCAGCGTCACCTTGCCCCCGGTGGGCGAGTAGACACCGGAGATCACGTTGAGCAACGTGGTCTTGCCGGCACCGTTGGGGCCAATCAGGCCCACGATCTGGCCCGGGTGGACCTCCAACGAGACTCCGTCCACGGCACGCAGGCCGGCGAAGTGCATAGAAACACTGGACACGGCGAGCAGGGGCCGACCCGGCTGCGCGGCCGAGGGCACCGTGGCGCCCGGAGCCACCGCCGACTGCGCCTCAGCCGGCTCCGCGCCAGGCAACGCCGGCGCCTCAGCCGGCTCCGATACCGGCCTTCCCCGGCGCCGCCACAAGTGGTCAAGCTCACGATCACCCATGATGCCCTCAGGCTTCAACAGCATGACGATGAGGATCACCGCCCCCTGAAAGAGCAGGGAGAGACCGGGCAGGTCTGGTAGATCCACTCCCAACAACCGCGGCCCGTCACCCAACCAGCGGGCCAACTCCGAGCCCACTGTGACCACCACCGTGCCCAGAAGCGCGCCGGTGATGCTGTTCATGCCGCCCAGCACCAGCATGGCCAGGGTGAGGAAGTTCAAGGAGAGGTAGAAGGTGCCGGGTTGGATGGCGCCCAGTAGGTGGCCCAGAAGCGCCCCTCCCAGCGCGGCGAAGACGGCGCTCACCACCCAGGAGAAATAGCGGGCCCGCACCACACGCACGCCCATAGAGGCGGCGGCCAGCTCGTCGTCGCGGCCGGCGCGCGCCCGCAACCCCACGCGGGAGGCCCAGAAGTAGCGGGCAGCCAGCACCGCCGCCAGGAGCGCCGCCAGCACCCACCAGCGCGTGGTGACCACCGGGATGCCGTAGAAAGCCTCGGCACCACCGGTGAGATCCTTCCAGTTGGTGAGCACGGCGTTGACCACGAACAGCATGGCCAAGGTCACGATGGAGGCAGTGAGCCCGGATACCCGGTTGATGGCCAGGCCCAGCACGGCGGCGATGGCCGTGGTGATGACCACGGCCAAGAGGATTCCCAGCACCGGCGGCATTTCCACATGGGCCAAGCCGAAAGGAGCATGAGGGATGATGGACATCTTCACCGCTGACGGCGTGGCAAGCAGTGCCGAAAGGTAGGCGGCAATCCCGGCCAGGCTCACGTGGCCGAAGGAGACTATGCCGGTGTTGCCGGTGTAGATCTGGATGCCGACCACAATGACGGCATTGATGAGCATCACCGTCACCAACTGATCGCGCGAGCTGGAGCCGGTGGCATAGAGGAGCGCGAGCACAGCCAGCACAAGCCAGGAAGCCAGGCCGCCCAAGGCAGGGCGGAAACGAGAGCCGATTTGGTTCATATCCCGCGCCCCCTAGACCCGCACCGCGGTCTTCTGGCCAAAGAGACCATGCGGCCAGATGAGCAGGAACACCGCCACCATGAGGAAAAGAAAGCCCTGGGTGAGCCCGGAGAGGCTGGCAGGCAACCAGGCGCGCAGCGCCACCTCGCCGAAGCCCAGGATGAAGCCTCCGGCCACGGCTCCCCACAGGTTGCCCATGCCGCCGATCACGTTGGCCACGAAGGCATTGAGGCCCAACGTGAGCCCCATGTGCGGGGTGGCCACGCCCCGGCGGGACATGATGATGACGGAGGCCAGCCCCGCCAGAAGCCCGGAGATGGCGAACGCGTAGGCGATGACGGCGTTGGCCTTGATGCCCATGAGCCGCACGGCATCGAAGTCCTCGGCCGCAGCACGCATGGCGGCGCCTATGAGACTGCGCCGCAGCAGGAGCAGCAGTCCCAACAGCGCCACCGCGGTGACGCCGAAGGTGAGCAGGTGCTCCGCCCGCAGTTGCAGCCCGGCCACGCTGAAGGAGGAGGTGATCCAGCCCGGCTGCGGGATGGCACGCGGGCGCGGTGAGATGCCAATCTCAAAGGCCGCCGCCACCAGCACGCTCACGCCAAACGAGGTCAGCATCATGGTCACGGGGCTGGCATGGCGCACCGGCCGGAAGGCCAGCCGCTCCATGACCAGTGCTCCCAGCACCGAGGCCAGCACGCCCGCCAGTGCCCACACCACCCAGGGCAGACCCAGGTAGCGCATGGCCAGCATGGTGTAGGCGGAGATGGTGATGAGCTCGCCGTGGGCGAAGTTGACCAATCCGATAATGGAGAAGACGATGGCGAGCCCCAGGGCCATGAGGGCATAGGTGGCACCCAGGGTGAGGCCGTTCAGGATCTGTTGGGCAACGTTCTCCATCGTCTACCTCCCCGGGGCCGGCGCGCCGGCGGTATCACACGCGGGCTGCGACCCACCCAGACCCAGATAGGCGGAAAAGAGCGAATCCTCCTCCCGCAGTTCCTGCGCCGTGCCCTGCATGGCGATGCGGCCGTTGCGCAGGATGTACGCACGATCAGCGAACTCCAGCACCTGGTAGGCGTTCTGTTCCACGATGAGGATGGTGTAGCCACGCCCACGCAAACCCTGGATGAGGTTGAACACGGCCTCCACCAAGATGGGGGCCAGACCCAGCGAGGGCTCGTCCAGGAGCAGCAGGCGCGGCGCTCCCATGATGGCCCGGGCGATAGCCAGCTGCTGTGCCTCCCCCCCGGACAGGAACCCGGCCAGCTGATCCATGCGCTCCCTGAGGATGGGGAAGAGCTCGAACAGCAGCTGCTCATCGGCGGCCTTGTCACCCCGACCGCGGCGGGCGGCCGCGCCCAAGCGTAGGTTGTCACGCACGCTCAGATTCTTGAAGAGCCGGCGACGCTCGGGTACCAGGCCGACACCCAACCGCACCGTGCCCTCCGTGTCCAGGGCGGTGATATCACGGCCGTCGAAAACGATGGTGCCGGCCGCCGGACGCACCAAGCCCATGATGGAATGCAGGATGGTGGACTTGCCCGCCCCATTGGGGCCCAGCACAGCCACGATCTCGCCCTGCCCCACCTCGAGATCGACCGCACGCACCGCGTCGATAGCCCCGTAGCGGGTGGTGAGACCCGCTACGGAGAACAGACTGCGCGAGGCGCCGGCCGCGTGAGCGGTCACAGCCTCATGTCCTCACCCCGCTACGGCTCGGGGATGAAGGACGGGACCATCTGGTCCTTGAGGACGAAGGCGCCGTTTTCCACGGCCACCACGGCCACGGTCTTCTGCGGCACGCCGTTGGTGCCCTTGTAGGTCATGGTGCCGTTGACGACATCCACGTTCTCGAGGTTCTCCAGCGCCGCGCCGATAGCCTTTGGATCGATGGAGCCGGCCGCTTCCACCGCCGCCACGATGATGTCCATGGCGTCGCCTCCCAACGAGGCCAGCGCCGGTGCATCCGGGGCCTTGCCCTGGAAGCCGGTCAGTCCATCAATGAAGGCCTTGAAGGCGCTCCCCTCAGTGGGGAACCCGTGCGTGCTGAACACGATGCCCTCGGCATCCACTCCGGCGAAGTCAATGAGGGGCTGCTGGTCACAGCCGTCCGCGCCGATGAGCACGGACTCAACACCGGCCGCCCGCAGCTGCTTGACGAACACAGCCACGTCCGGCGGGAACATGCCCGTGTAAACCACGTCCGGCGCCGGATTGAGAGCCGCGATCTTGGTGACCTGGGCGGCAAAATCCTGCTGGCCGATACTGAAGTTGTCCGTTCCCACCACTTGGCCGCCGCCATTCTCAAAGGTGGCAGCGAAGAACTCCGGGAGTCGCTCGGTATAGGAAAGATCCGGCGAGACCAACGTGTACACCGTCTTGTATCCCTGGGCCAGCGCATACTCGGCCGCCGCCGCCGCCTGCACGTTGTCACCGAAGGCCAGCATGTAGGCCTTGGTCCCACCGATGACCACGTACTCCGGCTGCGTGGAGGTGCCGCACAGCACGGGAACCCCGGCCTTGGCCGCCGTCTGCACCACACCAGCGCCCATACCCGGGAAGGCGGGACCGATGATGATCTGCGCTCCGCCGTCCAGCAGTTCCTTGGCCACGGTGGCACCGAGAGCGGGGTCACTCTTGATGTCCTTGACCACTAGCTCCACCGGGTGCCCGGCGATGCCGCCCGTCTTGTTGATGGCGTCAACCGCGTATTCCAAAGCCTCCGCGAAGGGGACGTCACCCGGCGCCGCATCACCCACCAAGCCCAGTGCGGCACCGATGACCAGCGCCTCCCCGTCACCACCTGCGGTAGTGGCAGTCTCACCTGCAGTAGTGGCGGTCTCACCTGCAGTGGTCTCAGTCGCAGGAGCCGTGGTAGTGGTGTCCTCGCCACAGCCGGCGAGGACGGAGCCAAGAAAGACGAAGGCGAGCAACGAAACCACCAGAAGGATCGCCGACATTCTCTTCCGTCTCTTCATGTGTTGCATCCTTTCGGCTCCGCCAACTCCACCACCCAGCCGGGCGGCCATAACCTCATCCGCTAATGGTATCGAACCATCGCCCCCAGCAGAAGACCGCCGGGCATCATTCTTCCCCTCGCCCTACTACAATCCGCCCGATGGCGAGCACCGTCCTGGTCACCATGCCCTCCAGCACCCGCACCTTGTAGGCATTCTGTTCCAGGGGCAGGCACTCCGCCGCCGCCAGCCGCCCTGCCTCTCGGGCCACCTCCTCGGTGATTACCTTGCTGGCCAGGTAGGCCTCCACCACCTCCGCCCGTAACGGCACCGGGGCCACCGCGCCCAGCGCCACCGTAGCCGCCTTCACCTTGCCCTCGCGTAGCTGCGCCTGGCAGGCCACGCCCACGATGGGAAAGTCGATGGCGTTGCGCACACGGAACTTGCGGTACGTCCCCACCGCACCCGCCGGCGGCAGGGGGATGCGTATCTCGGTCACCAGCTCATCAGGGGCCAGCACGGTGGAACATGCCGCACCCGCCGCGAAGAAGGACCGCCCGGGGATGACACGGCGCGTGGTCACCACCTCCGCCTCAAGCGCCAGCAGGGCCGGGGCCAGATCGGAGGGCGTGACCGCCACGCAGCCGCAGTTGAGGCAGCGCACCGCCTCCGCCGCCACCTCCTCTTCCGTCAACCCCCGCGGCGCATCCTCCGCGTCCAGCCGGCGCTCCGCCGGCGGCAGCACCTGCGTCTCGGCCCGTCCACTGAGCTCAAGGGCAGCCCGCTCGAAGCGCTGCAGTGCCGCCGGCTCCTCAGCGGCGGCCGTGGAGGCCGCGGCCTTGTCGGTCAGGTAGCGGTCGATGGCGGCGGCCGCCCGGCGGCCGGCCGCCATGGCCTCGATCACCGAGGCCGGGCCGCTCACCGCGTCGCCGCCGGCAAACACGCCGGCCAGGGTGGTGGCCCCATCGGCCTCACCGGCCAGGATGCGCCCGCCGGACGTGCCCAGGCCACCGTCCGCCAGCCGGCCCAGTGCCACCCGCTGGCCGATGGCCAGGAACACCTGGTCCGCCTCCTGCACCACGCGGGTGGCTTCGTCGAAGGTGGGCGCAAAGCGGCCGTCCGCATCGAAGACCGCCAGGCAGCGCCGAAGCTCCAGGCCGCGCAGCGCACCCGTCTCATCGCTGAGCACGGCGGCCGGGCCCCAGCCGTCCAGCAGGCGAATGCCCTCTTCCTGCGCCTGCTCCACCTCGTCGGGGCGGGCCGGCATCTCCTCGCGGCTCTCCAGGCAGACCACGGTGACCTCTGACGCCCCCAGGCGACGGGCGGCCACGGCCACATCCACGGCCACGTTGCCGCCCCCGATGATGAGCACCCGACGGCCCACGGCCGGCATGCGACCGCTCTTGAGACTGATGAGCAGGTCCAAGCCGGACTCCAGCTTCTCAGCCCCGGGCAGTTCCAGCGTGGCCTGGCCCCACGCCCCCGGCCCCAGGAACACGGCGGCGTACTCGGCGCGCAGCACCGCCAGGCTGGGGCTCTCCCCCACCGCCACGCCGGTGCGGATCTCCACTCCCATGCCCTCAAGCGCCGCAATCTGCCGGTCCAGCACCTCCGGGGGCAACCGGTAGGCGGGGATGCCGTAGCGCAGCATGCCGCCGGCCTGGGGCTCTTTCTCCAGCACCGTCACGCCGTAGCCGGCCCGGCGCAGGTAGAGGGCGGCGGCCAGGCCGGCGGGGCCGGAGCCCACCACGGCCACCCCGCGGCCGTTCTCTTGGGCCGGGGGCGTAAGGAAGCGGGCGGGGTCGGCCAGCACCATGTCCCCCAGGTGGCGTTCCACGGCCCGCACGGAGACGGGGCTGTCGAACTCGCCGCGGTTGCATTCACCCTCGCAGAAGTGGGGGCAGACCCGGCCGGTCACCGCCGGCAGCGGGTTGTGCTCCAGGAGCCGGGTGGCAGCGGCATCCAGGTCACCGGTGCGCACCAGCTCCATGTACTCGGGGATGCGCACGCCGCCGGGGCAGGCGGCGGTGCAGGGGCGCGTACCCACGCGGGCGGAGCCGAAGATGGAATGGAAGCGGTTCTCCCCCACCTGGGCGTTGCAGAAGCGGCCGCCCTTGCGGGTGCAGGCGAAGAGGCTGTCAGGGTGGCGGTAGTACCAGCAGCGCGGCTCCTGGCAGATGTTACCGGCCACGGTGCCCATGGTGCGCAGCTGGGGCGCGGCCACTGCCTGCGCCGCTTCGGCCAGCAGGGGGTAGCGCGAGCGCACCAGTGGGTGGCGCTCCAGTTCGGCCAGGGTGACGTTGGCCCCCACGCACAGGTGCTTGCCGTCCTCGCGGATGTCGCGCAGGCCGGGGATGGAGCTGAGGTTGATGAGCGTGCGCGGGTAGTGGGCGTGGATGTCGTCTTTGAGGGTGCCCAGAAGGTCGGTGCCCCCGGCGTAGGCCTTGGCCTCGCCCTGGGACTCGGCCAGGAGCCTGGCCGCCTCGGTGAGGCTGGCGGCGTTGTGGTGGCGGAAGTTGCGCATCACGGCGCCACCTCCGCGTTCGGATCCTGGGGGCCGCCGGAAGCCTCTGCGGCCGCCTCCTGGAACTCGGGCGCCAGGTCGCACACCCCGCAGCGCTCGGCCACCTGGGCCGCCTGCGCCAGCTCCGCCCGGATCTCGGCGGTAAGCACCGCCGCCCGGTCGCGCCCGGCTTCGGCCTCCGCCAGGGCGGCCAGCACCTTCTCCGGCTTGACCGGGATATCGTCGATGCGCACGCCGATGGCGTTATAGATGGCGTTGAGGATGGCACGGGGGGTGGCCGCCGGCGCTCCCTCTCCGATGCCGCAGGCACCATACTCGCCCGCCCCCTCCCACACCTCCAGCAGTACCGGCTCCACCGGGGGGAAGTCGACCATGGTGGGGATGCCGTAGTCCACGAAGTTGAAGTTGAGCGGGACGCCGCTGGCGCGGTCGTACACGATCTCTTCGTAGAGGCTTTCGCCGATACCGGTGCACTGCCCGCCTATCTGCTGACCCTCGGCACCGGAGGCGTACATGACCGTGCCCGCATCGTGCAGGACCACCAGCCGCAGGATGTCCACCTTGCCGGTGGCCGTGTCCACCTCCACCTCGGCGAAGGTGGCCATGTAGGGGATGCCGGTGGCTTCCTCCGGGGCGTTCCGGGCCACGGTCACGGTGATGGGCACCAGCGTGTCGTTCCACAGCACGTCGCGCACGGAGAGCCCGCGCCCCGGATCCACGGTCACGAAGACGCGGCCGTCCGCCACTGTCAGTTCATCCGGTGCCGTCTCCAGCGCCGGCGCCGCCATGGCGCGGATCTTGGCCGCCACCTGCTCCGCCACCAGCGGCATGAGCTCCGCCTGCAGGTACGACACCGAGCTGTCCGTCTGCACCATGTCTTTCACCCCGGTCTCCGTGTCCGGCCGGGAGATCCACTGCACGTCCTCCGGGGTCACCCCCAGGAACTTCAGGTGCTCGGCGCAGGCCAGGACCACGCAGCTGTTGGAGCCCACGCCTGTCTCCACCATGGGCGCCTGCAGGATGACCGAGAGATCGGGGTTGATCTTGACCGTCACTTGGACATCGCCGCGGATCTGCTCCTGCCAGGCGGCGTGCCAGCAGCTGTGCACGGAGAAACCCAGTCCCCGCTTCTTGGTCCCCTCGCACCAGCCGCCCTGCCCGGGGGCATGCCGTCCCGCCCAGCCGATGCGGCGGGCGCCCTCCCGGAGCACTGCCTCCACGCTGCGATTGGGCAAATCTTCCCACTCGTGGGAGAAGCTGCGTACGGCCACCTCCACCGGGTCCAAGCCCAGCTTCTCGGCCACCTCGTCAACAGCCAGGCCCAGGGCCAGGTTCAGTTGGATATTGCCGATGCTGCGCATGCAGTTGCCCGGGATCTTGTTGGTGTAGACGGCCCAAGAATCCATGCGCAGGTTGGGGATCTTGGCCAGCAGCGTCTCGGTGATGTCCCACTTCACCACCACCTTGATGGCGGCCATGGTGTGATCGGAGTAGCCGCCGGCGTCGCCCAGAGAACGGAAGTGCGCCGCCGTGATGGTGCCGTCCTTTTTCGCCCCCACCTTCAGAAGGTAGTCGATGGCGTTGCGGGTGTCGTGGAAGTCCTCCTCCAACGACATCTTGTACTTCACCGGCCGCCCGGTCCGCCGCGCCAGCAGGGCGGCGGTCACGAAGAAGGGCTGCTCCCCTGCGTTGCAGCGCCCGAACTGGGCCCCGGCGTAGGGGTTGATGACCCTGACCCTGTTCAGGGGCAGTTCGAGCATCTGCGCCAGGTACATGCGGGTCTGGTCGGCCTGGTAGTAGTTGGTGTAGAAGATGAGCCGGTCGTTCTTCCAGTAGGCGAAGCAGCCCCGGCTGTCGAGCACAGAATGGTTGGCGCGATGGTGGCGCGAGCCCACCTCCACCACTGCAGCCGCCTCGGTGAAGGCGGCTTCCACGTCGCCGCGGTTCAAGAAGCACTGCGGCCCACCGATGGGCTCGCAGGGCAGGACGTTGCCGTCCGCGTTGATCTCCGGGTGGATGACCGGCGCCGCGTCCGCCAGCGCCTCCAGCGTGGTGAGGGCGAAGGGCTTCCGCTCCCACTCGATATCCAGCAGACGCAGCGCCTCCTCAGCGATCTCCATCGATTCCGCCGCCACTGCCACCCCGAACTTGTCGCCCGCCCAGGTGGCGGTGTCACCCAGGATGCGGCGGTCCTTGAGGTTCGGGTAGTACATCTTGTCGTAGGAGGCGGTGTTGGCGCTGGTCCAGCCGCTGGTAGTGGGCTTGAGCGCGGCCACCTCCGGGTCGGCGTAGGTGAGCACGGCGTGCACGCCGGGCAGTGCTTCGGCGCGGGCCGTGTCCAGCGACAGGATGCGGGCGTGCGGATAGGGGCTGCGCAGCAGCTTCATGTGCAGCAGGCCGGGGAAGCGGGCGGCCAGGGCCAGGTCGTCCAGGTACTCGGCCTGACCGGAGGCCTTCTCTCGGGCGTCGATGCGCGGCCGGTAGGTGCCCACGAAGTCCCGCTCTTTCCTGCGGGCGAACGGCTGCGCCATCACTGCCCCCTTCCCTCGGACGAGGCTGGGGCCCCGCCCGGCATCGCCGGCCTGCACTCGCCGGCCACCGCCCCGCGCATCACGGCCGCCGCCCGCAGCACCGCCTGCACGATGGCCTGGTAGCAGCCGCAGCGGCAGAGGTTGTTGGAGAGGCCCTCGCGGATCTGCTGCGCCGTGGGATCCGGGTTCTCGGCCAGAAAGCCCTTGGCCGTCATGACGAAGCCCGGCGTGCAGTAGCCGCACTGCAGCGCCGTGCCGTGGCCGGGCTCGCTCTGCTCGGCGAAGGCCGTCACCACCGGGTCGTCGGCGGCAAGGCCCTCGATGGTGGTCACCTCACGGCCGTCGGCCTCCACCGCCAGCATCATGCAGGAGAGCACGGCCTTGCCGTCCAGCAGCACGGTGCAGGCGCCGCAGGCGCCCTCGTCACAGGAGACCTTGAGCCCGGTGTAGCCCAGTTTCTCCTTGAGCAGGTGGGCCAGGGTGTCGGCAGGGCGGATGTCGTGCCCCACCAGGATGTCCCGCCATTCCCCGTTGATGCGGGGACGGATGCGGTAGAGGTCGTCACTCACGTTGCGCTCCCCTCGTGTGACAGGCGGCTGAGCGATCCGCGCAGCCAGGTCTCGAGTATTTGTAAGCAGGGGTCCGGATCGAACCCCTCCGGGTCCAGGGCGATCTGAATGGCGATGCCGTCGATGGCCGCCATGAGCAGCGAGGCCAGCCCCTGGTATTCGCGCCGCGTCTCCGGGGTGACCTCTCCCCCGAAACAGCGCACGTTGATCTCCCGATACCAGGTGTACAGGTCGTTGATGAGGGGCCGGAGCTGAGGGTCGCGCGCGGCGTGGGGCAGGACGTCGAAGAACGTGGCGAATTCCGGCTGTTCCATGACCCGGCGCGCCAGCTCCAGGTGCCGATGCAGCCGCCCCGCGCCGGGTGGCAGCGACTCCGCGCGTTCCAGCAGGCCGGTGGTGGCATCATGCGTGAGGTCGTCCACCAGGGCTGCCAGCAGGCCGGCCTTGTCGCCGAACCAGTAGCGGATCATGGCCTTGTTCTGGCCGGACTCCGCCGCGATGGCCTCCAACCGCAGGGCGTCGTAGCCGCCCCGCGCCAGCAGGCGCCGGGCGGCGTCCACCAGGGCCTGCGCTCCCGGGGTTCGCTCGCCACCAAGAACAGGCCGGGCCCGGCCGTCACCGTCGCCAACCACCGTGGCGGCCCCACCGCCGCCCACGTCGCCGGCGGCGGGCGACGGCTCAACCTTCGTCGCAGGTCCGCCCCTCATGCCGCCCGGGAGCCTATCAAGCGCCTGATATGGACCATGCTCCTGCCTCCTCTGCCTCCGGCCAAAGGGACATGGACGGCTCCGGGGAGACCGGCCATGATGATCTTGCCCATTATCCAACCGGTTGGTTAGGGAGGTCAAGAGAAGCGTGGGCGTGCTGCAGGTCCCTTCCCGCACATACGGATCGAGGGACCGCTCCAGGGGGACCACTTCAGAGCGGCTGATCCAGCATCCGCCACTGCACCAGGGTGAATGGCGGGTCGGCATCGTGGTGGTCTTCGAACACCGCCTCCACCTCCGCCCCGATGCCCACCATCTGCAGGGGGTCGCCCAGCAGGTTGCCCACCATGCGCACGCCGCCGGCCTGCGGCAGCTCCACCAACACGGTGAGATAGGGCACGGCCTGCTGCAGCGCCGGGTGCACCGAATACCAGCTGCGTTCCCAGCTGTAGACCGTGCCCCGGGGCGACACCCGCTCGTAGGTGAGATCAAACGAGTGGCAGTGGTGACAGATGTGCTCCGGCCCCCACTGCCAGGTGCGGCACCTGGGGCAGCGCTGCACCACCAGCTCGTGCCGGCGGGCGGCCGCCCAGAACTCAGCCGCCGGCCCGTCCGCAGCCGGCGCCGGCAATCCCGCCGGCAGGTAGTACCGGCGGCCGCTGTGCTCGCTTGGACAATCCTGGTCGCTGCGGTTGACGTCGTCACGGTGCTGCCTCACGGCGTGGGCTCCGCGCAGTAGATGGAGCTTGACACCGGCTGCACCATGGGGCCGGAGACCACCATGGAGACCTTCGCCCCCGGCACCTGGCAGCAGCTGGTGCCCCGGACCTGCCGCACCGCCTCGATGATCAGCCCCAGCCCGTGCATGTAGCACTCGGCCAGGTTGCCGCCGCTGGTGTTGAGCGGCAGATTCCCTCCCTCGAAGGAGAAGTTCTCCGGCGTGAAGAACTCGTTCACCTCGTCCGGCCTGCAGAACCCGTGCTCCACGATGGACATCATCACGCCGCCGGTGAAGTTCTCGTAGCACTGCAGCACGTCGACGTCTGCGGGTCCCACGCCGGCCGCGGCGTACAGCCGGGGCGCCAAGGCCTTGAAGTTGGAGGTGGCATAGTCGGGCGCGTTGTGCGCGGTGGCCGCCTGCCGGTAGCCCGACCCCTGCAGCGCCGCCAGAATGTAGGCCGGCTTCTGTCGCGTACGCCGTGCCCGCTCCGCCGACGTCACGATCACCGCCGCCGCCCCGTCGTTCTCCAGGCAGCAGTCGTAGAGGTGGAAGGGCTCCACGATCCACCGCGAGGCATCGTAAGCCACGGCGGTCAGGGGACGCCCGTACATGACCGCGCGTGGGTTGCGTTGCGCGTGCGCGTAGCTGGTGAGCGCAACGGCCCGCAAGGCATTCTGCGTGATGTCGTGTTGCCACATGAAGCGGCGCACCCGCATGGCGAAGCCCTGCGCCGGCGACAGCACCCCGTAGGGGGCGGTGAACGCCTCCGCCCCCGCCGCCCTCCCCGTCCGCACACCCTGGCCGTAGCGGCGGAACTGGCCCTGCGCCAGCCCGCGGAATACCACCACCGTTTCGGCCAGCCCCGCGGCCACGGCGGCGGCGGCGTTGGCCACCGCGCCTGAACCACCGCCGCCACCCCCGCCCCAGACCATGGTGCTATGACGGAGCTCCGGCAGCCCCAGCGCCGCCGCGATGCGAGGCGGGTCGTTGCGGTCGTTGGAGAACGAAGTGAAGCCGTCGATTTCCTCGACACCGATCCCGGCGTCCCGGCAGGCCAGCAGGATGGCCTCCAGCACCATCTTGAATTCCGGGTCAGGTGAGGCCCCACGCTTGTAGTAGCGGGTCTGGCCGATGCCGACCACGGCCGTCCTGCCGCGAAGCGTGCGGTCCGTCGTCACACAGGTGCCTTTCACACGCCGAGGCCGGCAAGGATGTCGCCCAACGCCGCCGCGAAGGCCCGGGGTTGGTTCACGGGACCGTTATGGCCGCCCGGCATCGCTATGGGCTCCGTGCCCAGTTCGGCGGCGAGGTGGTGGACGGCCCGGTAGGTCCACACGTCGCCCGAATCGCGGCCCGCCAGCGGCACAACGGTGACCGGCGAGGCCGAGAGGGCCTCCACATCGACATGGTGGCGCAGGACGGCGGCGAAGTCGTTGGCCATGAAGAACTCGAGGTTGGCGCGCCGTGCGGATGAAAAGCCCGGCCGAGGCGCGTCCGGCTCCCACGCCGCCTCCTGGGCCCGCACCATGGCGGCGAATTGTTTCATGGCCGCCGCCACGCCCTCCCGACGGTAGACCTCCGCCATCCCCAGTTGCCGGCGGATGTTGAGGGCACACTCGTCGGGGGGCAGCAGGTGAGGATCCGGAGGCTCATGGGCCAGCACCGCCCGCGCGTGATCGGCGTGATGGGCGGCGATCTCGAGGGCGATGAGGCCGCCCAAGCTCGTGCCGAACACCACCGCCGGTTCGCCGGCCAGCGCCGCCAGCAGTCGAGCGGCGTCCTCTCCGTGAGCCAGGATGCTGACGGGCGCCGTCGGATCGTGGCGCGGGCTGCGCGACAGTCCGCGCCGGTCATGCGTGATCACCATGTAGCGCTCCGCCAACCCGGCCTGCACGCCCTGCAGCGTGTCGGCATCACCATCGGCGCCGGGAATGAGCAGCAAGGGTGGCCCGGAGCCCGCCACGCGATAGTGAAGCGTGGCCCCCGGTACCAGCAGCGTTCCTGTGTGCGGCCCGTCCACGAGGTCCATCATACCCAGCCACGGCAGGTCCGGGTACGTGGAGCACATCGGGGCGTTCGCCCCCGCTGCTGCCTGTCATCGGCCATAATGGGCTCATGACCTCCCTCTTTGTCGACGCCGACGCCTGTCCCGTCATCCGCGAGGCAATCGCGGCGGCCCGAGCCCGGCACCTTCGTATCGTGCTGGTCGGTAACCAGTCCCAGAACCTGGCCCGTTTCGCCGGGCGCTCGGGTATCGAAGTCCTTTCCGTGGCCTCCGGGCCCGATGCAGCCGACTTCACCATCGTCCCGCTCCTGACCGCCCAGGACATCGTGATCACGGCCGACATCGGGCTGGCAGCCATGGTGCTGGGACGAGGCGCTCGTGCCGTGAGCCCGCGGGGACACCACTACCAGCCGGCCACCATAGACGCCGAAATGGCCCTGCGCCATGCGGAGAAGAGGCACCGCCGGGCCGGTGGGCGCACTCAGGGCCCCCCGCCGTTCGGCGAGGAAGATCGTGAACACTTCCGCTCGGCTCTTGAGCAGCTTCTGTCCGAGAGGGTGTGATGCCCACGCCCGGGGTGTGACGCCGTCTTGGTCGCTCACTCCGCCGCCGAAGCCCTCGACGCCCTGCCGCCCCGCAGCGCCAGGTAGGAGAACACCCCCACCCCCACCAGACAGACCACAAAGCCGCCGACCCAGATGGCGCGAGGCGCGATGGCGTCGCTCAGCAAGCCGCCGAACACCGGCCCGATCCCGGAGGCGATACCCCAGGACAGGCCGTAGATGCTCATGTAGCGGCCGCGCATGTCCGGCGGCGCCATATCGGCCACCAGCGAGGAGGTGGTGGGCACCAGCAGCAGCTCGCCGCAGGTCAGGACCACCATGCTGGCCAGGAAGGCCGGGAAGCTGCCCCCCAAGGCCACGCTTCCCACACCCAGCGCGTACAGCAGGGCCCCCAGCGCCAGCACGCGGTAGGGCCGGAAGCGCCGGGACACGCGGGTCACCATGACCTGGAAGACAACCACCATGGCGGCGTTGGTGGCCATGATGAGGCCGAAGCGGCTCTCGGGGAGGGAGAACTGGGTCTTGCCGTAGAGCCCCAACAGCACGAACACCAGCGAGGCGCCGATGGTGACGATGGTGAAGCCGGTGCAGAGGGCGACGAAGGTTCGGTCGCGGAAGACGCGCGCGTAACCGCCCAGCCGCCCCTCGGCCCCACCCCCGGCCTCGGGCCTGGCGGGAATGGTCTCCTTGAGGAAGAGGAGGGTGAGCAGGCTGTAGAGGGCAAGGCCGGCGGCGGCGCAGTAGAAGATGGTGCTGTAGGACTGGGTGGCCAGGAATCCGCCGATACTGGGGCCGATGGCCACACCCGCGTTGTTGCCCATACGCAGCACGGCGTAGGCGTCCACGCGCTTCAGCGGGGGGATGAGGTCGGCAACCATGGCATCCACGCCCACACGGTAAACAGGAGACACCAGGCCGCTCAGCGCCATGAGCAGGGCGAACATCCACAGCGCCTGGGCGAAGCTGAGGAAGACGTACACCGCACCGTGCAGCGCGAGGCCCACGATCATAACGCCCCGGCGCCCCACACGGTCGGTCAGGGTGCCGGCCAGGAAGGTGCCCGCGAGGGCGAAGGCCGAGTTGACGGTCATCAGGCCCGCCACGGCGGCCAGCGGCAGATGAAGGCGCTCGCTGGCATAGATCATCATGAAGGGCCAGATCATGCTCACACCGATGGTGCTGACCAGATTGCCGACGAACACCAGCCAGAACTGGTCCGGGTAACGGGCGCGCAGCTGATACAGACCCTGGAACAGGATGGTCCCTCCGCGTTCGACAAGGGGGCAACGGATAGGGCAATGTTTTCACACACCCGCCTTCGCTGCTCGGGACGCGATCACGGCGGGCCACACCATCTCGTGGTCGCAATGCCTGCGACCTTGCTATTGTTCGCCCACGTGCAGCTGGACACCACCGGCGACTTCAGGAGAGATGCCCCCGTGGATGACAAACAGTACCTCCTTGACAGCCTCAAACCCGCGGAGTCATGGCGCATCTTCCGGATCATGGCCGAGTTCGTGGACTCCATTGACACACTCTCGCGCGTGGAGCGAGCGGTGAGCGTCTTCGGATCGGCCCGCGTCAAGCCGGAAGACCCCTACTACGAGATGGCCCGCCAATTGGCCGACAGACTGGTGCAGGCGGGGTTCAACGTCATCACCGGCGGCGGTCCCGGCATCATGGAAGCGGCCAACCGCGGCGCGGCCGACGCCGGGGGCGTTTCCGTGGGGATGAACATCCAGCTTCCCTGCGAACAGAAGCCCAACCCTTACGCCAACATATCCATCAACTACCACTACTTCTTCATCCGGAAAGTCATGTTCGTGAAGAGCTCCGTGGCCTATGTGGTCATGCCGGGTGGGTTCGGGACCATGGATGAGCTCTTCGAGGCACTCACCCTGATTCAGACCAGACGCATCAAGGGATTTCCCGTCATCCTCATGGGAAGCGACTACTGGCGGGGCCTGCTCACCTGGCTGAAGAAGACGATGCTGGCCGAGGGCATGATCGCGCAGAAGGACCTTGACATGATTCAGGTGATTGACGATCCCGAGCAAGCCGTCAAGCACATCGAGAGATTCGTGATCGTCTAGATCGAATACAGGAGACGCCGAGCGCTCGGCTCCTCCAGACCCCCACCGGCGGTTCGGCATCCGCGATGTGGAGACAACTCGGCACACCGTGGCACCGGTCGCCGGCAGATCAGTGCCCGCGCATGCGCTTGGCTTCCGCCAGGGTCTCCGAGGGCCTTCTGCCGTACTTGCGCCGGTATGCGGCCGAGAAGCAGCCGAGATGGGTGAAACCCCACGAAAACGCTATGTCCGTGACCGTGTCTTCCCGACTCTCCGCCTGGGCCAACGCCTCATGCACACCCGTCAAACGGATGTCCCGCAGCATGGCCATGGGACTCACGCCCCGGTGCTTGCGAAAACCAGCCAACAGCGAGCGCTCGCTCACTCCCACCACTCGCGCGAGGCTCCGGAGTGAGATGTTCTCCCCGGGGTACGTCCGCATATACTCCTCGGCGCGCCGCACGTAGTAGGGTGAGCTGCAGGAGGGCCCGCGCTCCAGTTCGTCGGAGTACGTGTGCGGTTGAGTGGTGAGCAGCAGGTCGATGACGAGCCCCTCCAGGTGCTGCGCCATCCTGCTGTGTATCTGCAGGTTCTCTACGAAGGCCTCACTCCCGATGACAAAACCCGCCATGTGCAACCACTGTTCACCGGCGGCACTGCGCAGGTCAACCCCGGGTTCGAAATCGATCGGCTGGTTGAGGGGATGGCCCAGCACCTCAGCGCAGCGGCGTTCAAGGGCCTCCCGGTCGATGCGAAATATCATCTGAGTGTACTCGACATCGGCCTTGAACTTGAACTCGCGAGTGGCGCTGGCGACTGATCCCCGTTCCGGGTTCACCTCGACGGTCTCAGACCCGATCTGCTGCACAGCACGCCCGGACAGCGGCAGTGTCACCAGGTAGAGGCTGCCCAGCACGCCCGGCTTCACCTTCACGTCCGCTTGGTACTGGAGCCGAACAAGTTCAACCTGCCCCAGCGGCAGACGGTCCAAACGGGCATCGAGCCGATGATGTGGGGTCATGATGAACAGCCGGTGCGGGCTCAGAACACGCGCAGTCTCTTGCTCGACCACGTCATGGTCTGAAGAGGAGAAGACCATGTGGCGATCCCACTCTGCCACTGGTATGCGGCAACTCAGCCGGGACATGAGACAGGTTGGCGGCTCATCGCGGAGTAGCACATATCCTATTATAGGTCATCTTCCCTGCTCCTCACCCCAGCCGCCTCACCCACCAGTCCCAGTTCGCGGCGCGTGGACTCCAGACACGCTTCCGCCAGCTTCCGTCCCCAGGCCCTGAACATCCAGTGGCGATATCCGTCGACCAGCCACTCGTACCATCCCTGCAGGCTCGTGTCGACTTCGGCAGGGAAGTACATGAAGGCGAAGAGGGTGGCACGGTAGCACTTGTCCGCATCCTTGACGATTGCCTCCTCCGGCGAGGCGCACGCCGTTCCCGAATCGTGTCGGGAGATGATCCGGCAGATCTCGTCGGTCAATCCCTCGGGGTAGGTTTGTGCGCTGAGCACGCGTCTCGCGATCGTGGCGCCCTCCGCCTCATGCAGCCGCACGAACTCGTCATTGTCGGCTTTCGGACCGTAGGCGCCCTTCAGCCGTCCTTCCCCAACGACATGCCACCCCACATCGTGCAGGAGGATGGCGGGTATGACGATCCGAGGGTCGCCTTCCTCTCGTCGCAGGATCTCCACGGCGAACTGGCAGCTGACCCGAGTATGAACGTCGTTGTTCCTTGTGGCGAGCATGGGTCTGACCGCCCGGTAGATGTCCAGGTAGGCGGCCGATAGGTCAGGCGGCAGACCGTCGCTGCACCCCACCTCGAGCGCTTCCGTCACGGCGTTCTTTGCCCCACTTCCATCATCGAAGTTGCTGACCGCCAGCCTCTCGCGGGCCGCCAAGAAACCCCCTTTCTACGAGCATGTCCACAACCAGCGCCGCGTTCTGCTGCGTCACCTCTATGTCGTCCAGCGTGGCGTGGTCGATGTGGATGCCGGCGATCACGCACACGGCGCACTTGCCTGCCTTGGCCAAGCGGTAGGCTGCGCCGACGGCCACGACATCATCCTTATGTGAGATGCGAGTGAGCACGGAGGTGGAAACGCGCTGCGTCTCGACGTCATACTCGGCCAGGGCCACGGCGCCGATGTGCCCGTTCTCGTTGGTGATGACAACGAGCACCTGCTCTCCCAGATAGCAGGCCTCAAGGAGTACCCTCCTGGCCCCACTGCCGTAGGATAGCGTTTGTTGTTCGCCCTTCACGAATCCAGCAATCCGTCCCAACGCGTGTAGATGTTGTGCTCTATGTCGAGCACATCCAGGATCTTGCCCACCGTGTGATCAACTATCTCCTCGATCGCGCGGGGCCTCGTATAGAAGGCGGGCATGGGCGGCAGTATCACGGCACCGGTTTCAGCCAATGCCGCCATGCTGCGGAGGTGTCCCAGATGCAACGGTGTCTCGCGAACCACCAGCACCAGCTTCTTGCGCTCTTTCAGCGTGGCGTCCGCACTCCGAGTGATCAAGTTGTCGTTGTACGAATTGGATATGGCCGACAGGGACTTGATGGAGCACGGTGCGACTACCATGGCCCCTCTCTTGAACGAACCACTGCCGATGGACGCGGCGATGTCGGAGTTGTCGTGCACCGCATCCGCCAAGGCGTGAACCTCATCGAGTTTCCAATTGGTTTCATATGCGATGCACATGGCCCCGGCCGACGACACGACCAAGTGGGTCTCGATACCCTGTGTCTCACCGAGAACCTGAAGCAGTCGAATGCCGTAGATTGCCCCCGACGCACCGGTGATGGCAACTATTACTCTCATGTAGCCTCTTTGACCTGCGTTCGACGGAATTGCGCAGTCCCTCCCTCCGCCCGTGATCCGGCAAAGCCGGTGGGCGAAGCGAGGGACTGCACCTCACCTGACTAGCGTACTACGTCGCTCTGGCTGCTGAGATATTGCTCCCGGTTGAGGTGAGTGAAGGCCTCCGGCCATTTGGTCATCACGCTCGTCTTGGAAGCCACGCTGGCCTTGACCAGCGGTGGGAACTGCGCTTTCCAATGCCACGGGCGGCAGGCATTGATGATGCACTTGGCCATGGTGATGTCCTTGGCAGCCCGCTTGTGAGGCGGGATGCTGGGATCCAGCCCGCTGTCCAGGAATCCCGGGATGACGTGCATTGCGGTCTCGATATCGCACCTGGTCGAGATGGCCCAGAGAACCTCTTTCAGATCCGAAGGATCCACGTCCTCGTCAACGACCACGACGAACTTGCCGGTCATGGCGCCTCCGGTCAGCAGGGCCGCAGCCGCCGATCCCACCTGCATGGCGTGGCCCGGCTTCTGCTGCTCAATGGAGACCACGGCGAACGTGCGCTCGCCAGGACCGTGGATGTAGATGCCCTTGATACCGCTGATGCCTGCCGCCTCGAGGCCTGCCCACAGGGTGGGGGCGGTGTGCAGCGGAACCGGGAACCAGCAACTGGTGACCGGCTTGGTGGGTGGCTGGCCGTAGATGATGGGGTCGTTACGGAAGTAGACCGCCTTCACTTCCATGATGGGATTCTGATTGGCGCCGGAGGCGTAGTACCCGGTCCACTCGCCGAAGGGGCCCTCCAGCATGGTCTGCTCCACAGGGGCAAAGCCCTCGACCACGATCTCTGCTGTGGCCGGGATGGGGAGACCAGTAACCGGGCCCTCGATGACATCCACCGGCTCGCCTCTCAAGAAGCCCGCCACTTCCAGCTCGCTGGCTCCACTGGGCAGCGCCATGGTCGAGAGCCCGAACAGCATGCCCTCAGAGCCGAAGCTCATCGCCACCGGGCAGGCCTCGCCTCGCTTCCAGTACTTGTTCCGGTGAATGGTCCCGTGCTTTCCGGGCGAACTGTAGTTGGAGATGACGTTCTGGGTGTGGATCATCGACCGATAGGTCCCGTAATTGACCCAGCCGGTGTCCGGGTCCCTGGTGATGACGGACGTGCCCGTGCCGATGTAGCGCCCACCGTCGGCCTCGTGCCAACGAGGAGCGGGGAAGGCAAACATGTCAACGTCATCGCCCGTCTTCACGTTCTCCAGAACCGGCCCGTCCTTGACCACGCGGGGCTTCACCGGCTGGTACCCGGCCATCCTGTTCTTGAAGTCACGGATGACTTCCAGATCTGACTTCCCCTCCTCGATGCCGAAGGCAAGTCTCATGCCCAGCGGGATCTGCAGGAGGTTGGTGCAGACCCGGTAGCCCTTGGGGTAGTCGACGATCTCGTCGAAGAGAAGGGCCTTGCCGCGGGTTTCCACATTGATCTCATTGATGGTGCCGATCTCCACATCCCAGTGGGCGCCATTCACGCGCACCAGTTGGCCGCCCTTCTCGACATCGTCTATGAGCTGGCGCAGATCGTCGTACATGCTCACTCCTTTGCTGATGTTGCAACAAGCTGTGTTTCGGCAGGCGGCATGGCTATTCGCCGGCGACCTTGGCTCTGCGCGCCTGCAGGAGCACGAGCGTGTCTCCTTCGAAGGCCCACTCGATATCCTGCGGGTAGCCGTAGTGATCCTCCACCCTCACGGCCAGGTCGCGCACCCGCTCCACCTCGTAGTCCGACAAGCAGGGCTGGGCGCCCCGCTGGGCATCAAGCTCCACCCAGCCGGCACCGCCCTCCGGTCTCTGCACGAAACACTTTTCCTTCACCGAGATGTTCCGGCTCCTGATCTCGAAAGCGCCCTTGGTGGTCACGAACAGGTCGGTGAGGCACTGGCCGCTCACCACTCCTTCACCCAACCCGAAGTTGGCCTCTATCATCACCTCGTCTCGACTCCCGTTCATGGGATTGACGGTGAACGCCACACCAGCCTTGTCCGAGTTCACCATCTTCTGCACCACGGGGGCGATCACGGCCTTCCAGTGATCAAGGCCCTTGTTGTGCCGGGTGAAGGCGGCGCGTGCCGACCACACGGAGGACCAGACCCTTCGCACGGCAGTCAGCACCTCCTCCGCACCTTTCAGATAATGGAAGGTGTCCATGAGCCCGGGGAAGGAGGAGACCGCCGAGTCCTTGATGGCCACCGAGGAACGAACAGCGACGAATCCACCGCGTTCTCCAGGGAACATGTCGCCGTACTGCTCCACAACTTCCCGCTCAATGTCCTTGGGGATGGGCGCGTCTCCGATAAGCTGCCGGATAGCCTTGGTCTTGACGTCCAGATCCTCGTAGTCGTCGAAATCGATATCAGAGCTTATCTCCCTGATCTTCGATTCCAGGTTGTTCTGCTCCAAGTGGTGATAGTAGGCGTTCCCCATCACAACAAAGCCCGAGGGCACCCGGAGACCGGCACGGGTCATCTCCCCCAGGTGGGCCCCCTTGCCTCCAGCCTCTTGAAACATATCCTTGTCTATCTGCGCAAACCTCTTGACAAACAACTTGCGTCACCTCCCCGCGGCCGGCCCTCCAATCTCGGGCCGGCCGCGCCCGTGCTCTCTCCTATGCCGTGTCCTACTTGCGTTTGATCGTCACCACGCCGGTGGTGCCGTCCACTGTCACGTAGTCACCGGTCTTGATCGCCTGTGTGGCTTTCGCGGTACCCACCACCGCCGGTAGCCCGTACTCGCGACAGATGACGGCGGCATGCGCCAGCAGACCACCTGAGTCCGTCACGACCCCTTTCACCTTCGCCAGCACGGGATTCCACATGGGATTCGTGGAACCGGCAACCAGAATCTCCCCGCTCTGAACAGCCTTGAGGGCCGAGGGATCCCGTACCACGCGCGCGACGCCTTCGGCAACACCCGGAGCAGCGCCCAGTCCGGTGATCTCCACTACCTCTTCCCATTGGGCATCATCAGTGAAGCTCCTATCGATGACACTGGGCAGCGCGCCGTACACATACACGGCGATTGGGTTCTCCGGAGGAGAGGTCGGCTTCAGACCCAGTACCACCGGGGCATGCCAGCTCTTCTGCTTCTCACGGATCTTCTTCCGCTCCTCGATCATGGGCCGGAAATCAACGAGGTTGTCCTTGGAGAACTCTATGCGCTTGTGCATGAGCCCAAACAGCAACTGCCTGAGTTCGTGCAGCAGGAAGTACCCGATGTCATAAGGGTCGTCGAAGTAGCCCTCTTTGACCAATCTCCTCCCAAGCTCGATCATCTTGATGTGCACTCGCGTTCCGATCAGGCCCTCGTAGAGGAAATTGTGGTTCTCGTACCAGGGGTACAACTGCTGCAGCAGCCGGAGATTGTCGTAGAAGTTCTTCTTCTGCTCTTCACTTTGGATCTTGGCGACGAACTCCTTGATGGCCGCCTCGCGCACAGCCACCAGTTCATCGACAGGAACCAGTTCCTCGCCCTTCTCTATCTTGCTGATTGACCCGCGAATGAAGGAGATCGGGTAGTCCAGGTCTTCCTGCCAGCACACGGGCATCAGGTTGTAGCAGCCGCCGACGTGCCGCACACCGTACTCATCCACAACCTGCTTCACTTCTTCAAGCCAGCGGGCGCCCGTCGCGTCCTTGGCGAGAGCAGCTGACGGGTGCTCCCCCGCGCCGTCGATCAGGCCGACAATGCCCAAGTCCATGGCTCGCTTGCCCAGCTTCCAGAAAGCGGCATCGGTCTCCATCAGCTTGTTGCCGAAACCCTGGACCATGGTGTCAACCTGTGCATCAGTGGTGCTCGGGTCGATCTCGCGGCAGATGGCCGTGAAGGCGAACTTCTGGCCGGTCACCAAGACCAGGTTCTCCAAGTGCTGCGCCCCGGAGTTGCAGAGTGCCGCGAGCACCGCGTCGAAGCGCTCGACCAAGGAGTAAGTTTGCGCGGCGTCACCCAGATCGGGATCAGTCTCGAAATCCCAGCTGGCGAGCCATTCGGCCGCCTGCATGTGACGGGTCTCCGTTTCCTCCAGCCACTGGTCCCACCGCGGGTACACATCGGCTACCTTCTTGACGTAGGTCTCCGCGCGGGCCCCGATCTCCTCGGCATTCGTGATGTCAACAGGACTGAAGTAGCACCATCCATTCAGGACCCGGAACGCGTTCGCGTGCGAGGTGGGGACTTTGTTGATCTCGGTTCCTACCCCATCCGCGTACTCCGCCAGCGCGAAATATGACGTTTCGTACTCCAGGGGATACAGCGGCTCCGGGGAGTGGATCGTGTCCAGCATCCAGAACCTTTTCTCGTCGCCCGGGTAGAACCGCTGAAAGAAGGGGACGAGGTCCCTGCCGATGTCCGGCGCTTCCAGTGGATTTGGCCCCTTTACGAAGTTCTCGTCCATGTGTCCCTTTCTACCTTCCCTTCACCCATTGTGCTGTTAGCCACTCCCCCGTGAAGGGGCCGTAACCCTTACTCGCTCAGCAGACCTTCCACGAAATCGAAGAGGTCATCCTGCTTCGTGCTGGCTACCAACTTCATGCCGGCCGCAATCCGGCCGATGATTTCCCGCCGCTCGGCGGCCGGCTTCCCGGAAAGGTCCGCGGCCGTCAGTCCCTCGGCTAGTAAGGCCTCAGCGAATTCCTTCTTCACCGCTGCCCCCACGTCACCGTCACCGCTAACAAGATCGTAGTTGTGCTCGACCCGTCCGCCCTCGGCGTACAGCGATGCCTTCTCCAGGTCGCTGGCCCCGGTCCCCACCAGCGCCACTCGCTTGACCTCAAACGGCTTTCTATCAGTTACCACGAGATCCGGCACTTCGTCCTCGGGGCGCTCCACAACCAACCTGCCGTAGTACTCCACTCTCTCCACCACGAAGTACTTTCGTAAGCCCACCGCGTCGGCTTCCACCGGGGTCACTTCACGCCAGCCGTCCGCCCATTCCATGAGTACGAACTTCTTCTCTTCCATTCCGTTGTTCATCACCCCCTTCCCTCCTATATCAGCTTGGCCACGATGTCCTGGACCTCGTAGAAGTCCTTGGCGTAGTAGTCCGCTTCCTCGCATTGCCCCATATCTATGTGTCCTGTGTACTGGATGGTGGTCCAGCCCCTTTGCTTCGGTGGCTTTATGTCCGTGCTCCACTTGTCACCGATCATAAGGCACTCTTCTGGCGAAATGCCCTGCTCGCCTAGGTCTTTCACCAGTTCATCATACAAAGTTCCGTTCTCCTTGGACGTCCCCTTGTATCTGAGATCCTGTTCCTCAGTGGAAAGCTTCATCTTGCCCTGTGGCGTGATAAAGTACTCGAAATGATCAATAATCCCTTTCCTGTTCAAGTAAAGTGTGATCATATCCGATCCCACCGGACCCAGGGTCTTCTTAAGTTCCGATACAATACTTGGTCTGATACCGTGCTCGTTCACCCATTTCAGGAACTCTAGAAGTCCCGGAGCCATGCCCAGCAACTCCTGCTCCTTCTCGCCGAATATGAGCATGGCCTCGTGGTCTCCATCCAGCACGAAGGACTCGATCTCGTCTTTATGACCTTCTTTGATTTTGCTGATGGTTCCGTATTTCTCCTTCAGGCGCCGCATGCGTTGTATGAAGCGCGCTGCTTCCTCTTGCTTACCCCTCAGTTTGGCAATATCACCGAACATGAGCGGATTCCTCAGGGATGCAGGTGTCATAATGCACTGACCGTAGTCAATACCTATCCACCGTATCTTCTTTGCTGGACTCACGGCTGCGGCTTCCCCTTTCTCATTCCTCAGCAAGGAGCTTGTTGATAGTGAACATTGCCACAATAGTCTTGGCGTCACGTATCGCCCCAGAGCTCACCATTTGCATCGCGTCAGCAAAACGTACCCATGCCAACTCGATGACCTCGTCCTTGTCCAGATGCTGGCGCGTGGGGGTCAGACCCGTGGCCATGAAGAGATGGATCACATCATCAGAGTGGTCAGGAACAGGCAGGAACTCCCCTATCTTCTCCAGACAGGCTGCCTGGTAGCCTGTCTCCTCTCGAAGTTCGCGCCGTGCACAATCCCGGGGATCTTCTCCGCGGCGAAGTGTCCCGGCGGGTATCTCCCAGATCCAGTCCAGGATGGCAACGCGGTACTGTCGGATGAGCAGGACGCATTTCCGGTCCAATACGGGAACAACGGCCGCAGCACCTGGGTGTCTCACGATCTCCGTTGCCGTCCGCACTCCATTTGGCAGCAAAGCCTCCCTCCGAAGGACGGAGAATTTGGAGCCTGCGGCCAGCAGCACGTCGGTGGGGCCTTCGTCTTCTGGCTCAAGCCGCCACGTCAGATCGTGTGCTGGGCCGGACAGGGCATACTCGGCCAGCCCAACAGCGCAATCCCGTCTCCTTTCATGGCCCCCCATGAGCGGATCCTCCCTCAACTCGGCCCCTGCCAGATCACTTCTTCTTGCGGTAGACCTGTCGATCTTCGCGCGCCAGAACCAGGGCACGAAGGCCCTGTTTGCCGTACTTGTCGATCTTGACCCCACCGCTCAGGCGCGGGAACTCGTCCATCAGGCAGAGTTCATCGGGCAGATGGTTGCGCGCCACCCGCGTTGCCAGGAAAGCACGCAGTTGATCAAGGTCCAGTTGGCAGCCGGCTGTGGGGACGACGCACACGCAGATACTCTCACCAAGAACCGGGTTGGGGACGCCTATCACACACACCTGCTCCACACCGGGGAATCCTTGGATCTCCTGCTCCAGATCGCTCGGCGTTATCTTGAGGCCGCCGCGATTGATCTGGTCCTTGATGCGCCCCACGATGGTGACGTAGCCATCCTCATCCAGAGTGGCCATGTCACCGGTCTTGAACCACCCACCGGCGTGGAAGTGACGCTGGGTCTCCTCGGGGTTGTTCCAGTACTCCCTGATGACGTTTGGGCCGCGAACCTGAAGCTCACCGGGCGTGCCCAGCGGAAGCTCCTCGCCCGATTCGGCGTCTGCCACCCTGACTTCTTCACCGACGACCGCCCGGCCCACGGTGAAATAGCGCTTCTCCCGCAGGGCGTCATAGGGGCTGAACAGACCGGGACCGGTCTCGGAGGAGCCCCAGAAGTTGCTGTAGACCATGCCCGGGTACTTCTGCTCGATCTCATCGAAGAGATCTCTGGGTGGTACGTATCCCGAGATAAGCCCCGTACGCATCGAGGTGAGATCTCTCTGGCCGAAGTCAGCGTGCTTCATCTCCAGCAGGTAGTGAGTGGGCGCCATCGGGTGCACCGTGATCTTCTCCTCCTCGATCAAACGGAGCCCCTCACCGGTGTTCCATTCGGGCATCACCACGAGCGTGGCCCCCAACTGGAAAGGTTGATTGAGAAGGCAGATGAAGCCGAAGGAGTGAAACATGGGGAGCGCCCCTAGAAACACGTCTTCGGGCCCGGTGCGCAACGCACGCGCGTAGTGGAAGCCCTCGTTCGTGCACTGCCAGTGGGTGGACGGAGCGCCCTTAGGCACACCGGTAGCTCCCGAGGTATGAATGATCATGGCATAGTCATCGTCCGCCGCTTCCACGGGGCGCGCCGCGGTGGGATCTCCGGCCCGAATGAAGCTTTCCCACGTCTGCACCCTGAGCGGTGAACCGGCACCGGATTCTTCTTCAGCCTCAGTCCTGGTGTAGATGCACTCCAGTTCCGGCAGCCCTCCACTGCTCTTTGCCTCGGCCACCTGGTCGAGCACCGGTCCCGCGTCATCCACCAGCAAGGCGCGCGCACCCGTGTTGGCCAGGGGGAACAGGAGCTCTTGGCCGCGATATGACGGGTTCACCCAGACAGCGATACATCCCGCCGAGGTGAGCGCGTAGTAGAAGACGACGAGTTCCACCGAGTTCTGAGCGCTGATTGCCAACCGATCACCGGGCTTGAAGCCGCTGGCCTGCAGCGCGGCCGTGGCCTGCGCAACAAGACCTTCCATATCGGCGTAGGTGAGTCTGCGGTCGCCGCAGATGAGGGCCAGCTTCCCAGGTGTCCGGCGAGCCCACGTCCCAAAGACATCTCTCAGAGGGATGGCAGGGCCGTCCCAGGGCCCCTGCGGGGCCCAAAGGCGGAGGGCCTCTTCATCCGCTCCAGGTTGGCTGTTGCTTTGGTTTGCCTGACATAGGTTTTTGCCTTCAGCATTCATGAAGTCTCCCGGCCGCGGTATGCAGGACTGCAGTTCAGAGTATGGAAGCCGGGTGCAACGCGGCGCTATCCCTTCATCGCATCGACACCCGGAAAACCGCATCTCGTATGGCCGCCGGCCGTGGGTGGCTTGGAACACTAGAAAAGGAGTGAGCGCCGCGGGGCGGGGAGAGAGGCGGCTAGTGGAGAAGAGCGCTGCGCTTTTTCGTACCCATTTGCGCAAACGCGATGGCATTTCTTTGCCGCGAAGTCGATGCTGGGGTAGAACGCTCAGAAACCAAGCGGAGCGCCGCTGTGGACAGAAGAAAGGAGGCTATTTTCGGATAAGCACCAACTATGTGACCCGGATCTCGCCGGCCTGCGCCCAGGGTTTGCGCTCAAATCTCTTCTAGGCGTGCGGCGAAGAAATTGACTCCAGGGGGAGCGTTGACAGTGGATAAGCCGTTCACTTTTCCAAAAGCTTTGCTGCAGTTCGTTATCCTGGTAATCATCGCCTGGTTGTTCATGTATCTGGTACCGGGGCAATGGTTCGTGAACTGGTACCTTCCCATGTCGTTCTTCTTGCTCATGGGAACAGTGACTTTCGGCATCGTCGGTCTGGGCTGGCCATTCGGAGCACCAGGTGGTTCATGGAGGCCCGGACGCAACCGGTGGATGACCGGCATCCTCCAGTGCATCGTCTGGATCGCGGTCGCCCTTGTCTTTACTGCCATTGAGACCTGGGTGTGGCCGAAGATGCCTCTCACCGGGGCCCCGACAGCGGAGGGCGTTCCTGCCCTGTACGGCGTCTGGTTCGGCATCGCGCTTTTCGGTTTCACCCTCTGGTACGCGTTCGACGGCCATTATGACGGCGCCGACATCCGCCCCTATGCCAAACCGTGGAAGAACTGGCTCCTGGCCACAATCGTTATCCTGATCGCTGCCGGCCTGATCTGGTTCCTCATCCCCAACCTCGATCCCACCAGCGGCGCGGACCAAGCGTTCAACCAAGGTGGTAAGTGGTTTGCGAATGACTGGTTCTCCTTGGTGGTGTGGATCATCGTGTGGATCGAGATCTTCGGGACCACGATGGTCTTCCAGGGCTGGCCATTCTACAAAGCCGGCCGGAAGCTGCACCGCATGCTGGTGACGCTCGCAGCACTCGTGCTCGGCTACGTCTGCTGGAGATTCCTGTTTCCCGCATTCGAAGCGGAAGGCGCCACATTCGGATGGGCGGCGGTGGCAGCCAGCCTTATCGGGTGGGCGCTCCTGTCCTCGCTCATCTTCGGCTTCTACCCATTCGCGAACACGAAACAACCACTGCGCGGCCTCGGCTTGTTCGTCCTGTATCAACTGATCGTGCCTGCGGTCTGGATCGTGCTCCTGCGCTACGTGCTCGGGCCGCCCATCCTGCACCACATCAACACCGCGTTCACCGGCGACCCCAACATGGGCCCTGCGGACATCAACCTGGTGACAGCGTGGTTCATGCTCCACAACCTGGCCATCTGGGCGCTCGTCCACAACCTCTTCTTCATGCGCGTGCCCTTCGCCGTCCCCGGTCCTCCCCTGGGCCCGGAGGAGGTACCAGCGCCCGCCGCGAAGTAGAGCGGGACAGTCGAATCGCACAGCGGGCTGCGGCCGGGGCTATCGCCCCGGCCGCAGTTCTTTTTTCTACGCGTCCGGCTCCTCCCACTCGCGGCCGGAGACACGCGGCGGGGAGAGTATGCCGTCACGCTCCTCGAGGTCGAACCACCAGGGTGCGGGGGTCTCGCGTTCCGGATACATGAGACTATCCATCCTGACCAGCGCGCGATCGAGGATGGGCGCGTTGCGGGCCACGAAACGCGCCACGGAATGCATACGTCCTTCCGGCTTGTTCCACGGGCAGACCTTGATGCAACGTCCGCAGGAAGAACCACGTTGGTTGGTGAGTCGAAAGCGCGTGCATCGCTCCTCGTCAAGCTTCCATACCTCACGCCCGTTGTACAGCGTCTTGCCGCCCGACGGAATGGCCCTGGCCGGGCATTCCTCCGCGCAGCGGCCGCACTGCTCACAGAAGGATTGCAGCCCGAAGTCTATGGGCTGATCCGGCGCCAAGGGCATGTCCGTGGTCACAGCAGCAGCTTTGAACCGAGCGCCCAGGAACGGATTGAGCACGGAATCACCCAGGCGGCAGTGCTCCCCAATCCCCGCCCACAACAGCAGAGGCGGGATCAGCACCTGATAGTCACGGGCGTAGTGGGCGCGCGCAGAGTACCCCAGCCTTCGTATGTAGTCCGAAAGCATGCAGGCGGTCACGGCCGCGAACGAGTACCCCAGATGGCTCTGGCTGCCGGAAATCCAGTCCCGGCCGCTGGAGCGGTGCATCGTGTCGTAGTCTTGGTCGATCACGATCACGATGGCGTTGGGATGGTCGAGGCTGACCTCCGCGCCTCGCCTGTCATGGCTGTACACGGCGTACCGCGGCAGGCGGCAGATACCCATCATGTCAGCGCGCAGGAAATAGCCGACGCGCTTGATGTGTTGACTCAACACCTCGGGCGAAGCCGGTATCGGCGCGCGCTGCTGAGCAGGCTGGCCTTCCATCAGCGGAGCGAGTTTCTCTCCGAAGCCGCGAAGCACGGCTCCCAGCGGGTACTTGGCGCAGAACCGGCTGCGCTCGCGTTGGACCACCGGGCCGAAGTCACCCCGGACGGCACGGTTGTAGCCATTCTCGTCCTCACGCACCTGCTGGATCTCGCTCACGATCCGGATGGTGGGCTGTGACACCCGCTTCACCTTGTCCATGGGATATCGAGCGATCTGATACGGCATGTCAGCACCCTTCTTTCGTCCCAGGCGGGACGTTCCGCGCAACCCCTCTCCTACCCAGGCGAGGCACCCGGGTCCGCCACTCGCGCAGGTTACTTCAACATGAGCATGCAAACCAGCACAACCGCGGTCAACCCCATGGTGATGGCAAATGCCAGGGCGTAGCTGCCGGTGGCGTCGTAGATGGCCCCGCCCAGGTACGCCCAGAGACCTCCGCCCAGCTGGTGGATGGTGGTCACAAAACCCGCGATGAGCCCGATATTGGCGAACCCGAAGAGACGACCGCTGAGCGTGGGCGTCAAGGGGGCGGTGACAAGGAATGTCAGGCCGAAGCCAAGAGAGAAGATCCAGAAGGTGGCTTCGGTCTGGACCAGTGGGATCATGAGGAAGAGAGCAATGCGGAGCGCGAAGGTGATGGCGATAGGCACGCGATCTCCGATGGCATCAGAGGCGGGGCCGGCCAGCAGTATGCCCGCCAGGCTCAGCAATCCGAACCAGGCAAGCATGTTCGCGGCCGTGGTGGTCGAGATACCCTGGTCGGTCACCATGGGTACCAGGTGTGGGCTCACCAAGAAGTCGGCGCCTCCGCATACGAACATGGAGACCGCGAACAGCCAAAGGGGACGCGTGCGTATCGCCTGCCTGAGCGACAGGTCGGCGGCTCCGTGTGAGTGCGAGGCGTGGACGGCAGCTCCGGATGCAGGGCTGCTGACGTGCCCGTATGGGGCAATCCCCATGGGTACCGGATCGTCGCGTATGACGATGACGGCCAGCAATACGTTGAGGACGAAACCGGCCGCCCCCAACCAGAAGCTGGTGGCGCGCCACCCAAGCGCAATGCTCATCCCGGTGAACGGAGGGATCAAGACGAACTGCCCCAGGCAACTCCCGGCCATGGCCAGGCTCACTGCCATCCCCCGCCTCCTCTCGAACCAGCGGCAGATGATGGCCCCGAACATCGGCGGGGTGGTGGCCCCAAAGCCCACGCCGGCCAGGACGCCGTAGGACAGCATCAGTTGCCACAGCGACCGCGTGCCCGCCATGAGCATGTAACCGGCGGCAAAGAGCACCGACGAGCGATGACCCACTTGGGGCCATACCTGTCGTACAGCTTCCCCACCACCACCATGGTCAGGGCCCACATGACCGTGTTGAGCAGGATGGCGGCGGACACCCAGCTGCGGCTCCAGCCGAACTCGGCCAGCATGGGCTTCATGAGAACGCCGATCAGGAAACGGACGCCCGCGTTGAAGAAAAGGATGGCAAACGACGCCGCCAGCACGTACCAGCCGTAGAAGACCCGGCCGCGCGTCCTGCCTGCCCGCAGGACCTCTATCGTCCCCACCGGCCGCTCACCCGTCCCAGAAGAGCGGAAGCGCCTCGGCCGGATCGGCGGCGGCCGTGTCGCCTCCCGTCTGCCCCGCGCGCCCCAGCAACTCCTCGATGGCCGCCCGCCCCGCCCGGCCGTAATCCAGCGAGTACTGGTTGACGTAGAGATCGATGTGCTGCCGGCACACGGCCTCGTCCATCTCCTGGGCATGCTCGCGGATAAAGGCGGCCGAGGCCTCCGGGGCGCGCCGGGCAGCCAGCAGGCTCTCACGCACCGCCCTGTCCGCCGCCGCCGCCACCTCGGGGCCCAGGTCCCGCCGCACAGCGATGCCGCCCAAGGGGATGGCATACCCGGTGGTGCGCTCCCACCACTCCCCCAGGTCGACCAAGGCGGCCAGCCCCAGCGCGGGATAGGTGAAGCGACTCTCGTGAATGATGACGCCCGCGTCCACCTGGCTAGAGGCCACCGCCGTCATGATTTCGTCGAAACGAAGGACCTCCAGCCGCACGGGGCTCTCGATGCAGGCGCCGGGCCCCTTAGCGGCGGCCGCCGCCGACAAGGTGGTGCCCTCGGTGTGGGATCCGGCCGCGCCGCCGCCTTCGCCGGAGACGAGGTACAGACGCAGCAGCAGGGCCGCCGTGGTGAGCTCCCCGGGGATGGCCACACGCGCACCGCCCAGTGGGCGCTCACCCCTCCGCAGCGCCGAGTCAGACCGCACCACCACCAACGGCCCGCACCCGCGGCCCAGTGCACCGCCCGCGTGCAGCAGCGCGTAGCCTTCGCGCACCCGGGCGAAAGCGGCGAAAGAGAGCTTGGTCACATCCGGGATACCGGCCAGAGCCAACGCGTTCAACTCGTCGATGTCGACCAGACGCGTTTCCACTTCCGGCGCTCCCGGCACGAGTCCGGCTATCCAGGCGTGGAAGATGAAGGTGTCGTTGGGGCAGGGAGAGATGGCCAGCGACAGCTTCACTCCCGCCCCCGCAACAATTCCAGGATTTCGCCGCGGAGCACCGCCTGCACCGCATCCGCCGCTTCCGCCGCTGCGCCCGTGACGTCCCAACGGCCACGGTCGCGGTCGCGGTCGCCCACCAGGTTGCTGATGCCACGCACTTCCAGGCAGGGGATCCCGTACAGTGCGCACATGTGGGCGCAGGCCGCGCCTTCCATGGATTCAGCCAAGGCACCCCACCGCGCCTCAAGCGTCAGGGCTTCCTCCGCCGTACCCGTCACCTGAGAGAGGGTCACGAAGGGGCCCCTCCGCAGACGCCGGCCTCGGACCGCGCGGCCGGCCCCTTCTTCCTGCCAACCTGACCGCCGCAGGACGGCCGCAGCGCCTCGCACCAGCGGCGCGCTCAGGGGGAAGGTGTTCCAGAACTGCTTCCCGCCCACCTCGGCCAGCGGCAGGCCGAACTCCTCCGTCGGCAGCCACCCCTGGGGTGAGGAGGTTCCCGTGTCGGCGTAGCTGTCGGCGGTGGCCAGCACCAGGTCACACAGGGCCAAGCCTGATCCGGGGAAGGCTCCGGCGATACCGAAATTGATGACCAGGACCGGCGCGAAGCGCTCCACCAGCAGGGCGGTGGCCGCCGCCCCATTGGCTCTGTCGTAGCCGGAGATCACCACCACCACCGGCTGTTGCCGCCCTCGCGACACCGTTTCGCGGGCGGGGCCCACGCAGGCGGCAGGCTCGGCATCGTCTGCCACCGCTGCCACATCGCCCACGAACCAGCGCCGGCCGGCCGCCTCCCAGGACTTCGCCGTTCGGAAGCGACCGTTGAGAAGCGGGCGCGCCTCCACCTCGGTGGCCACCACCAAGCCAACCGGCGGTGGCGACTCGAGCGCACGCGCCGCGCACCCGGCCGCCTCATGCCTCAGCGCGCCGCGTGCACCCGACACAGGCTCTCTCGCGGCCGCTCCGCCCAGGCCTAGGCTCCTTCCAGCAGCATGAGGTCCGGGTCTTCCAGGTAATTCACCACCAGGTTGAGGAAGCGTGCGGCCTCGGCCCCGTCGATCAACTGATGGTCGAACGTCAGGCTGAGCGGCAGCATGGAGCGGACCACCAGGGAGCCGCGGTCCGGCACCGCCACCTCGCGCACCCGCCCCATGCCCAGCACGGCCACCTCCGGGTAGTTGCTGACCAGAGTGGCGTAAATGCCGCCGATGGCCCCGTAGTTGCTGATGGTGAAGGTGCCGCCGCGCATCTCGTCCAAACCGAGCTTGCGCAGCTGGGCGCGTTCCACGAGTTCGTTGATCTCTTTGGCCAGATCAAAGATGCTCTTCTGGTCTGCGCGCTTGATGTTGGGCACCACCAGGCCGGCGCTGGTGTCCACTGCCAAACCGATGTTGTAGTAGCGCTTGACGATGAACTCGTCGCAGGATTCGGCCAGCACGGCATTGAGCCGCGGGAAGCGCTGCAGGGCCATGACCGACGCTTTCACCACGAAAGCCAGGTAGGTGAGATGCTGGATGCCGCGCTCCTGGGCCATGGTACGGCCCTTCTCGCGGATGCGGCGGAGGGCGGTGGCATCGGCCTCTTCCGTCTCCGTCACCTGGGCCTGGCGGGCCAGCGACTCGTGCATCTTCTTGGCCATGGTGTGGCGCACGCCCCGGAAGGCCGTGCGCTCGATGACACCGTACTCATCCTGCTCCAGGCAACCCCCCAGGCAGGCCAGGGCCTTGTCCATGTCCTCTATCCGGACCGACGTGGCCTGCGGGCGGTCTCGCCCGTAGGCCGCGGCCGCCGCGTAATCCTCCACGTCCTGGCGGAGGATGCGTCCACCCGGCCCCGTGCCCTGCACGCGGGAGATGTCCACACCCAATTCCTCGGCCAGGGCACGCACCGAGGGCAATGCCAGCACCTTCACCCCGGAGGAAGTAGCTCCTCCTACGGCCGGTGCCGAAGGCGCCGCCGGCGCAGCGAAGCCCTCTCCCCTGGGTGCCTCCTCCAGGCGCCCCACCACGGACCCGGTGTAGAACTCCTCAGCCTCCATGACCTGCGCCACCGGCGGCACCGGCCCGAAGCGCTTCCGCTCCTTGGGCACCTCCTTCGGCACAGCCGCCGCGCCCGCACCGGGCACTTCCACCCCGGGCAGTTCGCCGGGCGCCGGCGCCGCTTCGGCCGCCGGCGCCGCCTCCTCGATGGTCACCAGCACCTGGCCCACCTTGATGACGTCGCCCTCACGCGCGTGAAGCTTGGTCACCCGGCCGGCCTTGGGCGAGGGGATTTCCACCACCGCTTTGTCCGTCTCCACCTCGGCCAGCGTCGCGTTCTCGGCGACCTGGTCGCCCTCCTTCACCTTCCAGGCCAGCAACTCGCCCTCGGTGATGCCCTCGCCCACGTCTGGGAATGTGAACTCGTACGCCATGGTCAGAACTCCATCGTCGCGCGGATTTCGTTCACCAAAAGATTCATGCTCGGTTGGAAGTAGTCCTCCAGCTTAGCCAGCGGCGGAATGACGTCACTGCCCGCCACGCGGCGCACCGGTGCCTGCAACTGCAGCAGTGCCTGCTCCTGGATCTGGGCGGCAATCTCCGCACCGAAGCCGCCCGTGCGCGAGGCCTCATGCACCACCAGCGCCCGCCCCGTCTTCTGCACGCTGGCCAGCACCGTGCCGGTGTCGAGAGGCGACAGCGTGCGCACGTCCACCACCTCCACGTCGCAGACCCCTTCCTGCGCCAACTGCTCCGCCGCTTGCCGAGCTGTTCGCACCAAAGCCCCCCAGGCGATCACGCTGATATCCACCCCCTCCCGCACCACCTTGGCTTCGCCCAGCGGTACCTCGTAGGCCTCGTCCGGCACCTCCATGCGCACGGCGCGGTAGATACGGGCCGGCTCGCAGAAGATGACCGGATCGGGATCGCGGATGGCGGCTGCCAGCAGGCCCTTGGCGTCGTAGGGGTTGGAGGGGATGACCACCTTGAGCCCGGGCACGTGAGCAAAGATGGCCTCCATGCTCTCCGAGTGGTGCTCCAGCGCCCGGATGCCGCCCCCATACGGCATGCGCACCACCAGCGGGCAGGCGTAGAGACCACGGCTGCGGTTGCGCAGACGGGAGGCGTGGCTCACCAGCTGATCGTAGGCCGGGTACACAAACCCTGAGAACTGGATCTCCGCCACCGGCCGGTAGCCGGCCACAGCCATGCCGATGGCCATGCCCACGATCCCCGACTCAGCCAGCGGGGTATCGATGACCCGCTCCGGGCCGAACTGCTCGAAGAGGCCGTCGGTGGAGCGGAACACGCCTCCGTCCTTAGCCACATCCTCTCCCAACACCACCACCTTGCGGTCACGCGCCAGTTCTTGCCGCAACCCTTCCCGTACCGCCTCCACCAGGTTGAGATCGGCCACAGCTACTCCCCCTCTCCCAGTGCAGCCAGCAGGGCATCGCGCTGCGCCCGCAATGCCGGGGTCATCTCCGCGTACAGGTGGGCGAAAAGGTCATCGGGCGGCGGCGCCGGGAAGGCCTCGTAGGCCGCCACCACGCGGTCCACCTCAGCCTCAGCCCGAGCCAGGGTCTCCGCCTCCCGCGCCTCATCCAGCAGCCCTTTACGGCGCATGTAGCGGGCCAGCCGCTCCAAAGGATCGCGCTCCTGCCAGTAGGCCGTCTCCTCCGGTGGCCGGTACTTGCGGGCATCATCCGAAGTGGTGTGGTCCGCCATGCGATAGGTGTGCGCCTCCACCAAAGTGGGACCCTCGCCGTTGCGCGCCCGATCCAACGCGTCCCGCACCACCCGGTACACGGCGAAGACGTCATTGCCGTCCACCTGGATACCGGGCATGCCGTAGGCAATGGCCTTCTGGGCGATGGAAGCAGCCGCCGTCTGCCGCCCATAGGGCACGGAGATGGCCCAGTGGTTGTTCTGGCAGAGGAAGACCGCAGGCGCCTGAAACACGGCGGCGAAGTTCATGGCCTCGTGGAAGTCACCCTCGGAGGTGGCGCCGTCCCCGAAGACGGTGAGCACCGCCACCCTCTCCCGGTCCTGCTTCATGGCCCAACCGATACCCACGGCGTGGAGCATGTGTGTCCCCACCGGCACCGAGACGGGCAGCACCCGGCTGCCCTCCGGGAAGTGCTGGCCCCACTCGTCGCCGCCCCAGTACTGCAGCACCCTCTCCACGGGGATGCCGCGCACAATGAACGACCCGGTTTCCCGGAAGGCCGGCACCAGCCAGTCGCCTTCCCGCATGGCGTAAGCCGCCCCGATGTGCGCCGCCTCCTGCCCCAGCACTCGGGCGAACGTGCCCAGGCGTCCCTGGCGTTGCAGCTTGAGCATGCGCTCGTCCAAGCGGCGCGTGAGGACCATGATGCCGTACAGTTCCGCCACCTGCTCCGGCGAGAGGTCCGGCATGAGCCCGGCGTCAACGTTGCCGTCCAGATCCATGACTTCCATGCGCGAGACGTTGAATGTCATCAGGTTCGTGACCGGCACCGGCTACCTCCTGCTCTCAGCGCTCGACACAACCAACCACCCGTCCCGGGCAGACCCGGGGAGCAGCACCATCCCACCGCTCGGGGGCCCCGCCGATCAGCATGGGTGCCCAGATCGGCGTGGGTGAGGAATGCCGGACGCCGGATGCGCTTCCGCACGTAGAGGTCAGCCAACCAACCGAACACCCCCCGAGCCTACCTTCATCATATGCGATGGCGACTTCTCCCGGCGTGCCGGGTTGCCCGGGTCGACGCTCACGCAGCCGTGCTCTCCAAACGGTAGATCTGGTGCTTGCGGGGCACGGCCACCTGGAAGCGCAGGCGTTCTTCCAGCAGTTCCTTCAAGGAGAAGATGGCGGCGGCTTCGCCATGAGTGAGGAAGACGCGGTGCGGGGAATCCACATGCGAGGCCCATTCCAGCAGCTGATTGCGGTCGGCATGGGCCGAGAGACCGGGCATGAAATGCACCTGGGCCTTGACCGCGATCTCCTCTCCGAAGATCTTCACCCTCTTCTCCCCATCCAGCAAACGCCGCCCCAGTGTGCCGTGCGCCTGGAAGCCGACGATGACAACGTGGTTCTCCGGTCGCCAGAGGTTGTGCTTCAGGTGGTGCTTGACGCGGCCGGCGTCCGCCATGCCACTGGCGGAGATGATGACGATACCGTTCTTGCCGTTGAGCTCGCGCGATTCGTCCGCCGACTCCGTGTAACGCAATTCCGGGAAGGTGAAGATGCTCCCGGTCTCGGCAAGGCAATCGATGGCTTCGCTGTCATATGCAGCCCGGTGGCGACGGTAGATCTCCGTGGCCCGTTTGGCCAGCGGGCTGTCTATGTAGATGGGCATGTCCAACCCGTAGTCCTCGTAACGCTCCCGCAAGAAGTAGATGAGCTCCTGCGTGCGGCCCAGCGCGAAGCTGGGAATGATCACATTCCCCCCCGCCCTCTGCGCCTCCTGCAGGACGTGCACCAAGTTCTCCACCGGCTCGCCTTCCTGGTCGTGCAGCCGGTCCCCATAGGTTGACTCCATGACCAGATAGTCGGTGTCAGTGGTGGTCTCGGGATCACGAATGATGGGTTGCCCCGGCTGCCCCACGTCCCCGCTGAAGACGATGGACACCTCTTCGCCCTGCTCCTCCATTCGCAGTTCAAGGAAAGCTGAGCCCAGGATGTGACCGGCGTCACGAAAACGGGCGCGGACTCCGGGCGCAGGGGAGAATTCCTCTCCGTAGCTCACGCCCTGGAACAGCCTGAGCGATTGCTCGGCATCGGCGGTGGTGTAGAGAGGATCCTTCGTCCGCCGACCTGCCCGCTTCGACTTGCGCGACTGCCACTCCGCCTCCATCTCCTGGATGTGTGCCGAGTCCAGCAGCATGATCTCCGACAGGTCCGCAGTGGCGTGTGTGGCGTAGATGGCGCCCTGGAATCCCTCCTGCACCAAGCGGGGGATGAGGCCGCAGTGATCGATGTGCGCATGCGTCAGCAGGACGAAGTCGATCTGGTCGGGATCGAATACGAAGGGGTCAAAGTTGTCGTCCCGTTCCTCGGCACCGCCCTGGTACATGCCGCAATCCACCAGGAACTGAGTCTCGCCGCACGTGAGTAGATAACAGGAGCCGGTGACTTCCCGAGCCGCTCCGCACACTTGCATGTCCATGTCGCCTCCAGTCTGTGACCTGCGGGCCATTCTCTCATTCACCGCTGCAGGCGGAAAGCTTGGCACTGCATCACGAGGCGGTTGCCATGGGAAATCGCCGCGCATACACTCAGGTGGCATGGTCAACGCCAGGGTGCGGACCATCCGGCACCCCCGCCCCTGTACCGCACATGGAGGTACGTGGCCCATGGGAGTCCACAAGGCATCCACCCGGCGGGCGCGCGTGACGCTCGCTCGCATCTGCCTCGCCGTGCTCCTCCTCTGCCTGCTGCCCACGGCCCCCGCCGCCGCGCTCCACCGTCCACATCCAACTCATCCCGCCGCAGACGCAGGGCTACCTGGCCGAAGTGGCCGTCCGTGCGGGCGCTTCCGACCCGCTTGTCTACCCCAACTGGGAATACGATTTCGACGATGACGGCTCCTACGTCCGGAGCGGAGCAGTGACGGGTCCCAGCCGCGTCTTCGCCGTGGTATCCACTACTCCTACGCGCGCACGGCCGCGTTCAACGGCCTTTTCGCCGGCTACTATGGACCCTGGAACTGGTGGGAGCCGGCCACCCGCGGGCAGTATGCCTTCTTCATCTGGCGCTTGGCGCTTCTGCCTTGGGCCGAGTAGGGCAGCTCCGCCAAGATGAGAGGCAGGAGATGAAGCGAGAGACACCGAGTGCCAGTAACACCGCAGAGGTCCTGTGCTGTATCGCCTGCTGTCTGGCGCTGATCCTGGCCGCCGTGGGCTGTGGCAACGATCCCGGCACCGCCGGAGAAACGCACGCCGTGACATCGACAGCCGCCTCCACCACCGAGGGCGCCGCGGGTGGCCCGGTCAACCCCACCACCACACGGCCTGCGCTCTACCAATCTGTGTCGCGCGAGGAGGCGAAGCGCCGCCTGGGCCTTCCACCCCTGGTCATCGTGGCCGAATACGAGAGCAGCATCCAGGAGATCACGGCCCGCATGCAGTCCGGCGCCGCGGACCCACGCGACATGGCCTACGGCCGCGTGGCCCTGGTGGATTCCGCCACCGACACCCTCGCCCTTCATCCCTGGGTGGGCGTGGCGCCCTCCCACGTGGCCGTGCACCCCGACGGCACGCGGGCCTTCCTCAGCGACCTCTACCAGGCCAGGATCAGAGTGGTTGATCCAGATACGGGCGAGCTGCTGGTGGAGATCCCGCTGGAGAGCCTGGAGGACAGAGGGCTCATGGATGTGGCCACCACCATGACGGCCGGACCCTACCAGATCGCCGATGCCCCCGGAGCCACCGGGCCGCTGGCCGTCACTCCCGATGGCAGGCTGCTACTGGTGGCCACCGTCGCCGGCCTTCAGGTCATCGACCTACAGGCCAACCGAGTGGAGCGCGTCTTCCCCGCCTTGTACGTCACAGCCTTGGCCGTCAGTTTCGACGGGTCCAGAGCCTTTCTGGGCACGTGCGACTGGCGCGAGCGCGGCGCCAAAACGATTGAGGAGTGGACCGCGCTGGCAAGGACCGGCGAAGGCGGCAGCGTAGCCGTGCTGGATCTGGAGACCATGGAGATCGTCCGGGAAGCGCCCTTTGGGCTTTGCATGGGAATGGCCTTCATGCCTGACGGCTCGGCGGTATACGCGAGCGACTGCCGGGACAACGCCCTCCATGCGCTCGACCCGGTCACCTTGGCCGAGATGGCCGCCGTCCCCACCGGTGAGTCCGAGCCGCGCGGCGTAGGCATCCTGCCCGACGGCTCCAAGGCCTACGTGGTCTGCCAGGGGCAGGGGGGGCCGGAGCAGGGGCAATCGAATCCCTTCTCGGCGCAAAGCGGAGGCAACCCGGAAGGCTGGTACTGCGGTGTGGTGGAGACGGCCGGCAACTCCATGGTGAAGAAGATACCGCTGGACAGCTACTGACCTTATGAGATCGCCGTCCGGTCGGACGGCACGAAGGCCTACGTCAGCGGCGGCTACTTCTGCCACGCGGCCGTCATCGACACGGTCAATGATGTAGTCCTGGGCGATATCGGGGAGCAGCCCATCTCCACCGTGGGCGTGGCCGTGCGTCCCTTCTGGTGGTCGTTCGACTGCCTGGATGCCCTGGGGCACGATGGGTAGAGGCGGCCCCGGGGCACTCGGCTACCGTGCTCATAAGGTATTTCTCTTTGACTCGCGCCACCGGAAATGGTAGTTATGAAGCTGTAGCAGTGACTCGAAAGCCCCCGGCCAGCGGCACGTACCTGGGAGCAGCCACCAGACTGAGCACCACCCCGCGCCGGTCCACGGTCGGGAGGGCCAGGGTGCTCTCTTTTTGGTATACTCTGGCCGCTTTTTCGCCCTGCCAGCCCTGAGCAAGGCTGATTGCGGGCGCAGTTCTTGCAGTAGCAACAAGACCAGCGGAGGACAAGAGTGGCAGACGAAAAGTTTCCGGTACCTGCGTCAATGAAGGACGCCTGGGTCAACAGCATGGAGCAGTACCAGGAGATGTATGACCGCTCCATTAACGACGCGGACAACTTCTGGGCCGAGAAGGCCGAGGAATACCTGACCTGGTTCAAGAAGTGGGACAAGGTCCAGAACCATGACTGGGCGAACGCCAAGGTCCGCTACTTCGAAGGCGGCAAGCTGAACGCCTGCTACAACGCACTCGATAGGTGGATGGGCACCGAGGTCGAGAACCAGGTTGCCTACTACTTCGAAGGTTCCTCCGGAGACGAGAAGGACAACTCCGTCTGGACCTACCGTCAGCTGTTGGACGAAGTGGTCAAGATGGCCAACGTCCTCAAGAAGCTGGGCGTGAAGAAGGGTGATCGGGTCGCGGTCTACATGCCCATGATCACCGAGTGCATGGTCGTCCTGCTGGCCTGCGCGCGCATCGGCGCCATCCACAGCATGTGCTTCGGCGGCTTCTCGGCTGAGGCTCTTCGCGACCGCCTGATCGACGCAGAGGCCAAGATCCTGGTCACCTGCAACGGCGGCATGCGCGGTGCCAAGGAAGTCATGATCAAGGACGCAGCAGACTCCGCTGCGGAGCAGGCTCCCTCCGTGGAGAAGGTAATCGTTCTCAAGCACGTCAACCTGGAAGTCACGTGGAACGAGAAGCGGGATCTCTGGTGGCACGAGCTTATGGCCGACCCGGACGTGGCCAAGGACTGCCCGTGTGAAGAGATGGACGCGGAAGACCCGCTTTTCATCCTCTACACCTCCGGTTCCACCGGCCAGCCCAAGGGCGTGCTGCACACCACCGGCGGCTACCTGCTCTACGGTGCCTTCACCCACAAGGTCGCCTTCGACTACAAGCCGGGCGACGTGTACTGGTGCACCGCTGACATCGGTTGGGTCACCGGTCACACCTACGCCATGTACGGCCCGCTGTGCAACGGCGCCATCTCCGTCCTCTTCGAGGGCGTACCCAGCTACCCCGAGTATGACCGCTTCTGGGCCATCATCGAGAAGTACAAGGTCAACAGCTTCTATACCGCTCCTACCGCCATCCGCGCTATCGCCAAGGAAGGCGACGCGTTCGTGAAGCGGCACGACCTCTCCTCCCTGCGCGTGCTCGGCTCGGTGGGCGAGCCCATGGGACCTGAGACCTGGATGTGGTACCGCAACCTCATTGGTGGCGGCAACTGCCCCATCAGCGACACCTACTGGCAGACGGAAACCGGCGGCCACATGCTCATGCCCATACCGGGCGCCATGGCCAACAAGCCGGGCTCGGTCGGTCGTCCCTTCTTCGGCGTCAAGGCGCAGCTGGTTGACTCCGACGGCGAGCCCGTCACCACGCCCAACACCGCCGGCAACATGTGCTTCGCCGCCCCGTGGCCGGGCATCATGCGTGGTGTCTACCGTGACGAGAAGCGCTTCTTCGACACCTACTTCGCGCAGTACAAGGGCTACTACTTCGCCGGCGACGGCGGCCGTTTCGATGAGGAAGGCGACTACTTCATCACCGGCCGTGTGGACGACGTCATCAACGTCTCCGGTCACCGTATGGGCACCGCCGAGATCGAGTCCGCTCTCGTCAGCCACCCGTCCGTGGCCGAAGCCGCCGTTGTGGGCATGCTCCATGACATCAAGGGTGAAGGCATCTACGCCTACGTCACCCTGAATGCCGGCGTCGAAGGCACCGATGCTCTGAAGAAGGAGCTCGTGGCTCACGTCCGCAAGGAGATCGGTCCCATCGCCAGCCCGGACGCCATCCAGTGGGCTCCCGGTCTGCCGAAGACCCGCTCCGGCAAGATCATGCGCCGGATCCTCAAGAAGATCGCCAAGAACGATCTCACCGATCTGGGCGACACCTCCACCCTGGCCGAGCCGGAAGTGGTGGACGAACTGATCGAGAACCGCCTGGTCAAGTAAGACACCAGTCGACGGTTGGTTTCGGGGGGAGGCCCGCGTCGCGGGCCTCCCCCATTATTCCTTGGCATGAGCAGGGATTTTTTGCTGCCAACCGACGCTACATCATCTGGACTTCCCTCATATTCCAGAGTATACTTTTTACTAAGGGTTGTTTGCCGTTACAACTTATGTGTGGCGGATTTCTCCTTGCCCCCGCCTCCCATCCTCACTCGCTTGAGAGGCACACGCCACTGAATAGAGAGGTGAAGCTATGAGTGGTTTGGCCGATGACGTGCGTGGAATCACTTCGAACAGCGCGAATCAACCGGGAAATGCAGACGATGTGATCTCCCGCGTCGCTGAGCTCGAGGAGATCGTACGCGAACTGGCGAGCATCGACCTTGCCAGCCCACGATTCAGCAGCCCGGCCACTCGCGTGGCCGTGCAGAACCTCGCCGCGCGGGCCAAGGCGTTGTTGAAGTAACGCATGCAGAGAATGAGGGGGTGTCGCAAGCCCTGTCACCCCCCTCACTCCAGCGGTTACCGGCAGACCCGGTGAACCTGCCGCCATCCGGGCAACGCGCGAGCGGTTCGCTGTCGCCTCTGTCCTCCCTCTTGCTTGTACCCCTTGCTTGTGCTCCTTGCCTTTGCCGCCCAGTGGGATAATGGTGGAGTGAAAGGTCCTTCTCCCAGCCGCTGGAAAGAGCGGTACCTCACCAAGATCATGAGCGCAGACCAGGCCGTGCGCCTGATCCAGAGGGGTGACCGTATCTTCGTGGGAGCGGCCTACGGCATGCCGCAGCACTTGGTACGCGCACTGAACACGGCCGGTGAAGGGCTCCTGGACACTGAAGTCTACCTGCTCACCCTGGGATCCGATCCTGACGAAGCTCCACGCCTGGCCGATTCCTTCCGTCACAACTCCTTCTTCATCGGCAAATCAACCCGCGAGGCCATCGCCGCCGGGCGCGCCGATTACACGCCGGTCTTCCTGTTCGAGGTGCCTTCGCTCTTCCGCAGCGGCCGGCTGGCCATTGACGTGGCGCTCATCCAGGTGTCGCCACCGGACGCCCACGGCAACTGTTCCTTCGGTATCTCGGTGGACATCACGCGCCCCGCGGCGCTGAGCGCGCGCACGGTGATCGCGCAGGTGAACCGCAACATGCCGCGCACTCTCGGCGACTCCTTCATCCACGTTGATCACATCGATGCCGTGGTTGAGCACGACGAAGCACTGCTGACCGCCGCCGCCCGGGCTCCAGACGAGGTGGAACGCGAGGTGGGCCGTAACGTGGCCAAGCTCGTGGAGGATGAGTGCTGCCTGCAGATCGGGGTGGGCGAGGCCCCGGCGGCCACCCTCCCCTTCTTGGAGAGCCGACGCGACCTGGGCGTCCACACCGAGGTCCTGAGCGACGCGCTCCTGCGCCTTGTGGAGTCCGGCGCGGTGAGCAACGCCTACAAACGCGTGCGCCCGGGAGCATCGCTGGTCTCCTTCTGCGCCGGGAGCGAAGCCACCTACCGCCACGTGGATGACAACCCGCTTTTTGCCTTCGCCTCCTGCGATTTCGTCAACGACCCCTTCGTTATCGGCCAGAACGACCGCATGACGGCCGTGAATGGGGCGCTGGAGGTGGATCTGACCGGTCAGGTGTGCGCCGACTCGCTGGGCTATAGTTTCTATAGTGGAATCGGGGGACAGGTTGACTTCATCCGTGGCGCCGCCCGCTCGCGCGGCGGCAAACCCATCATCTGCCTGCGCTCCCTGACCCGCTCCGGGCATAGCCGCATCGTGGCCCGGCTCATGGAAGGCGCCGGAGTGGTGACCACCCGGGGCGACGTCCACTACGTGGTGACCGAGTACGGCATCGCCCATCTCTACGGGCGCTCCATTCGCGAGCGTGCGCTGGCCCTCATTGAGATCGCCCACCCGGACCACCGCGCGGAGTTGCTGAGCGCAGCCAAGGCGCGGCACTACGTCTACCTGGACCAGGGGCTACCCCGCCGTGCGGCCTACCCGGACGAGCTGGAGCGCCACATCTCGCTGGTGGACGGCACGCTGGCGCTGATTCGTCCTCTACGCCTCACCGACGACACCCTCATCAAGGACTTTCTCTACCACGCCGGCGAGCACAGCATCCAGCAGCGCTTCCTGGGCGCCAAACGCTCTTTCTCCCGCTGGGAGCGTGATGACATCGCCAACGTGGACTATGACAACCACGTGGCCTTGGCGGTGACGGTCCAGTCAGCCGAGGCGGAGCGCATGATCGGCTTGGGCCAGTGGCACCGCGACGCGGAGAGCGGCTGGGCCGAGATAGGGCTGCTCGTCAGGGACGAGTGGCAGCGCCGGGGCGTAGGTGCGCGCCTGCTGGGCTACATGATCCGCCTGGCCCGCGAGCGCGGGATCAAGGGCTTCACCGCCGAGGTGAGTGGCAACAACCGCCCCGTTCTCTACCTCTTCCACCAGTGCGGCTACCCGGTCCGCACCCGCCTGGACGAGGGAGCCTACCAAGTGGAGATCGAGCTGGGCGCGGCCCAGCCGGGCACCGGGGCGGCCGGCTAGAGCCAGGGCTCACTCGCCTGGGCCGCCTCCCGGTACGCGCGATACCGAGCCATGTGCGCCAGCACCCGCACCGCGCGCAGCGGAGCCGGAATCACCACAGCCGAGTACCTGCAGCCGCAATCGTAGACGGCTTTGGGCATGCGCGAGAAAGAGACATTGAGGATGGGCTTGTCGAACTCCTCCATCATCTCGCAGACACGTCTGATGAAAGCGTCCTCCCGCTCCTGGTACTGTCCCACATCGGGAACCGTCACGTCGCCCACATCCAGACCGTACTCGTCGCGCAGCCGCTGCACGGCCGCCACCGTCCGCACCGGCTGGCTGACGATACCCAGCACGCCCAGCACCAGCACGGCATCGACGTTCTCGCAGGGCGCCACCGCGTGCACGGCCCCCTCCGGCTCACCCTTGTCTGTGAACATGCCGGCCAAGTCGATGGGGTTGCCGTGGCTCCAGAAAGGAGGCAGCAACGTGTTCAGTTCGTCCAGAACCGGAGGCGTCAACGCAGCCAGGTCCAGCCCGTTGCGCGCCACTTCGTCGGCGGCCAGCACTCCCCATCCCCCACCGAAGGTGACGATGGCCACCCGCTTACCCTTGGGCAACGGCATGTAGGAGAAGCCGTAGACCAAGTCCAGGAACTCCTCCGGGCTGGTGGTGTAGGTCACCCCCGCCTGCCGCACCGCCGCCTCGAATACAGGCTGCGAGGAGGCCATGGCGCCGGTGTGCGAGGCCGCCGCCTTACGGCCAAACTCGCTGGAGCCACCACGCAGCAAGATGACCGGCTTCTTGACCGTGGCCCGGTCCAGCGCCTGCAGGAGCCGGCGCCCGTCCCGCAGGCTCTCCAGGTAGGTGAGGATGAGGCCGGTCTCGGGATCCTCGGTGAGGTACCCCATGAGGTCGGAGGCCTCGAACAGCGCCTCGTTCCCCAGGCCCACGAACTTGCCAATGCCGGCCGTTTGCCGTTCAGCCGACTCCATCAGCTGCATGCCCATGCTGCCCGACTGCGAGATGAAGCTGGCCGGCCCCGTGGTGGGCTGCAGCACGGCCGCGCCAGTGGCGTAGAAGTGGTGCCAGGAGCACATGGTCCCCAGTGAGTTGGGGCCGATGAGAACAATGCCGTACTCTGCCGCCAGCGCCGCCGCCTCCTGGCCCTTGGCCGCTCCCTCCGGCCCCAGTTCCTCGAAACCAGCAGTGATGATGACGCAGGCCTTGACACCGCGCTTGCCGCAATCCTCCACCACCCCCGGCACCGCCTGCCCCGGCACCGCTGCCAGCACCAGGTCCACCGCTTCCGGCAGTTCCGCCACCGTGGGATACGCTGCCCTCCCGTAGACGGTGTCGGCCCGCGGGTTCACAGGGTACACCCGGCCTTGGTAGCCGCCGGACAGCAGGCTGGCCAGAATTAGGCCGCCCCACTTGGTGGGGTCGTTTGACGCCCCCACGACAGCCACGCCGGCCGGATGGAACAGCGCCCACAGGTTGGCCGTGTTGGCCCGGTAGCGGTTGGCCCAGGGTGCCTCCGCTCCGCGGCCGTTACCAAGCGCCACCAGCGCGTCCACCGCCACGGGCACGCCCTGCTGGTCCACCAGCAAAGGATTGATATCGATCTCTGAGATCTCGGGGTGATCCAACGCCATCTGCCCCATGGCCCGCATGGTGGCCACCAGCGCCTCGCGGTCCACCGCAGGCGCCCCGCGAAACGTGCCCAGCAACTCCTTGGCCCGAATCTCGTCCAGCATGCGCCGGGCATCCCTCTCCCGTAACGGTGCAATTCCGAAGGTGACGTCCTTGATAGCCTCGGTCAGCGTCCCGCCCACGCCGAACATGACCACGGGGCCGAATTGGGCATCCCGCGTCATGCCGATAACAAACTCTCGCCCGGCGGGGATCATCTCCTCCACCAGGATCCCCTCCAGCTGACCCCGCCCCCGCTCCTCCAGCGTGGCCCAAGCCTTGCCTGCCTCCTCTTCGTTGTTCACCCCGGTGATCACCAGCCCTGCGTCACTCTTGTGCAGAATGGTGCGCGAGGACCCTTTCATCACCACCGGATATGAGAGGCGGGCCGCCAGGCCCAGGCACTCCGCCAACGTCGTCACCACTTGACCGCGCACCACGCGCACGCCGTAGGCGGCAAACAGGTCCATGGCCTCCAATTCGGTGAGAGCCGAATCGCCCCGGCTCAGCGCTCCGGCCACCAAGGCCGTAACATCGTGATTTTCGCGTTCCCACCGAACTTCCTTCACGCCACACCACCACTCTCTCGTCTGAGGCTCCCTCGCCTCGCATGCTGTTCATCGATGTCTCATTTTAGACTTCGCTGGCCTCTCAGCCAAACCGCGTGACACCCTGCTCCGGCCCTCGGCCCGCAAACCATGACGGCCAGCGGTGAAGCAGTGTAAGCTGCTGTCAGAGAATCGACCCAAGAGGATGCGCCATGTGGGAGTACACCGATAAGGTCAAAGACCATTTCCTTCACCCCCGCAACGTGGGCGAGATAGAAGATGCGGACGGCACCGGTGAGGTGGGCTCGCTGGCCTGCGGCGACGCGTTACGCTTCACCTTCAAGCTGGATGCGGACGGCCGGATCACGGACGCCAAGTTCAAGACCTTCGGCTGCGGCAGCGCCATTGCCTCGGCCTCTGCCCTGACGGAGATGGTCATGGGCAAAACGCTGGAAGAGGCGGCCCAGATCACCAATCAGGACATCGCCGACTTCCTGGGTGGGCTGCCACGCGAGAAGATGCACTGCTCGGTCATGGGGCGCGAGGCGCTGGAGGCGGCCATTGCCGACTACAAAGGTGAGGCGCCGCCTTCGGTGGAGGGCGAGATCGTCTGCGAGTGCTTCGGCGTCACGGACAATGAGATTGTGCGTGCCGTGCGCGAGAACAACCTCAAGACCGTGGAAGACGTCACCCACTTCACCAAGGCCGGGGGCGGCTGCGAGAAGTGCCACGGCAAGATCCAGGAGATCCTGGACCAAATCCTGGCGGAGTGCGCCACGGAGGCACCCGCGGCTGTGGCCACGCCCGTCAAGCCGGTCAAGCTCTCCAATATCCAGAAGATAAAGCTCATCGAGGAGACCCTGGAGCAGGAGGTGCGCCCGTCCCTGCGCAAGGACGGCGGCGACATCGAACTGGTGGACGTGGAGGGCAATCTGGTGCTGGTTCGGCTCCAGGGCGTCTGCTCCAGCTGCTCCGCAGCCCAGGTGACGCTCAAGGACTACGTTGAGGCCAAGCTGCGCGAGCTGGTCACGCCTGATCTGGTGGTGGAAGAGGTGGCGGCATGAGGGATTTCTCCGACCTGGTCTACCTGGACAACAACGCCACCACCGCGGTGGCACCCGAAGTGCTGGAGGAGATGCTCCCCTTCCTCCGCGACTACTACGGCAACCCCTCCAGCATGTACGACTTCGCCGGAGTGGTGGGACGCAAGATCACCGAGGCTCGGGAAAGGGTGGCGGCACTGCTGGGCGCCCGCCCCGACGAGATCATCTTCACCAGCTGCGGCACGGAGAGCGACAACACTGCCATCCGCTCCGCGCTCATGTCCCGGCCGGAGCGCACGGGCGTGGTCACCACTCGGGTGGAGCACCCGGCCGTGAAGAACCTGTGCGAGCATCTGGCCAGCCGTGGTACCCCGGTCCACTTTCTGCCCGTGGACAGCCTAGGCCGACTCGACCTGGACCAGGTGGCGGAGAGCTTCAAGGCAGAGCCGGCTGTGGCCAGCATCATGTGGGCCAACAACGAGACAGGCACCGTATTCCCCGTAGAGGAGCTCGCGCAGATGGCCCACGAGGCCGGTGCCCTTTTCCACACCGACGCCGTGCAATGCGTAGGCAAGATCGGCATGGACATGAGCACATCGGCTATCGACATGCTCTCGCTCTCCGGCCACAAGCTGCACGCCCCCAAGGGTGTGGGCGCTCTGTACGTGCGCCACGGCACCCGCTTCTCGCCCTTCATGATCGGCGGCCACCAGGAACGCGGCCGGCGCGGCGGTACGGAGAACGTAGCCTCTCTCGTGGCCTTGGGGAAGGCCTGCGAACTGGCCGCGCGCAACATCGCTCTGGAGAACGGTCGCGTGGCCGCCCTGCGCGATCGGCTGGAGCGAGGTCTCCTGGAGCGCATACCTCAGGCCAAGGTCAACGGTGACCCTGAGCATCGCCTGCCCAACACCACCAGCATCGCCTTCGAGTTCATCGAGGGCGAGTCCATCCTCCTCATGCTGAACGAACACAAGATCTGCGCCTCCTCCGGCTCGGCCTGCACCTCGGGCTCCCTGGAACCGTCCCACGTGCTGCGAGCCATGGGCGTGCCCTTCACCTCCGCCCACGGCTCGGTGCGCTTCAGCCTCAGCGTCTACAATACGGAGAGGGATATTGATCTGGTGATAGAGAAGCTGCCGGCCATCATCGCCCGGCTGCGCGAGCTCTCCCCCTTCTGGCCGCAGGACGCCTGCAAGGTGGTGGCGTAGGCAGCGCACCCGCAATGCATGAATGCATAGCCTCATCGCGCTACGCTGATATGCATGAGGACAACGCGTGACATTGATGCAGCACGGCTTGGCGCAGCTATGCACGCTATGAATGCCCGCACCAAGAAGGAGGCCGTGGAGACCGCCTTGAGGGAGAGCGTGGAGGCCCGCAGGCGTCAGGAGCTGATCGAGGCCCTTGGCACCCTCGATCTGTCCATCGACCTCGGCGGTCTGGAACAGCAACGCCTCGACTCGCAGCAAACCACCCCGGACGTCATCTCGTGGTGGATCACAGCGCACACCAGCAGCCTTCCTCCACGCACGCGGGTCCCGATGGTTCGGGATGGACTAGCCCTTGCGGCGCAGGTATTTGACCTGCTTGCGCGTGCGCAGCGGTGGCGCGCTCTTCGGTACCACGCTGATGGAGCCGTCGATCTCAAGCACGGCCAGCGCCACATCCTGTGGGGCCATGATGCCGTGCTCCCGCAGAGCCGCCATCAATTCTTCCATGGTGACGCCCTCGCGGCTCATGTGCCGTGCGATCACCGTGCCGTCGCTCACCAGCACGGTGGGGAAACCAACCATGACGTGCTCCAGGCGCTGGTTGCGGGTCACCAGCAATGACAGCAGCAGATTGACCACCAGCAGCACCACGGCGGCCACCACACCACCCAGCAGGGTGGTGTCCGAGCCCACCATGGCGTTCTGCACGGCGTTGGAGATCAGCAAGATCATGACCAGATCGAAGGGGGTGAACTGCCCGATCTCCCGCTTCCCGGTGACGCGTAGCCCCAAGAGGATCACCAGGTAGACCACCAGCGTGCGCAGGGCGATATTGACCACCGGCACGCCCATGAGTGTCCAATCCATTCTCAGCCTCTAGCCTAGGGTTACCTCACCATACGCGTACTGGCAGTCGAACTCAGGCGCCTGGAGTCCCATCATCGATGTTCACCTTGACCCACAGCGGGCAATCCCGCCCCACTCTGCACGAACGACCTCGATGACCCCCCAGCAACCGGTCCGGCGTGCTGAGGCACGGCCTGCCCGCCGTCTCGCTCACGCTTACCCGGAATGGATGCTCCCCATTCCGGGCGAACGAGACCTCCGTGACCGCGGCAGCCCAAGAAGCGGGTTACCCTTCCAGTTCCTTTGCGAAGAAGTGCTTGGCCGCCCCGTCGCCGAAGCCGACCACCCGGGTCACCTCGCGGTAGCCGTGGGCCGGGTAGAAGTCAGGAGCCTGGAAGCTGTAGGTGTCGAGTACCACCCGTCGACAGCCACGGGCTCGCGCCTCAGCCTCGGCACAGGCCAGTATCCTGCTCCCCACTCCCTGCCGCCGCCACGGCTCAGACACCCCCAAGTACTCGAGCTCGAACACCTCGCCCCAGGTCTCGCCCGCAGCACCGCCCACCAGCACGCCCTGCGCATCGCGGGCCACAACCACCAGTTCACGGGCGTCGGCCACACTGGAGTGGGCACGGTTGTAGCCTCGCACCAAGCGGCGCACCGCCTGCACTTCGTTGGCAACACAGCCCGCGGGCACTTCGATGCCCACCGGGCCCAGCGAAAAGCCGGGCCCCGACGGTAGGTGGCTTTGCGCGCACATCAGGTGACGGCGGCCAAGAGCCGGCTCACGGCGGGCACTTGGCGCACACGGAACGGAACTGCATGGTGCTGAGGTAGCGATCCCCTCTATCGGGGAGTATGGCCACGATGGTGCCGTGGTCAATCATGTTGGCGATACGTAGCGCCACCGCCACCGCCGCCCCCGCCGAGGTGCCCACGAACAGCCCTTCTTTCTGCGCCAGCAGCCTCGTGGTCTCGAAGGCCTCCCCGTCCTCTACCATCTGCTTGAGATCAAGCTCCTCCCGATGGTAGATGGCCGGGACGATGGATTCCTGCATGTTCTTCAACCCCTGGATAGCGTGGCCCATGACCGGCTCCACACCCACCACTTTCACCGAGGGCTTCACCGACTTCAGATATCGTCCCGTGCCCATCAGCGTGCCACCGGTGCCCATGCCGGCCACAAAGTAGTCCACCTGTCCGCTCGTCTGGCGATAGATCTCGGGACCGGTGGTCTCGAAGTGAGCCAGGGCGTTGGCCTCATTGCTGTATTGGTCCGGCATGTAGTAGCGCTCCGGCTGCTCCTCCAGGAGATGATGCGCTTGGCGGATAGCGCCGTCGATGTTCTCCTTGGCCGGCGTGAGCTCCACGTCCGCACCCATCCCCTCCAGGATGAGCCGTCGCTCGCTGCTCACGCACCCCGGCATGCACAGCCGGACCTCATACCCCTTGGCCGCCCCGATCATGGCAATGGCAATACCGGTATTGCCAGAAGTAGCCTCCAGGATGACCTTGTCCTTGGTCAGCAGGCCGTTCCTCTCCGCGGCCTCGATCATGTAGAGGGCCGGACGGTCCTTCACCGACCCTCCCGGATTACATCCCTCAAGCTTGCACAGGACCCTCACGTCCGGATTGGCATGCAGGTTGGCCAGCTCCACCAAGGGAGTGTTGCCGATAGCTTGCAGTAGGTTCATGGCTGTGACTCCACGTGTGAGGGAACGGCGGCCCCCGTCTTCCGCGACCGCGCCGCCACCAAGTATATGCCGCCCAGTACAAGTCCCAAACCCACCAGCAGCCAGCCACTTACGTGCTCGCCCAAGACAACTGCCCCCGCCAGCACGCCGAAGATGGGCGTGAGCATGCTGAAGACCACAAGGTTGGTGACGTGGTAGTGGGTGACCATCCAATACCACACCAGGTAGCTGGCCGAAGCAATGATGAAGGTCTGGTAGGCCAGCGACCATCCCACGGCCGCGGTGATGTTGATGGCGAAACCGCGCTCGAAGAGGAGCGAGGCCAGCAGCAGCAGGGGAATGGAGAAAACCAGCTGGTAGAAGAGGACGTGAACCGCCGAGATCTCGTAGCTCTCCGACATACGCTTGATATACAGGGTGGTGGCCGCCCAGAACACGGCACAGCCAAGCTGCATGAGATCACCCAGCACGTAGCCGGCAGGCAGGTCCCCGGTCCTGGTCCCAAACACCGAGATGATGCCGCCCAGGGCAAGAGCCAGGCCGAGCACGCGCCGCCAGGTGAGCCGATCGTAGGAGAAGAGGAAATGGGCACCCAGGGCCACCCATATGGGATGCGTGTACATGAAGATGACGGCTCTCGAGGCATTGGTGTGAGGCAGGCCGGTGTACATGAAAAGAAAGTCGAGACCGAAGAGCACGCCGATAACGATGCCGTCGCGCAGGCGGCGGTCGCGGTGGAAGACCGGCTGGCGCATGGCCAGCAGCACCACGGCAAAGATGACCGCCGCCACCAGGTTACGCAACCCGGCGGTGAGTGCCGGTGGGAAGCCCTCCGTGGAGATCTTCATCATCACCACGTTGACGCCCCACAGCAGGCAAATACCGGCGAGCGCGGCCGCCGCTCCCGGCGTCAAGTGGCGCGAGGCTGTCCCCGAGGACAAGGTGCCCGCGGCAGCCGGCGCGCCGTCGGGTTCCGGTATGGCCGCGCTCGGGGCCGATCCCTCCGTCATCACAGCCTACTTCGCAACCAGGTTGACCAGCTTGCCCGGCACCACGATCTGCTTGACCAAGGTCTTGCCCTCCACGTGCTTGACCACCCCGGACAGCGCTTTGGCGGCGGCCAGCACCTCATCCTGCGACGCGTCCTTGGCAATCACCAAGCGATCGCGCACCTTGCCGTTGACCTGCACCGCCATCTCCACCGCATCCAGGGTGAGAAAGCGGCCGTCGGCCACGGGCCAGGGCTGATCCCAGATGCGCTCACGGCCCATCATCTCCCACAATTCGGCGCACATGTGCGGCGCGAAAGGCTCCAGCAGGCGCACCATGGCCTCCACCGCCTCGGCCAGCACCCGGCGGCCGGCGGCATCCGCCTCCAGACCGCCACCCTGTCCCCCGCGTGCCGCCGCCAGCTCGTTGTTGAGCTCCATGATGGCCGCCAGCGCGGTGTTGAAGTGAAAACGTTGATCGATGTCCACGGTCACCTTGTCGATGGTCTGGTTCACCTTGACCAACAGCGCCTTGGCGGCCGGCGAGAGCTCGCTCTCGGCCGGCAACGGTCCCAGCGTGCCGGCGGCCGCCCCCGCCGGTGCGGCCATCCGACCGGCGTCCACCGCCTCGTTCACCACCCGCCACACGCGATTGAGGAAGCGATTCACACCCTCGATGCCCTGGTCGTTCCACTCGGCGTCGCTCTCGGCCGGGCCCATGAAGAGGATGTAGCTGCGCAGGGAATCGGCGCCGTACTTGGCAACGTGCTCGTCGGGGTTGACCACGTTGCCCTTGGATTTGGACATCTTGGCGCCCTTGTAGTAGATCATGCCCTGGGTGAAGAGGTTCTTGAAGGGCTCCTCGAAACCCACCAGTCCCAGGTCATAGAGCACTTTGCAGAAGAAGCGGCTGTACATGAGGTGCAGGATGGCGTGCTCCACCCCGCCGATGTACTGATCCACCGGCAGCCAGTAATCCGCCTGATCCTTCTGGAAAGCCAGGTCCTGCCGGCGGGCGGCCGTGTAGCGCAGGAAGTACCACGAGGAGTCCACGAACGTGTCCATGGTGTCCGGGTCGCGAGTGGCGGGGCCGCCACACACCGGGCAGGTGGTGTTGATCCAGTGCTCCGCCGCCGCCAGCGGAGACTTACCCTTGGGCGCGTAGTCCGTGATATCGGGCAGGAGAACGGGCAATTGCTCGTCCGGCACCGGCACCTCGCCGCACGTGGGGCAGTAGAGGATGGGGATGGGGGCGCCCCAGTAGCGCTGCCGGGAGAGCAGCCAGTCGCGTAGCTTGTAGTTGACGGCAAAGTCGGCCTTGCCCTGCTCCCTGAGCCACTCCGTCACCTTGCGGATGGCGTCGGTCTTGAACAGGCCGTTGAAGGGCCCGCTGTTGACCAGCAGGCCGTCGCCGGTGTAGGCCTCCTTCATGGTGCCGTCCGCGTTCTTGAACTCGTCGGGGCTGGCGATGACCTCGATCACCTCGCGACCGAACTTGCAGGCGAACTCGAAGTCCCGCTCGTCGTGGGCGGGCACAGCCATGATGGCGCCGGTGCCGTAGTCCATCATCACGTAGTCGGCGATGTAGATGGGAATGAGGGCGCCGTTCACGGGATTCTCCACGTAGCGGCCGGTGAAGACGCCGGTCTTCTCCTTCTCGGCGTTCGAGCGCTCGATGTACGAGGTGTTCATGGCCTGCCACGTGTACCTGCGGCAGGCCTCCTCCGCCGCGGTGCCCTTCACCATCTCCTCCACCAGCGGGTGCTCGGGCGCCATGACGAAGAAGGTGGCCCCAAAGAGCGTATCGGGCCGGGTGGTGAAGACCGTGATCTCCGTGCCGCCGGTGGGGTCGGCGGGGTCGAGCTGCCCATTCTCCGCGCCCCTGGGCGCCAGGCGGAAGACCACGTTCCCGCCCACCGACTTCCCGATCCAGTTGCGCTGCATGGTGATGACCCGCTCCGGCCAGTCCTCCAGCTTGTCGAAGTCCTCCAGCAGGCGCTCAGCGTAGTCGGTGATGCGGAAGAACCACTGCTTGAGCTTCTTGGCCTCCACCTCGGTGCTGCAGCGCTCGCAGCACCCCTGGATGACCTGCTCGTTGGCCAGCACCGTCTGGCAGGAGGGGCACCAGTTGACCGGGGCCTCCTTCTTGAAGGCCAGGCCCCTCTTGTAGAACTGGAGGAAGAGCCACTGCGTCCACTTGTAATACTCGGGCCGGCAGGTGACCACTTCACGATCCCAGTCGATGGCCACGCCCAGACGGCGCAGTTGGCGGTTGATGGTGGCGATGGCGCGCTCGGTGAAGACGGCCGGGTGCTCGCCGGTCTGGATGGCCACGTTCTCCGAGTTCAGCCCGAAGGCGTCGTAGCCCATGGGATGCATGACCCGGTTGCCCTGGTGGCGGCGGAAACGGGCGATGACGTCACCCATGGTGTAGTTCTTGACGTGTCCCATGTGGGCGCTGCCCGAGGGGTAGGGGAACATCTCCAGGACATAGGTGTGCCCGCCTTTGCCGGCAGCCATCTCCTCGGGTGTGGGATCCGGAGCGTGGAAGGTCTTCTCAGCCTCCCATACCGCCTGCCACTTGAGCTCGATCTCTTCCGGATTGTAGCTGCGCACCATGGAGGCTCATCCTTTCCAGATGCGGCCGCGACTGGGAAACGCGGCTCGCCGTTCACCTTTGCTGTCGCCAGCCTTTTATTGTAGTGATTCGCCGGCGCGGGGGCCACACGCGCCACACAAGTGGGGGTGAGTAGACAAACGATCATCTCAGTGGAGGGCGGGCGCTACGACCCGTCCCTCGATCTCGCCTGGAGACTTGCCCAGGCTCTGGGAATCAGCACCGAGGAGCTGTTCAACTTCAAGCGAGGCGACTGACATGCGCACAGCCCGAACCACGATGGTCTTCGCCGGCGCTCTCGCCCTCCCCTATCTCGTGGTCGGCCTCCTTGCCGGCGGGCCCGGCACCAGCCCCGAGGAAGAGTTGCCTGGCTCGGGGAGGGCGCGCCCACGCGCCCGAGGAAGAGACAGCCGCTGGGTGCATGGTCATCGCGGAGTTCTCCTGTTTCAAGGGCACTCCGGCCAGACACATGCCGGCGACTTGGCAGGGTATCCTATCGGCCAAGTGGGGTACATGGTCAGGCACAGCAGCTAACCGAAAGGACAGATGATGCCGCAACTCACCATGGGGACTGCCCGCTCTCGTGTGTCGTCACTTCTGGAGCCATCGGACCCGATGGCCGGTGTCTTTTCCGGGCGCTGGGTGGAATCGGTCGGAGCAGAAACCATCATCAGCCTCTCCCCCATCGACGGCCTGCCTCTCGGCCGCGTCAGCGCGGCCTCACCTTCCGACTACGAGGAAGTCATGGCGCAGGCACGGGAGTCAGCTCAGGTCTGGGCCGGGGTGCCGGCGCCCGTGCGGGGGCAGGCGGTGCTGCAGATCGCCGAGGAACTGCGACGCCACAAGAGCGAGCTGGGCCTGCTGGTATCGCTCGAGGTGGGAAAGACCATTGTAGAGGGCTTGGGCGAGGTCCAGGAGATGATCGATATCGGCCACTTCGCCGCCGGTCTCTCCCGCCAGCTCTACGGGCTGACTATGCCCAGCGAACGTCCTGAACACCGCATCCAGGAACAGTGGCACCCCTTGGGGGCCATCGGGGTGATCACTGCCTTCAACTTCCCCTCGGCCGTCTGGTCCTGGAACGCCTTCATCGCCGCCGTGGTGGGAGACGTGGTGATCTGGAAGCCCTCCTCGGAGGCGCCGCTCACTGCCGTGGCCGTGACGCGCATCGCGAGTCGGGTGATGGAGGACCTGGGCCATCCCCAGGTGTTCTTCCTCGCCGCCGGCGGCGGGCAAGTGGTGGGCGATCGCATGCTGGATGACCGGCGCCTGCCCCTGGTGTCCTTCACCGGCTCCATCCCCACCGGCCGTTGGGTGGCCGAGAGGGTGGCGGGACGCTCGGGGCGCAGCCTGTTGGAGCTGGGCGGCAACAACGGAGCGGTGGTCTCCGAGAAGGCGGACCTGGAACTGGCCGTTCGCGGCGTGGCCTTCGGCGCTCTGGCCACAGCCGGGCAACGCTGCACCTCCACGCGGCGGTTGATCGCCCAGGAGGGGATCTACGGCGCCTTCGTCGACCGGTTGACGACCGTGTACCGCTCGGTGAAGGTGGGCAACCCCCTGGACCCAGACGTGCTGGTGGGGCCGCTCATCAATCAGCAGGCGGTGGAGGGCTACCTGGCCGCCGTGACTCAGGCCCAAGAACAAGGCGGCCGCCTGCGGTGTGGTGGGAAGGTAGCGGCGGCCGCTGGAGCACCGGGAGGCTTCTACGTGGAGCCCACCATCATCGAGGCGCAGCCGGACATGCCCATTGTCCAGGAGGAGACGTTTGCTCCCATCCTCTACACCATGCCCTACCACACCCTGGAGCATGCCGTCGCCATCCACAACGCGGTGCCCCAAGGGCTGTCCTCGGCCATATTCACCACCGATCTGCGCGAAGCCGAGCACTTCCTTTCCGCGCAGGGTTCCGACTGCGGCCTGGTCAACGTCAACACGGGAACGGCCGGCGCCGAGATCGGCGGCGCCTTCGGTGGCGAGAAGGAGACAGGCGGCGGCCGCGAGTCGGGCAGCGATGCCTGGAAGGCGTATGCGCGCCGCCAGACGGCATCGATCAACTTCGGTAGTGCGCTCCCTCTGGCCCAGGGCGTGAGCTTCGAGGTGTAAGAACCGGAGATGCCGGCGTTGTAGGAGCGCCCGCCGCCGACACCACCATGAGGCAGGCGAGCCCACCGGAGCCCACCGCGCTGAGGGCCGAGTCGGACGGCGGACAGGCACCAGGCGGTCCCGGGTTCAACCGGGACCACGGCTGGAGACGAGATCGGCGGTCGGCTGAAGGCATGCGCTCTGACGCCGCGCCACGTCCATATACCGAGTCTTACTCCTTATGTGCTATACTCCTAACCAGCTGAGTCTTGCAGCCGCGGTAGGAGGGCCACGTGGCGAAGCCCAAGGAGACGGACCATCACCCCGAGTGTAGCGGACGCAGCACCCCGTCGCCCGTGACAGCCCGGCTGGCCGACCTCCTGCTGCGCACGGCCAGGCGGCTTCGTCGGGCAGAGGCCAAGGAGCTCTCCGCGCTGGGGCTGACGCACGGACAAGCGCGGGCGTTGCGCGTGCTCAACCGCCGCGACGGCCACATGCGTATCAGCGAATTGGCCGAGCGCTTGGAGATCGTCCCCCGCTCGGCCACCACGGTGGTGGACATGCTGGAGCAGGCGGGCCTGCTGGAACGGCGGAAAGATCCCGACGATCGGCGGGCCGTACTCGCCGCCCTCACCGTTGCGGGACACGAACTGCTGGGCCGCATGCGCGAGGAACGGCGGGTAGCGGCGGATACTCTGTTCGGCCGTCTGTCCGAGGCCCAACAGCAGGAGCTGGTGCTCTTGCTGGAGGCGCTCCAGGGCAACAAGGCCGTGGGCGGCACCGGCGTGGCTCCTGGCGACGCGGCGGCGGCGGGTAGCGGCAAGGCCGCGGGCGACCAAACCGGCGGCGAGTCCCCCGGGGATAGGGAGAGCGCGTGATGCACACTACCCCGGGCACGGTGGCCCGCTCCATGCGGCGCGACCAATCGGTGCGAGGCGTCAAGGTGGCCTCCGGCACCGCCCGCCGTATCTTCGGCTTCGCCGCCCCCTACCGCAGACTGCTGCTGCTCTTCGGGGGATTGATCGTGGTCGATTCCCTCGTGGGCGTGGCCAACCCCCTGCTGTACCGCGAGATCATCAACAAGGGCATCGGTGGCGGGCGGGCGGGACTGGTGGTGCTCCTGGCAGGCGTGGTGGCCGCGCTGGCCGCCCTGGACGCCGGCCTCTCCCTGGCCGAGCGCTTCGTCTCCTCCCGGGTGGGCGAAGGCCTGGTCTTCGACCTGCGCACCCGGGTCTTCGGGCACATCCAGCGCATGCCCGTCTCCTTCTTCACCCGCACCCAGACCGGCGCCCTCGTCAGCCGCCTCAACAACGACGTGCAGGGGGCCCAGGAAGCCTTCACCGACGTGCTCTCCACCCTGGTGGGCAACCTCATCAGCGTGGGACTCACGCTCGCCGCCATGTTCGTGTTGTCCTGGCAGCTCACGCTGGTGGCGCTGGCCCTGCTCCCCGTGTTCATCCTCCCCGCCCGCTGGATCGGCGTGCGGCTGCAGGCCCTCACCCGTGAGCGCTACGACCTCAGCGCTGAGATGAACAGCATCATGGTGGAGCGCTTCAACGTGGCCGGCGCCCTACTGGTGAAGCTGTTCGGACGGGCGCAGGAGGAGGACCGCACTTTTGGGGCCCGGGCCGGACGGGTGCGGGACCTGGGCGTGAAACGCGCCCTCTATGCCCGCTTTTTCTTTGCCGCCCTCATGCTCACGGCCGCCTTGGCCACGGCCCTGGTCTACGGCTGGGGCGGCGTGCTGGCGGTGCGCGGTGCCCTGGACGTGGGCACGCTGGTGGCATTGGCCGCCTACCTGGGCCGGCTCTATGGCCCGCTCACCGCCCTCTCCAACATCCAGGTGGACGTGATGACCACGCTGGTGTCCTTCGAGCGCGTGTTCGAGGTACTGGACCTGCGCCCCGCCGTGGCCGAGAAGCCGGGCGCGGTGGAGATCCCGCGGGGGCCGGCTCGGGTTGAGTTCGCCCACGTGGACTTCGCCTACCCCGGTCCCGACGAGATCTCCCTGGCCTCCCTGGAGTCCGTGGCCACCGTGGCACCGGCGCCCACCGAGGGTGTCCTCTTCGACGTCAGCTTCACGGCGCTCCCCGGCCGGCTGGTGGCAGTGGTAGGCCCTTCCGGTGCCGGCAAAACCACGCTCAGCCACCTGATCCCCCGTCTCTACGACACCGTATCCGGCTCCGTGAGCATCAACGGCGTGGACGTGCGCGACGCCTCCTTCGACTCCCTACGGGCGGTGGTGGGGGTGGTAACCCAGGACGCCCACCTTTTCCATGACACCATCCGCGCCAACCTGCTCTACGCCAAGCCGGAGGCCGGCGAGGAGGAATTGGTGGAAGCGCTGCGCGGAGCCCGCATCCTCTCCTTGGTCCGGTCCCTACCTGACGGGTTGGACACGGTGGTGGGCGATCGCGGCTACCGCCTGTCCGGAGGCGAGAAGCAGCGCCTGGCCATTGCCCGATTGCTGCTGAAGGCACCGGACATGGTGGTACTGGACGAGGCCACGGCGCACTTGGACGCCGAATCGGAAGTGGCCGTGCAGCGGGCGCTCAAGACCGCATTGGCCGGGCGTACCTCGCTGGTGATCGCCCACAGGCTATCCACCGTGCGTGACGCCGATCAGATCCTGGTGCTGGACCGAGGCCGCGTCGTGGAGCGAGGCCGCCACGAGGAACTACTGGCCGCGGGCGGCCTCTATGCCGATCTCTACCGCACCCAGTTCCGACCGCGGGACGTAGCCGCCGCCGCGTGAGAGCGCTTCCGGCTCTCATCGACTATCAGCGCGCCCAGTCCAGGGGCAGCACCTGGAGACGGTCCCCGGCAGCGACCTCGGTCCCTCGGGGAATGATCGTCAGTGAGTTCGCCGTGGCCATGGCGCCGGTGAGACCGCGCTCTTCCGCCAGGTTCACCACCACTTGATGCACGCCGTCCACCTTCTCCAAATGCGTCCATTTCACGAAGCTCATGGGTCTCCTACCGGTCACCGAACCCACCGCGGTGGCCTCGATGGTTGGGTGGGCGGTGACCGCGCAGCCCATCATCTTGAGGAGGGCAGGACGCACCAGAGTCTCGAAGTTCACCAGGCATCCGCTGGGAGGCCCGGCAATAGCGAAGACCGGCACTTCAGCCGCCCCCCTCTCGCCGGCCTCCCTACTCACCGTGCCAAAAGCGAACGAAGCCCCGGGGCCCGTGTCGAGCCGCGAGAAGACCACCCGTCCCATCCGTTCCAGGAGGAGGCGCACCAAATCGTAGTCCCCTTTGGACACCCCTCCCGAGGTGATGATGGCGTCGGCCGTCAGGCCCGTGCGCAGCTTTGCCGCCAGTGACTGCACGTTGTCTTTGGAGATCCCCTTGAAGAACGGGATGCCGCCACAGTGGGTGACGAGGACGGCGAGGGCCGGGCTGTTGCTGTCATAGCAGGTGCCGGGCCGAAGAGGTCTGCCCAGACGAACGAGCTCATCGCCGGTGGACATGATCGCCACTCTCGCACGGCGAATCACCTTGACCATCGGCGCCCCCACGGAAGCGAGCACCGAGATCTGCGCCGGCCCAATCACGGTGCCGCGGGGGGCCACCGGCATGCCTTTGCGTAGGTTGCTTCCTGCCGGGTTGATGTTGGCCCCCGGCCTGCACTCCTGAAACACCTTGACGTGCGGCACCATGCGGGGGCCGGGACCGTTCTTATCACCCGGCTCGTCAGTCTGCTCGAAGGGGACGACGCAATCGGCCCCCAGGGGGACCGGCGAGCCCGTCATCACCCGGAGGGCCATACCTTGTCGGAGTTGGTGCCGGGGCAGGTGACCAGCGCGATTGCCGCCGAGGACGCGCAGCACCGCCGGGTTCTGAGGGCTGGCTCCGCTTATGTCCTCGGAGCGGACGGCGTAACCGTCCGGACCGCACAGGTCCAGAGACGGCAGATCGTGATCGGCATAGACGTTGGTCGCCAAGGCCTGCCCCACGCACCCACGCAGGGGCGCGTCCTCGGCCTCCAGTTCGCCCACGTGGCTGAGGATCTCCGCCAGAGCATCGCCCAGACTCTTCATCGCCCTGCCTCCTTCATCGCGCCCCTGCCCACGAGGGGGCGGCCTCGTTTGCCGCGGATCACAAGACGCTCCGCAGATCTGCCGAAGAAGTGATAGCCGGAGCCGCCCTCGCTGATGATGTCCAGCAGCTCATCGGCCTTTGTCACCAGGATCCCGCCCAATACCGTGGTCCCCCGCGCGAAGAACGCATCCGGCAGCATGCCGGCCGTGGGGCCGGTGACCACGATCTCGGCCCCGGGTTTCGCCATCTCCAGCAGCCCGGGGAGGGTGTCGTTCAGCAGCGTGGTCCCGGTGATGACGAGCAGGTCGGCCTGGGGGACGAATTCCCCGGCTCGGGTGGCGTGAGCGTAGTAGGGTAGCTCCCTGGGCCTGAGGGTGGCAGGGTCCATCTCCAGGATGTGGAAGTCGGCTTCAGCGGCCAGGAGTCTCTTGACGATGGGAATGAGCGCACCCACCACCACCGTCTTCTTCTGAGCATCGATCTGGACCTCATCGAAGGCGTCCTTGCCCAGCTCCAGCTGGTAATCCAGGCCTCGGCCCAAGCCCCCGCCCTTCTCCCAGCAGGCTGCACTCAAGGCGTTCAACGTGGCGATCCCCAGCGCTCGCTTGAGGACGTTGCCGCTCCAGAGGTCGTCAAGGTAGGACTGTGCGCTCCTCCCCTTGAGGCGTCCGGAGAGGGGCATGGCCCGAGCCGAACTGGGGCAGCAGACCGCCTCAGGGATCTCCTTGATGGGAGTGAAGCAAAGCCCCCCATGGCCGTCACTCAGCTTCACCCCGGAGAAGAACAACCCTAGCGCGGCCCGCTCGACGGTCAGTCCCTCGAGGTCCTCCCCCAAGACCGCCTTGACGTGATCGATTGTCTCTCTGACGATGGGGTCGTTATCTGCCATATCGTTGCCTGTCCCTTCTCGCCGCG
>JAAYAL010000051.1 GCA_012719395.1 Gaiellales bacterium | reverse complement strand
GGGCTTCGGCTCGTGACGCTCTCTTGAACAGGCCAGGGCAGGCCTGGAGATCTCCTGAAGCGTTCCCGTACGTCTCCCACCGTCCGGTGGGGGACGTACGGGGCGCCACCCCCATGGGAACCGGGGCGGTTGGGGCAGTCGGACATCTCGTCTACTTGATCTCGGAAGAAATGAGCGCCTGTTGGAGCGCAGCCTGAGGAAGTCCGCTAGGATGATAACGAGCCGGCGGCCCTCGCACTTGCGGGTGTACTGAGAAGGGGTCGGACCACCAGCGCTACGCCGGCCTTGGCCAGGCACGGCAGTTCGGTGAAGCCCTGTCTTGACATACATCTGTAAGCGAGAGCATTGTGGGAGCGGCAAGTGCATGATCGGACTGCACTGCAAGCCAGCAGCACGGTGAGGTTCCGCCCATGAGAATGACGAGTGCTATCCCTCTGTGGTTGACGCGATTGCGCGCATTGCGCCCTGGAGCGATGGGTGTGCTCGTGGTAACAGCCATGGGGTTGCTGGTTGCTGCCGTCATTGTTCACGGCTCGCTGAAAATGGAGTTGCTTCTGGCGGGCATAGCCTTCATGGGTATCGGCTGCGCATACCCTCAAGTCATCCTTTGGTCCATCGTGGTCTGCACTGTCTTCTTCAGTGAAACACGATATGGGATCGACAGCCCATCGGTGTTCAGGCTCGGATCATACATCTTGGATCCCTTTCGCCTTAACGTCTACGAGCTTCTCATCTACTCGTTGTTTCTAGTCCTGGTCCTCCGGCGTCTCATCTCCCGGCCGCGAACGGTTCTGCCAAGATCGGTCACGGTGCCGAGTCTCGCCTTCGCGGCTCTCTATGCACTTCAGTTAGTACGTGGCCTTGCGGGCGGGAATCCCTATGGCGAGCTTGTTCATTTCTTCAACGGCAAATTCGTGCTTGCGGGTCTAGCGGCGCTGTATTGCTTCTTACAGTTGCTTGGGACTCCGAAGATGCGTCTACGCTTGCTCGATGTTCTCTTCGTTCTGGCTTCCTGCCGGGCGGCGTATGCCCTTATCAACTACTTCTTTGGGTCGGGAGATGCGGCCAATGTCTATCGCTCCGAGGCGGTTAGTGTCGCAAAGGTGGCCCTGTGGGAATCAGCCGATCATATGCTATTCACGTTGCTGATTGCTGTGGCAATCGCCGGCTGGGCGACTCGACGCATTTCCAGAGGACGGGCGGTTCTCTATATGGCTGCCGCCCTCCCGCTTGCCTTGACGGTGATGCTTTCGTTCCGCCGCACCGGCTGGCTGGGCCTTGTCCTTGCCCTTGTTGTCTTGGTGGCCTTCTTGGCAGGAAGGTCCCGGCGAATCCTGGCACTGCTTCCCGCCGCGGGTGCTGCTGCCGGAGCCGTGCTGAGCTTGAGCTACCGACGTTTCCCCGGAACGGGAGGCCTCCTCTCACGGCTGTTCCCCGATCTTGCCGCGACTGGTGTTGCCAGCCGTCCAGAGGAATGGGCTCTGGCGTGGAGAACCATCGCCGGCAATCCCTTTGTGGGAGATCTCGTCGCGCGTCGTGCGGGTAGCAGTCTGTACTATTGGGATACCAGAGTCGTTCACAACGCGGTGCTTTTCGCCTGGATGAAATTCGGGCTGCTCGGAATGCTCTCTGTCGGATTCCTCGTGTTTGCGTGCATCCGCTTCGCCGTCAGAGCTGTCAGCTGCAGGTCCGCTGAGGAGCACGTGGCACTGGCGGTGGTCGCCATCGTGCCCTTTGCGGCCATGCTCACCATCACAGGTACGCCCTTGATAGAAATCAGGATGATCCTGGTTCTTGCGATGGCCGGCGCTCTCGGTGTGCTTGTTGGCAGTGCCGCCAAAGACAATCCAGGCCATGATCCGGCACTGGGCCGGGCGGACTGAGCGTGGTGTTCGATTCTGCTTTTCCAGGGGACTTGGCACGGTGGGCCCGAGCGGTCGGCTCACGATTATGAGCGCTGCAGAGTTGCCGCACGCCCCGTCAGCCAGAGCAACACCGTCTGTTCGTAGGTGCTCTTCCTCGTGGTCGTCATGGTGGTACATGTGCTCTCGCCCAGACTCGGGCGGCACAGCATGAGCAAGGAAGACAAGTTCAGCACCAATGCCTTGATGAACGTCTTGGCGTGGGCAGTCTCGGCAATCGCTGCATTCGTGTGTGTCCCAGTCACGGTGCGGGGGCTGGGGGCCGACGCCTACGGGCTTATCGCCCTGATTGGGGCGCTGACAGGGTATCTCGGTCTTCTTGACATTGGGCTGAACCAGGCGTTGGTGCGATACCTGTCTTTCTACCGGGAACTCGATCAGGGCCGGCCCATGATTGCCATTGTGCGCGTGGCCAGTGTGTGGTTTGCAGGTGCAGGAATCGTCGCTGCGGTGGCACTCATCATGAGCGCTCCCTGGCTTGCACGCCATGCCTTCCATGTTGCTCCCGACCTCTTTGCCGGCTCAGTCACTGTCATCAGATTGTCGGCGATCAACCTTGTGCTGGGACTCCTGGTGAGTGTGGGCATGGCGGTACCGGTCAGTTTCCTGCGGTATGACATTGCATCTGGCATATCAGGGGTCTTTGGTGTCGCGGCGTATGTTGGACCGGCGGTGCTGGTGACGATGGGCCGTGGCATCGTGGCGATCACGTTGTTCTACACGGCATCGAACGTCTTGTCCCTCTTGCTCTACGTGTGCGTTGGCCGACATCTGCTCGGTTCGGTGAAGCGTGACATTGGACCGGGGTGGAAGGACGTTCGGCGATCCGTCCTTTCCTTTGCGGGCCTGATCGCCGTTAACCGAGTAGGTTCTACGGTTGCCGTCCAAACCAACAAGCTTGTGCTGGGCATAGCCAACAGCGCCGCAGCTACGGCTTACTATCAAGTGCCGGACGTCATAACCTCCAGGGCTTGGCAACTCCTCAATAGGATCGCGGGAGTTCTGTTCCCGACCAGTGCCGCGCTGATTGCGCGCAAGGACACCGAGGGGCTGCGCGCGCTGTATCTGAGAAGTTCCCGTCTGCTCTTCCTTGCGAACGCCAGCATTGCCATGCCGGTTGCAGTGTACGCTCGGCCATTGCTCCAGTACTGGGTGGATCCCACATACGCGGAGCAAGGGGCGTTGGCGATGATGCTTCTGGCAGCCGCAATGGCCCTGAATGCGGCCGCAATGGCCGTGGGGTACATTTCATGGGGGGCCGCGCGTGCCGGCATCAACCTTGTGTTTGCATCGGTCGGCAGCGTCATCACTCTGGCGGCGATCTATCCTCTTGCATCACGTTTCGGCGTCCCTGGAGCCGCCGCCGCCAGTCTCGCGGGGGCATTTGTGCAGCCCCTTTTTGTGCACTATGTGAATCGACGCATATTGGGAATCTCGTCCAGGATGGTGTTCAGGCACTGCTATCTGCCGACTATCGTCGGAGCCGGGTTGGCCGCAACAGGCTCATGCCTGGTTCTGATTCGGTTTGCCGACTCCCTGCCGGCTACCGCGGTGTTGCTTGTCGTGACTGCCCTCTTGTCGGTCGTGATCAGTGGGCTTCTTGGAGCAATCACTCGAGGGGAGATAAGGCAACTGCGCGACCGTGTGTTGAATATGCGGGCCGGGAGGTATCGTACAAGACGAGGTTAGGTTGCACCCGGCTGGACCGGGGACAGGGTGAGCCAGAGAGACGGCAAGCAACACCGGAGTGGCCTTCTGCACCTGCACCTGCACCTGACGGCCTTGAGGTTGTTCCAGCAGATGAGGAGAACGACAATTGTCGGTAAGCATAAGTATCGTGACGCCATCGCTCAACCAGGCCCAGTATCTGGAGACAACCATCCAGTCCGTTCTATGCCGGCGCCCTGGAGAGGTAGAGTACGTTGTGGTTGACGGAGGCTCCACGGACGGTAGCGTCGACATTATCCGGAGGTATGCGGACGAATTGACCTGGTGGGTCAGCGAGCCTGATGCGGGCTATGCAGACGCCATCAACAAGGGTTTTGCGCATACTTCAGGCGAGATCATGGGCTGGATCAACAGCTCCGATCTTTATCTGCCGTGGACCCTATCTGTGGTGGGGGAGGTGTTTGCCAGCTTCCCTTCGGTTGACTGGATAACCGGCGCTCCCTGTATGGCCGGGAGCGATGGCGTGCTGAGAGCGACGGGCTTGACGAGGGTCAACCGCCATGACTTCCTCTGCGGCGCTCACGGCATCCAACAGGAATCGACGTTCTGGCGGCGAGGTCTGTGGGAGGCCGCGGGCGGCCTCGATGCGTCGATGAGGTATGCCGCAGACTATGAGCTCTGGACCCGTTTCTTCGCTCACGCTCAGCTTCACTCGGTGGACTGCGCGTTGGCTGCGTTCAGAGTGCATGACGTGCGATTGGGCGAGCCTGCGAACGACGCGTACGGCATCGAAGCCAGGAGATCGCGGCACAAGATGATGGATGGCGCCACGGCGCGCGATCGCCGACGAGCACGCATCGTCCGTTGGGCCCACAGAGCGGCGGGGCAGTTGGGGGGTCCAATTCTGGAGGTCTGCCCAGGGTGTGGCTGGTATAGACACCCGCAGATCGTCTACGCTTTTGAGGCGGGCACGTGGAAGCAGCATACACGGAGACGCATTGGCGGCCTGATTTGAGGGCGCCACTTCACATCGTGGTCCTGGCCGGCAGTCTTGCCTTCCCGGAGGGTCAGGCCGCGACCAGCCGAGCCAGGCTACTGTCCCTGGCCCTGGTGGAACGCGGCCATCAGGTCACCGTTCTTGCCACCCGCGTCTCAGAAGACCCTTCGTCGCCGCGGAACGTTGAAGAGAGGGGTGAATGGCGAGGGGTTCGTTTTCTCTACTCGACCGGCACAACAATGAGGGACCCTCGTTTCGCCGTCCGCCGCTGGGTGGAACTTCGGGGTTCGATCAAGGCGATGACGTGGCTCGTGGTTCGGAAGCTCCGCTCGGAGGTAGACTGTGTGGTACTGCTCAACGAGAAGCGATGGACGGTCTGGGGCGCGGTCATGCGCCTCTTCTTACGCGTTGCACGCATTCCATGGGTGCTGGAACTGTGCGAGCTTCCATGGACACAGAGGGCCGATCGGCGCTTCGTCGAGAAACACACTTCGCCCCTTGATGGCGCTGCCGGAGCAGTCTGCATATCGGTCTTCCTTGAGCAGTGGGCGCGGGAATGGGCGGAAGCCCATGAAAAGAGCGTTGAGTTGCGCCGAGTGCCAATCGTAGTGGATGCCGGAGAGTTCGAGCGGATACCTGAGGCAAGGCGCCCGGATACTCCCCAGGTGCTCCTGGCCGCCGGACCGGGCTATCGGGACGAGCTGCAGCTCGTCCTTAGGGCGATGGAAGTGGTCTGGCAGCGCAGGCCGGATTGCCGGCTCATGATCACGGGATGGAGCGTGGGAGGTCCGGGCACGGGTCCTGCATTCTCGCTGGTGCGTGGAGCGAGCCGGCCACATGGCGTAGTCCTGGCGGGATATGTGCCTCGAGCACGGCTGTTATCGATGTACGCCGAGTGCTCAGCACTCCTGGCACCACTTGTACCGGGGGATTCCTCGTGCGCGCGTTTCCCCACAAAGATTGCCGAGTACCTGGTTTCGGGCCGTCCTGTTGTCATCACCAGCATAGGAGAACCGGCTCGATTGCTCGCCGATGGCCAAAACGCCTTCGTTGCTCCGTCCCCGGATCCCGCCGCGTACGGTGATGCCATCCTAGAAGCTCTCCAGGATATGGATCGTGCCACAGCGGTCGGCTCCAACGGACGCAGGTTCGCCTCCGACGAGTTTGACTACTCCCGGTGGGGAGAGTGTCTGGAGGAACTGCTCACAACGTGTTCAGGACGCGTGCAGCCGAACCCTGATGCCGGCAAGGCTGGGTGACGTTGCGCGTACTGGTTGCTACCGACTCGTTGGGCCAGGGCGGTGCCGAACGCCAACTAGCGCTCACGGTGAAGAACCTGCCGAAATGCTGGGAAGTGCGCTGTTTCTCGGCGGGGGGTGGTCCGTTCGCCGAGGAGTTGCTGGAGAGTGGCATCGATTTGCAGGTAGTGGAACGCCGGTTTCGTTTCGATCCGGTGCCATTTCTGCAGCTATGGCGGCTTCTTAAGCAGTGGCGTCCGGATCTGGTGCACTCGTGGGGGTATATGACGACCCTCGCGGGGTCGCCCGCGTATGTGGCGTTAGGCATCCCCTACGTTGACGCCACTGTCCAGACCGGCGATGTCAGACTCGTTCGCAAATGGCGATGCAACGCGGGGTTCAATCGTGCGTCGCTCGTGGTTGGAAACACTCGGTGCGGCTTGGATTCTGCATGTGTGCCGCCCGAACGAGGACGGGTTATCCATAATGGATTCGATTTCTCCAGAATCCCAGCGGTGACACCCCCGCGTCAGGATGAACGGTTCACCGTTGTCATGGCGGCGAGGATGCATCCCGCTAAGGACTACCGCAGCTTCTTGAGCGCGGCGAGGATTCTGGCGGAGGATCTTGGCCCGGCCGCGGTGCGGTTCGTGGCCCTGGGTGATGGACCGGATCGAGCGGTGCTACAAGACACCGGAAGAGACATGATCGATTCGGGACTGTTGGAGTTCCGTGTTGTCCTTGACGTTGTGCCGGAACTCCTCGTCTCTGACTGTGGCGTATTGATGACCTCGCCGGATCGGGTTGAGGGCATTTCGAATAGCATCCTGGAATACATGGCATGCGGACTCCCGGTGATCTGCAGTGGGGGCGGCGGCACAGATGAGCTCGTCGCGTGCGGGGAGACCGGGTTTCTTGTCAGTCCTGGGGACGCTCAGGAGCTTGCCACGCGTCTGCGCTGGGTCTGCCAGCACCCTGACGCCGCCCGAGCCATGGGGCTCAAGGCCGCGGAGATGGTCAGGCGGGAGTACTCTGTCGAGGCGATGATTCGCCGCACCGAGCGTGTGTACCTGGAGGCGCTGGCGCAACGCGGGCGGTCTCGGCTGTGACCCACCACTACGACTGGCCGCCGTCTTTAGTTCCCCCTCCGCCGCCCCTCCGCATTCTCATGGCTAGCCCACCGCCGTCGGCTCCGGGGCCGCTTCCCAAGCACACTCCCCTTCTTGTCGAGGGATTGCGCTCTCTGGGGTGCCAAGTGAGCACGGCAGCCTGGGGAAGTGGGGAGGGCGAGCGCTCTTTGGGCGAGCGGGTCGCAGGTCGGGTGAAGGACCTGCTCCGCATCTGGTGGATGGCCGCCCGGTCATCCACGGATGTGGTGGTGGTCAAGACGGCGCACGATTGGGCGACGTTGGCGCGCGATATCCCCCTGATGATGGGCCTGCGCGTCGTCGCCAGCGCGAGAGTCATCCAGTTTCACGGAAGTCAACCCGAGAGCCTATTGCAGGGGGGGCGGCCGCTCTTCCGGGTGGCCACCAGGCTGCTCCTGGCCACCGTCTCCGCCGTCCTGGTCCTTTCCCGCGAGGAGAAGCGCCTGTGGGGGGCGTTCCGACCCGCCACCCCCATCTACGTGGTGAAGAACCCCCATCGGCCGCGTCCGGCCCTGCCTGAGCCCTGTGGCCTGGGTGAGGAGGTGGGGATCGGGGCGGGAGCCTCTTCTCTCCCCGGCCGCACCGACGAGAACGATGCGCCCGTGGTGTTGTTTGTGGGACGCTTGATCGCGCCGAAGGGCGTGCTTGACCTGGTGGAGGCGGCGGGCATGCTCGCCGCCTCCACGCCGGACCTCCCCCTTCGCGTGGTCATGGCCGGAGACGGCCCCGAGGCCGCGTCGATAATGTCCCGGGCGCGGGCGCTCGGCATCGCCGACCGCGTCACGCTCACCGGCCACGTCGATACGCGGGCCTTGGGCCGCCTGTACGGGCGGGCCTGGTTCCTCGCCCTCCCCACGTCTCACCCGGAGGGATTCCCCACCGTCATCGCCGAGGCCATGGCCGCCGGGCTTCCCATCGTCACCACGCCCATCCGCGGGGCCGTTGACTACTTGGAGGATGGCGTCAACGCGCTGTTCATACCGGCGGGGGAGCCGGCCGCCCTGGCACGGGCCATGCGCCGGTTGCTCAAGGACGCTGAACTGCGGCGCTCCATGGGTGAGCGGAACCGCGCCCGGGTGGCGTTGTTCTCCCCGGACAGGGTGGCGCGTGAGTATCTGGAAGCTCTTCGGCAGGCGGTGGAGGTTGCCACCGCATGAGCGAGGCTGGGCTCCTCCCTGTGCTCCTTTCCTTCGCCGTCTGGCTGGAGCGGTATGGTGATCTCTCCCAGGACCAGTACGACTACTGGGCGAACCCGTTGGGCCGGAGGGCCAAACGGGTCGCATACCGTCACCCCAGGGCGGGGCTGGCTCTGGTGGCGCCGTTCGTTCTGCTCGATGCGCTCGCGCCCGCATCACGACGGTTCTTCCATGCCCAGCAGCGGTTCGCCATCGCCGATGCCCATTACGCGATGGGATTCTGCGATCTCGCATCTCTTGATGACCGGGAGACCCGGCTCGGCGCAGCGCGACGCTATCTGTCCCACCTGCTTGAGTCCCGTGCTGCCGGGTTCAGTCACAGCGGCTGGGGATATCCATTCGACTGGGAGACGTGTTTCGGGACCTTCAAGGCGGGCACACCGTTCATCACCACCACACCCTATGCCTATGAGGCGTTCGAGCGCGGCTACGAGACTACTGCCGACCCGAGCTACCTGGAGACCATGCGCTCGACCGCTGAGTTCGCCTTCCAGGACCTGGTGGACCACCAGGTGGCCCCGGGGGTCTCCGCCTGCTCCTATGGGCCGTTCGACCGCCGCCGGGTAGTGAACGCGAGCGCCTACCGGGCCTTCCTGCTGACGGCGGCGGGGGTGCGCTTCAAACGGGACCAGTGGCTGGCTGCCGCGCGCAGCAACGTTGCCTTCGTCCTTCACAGCCAGCGCGCTGACGGTTCCTGGTTCTACGCCATGGACGGCAAGGACCAGTTCATAGACAACTTCCACACCTGCTTCGTGTTGAAGAACTTGGTCAAGGTCTGGAAGGCCGCTGGGGACGAGGCCGTGCTCAGGGCGATCCGCAGCGGCTATGATTTCTACAAGACGGCCTTGCTGGACCGGCAGGGGCTCCCCGTGCCTTTCGCGCGGGCCCAGCGGGCGAACGTGGTTCGCCGCGAACTCTACGATTTGGCCGAGGGGGTCAACTTGGCCATCCTGATGAGGGAGCTTGATCCCGATGCAGGTTCGATTCTCCGACGCCTGCTGGCCGAGGTGCTCGACAGGTGGGTGCTGCCTGATGGTCACTTCGTGACCCGCATCACCTGGTTTGGACGGAACACGGTGCCCTATCACCGGTGGGCTCAGTCACAGATGTTTCACGCGCTGACCCGTGCCTGTCTGGAAGGGGTGTAGGCGGGCATGTGCGGCATCTGCGGCATCTACCACCATCGCGACCAGGAGGCGGTGGCCCCCCCCATTCTCGAGGCCATGATTGCCACCATGGTGCACCGAGGCCCCGACGACTCGGGCCGGCATGTGGACGGACCGGCCGGCCTGGGCATGCGCCGCCTCAGCATCATCGATCTGGAGGGCGGCGCGCAGCCCATGCCCAATGAGGACGGCAGGCTGTGGGCGATGTGCAACGGCGAGATATACAACTTCCGGGATCTGCGTCGGGAACTCGAGGGCCTTGGTCATGAGTTCCGCACCCGCTCCGATACCGAGGTGATCGTCCACGCCTACGAGCAATGGGGATTCGGCTCTCTGGCGCGTCTCAACGGGATGTTCGGCCTCGCCCTGTGGGACTCGAGGGACAGGTCTCTCCTCCTGGCGCGCGATCCGTTCGGGATCAAGCCACTGTACTATCGGGACGTCGCCGGCACCCTTCTTTTCGGGTCGGAGATACGCGCCATCCTGGCCTATCCGGGGGTCCCGCGGAGCGTCGATCTGCAGGCCGTGGACCAGTATCTGGATCTCACCTACATCCCTTCGCCGCGGACCGCGTTCCAAGGCATCTCCAAGCTGCCGCCGGGCCATGCGCTCCTGTGCGCGCCGGGTGGAACCACTCTCAAGCGTTTCTCGGCTCCCCCCGCCACGGAACAACTCCGGGAGCCGGAGCCCGTCGTCATCGAGAGGCTGCGTCAGGGCATCGAGGCGGCAGTGAAACGGCAGATGGTGGCCGACGTGCCCATCGGCGTCATGCTCAGCGGCGGGGTCGATTCCTCCGCAGTGGCCACCATCATGGCGCGGGCGGCGTCGGCTCCCATTGAGACCTTCACCGTGGGTTTCTCGGGCGATTTTGCCGGCAACGAGCTGGAGGAGGCCCGGGCTACGGCCAAGCGCCTGGGGGCCCGCCACCACGAGGTGATCATTTCCGCCGAGGAATTCGCGGATTTCCTGCCGCGGTCGATCTGGTTCCTGGAGGAACCGGTGGCCACCTCGTCCACCCTCGCCTTCTACAAGGTGTGCGCACTGGCCCGCGAATACGTCAAAGTGGTGCTCACCGGGCAGGGCGCCGACGAGCCCTTTGCCGGGTACCCTCGGCACGCCGGCGAGTACTATGGTCGCTTCTACCGGGCCCTGCCCGCTGGGCTTCGCACGAGGGTGGTGGAGCCCGCGCTGCTGAGGCTGCCGCGGAACGAGCGCCTCAAGCGGGCGGCGCGGTCGCTGGGGGAGACGGAAACCCGAGCGCGACATGCGGCCGTGTACAGCACCATGGATCCCGAGGTGAGGCGTCGGCTCTGGCGGGAGCAGCCTGTCCCCGCTGCCGGTTCCTGGTCCATGCCGGGCTGGGATGATGATGTGCGGCATCTCGACGGCCTCTCCCGGATGCTGTTCGTGGACACCAGGACCTCGCTTCCTGACAACCTCCTGCTGTACGGGGACAAGATGTCCATGTCCGTCTCGCTGGAGGCGCGGGTGCCCTTTCTGGATGTAGATCTCATGCGTGTGGTGGAGAGCATCCCCTCCCACCTGAAGATCAAGGGCCGGACCCAGAAGTACATTCTGAAGAAGGCGGTGGCGGCCTGGATCCCGCAATCGACCATCACCCGCAAGAAGATGGGCTTCGTCACCCCGGTGGATCAGTGGTTCCGGGGGGAATGGCGGGAGAGGATGTACGGCCTGCTCCTGGCCTCCGATTCGGCCTGCGCTCAGTTCTTCCGCCCAGGGATCATGCGGCAGATGCTGGACGAGCACGAGAGAGGCGTGCATGATCATAAACGCGCGCTGTTCAGCCTCCTCACCTTTGAACTGTGGTATCAGCAGTTCATCAGGCCCGGCTCATGGCCTCCCCCTCCGGCGGCGCTGTGAGTTTCGGCCCTCTCGAGTTCCCGGTCTGTCTTGGTAGACTGATTCAGGGACGGGGTTTGCGGGCATGCGCACATCGGTAGATCGAGATCCCAGGAGAGGCGTCGTGGTGAAAGCCAACTCAAGGGCTGTACTGTTCGGTCTACCCTTGGATTTGCTCACTATGCAGCAGACCGTCGAGCGCTGTCAGGGGCTGATCGAGGCGGCGCGGCCGGCTCAACATGTGGTGGTGAACGCCGGCAAGGTGGTGATGATGCAGGATGTCCTCGGACTGCGGGAGATCATCGCCGGCTGTGATCTTGTGAATGCTGACGGCCAATCGATCGTATGGGCCGGCCGTCTCCTGGGCCTCCCCGTACCGGAGAGGGTGGCGGGTATCGACCTCATGGAACGGCTCTTGGCGTTGGCGGAGGAGCGCCGGTATCGAGTGTTCTTCCTGGGGGCTACCGATGAGGTGCTTGCGGGCTTCACGGCGGAGGTGCTCAGGCGCTTCCCGGGGATCCGTATCGCCGGGACGCATAACGGGTACTTCACGGATGACGAGGAGATCGCCGCCCGGATCGCGGCATCCGGGGCACAGCTCTTGCTGGTTGGGATCTCGAGCCCGCGCAAGGAGTTCTTCCTGGCCGAGCAGTTGCCCCGCATGGGCTCGATTCTGGCCATGGGAGTGGGGGGGAGCTTCGACGTGTGGGCCGGCAAGACGCGTCGCGCGCCGGCCTGGATGCAGCGTGCCGGCCTGGAGTGGCTCCACCGTCTCCTTCAGGAGCCGCGGAGGATGTGGAAGCGGTATGCCGTGGGCAATACCCGCTTTCTCCTGTTGGTGGCCAGGGAATGGGTGGAGACCCGCCGGAGCGTAAGGAAGGAGGGCTTGCGATGACCATCCCTCCCGCATGCCCCACGCTGCTGCACGTGGTGGGCACCCGCCCCAACTTCATGAAGGTGGCCTCGGTCATGGCGGCGGTCGAGCGTTGGAACGCCGGCTGCGCCGCCTCCGAAGAGGTTAGTGCCTCTCCTGCGCGGCAGAGACTGCGGCAGGTCCTGGTGCATACCGGCCAGCACTACGACGAGCGCATGAGCCGCGTCTTCTTCCACGATCTGCGCCTTCCCGAGCCGGACTACTACTTAGGTGTGGGGTCGGGCACGCACGCCGAGCAGACGGCGCGCATCATGCTGGCCCTAGAACCGGTGGTGGAGAGGGAGCGGCCGGACTTGGTGGTCGTGGTTGGTGACGTCAATTCCACCCTGGCCGCGGCGCTCGTCGCGGCCAAGCTCCGTGTCCCCGTGGCCCACGTGGAGGCTGGGCTTCGCAGCCGGGACCGCGCCATGCCCGAGGAACTCAACCGGCTCGTGACTGACCAACTGGCCGATCTGCTGTTCACCACCTCGCGCGACGCCGACGCCAACCTGGCCGTCGAGGGCATCGCTTCCGACCGCATCTTCCTGGTGGGCAACACCATGATCGATACGCTCGATGCTCACCTACCCAAGGCGCTGGAGGGCACCGTCCTCGACGGCTTCAACCTGGATCACGCAGACTACGCGGTCGCCACCCTGCATCGCCCGTCCAACGTGGACGACCTGGGGGATCTGGAGCGCCTGGCGCGGGCGCTGGCCCGCATCTCAGAGCGGTTGCCGGTTATCTTCCCCGTGCATGCGCGCACGCGTGCCAACCTGCAGCGCCTGGGGCTCTGGGAATTGGTTGAGAAACGGGCCCGGCTGATCCTGACCGAACCGCTGGGCTACCTGGATTTCCTCTCTCTCCTGGCGCAGGCCCGGTTGGTGCTCACCGACTCCGGTGGCATCCAGGAGGAGACCACGGTGCTGGGTGTGCCCTGCCTGACCCTGCGCACGACCACGGAGCGGCCGGTGACCATCTGGGAGGGTACGAACCGTTTGGTGGATCCCTACGACGAAGATGCCGTGGTGGATGCGGCAGAGGCAGTGTTGGCTGCACCCGCTGAAGCAGCCCACCGTCCCGAGTTGTGGGACGGACGGGCCGGCGACCGCATCGTCAGCGTGTTGGCGGAGTGGCTGCGGCGCGGTATAGGGGTTGGTGGCCATACCGGTTGAGGCCTTGCACAGATGTCACAAGAGCTATGCCTTGGCTTCTTTGTGGCTGTACCCGTGTGCACCGTAGTAGGCGCCGTAGTGGGACCCCTTGGCCTTCACACCTTCGGCCACCACACCTATGACCCGGCCGCCGGAACGGCGCAGGACGTCTGCCGCCCCATCCGCCTCGTCCCTTGTGGTGGAGTTGATCCGTGCGGTGACGATCACGGCGTCCACAAGCGGAGCCAAGACAAGCGCATCGGCTACCACCAGCACCGGCGGGCTGTCGATCACCACGTAGTCCATGATGGGGTTCAGCTGCAGGATCAGTTGGCGCATCCGGTCCGACCCCAGCAGTTCAGCGGGGTTGGGGGGGTACGGGCCGGAAGAGAGGCAGTAGAGGTCTCTCTGCAGCGAGGTATCGTCTGCCTCCCCTTGGCCTGGAGCATCGTTCGCAGGCGTGAAGGCCTTGAGCTTCACCAACTGCAACGCGTCGGTGAGCTCGGTCTTTCCTGCCAGCATCGTGGAGAGGCCGGTCTTGTTCTCCAAGCCCAGATAGCTGGGCACCATGGGCCGCCTGAGGTCCGCCTCCACCAGCACGACCCTCTTCCCCGAAAGAGCCAGACTGATAGCCAGGTTGACGGCGGTCATGGTCTTGCCTTCCCGAGGAAGTGCACTGGTGATGAGTATGGTGTTCGTGCGTTGGCTGTCATTGTCAAAGAACTGGAGGCTGGAACGCAAGGCCCGGAAGGATTCCAGTAGAGGAGGGCTGGTCGCGAATCCCACTGCGGCCGACGAACGACCTCCCTTCTCTCTGGGTATCCATTTGCCACCGATGGCAGGTATGCTGGCCAGCACGGGCAGGCCATAGTATCGCTCGAGTGCCTTGACGTCCTTGATACGGTTGTCAAAATAGTTGAGCAGGAATGCCCCGGCCAGCCCCAGCACCAGGCCGGCGAAGAGCGCGAGCAGCGCATTCAGCACCATGTTGGGCGAAACCGGGGCTTCGGGTGGCGTGGCGCCCTGTACCAGGTGGAATCCACCCGTCTGCATGGATTCCAGGATCTGCAGGCTCGCGTACTTCTCCTTCAGCATGACGCCGTAGTCAGATGTGGCGTCTGTTCCGCTCAGACTGTCCATCTGGGCCTTGACAAGCTCTCGGGCGGCCGCCACGACGGCTTGGTCGGTCTCCTTCCGAAAGAGGATGAACTGCGTGGCGAAGGAGTTGGCCACATCAGCCGCCTCCTGAGAGTTGGCACTCACGGCGTCGATGGTGATGACGTTGCTGGTGGTGGACGGCGTCACGTTCACCGTCTCCAGGAGAGCGGGCAGCGTGCGGGGAGAATTCAGTTCCGCCTTGACGGCTTCGGCCACCTCCGTGATCTTCACCAGGGCTGCGCCGGTCTCCACATCTCGAGGCTCGTTGGTATTGGCGAAGACCTGGGAACCGAAGAGAGTTCGGTCCAGGCTGTTGGTCTGAAACACCACCTTGGCCGAGGCCTGGTAGAGGGGAGTGGCACGGTAGGAGAAGAAGAGGGTGGCGCCCAACGACACCGCGATGGCCAAGACTACGATCCAGGCTCGCTCCAAGAGTACCCGCAGATAATCCCGCAACTGCGGGTTGGTGCCTTGTGGCGTTTGTGGTTCCAACTCAGGCATATCTTTCCGTCATCTCTCTGCGGTCATCCCACCTCGGGACAAAATATCACGTGCCCAATGTGCTTTCGTGCGGGGGCACCCTCTGTCTCATCGTATCGGCCAAGAATGGGGTCTTCTGGAGTCCCTGGATGTTGTCCTCGCGAGGCCGCGCCAAAACAAAGAAGCCCGGGCTTCCGGCCCGGGCTTCTTTCGCGTTCGTCCATGCGGTGGACCGGCTGACGCCTACCCGTCCGCCTTCCTGGGTTTGCTGGACCGCCTTAACACCAGCCCCAACCCGATGAGTGCGACCGCGCCCCCGGCCACCAGGGCCATCTGCGCCCCGGTGAAGGGGAAGGTGGAGCGGCCAGGTTCCCCGGGCTGCCCAGGGGACAGAAGGTTCTTGATGTAGTCCACTAGTGGGTCAAGAACACTGGGGTCACCGTACTGAAGCAGCGTGGGGTCGTTGAGTACCGCCCGTAGCTGATCATCCGTGTAGGTACCCTTGAGGGTCCCGGGGTTGGTTTTCCAGTCGTTGTAGATGTCGTCTGGGCTGGTGCCACCCGCCGCCAAGACCGTGCCACTTACGGCCAAGAGCAGTACCAAGCCTGTGAGAAGTACGATTAGTGCCCTTTTCATGTGATCACCTAGTCGGCCCCTGGTTGTGTCCGCGCTCACGATTGGTACACCTGCACTCTAGTGTATGCGGAAGACCGCGCTTTTTCAAACACTTTCTTCGCTTCAGTTACCTGTGTCGGCGTTTTGAGTCGGAGCAGCGATCTCCTCCAGAAGGAGAGCGATTCGTCTTTCTAAAGGATTGAGCTCCTGAGCCCTCAGTGCATAGCCCTCCGCCACGCTTCGCAATTCGGCTACGGTCATGGCTTGATAGAGGCCGGCGGCCGCCGTGGTCTCGGCATCCACGGCCAGAGAGGAGGGGTCAATCGCCTCATCCGCGGAGATGGTCCCGGGTCCGTCGCGCTGGGCCGTGGCCAGTTCCAGCGCCGCTTGGGCGGCTTGGTAGTGGACCACCCAACCTTGCGGTTCGCGCCGGCAGGCCCCATCGGCAGCCCACAACGCCAGGGCCAGGTTGTCGAGTTTCGCACCGGTCGCCTCTGACTCTGCGGGCGTGGCCGTGGCCTCCGCGGTCTTGCCCTCCCCGGTCGGTGCCGTGGCCGCGGCCACGGCGGCGGCGCGGTAGGTGCGCGACTGCACCGTGAAGGGGTCCGGGCTGACCGGGTTGAGCAGGGCGGCCACTCGGGTCTGCGCTACGGAAACAAGGGGGTCGTGAGTGGTGTTGGCCAACGCGGCGTCCTGGTACCGCCCGGCCAGATAGGGGAGGAGAAGCCCCACCACGATCAGGACCGAGACGGCCGCACCGGCCCAGCGAAAGGTGCGTTCAGCGGCGCGGCGCGGGGGAGGCGTGACCTGGGCCGGGGATGGAGTCTGGGGCCGGCGTGGTGTCTGGTGCTGAGCCCCGGTCATGGCCAATGCCAGGAAGAGCAGCATGGGGATGGTGACCGCCGGCATGTGCCAGAGCCAGTCGATCGTGCTGTGGCCCAGCCAGTAGAGGAGCGCGACCAACAGGGCCATGGTCCAGGCGGAAGAGTAGTCCGGCGTCGCGGCTCCGCGCTCCTGCGGCGGTCCGCGGCGTGTAAGGTGTGTTCCGAAGCGGCGCAGGTTGCGCCACCCGCTCTGCAGGCATCGCCACAGTGCCAAGCCGGCACCCACCAGCAGGGCACCGAAAAAGAGCACTGCTCCCACGATACCGGTGTCGCCCAAGGTCTGGAGGACGATGGAGTGCACGGTTTGCGTGTAGGCTTCCCAGGTGCGGTGCTGCGCCCAACTGTAGGGGAAGCTGCCCGCGCCGATGCCGGTCAGCGGATGGGCGCGAAAGTCGTTCCAGCCCACGCGCCAGATGGTCCAGCGCCCGCTGGTGCTGAGCGCAAGGTAGCGGGTGGAGGGTGCTGCCGTGGTGTCGCTGGAGGTGGGCGTATCGGTGGATAGGTTCTGCCACTGGGTGGTGAGCCACGCGCGGGGTGAGCCCATGGTGCGCTCGAAGGCCGCCAGCCCGACGAAGGCCAGCACCACCACCGCCACCAGGGCCGCGGTGCCCAGCACCAGGCGCAGCCGTGGTCCGAGGCGCAGCCGCCGGTCGATCAGGGCCATCACCACGCCTCCGCCCGCGGCAATGGCCACACCCAGCAGCACCCAACGTACCAACGGTTGCGATCCCACCTGGGATGCGCCACTGTTCCAGTACGAGTTGAGGGCGGGGAAGGCGGCGGCCGTGACTCCCACGGGCAGCGCCAGGTGTACCAGCGTGCGCAGCCGTGCCGTGGAGAAGAGGAGCATGAGGGGGACGGTCAGGGCGAAGACCCAGAGACCGCCTCGCGATTGCGTGGGTATGGCCAGCATCAGCACCGCGGCACACAGTCCCAGTACCGGTCCCCGCACGAACCAGTGCTCGCGAGGGTCGGCCGCCATCCACAGCAGCGGCCAAAAAAGGATCAGGAAGAGCGCGGCGTTGTTGTTGGGGTAGCCGACGGGGTAGACGAAGCGCTTGACCCAGAAGAACGAGTCCAGATCTGTGCTCGTGCCGAACCGCCATACCACCATGATCACCAGTGCCAGCGTGCCCGCTGCCAGCGCGTAGCGCAGCCACACGTGCGCCCGTCGATCGCCGAGCATGGTGAGAGCGAGGGCAAGCACCACGAGATAGACGGCGGTTCTTCCTGCTTCATCCCACGCGGCGTTGACGGAGGAGGCCCAAGAGGTCGATATCGCCACCCACACGAAGTAGGCGGCGAAGAGGGCCAGCACCACCAGCGAAGCGCGCGAAGGAAGGCGCGGGAATGCGCCCACGGCAAAGAGGACCAATGCCGTTGTTGCCAGCACGATCCCCTGCAGCAGCCAGTGGCTCTGCGCGTACCCGCCGGAGGAGAAGATCAGCCACACCCATACTGCCACCACCAGGAAGAGCGGGAGGGCCCAGCGGCTGAAGCCGGTGGCGGTGCCGGCCCCGGGCGGAGCCTGCGGTTCCTGCCGCGCCTGCGGGCACTCCGGCGGCTGCGTCGGCCGGTGAGACCGCGACTCGCTGACGCTGTTTTCCGGCTCGAGACTCATGCGGTGCAGATCGGGCTGCCGGTCGAGGGGGGTGCAGGGCAATGGCCCGAAAGACTACCCACGCTTCGCTTGTCGAAGGGCGCCATCACTTGTTCCACGCTGCCCGCAGCGCCGACACCCACCAACAGGAGGCGCCGCTCGGCCGTGACGTTGCGCAGGCCGCGTTCCTGGAAGATGCGGCTGTAGAAGCGGAAGCCAGCCACGGCGCACAAGGCGATGAGACCGCCGGTGGCGATGCCGGTTGGAAGCAGGAGGTGCCCGACACCGGGCGACAGGCAGGAGACGAGCAGCAGCGCCGTGGCGCCTGCCGTGGCTTCCAGCAGGTGGCTGGGCTGCTTGAGACCGATGCGCCGGTTGACGAAAGCGTAGACGCTGGCCAGCCAGTTGGCGGTCAGGCGCACCACGATGCCGGCATCCACAGCCATGGCCGGCAACCGTTTCTTCGTGCGTCTGGTGATCAACGTCTGGAGCCCTCCTGATCGTGTATCGCCCGCCAGGGATGTGGAGCCCTCGCCCCGCCGAGCTTCACGTTCCGGAACGCGCTGACCCGCTCTTGGCGCGGCGCCTGCATCGTTGGCACTCGGTGGTTGCGGGGGACGGCACATCGCATGCCATGATAGACGATCGGCGCACGCCGGGTGACTGCTGTGGACCTCGAGGAAGGGCTGAGCGGGAAGGACGAGGCAGGGCTGAGTGGGAAGGACGTAACGGCTGTCGCCGGAAAGGACTTTGTTGGCGCGCCGAAGCTTGCGGTTTTCTTTTCCAGCTCTCTGAGGCGCTCACGCTCCGTGGCGGTGAGACCCGGCTCTGGAGTGCCCCCAAAACAAGCCACCAAATGCACTTGTTGCGTTCGCGATGCCGCTGCGGACTCGGGCAACCGAGGCTTTGACGGGACCGCTCCTCCTTCTGGTACTCGATCCATCAGCTGACCGGTTGCCGGGCCTCGCCGAAGCTCTTGGAGTTGAGCCGTCAGACTCCTCTTTTCGAACCACGGACGAAGCCTTCTGACGCACTCCCGATCGGCGGGATATGACAGCCACAGCGATCACGTCGCACCTCGGGCACAAGGCGGCAGGATAGCCCGTGGATCTCATTCGTTTCCTCAACGCGCTCGATCGGGATGTGCGGATTCTGGTAAGCCCGAAGCCGCGGTCGCGGACACGAGCCACGCTGACGGTGACTGGGAAGCCACGACCCAGGCGCATGGTGGAGACGTGGTGAAGGATGTGGCTGGCCAGGGCATTGAAGCGCGGCTTCGCTTTCGCCGGCACGTTCCGCCCTATGTCGCGAATGATCGTTTGACCATGTTCCACCTGAGTTGCGGGGAGCAAAGACTTGATGGATATGTACTGGACAGGCACACTCACGTGCATGAGGTGGTGCAAGGGGGTGCCATGAGGGCCACACTGAACGTAGACGGCGAGTCTCTGCAGCGGGCCGCGGCGCTGACCGGGACGGCCGCCAAGGCCACGCTGGTCAGTGTGGCGGCCTGAAGAACGGGACGGCTATCATGTCAGCGCTGCAGGATCTGCCTTGCGCGGAGGTGGTGCAGCACGAAGAGGTGCCGGCCTTCATCGCTGCTCGGTGTCTGATGGGGAAGGGCTTGGGCTTCGTCGACGCGCATCTTCTGGCTTCCGCTCTCGTGAGCGGCGCCGCCTTGTGGACCCTTGACCGGCGGCTGCACGACGCCGTGGCCGAACTCAACTGTGCGTACGCGGAGGCCCACTGATGCGCATCCTTCTCACCGGCGTGGCCGGGTTCATCGCCTCCAAGGTGGCGGACATCCTCCTGGCGGAGGGTCACGCCGTGGTGGGCATCGACAATCTCAACGACGCCTACGACCCCCGCCTCAAGCAGCACCGTCTCCAGGGCCTGCTGCCCCGCGAGGGCTTCAGCTTCGCGCGCGTGGACATCTGCGATCGTCCCGCCCTCGATCACCTCTTCGCCCAGCTCGGCCCCTTCGACGCCGTCATCAACCTGGCCGCCCGGGCCGGGGTGCGGGCCAGCGTCATCGATCCCTGGGTCTACCTGGACACCAACGTCACCGGCACCATCAACCTGCTGGAGCTCTGCCGGCGGCAGGGGGTGGGCAAGTTCGTTCTGGCCTCCAGCTCCAGCGTCTACGGGGGCGACAACCCCCAGCCCTACAGCGAGGAGCAGAACACGGATCGCCCGGCCTCGCCCTACGCCGCCTCCAAGAAGGCGGCCGAGACCCTCTGCTACAGCTACCACCACCTGCACGGCCTGGACATCACCGTCTTCCGCTACTTCACCGTCTACGGCCCGGCGGGGCGACCGGACATGGCGCCCCTGCGCTTCTGCCGCTGGATCGCGGAGGGGGAGGAGGTGGAGGTGCTGGGGGACGGGCGGCAGTCGCGCGATTTCACCTATGTGGACGATATCGCCCGGGGAACTGTCCTGGGCCTCAAGCCACTGGGCTACGAGATCATCAACCTGGGCGGCGATCGCCCGGCCGAGCTGCTGCGGGTGGTGGAGCTGCTGGAGCAGGAGACGGGGAGGAGCGCCCACCTGGTGCACCGGCCGGCCGACGCCGCCGACGTCCGCGCCACCTGGGCGCGGGTGGACAAGGCCCGCGAGCTCCTGGGCTGGCGGCCGCAGGTGCCGTTGGAGCAGGGCGTGCGCCGTCTGGTGGCCTGGTACCGGGACAACCGGGAGCTGGCCCGGGGGCTGCGACTATAGGCCGGGCGGGGGTGGGGGCGCGGCCGCGACCGCATGCCAGACCGCAACCGCTCTCGCCTGCGGTTCGTGTCTCCGGCACGGCGGACGGGTTCGTGTATCTGTAGGACTACTGCCATGACTTGCTAATAACCCATTAACGTAGTTGATGCGCAGACATGGACGAACGCCTCACAGGTGTATACGGTCTGTCGGAGGGCATCGCTCTGGCAGGTGATCTGGCTGCTGCCGGTCGGTACATCTTCAGCACCGATGATGTCGTGGAACTGGTTGATGGATATGTGACTGCTATAGGACCAGAGAGAAGCAACGAGATGAGACACTGAGTCATTTGTGGGGAGTCTGTAACAGACGAGTGCACAAGCAGAATGGCAGAGTACAATATCGGCCACAATGGACTGCCTGGCATCAGGTTGGTGGTTTCTGGTCTTGTCGACAGGTTCGTAGGAGAGAGCGAATCAGCACGCGTATGGCCACAGCGGAGCCTTGTTGACGCGGGCGTTCACGTAGCACTCAGTACCGATGCACCATGCGTGTATCCGGATTGGAAGCAGGTGGTGCGGTCTGGCGGTTCTGCGAGAGTCAAGATTGCGGGCGGAGTGAGCGGGCAGGTGACGGGCGACCCAGTCATGGATTGGTTGCTGGAGGGCGACCCCGCCATCCGTTGGCAGGTCATGCGCGATCTGCTGCGGTGGAACGCAGACCGGTACGGCCCGGAGAGGGAATGTGTGGCGACCGAGGGGTGGGGGCGGCAGGTTCTCGCGCGCCAGGATGCGGACGGCCTTTGGAGCGGAAGCCTGTACAACGGCAAGTGGACGTCCACCACCTACGCTCTCTACCTGCTCAAGGTGCTGGGGCTGCCGCCTGGTCATCCGCAGGCGGTGAATGGCTGCCGGCGGTTGCTCGTTTCCGGCCTCTACCAGGGGCACGAGATACGCTTCTCGAGGAAGGCTACGACGGCGGACCTGGGAGTCACTGCGCTGGTGCTCTCGCTGTGCGCGTACTTCGGCCTGCAGGACGATGCGCTGCCCGCCATGGCGCGGCACCTCATCGAGCGGCAGGAGCACGGCGGGAACTGGCTGCCCAACGACTCGCCGGCGGCGAGTGACTACACCTTCGAGACCACCCTGCTCGTGCAGGAGGCGCTGGCTCAGTGCCGGGGCGTGCTCACGGGTGGACCGGCGGACGCTCTGCGGGAGGCGGTCCACAAAGGCCATCGGTTCCTGCTGGAGCACGATCTCTACCTGGCGGCGGGGAACCCCATCAAGGCCGGTTGGGTGTCATTCTCTTTCCCACCCTATTGGTTCTATGATGTGCTGACGGTCTTGGACCACCTCGCCGCAGCCGGGGCGGACCCCAGCCCGCGTGCGCAGAAGGCGGTGGAGCTGGTCGAAAGCCGGAGGGGGAGCGACGGCAGGTGGAAGCTGGGGACAGCGCACCGGGGCCGGATCTTCTTCGACATGGACGTGGTGGGCCGGCCGAGCCGCTGGAACACCTTGAGGGCATTGAGGGTGTTGGATTGGTGGTCTGGAGGTGGGGTGACACGCGGCTGACGCCCCGGTCGCGAAAGACCAACAGGAGGAGGGCGTGGTGGCCTCATTGGGCGATGACTTGAGGGAGCTGCAGCAGCAGCTCTGCCGGGGCTCTCTGCAGCGGGCATACGGCTCCATCCTTGACTACATGGCGCAGCTTCGCCTTCACTTCGCGCGGATTCACGGGGAGCGGGCCGTCTCCGCTCTCTATCAGGGTCGCTTCGACATGACCTACTTCGCCTTGTTCCCTCCGGCGCTCCGATCGCGCGGCCTGAAGTTGGCCGTGGTGTTCGACTACACCTCCTTTGCCTTCGAGATCTGGCTGGCGGCGCGCAATCGCCCGCTGCAGCGGCGATATCGGCGGCTGCTCAGTGACAACGGGTGGTCCAAACACCGTCTGGTGGAGCCCGCCGTTGGCATCGACGCCATCGTGCGGGTCGAGGTCACGGATGCCTTGGCGCTGGAGGAAACGGAGGCGTTGACGGTGCGGATTGAGGCGGCGGCGCAGGCGCTTCTGGACGATCTGGGCTGCTTCCTTGACACCCACGACCCACCGCAGGCGGCCTCGCGGCCGGGCTCTCTCTGAACGAGGACCGGCTTCCGCTTCCCGCCTACTGCGTCCGCGCTCCGGCCGGGTCGCCCTCGACACCCACCAGTTGGGCCAGCCGCTCCGCGAACTGCGCGCTGAACAGCTCCGCTCCCTGCTTGTTCAGGTGCTGCGAGTTGTAGAAGTAGGTGGTGTCGTTGCACATGGGGTCGGTGGAGTAGTCCAGGAACTCCACGCCGTGCCGGCGGGCGATGTCCCGGTAAAGGGCGAAGACCTCTTCGCGGTTGAGGATGATGTCCCGGGCTTGGTAGTACTCCGGCGGGTAGCACAGGACCACTTGTATCCCTTCGCGTGCGCAATCGGTCAAGAGCTCCTCCAGGGCATCGACGTTGGACGAGAATATCTCCTGAGTCTCGCCCTCGGGATTGGCTTTGCGGAACGCGGCCAAATCATCTGACCACTCCCGCTCCACTCCCAGGTAGCCGCGGCGGTTGGGGGTGGTGTAGTGCTCCAGGCCCAGGAGCTCGGCGAAGCCGCGCTGCACCACCTCGCGATGGCCCCGGTAGCGGATCAGCGGTAGGAGGTAGTCGTACCAGGCGAAGTAGGTGTAGCGGCGCAGGGCCTGCCGCAGGGGGGCCTCGTTGAAGTAGGGGAGGAACTGGCGGGCTCCATAGATGTCGTCGCGCAGGCCCAGGGAGAACATGTCCAGCTGTTGGACGATGACCCGGGGCTTGGCGGCGTGCTCGCGGTAGATGGCGTAGCGGGCCAGTTGCATGTCGAGCGGGTAGCCGTCGATGCCCAGGTTGTAGCAGGTCATGCCCAGCCGCTCGCCGATGATCTTGGGGGAGAAGTGCACCCAGGCGCGGGAACTGCCCAGGACCAGGATGTCCGACTCGGCTGCGCCGCTGACCATGTCGTTCCACTCGGCAAAGTCGTTCCACTGGGATTTCCGGATGCCGGAGCTCACTGCCCAGTCCAGCACCAAGGACAGCGCCAGCAGCAGGGCCGCGAACACAAGGACGTGGGTGAGGAAGCGCTTCACCAGCTCAATGTAGCAACGGCGGCGGCGGATACCAACAAGTTGTCCGCTCCTGGCGGGGCCCGACCGGGCCACGGGGCGGGAAAGGATGTCTGTGGGCCGGGGCGTTGACCGGACACCGGACCTGTGAGACCGTTCGTCGATGCTCTTCACCAGCTACAAGTACGCCGTGTTCTTGGTGGTGGCCTTCGCCGCCTACTGGCTCGCCGGCCACTTCTCCCGTGCCCGTCGCCCCCAGAACTTGGTGCTGCTCCTCCTCAGCTTCGGCTTCTACGCTCTGTTTGACTGGCGCTGGTGCTTCCTTTTGGCAGGTGTCACCGCTAGCGGGCTGGTGGGTGGCCGTCTTCTGGAGGGGGAGAAGGCCCCTCGTCGCCTCATCCTGGCCGCGGTGGTAGCGACGGACCTGGTGGTACTGGGTGCCTTCAAGTACCTGGGCGCCTTCACGGGGGCGGCGGGAGCAGCTGCGGGCACGGTTGCAGCGAGGGCGGAGTGGGCGGCCTTGGGTTGGGTCATCCCCGTGGGCATCAGCTACTACATCTTCCAGAACCTCTCCTATGTCATTGATGTCTACCGCCGGCAGCTATCGGGGCAAGGCCCGCTGCTTGACTACGCCGTAGCCCTGAGCTTCTTCCCCCAGTTGCTCGCTGGTCCCATCACTCGCCCCCGCCACCTGTTGCCGCAACTGGCGCAGCCCCGCACCTTTGACGATGCGCGAGCCCGGGACGGCCTGCGTCAGATCCTGTGGGGCTTGGTGAAGAAGATGATCGTGGCCGACGGCATCGGCCTGCTGGTGGACGAGGCCTGGGCGGATCTCGCTGCGCTGGACGGCCTGGCGCTGCTGCTGGTGGCCCTGCTCTACAGCTTCCAGATCTACTGCGATTTCTCCGGCTATGCCGACATCGCCCTGGGCTCAGCCAAGCTCTTCAACCTCACGCTCTCGCCCAACTTCACCCGTCCCTACTTGGCTTCCTCCATCCGCGACTTCTGGCGCCGTTGGCACATGACGCTGGCCTCCTTCATGCGCGACTACGTCTACATTCCCCTGGGCGGCAGCCGCCACGGCCGGCTGCGCCAGGCGGCGAACGTGCTGGTCACCTTTGCCCTGGTGGGTCTCTGGCACGGGGCCAACCTCACCTTTCTCATCTGGGGCTTGCTGCACGGCGCCTATCTGGCCCTGGAGAACCTCCTGGGGCTACGGCGGTTGACGGTGGGCCGGGGTCGGGTCCTGAGCTTCGTCGCCGGGGTGGTGGTCTTCCTGCTGGTGACCTTCGCCTGGGTCTTCTTCCGCGCCCCCTCGCTTGACGCCGCCGGGAACTTCCTGGCCCAGATGGCGGCCGCGCCCTACCTGGCGGCGGTGGATCACCTGCGGTACCTGCCCTGGCTGGTGGCCGGGGCGGTGCTGCTTGCCTTTGAGTGGCTCACTCCTCGTTGGGAGCATGGGTTGGCCGTTGCCCGCGTGCCCTTGGCCCTGCGTTGGGGCCTCTATGTGGTGGCCTGCCTGGCCCTGCTGCTGTTCGGTCAGTTCGGCGGTGCCCAAGGGATCTACGTGCAGTTCTAGCACCGGCAACGGTTCCGCGCGGGAAGGCGAAACCCGGCCGGGGGGCGGCGTCGTAAACAGACCGGCGTGCCCCCCCGGGCTCACCGCGGGTGTTTCGATCTGCCGTGCGACCGGTGCTTCGGATCATGTGCCCCACAGGGTGGCAGGCTCGGCCAACTCACTCCAAGCGGGCTCCGCTGGGAAGACCTCGCGGAGAAGGGCAGGTCCCTGCTGGCTTCGGCACCCTCAGCAGTGGTCCGCGAGAGCCCGGCTCCTTCTTTCGGGGCCGCCGGCTCACGGTTCCTCGCGCTTCGTGGCGGTCCCAGCGGCGGTTGCCTGGGCGGGGGTGGGGGAGACGCACCCGGCCCCCGGCGCGCGCCGGCGCCAGGCTCGCCACGTGCCGCCTTCGTGGCCGGTATCGGGCAGGAGGCGTTCCAACCAGGCCGGCATCCACCAGTTGGCCCGCCCCAGGTAGCACATGAGGGCCGGCACCAGCGACATCCTCACCAGCATCGCATCCAACGCGATGGCCAGCGCGATGCCGATCCCCAGCTCCTTGGTCAGCGAGATGCGCGTGAAGGCAAAGGCGGCCGTCACCACCACTACCAGCAGGGCGGCGCTCAGGATCACGCGCCCGCTCTGCAGCAGCCCGCAGCGGATGCTCTCCCGGTTCTCTCTCGTCTTCAGCCAGGCTTCGTGCATGCGCGTGAGGGAGAAGACGCCGTAGTCCATGGAGATGCCGAAGAGGGCGCAGAAGATCACCACCATGATGATGGAATCTGTTGCTCCGGTTGAGGTATAGCCCAGGAAGCCCTGCAGGCGGCCGTCCTGGAAGATGAACACCAGGCAGCCGATGCTCATGAGGATGGTGAGTGCGTTGACCAGGATGGCCTTCAGCGGCAGCAGCAGGCTGCGCAGCATGAGCAGCAGCACCAGGTAGGTGGCCGCCAGTACGTAGGCGATCACCCAGGGGAAGCGGCCGGTAAGCCCCTGGAAGAAGTCGTGCTGGGCCGCGGCCTCGCCTGCCACGTGCAGCTGGAGACCGGCGGGCGGTGCCAGGCCGGCCAGCCGCCGGGCCAGGTCTCGGGCCTCGGCGCTGGTGGGCGGGGAAGCCGGGGTGACCAGGAAGAGGAAGGCCCGCTCGCCGACGGAGCTCTGCACCAGCTGGAGGAGCTGCCCGGCCTGCTCCCGGGTGATGGTGATGCCCGGTGCCAGCTGCAACCCTTGTTCGGGGATGGCGGCCAGGGCTTGGGCCGGCGCCGCTGAGGCGCCGCCGGCTGCACCGGCTCCCGCCGCGCCGCCGAGGGCGCTGAGGTCCAGGCTGCCCAGCAACTGCTGGATCTGGGGCCATGCCGCGGCCATCACCTCCGGCGTAAGGCCGGGGAGGTTGAAGAGGCTGGTGACCGAGGCCACGCCGGGGGTGGCGGCCAGGGTCTGGCCCACCTGGTAGAGGGGCAGGACCTGCTCCATGGAGAGGGTCGAGCTGCCGCCCTGCCAGGTGGCCATGACGGAGATGGGGGAGAGTGCCGCCCGGTCGAACCGTGTGTCCAGAGTGTCGTAGCCTTGGCGGGATTCGGCCGCGGCGGGGAGGGCGGTGGCTGAGGGCATGGTCAGGGCCAGGTACAGCACCGGGGAGGCCACCAGCAGGATGAGCAGCAAGCTCACCACCAGCACCGCCCACGGTCGCCTGCTCACGAATGCTGTCCAACCCCGCCAGAACCGGCTGTCATGGACGGGGCGGTGCGGCACGACACGCAAGGCGTTGACTCTGTTCCCCAGCACGGCCAGCAGTGCTGGTATGAGGGTGAGCGAGGTAGCCACCGAGAAGAACACCACGATGGCCCCGCCCAGGGCGATGGAGCGCAGCCCTGGGTAGGGGAAGAAGAGCAGGCCCAGCACGCCGATGGCCACGGCCAGGCCGCTGAAGAACACCGAGCGCCCGGCACGTTCCGTGCAGGTGGTCACCGCTGCCCTGACGGTTGCACCGGCGGCCAGTTCCTCGCGGAAGCGGGCAACGATGAAGAGGGCGTAGTCGATGGCCACGGCCAGCCCCAGCAACGTGGCCGTGTTCATGACGAAGATGGAGACGTCGGTGGCGCGGGCGACAAGGTAGATCACGCCCAGCGTCACCGACACGGCTATGCCTCCCGCCAGCACGGGCAGGGCCGCGGCCACCAGCGTGCCGAAGACCACCAGCAGAGCCAGCAGGGCCACCGGCAGCGCGTAGATCTCCACGGTGCGCAGGTCCTTCATGGAGTAGGCGGATAGGTCGGCATCGACGGCGGCCTGGCCGGTCACGTAGGTGGTGAGCCCGCCTGCTCCCTCCGCCACGATCTGGCGCACGTGTGCCACCTGCTCCTGCACCACGGCGTCGGCGGTGTCGAAAGAGAGGATGGCCACGGAACTGCTGCCGTCGGTGGAGATGAGCTGCTCGGCGCCGGTGGCGGCGTAGGTCTGGATGCCCGTGAGGTGGGCGACGGTCTCGCCGGTGAGCCCGGCCAGCGCCTGTGCCTCCAGGGCCTGGAATTCCTCGCTTCGGGCCTCCAGCGTGGGACTGGTGAACACCACCGCCAAGTTGGAGCGCCCGGCGTTGAGGCGTTCCACCATGAGGGTGGCGGCCCGCTGGGAGGGCGAGTCGGAGCTGGAGAAGCCGCCGCCCTTGAGGACGCCGGCCAGGTAGGGTGTGGCCACCAGCCCTGCTGCGAGGAGCGCCACCCAGATCCCGATCACCAGCCAACGGAAACGATAGGAGAAACGGCCGAGGGCGTGGAACATCTCAATCCCCCTTGATCTCAGTCAACGTGTTCTCGTGGCGCAACCCCGCGACGAAGGCCTCGAGGATCCGTCGCGGGTTGGCCGAGATGCCTCCGGCCACCGTGGTGAGGTCGATACCTTCCAGCACAGTCATGCCGTGCACCAGTGCCCACAACTGGTAGGCTGTCTCCGCCGGCGTCAGCCCACCGGGCATGCGGAAGCTGCCCTGCTCCACGCCTTCCCGGAAGGTCTCGCTGATGAGGCGGGCCGCCTCCAATCCCAGCGTGCGGTCCACGCCCGCGGGCAGATCCTGCGAGGTGGCGCTGAGGATGCAGCGCAGGTCGGCGGGGTTCTCCCGGCCGAAGTCCATGTAGGCGAAGCAGAACTCCAGGACGCGCCGGTCCGGCGGGAGGTCCCCGGGCACGCGGCGCACGTAGGCATCCAGGCGGCGGAAGGAATCCTCCATGAGGGCCAGGATGATGGCGTCCCGGTTGGCGAAGTAGGTGTAGATGGCGGGAGGGCTGAAATCGGTGCGCCGGGCCACTTCGCGCAGAGTGACGTTGTCCGGCCCCACCTCCAGCATGAGCGCGCGGGCGGCGGCCAGCAACTCCTCTCGCGTGGCCTGCTGCCGCCGCGCCCGGCGGCGGGCGGCGGGATCGTCCGACCGCGGCGTGTTCCCATACGGCATTCCGTTCTCCGATTGGTGTACGAGTCGCCGAACACAATTCAGTGTAGTGCGATCCGGTGGGGCGGTCAACCGACCGGGGATGTTTGCCGTGCGGGGCGGGAGGTGGTGCCTATGGCCTGAGCGACCGCACATGCCGGGGGAGCGAGCTCTTGACAGTACGTCGCGTTCTCAACGGCCGTATCCGTTGAACCTCAACCGCGACTGGTATGAAGGCCCGGAGGAGCGGCCGCCGTACCTGGTGGGCCCCAGGGCCGACGAGACCAAGGCCTGGTACGCCTGCTTCTGCAAGATCCAGCCTCACTACTTCCTGGATCTGCACCACATGGGCGTGGGCCTGGTCTCCGGTACCAACGAGGTATGCTCGCTGGAACTGGGCATCTCACTCTTGCCGGATCGCTTCACCATCCCCGATGACCCGGATCCACTCTATGACGGCCGCACCTTCAAGGACATGGTCCGTCAGCTGCAGGGCCACATCTACGACAACATCATCGACTACGGCTACGCTCACATCCAGCGCTACTGGGCGTTCTTCGTGAACGAGACCGAGGTGGCGGAGCTGAACTCCAAGGGCGGCATGAGCTCGGCGGTGATGCTGGGCAAGGACTGGCTGAATTACATGGGCTGGAATGGTGCCGATTGGAAGTGCCCGGCCATCTTCCTGGAGACCAAGGGCAGCACTGAGGAACTGGGCCAGAAGGGCTCGGCTACCTCACCAAGCAGAACCAGCAGGGCATCATGGCCTTCCTCACCGGCATCGCCACCGGCGAGGCCTGGGAGGTGAGCCCGGACCACTGGTACGACGTCCCCGCCTTCCCCTGCAGGGGCTACTACACCGATAACGGCAACTGGGAGAAGGACTCTCCCGAGCTGGATCCTTCCTACTAACCCGCCTCATTGGCCGCGGGCGCTACTCGTAGCGCGGCAGGCGGCGCTGTTCCCTGTAGAACTGCACCGCGCCCACCTCGCGCATACGGTCGTTGTGGCGGCGCCAGCGCACGGCCATGTTCTCCGGGTAGTTGTTGTGCTCACAGGGGTATTCGTCACACTGGAAGCAGAAATCCACGCTCTTTTCTCGGAAGCAGGTGCGGGCGGCACAGAAGGGAAGATTCGGGCCGCCGCTGCGGCAGTCCGGGCACCCGCCGCCGCAGGCCAGGTCCAACACCTCGCGGAAGTGATCGTAGTGTTCGAGGGCGGGATAGCGGCCTACGATGCGGGGAGCCATGTGCTCGAAGCCGGCCAGCGCATCCCGTAGTGCCACGGCCGCGCCCTGGACCTCGCCGCCCTCCCTTGCGTAGCAGCGGCTGCAGTCCAGACCGCAGGGGGCCAGTCGTCCCACGACCTCCTCGTAGCTTTCTGGGCGTCCCATGTCGTTCATCGTCCACCTCCTCCTTTGCCTCCTCCCCGGCCATGCGCCAATCGCAAACCCTGCGGAGCCAGTGCGGGCCTCCCGTCGGCGGTCAGCCCGAAGGAGTTGAGGCCGGTGCTGCCTTAACAGGAGGTGGTAGTTGGCTGGGGTGCGCGGGCCACGTCTACGCACTCCGCCCCGCGGCATGCAACGTGAAACCCTGTTCCCGGCTAGACTGTCGGCGGACCTGATGGATGTGACCGGGCGCACGAGGCGGAAGCGGCGAGCCGGGCGGACGTTGTGGGCCGGGCCACCCTGCGAACGAGGCGAACCTGCTCCGGTGCCGAAAAGGGCTTCATGACGGGATTCCACTACTCTATCCGGGAGAGTGACCGGGCGCGCCGCGTGCGGCTGGTAGTCTCCGCGCGGGGCGAGGTGGAAGTGGTGGTCCCGCGCGGCTTCGATCGACGAGTGCTCCCTCCCCTGCTTGAGCCGAAGGCGGCCTGGGTGGAGCGTACCCGGCGGCGGCTGCAGATGCAGGCGGAAGCGCAGGGGGAAGTTAAAGGGGGTGTGATGGGTGGGCCCGCGCTGCCGCAGCACATCGAGCTGGCGGCCATCGGCCGCAGGTGGGCGGTGGAGTATCGCGGATCACCTGCGGCGACGGTCACCTATCGAGAGGCCGGCCGGGCGGGAGTGGAGCCCCGGCTCGTCCTCGGTGGCGCCTGCCATGATGTCATGGCCTGCCGGACGGCGCTGCGCCGTTGGCTGGTGGGTGCGGGGCGAGAGGAACTGGCGCCGTGGGTGCGGAGGTTGGCCGACGAGGGCGGCTTCAGCGTGCGGGAGGTTTCCATCCGCCTGCAGCGCACCAGGTGGGGCAGCTGCTCCCGGCGCGGCAACGTCAGCCTGAATGCCGCGCTCCTGCTGCTGGCGCCGGAACTGACGGCGTCCGTGCTGGTGCACGAGCTGTGCCACACCGTGCGCCTGGATCACTCACCGGCCTTTTGGTCGCTCGTGCGGCGGCACGACCCGCTCTGCGATACGAATCGCCGGCTACTGCGCGATGCCTGGGCCGCCCTGCCGGACTGGGTGAGGCTGCCGCCCTCCGTGTAGGACGGGGTCGAGGCTGCAGGAGAGGCCTCTGGGCCCGTCTCTGCTCGCCTTCGCATCGCCCATGCCGCGTCTTCCGCAGTCTTTGCGGGCGGTGGCGGTGCACGTGGTGGTGGATAACGAGAGGTCCGTTCGGCGGAGCAGAGCGGGGCGGAACAGAGCGGGGATGCATTAGGATGGACGAAGGGGCACGGCGTCGCCGGTGATGCGTGGGCCCGCAGGGGAGCATACACAACGCAGAGGGGGTAATGAATGAGCCGGTACCTCAACGTGGCGATGCTGCAGATCGCCTCCACCAGCGCGAATCCTGACCTGGAGGCCCGCAAGCGCGAGCACTGGGGCAAGATGGCCTTCTACCTGGACACCATGTGCCACATCAATCCCCACATCAACCTGGTGGTGGCGCCCGAGATCTACATCGACGGCATGGACCCGCTGCACATGGACGAACTGGCGGAGACCATCCCCGGCCCCATGACTGACCTGTTCTGTGCCAAGGCGCAGGAGCTGGGCATCTGGCTGGTGCCCGGCTCTATGCTGGAGAGGGTCCCGGACGAAGAAGGTTTCTATAACGCCGCCATGCTCATCTCACCCAAGGGCGAGATAGTGATGAAGTATCGCAAGATCTTCATCCCGCGCCCCATGGAGCCCTCCAAGCCCGGTCGCGAGTTCCCCGTGTACCACATCGAAGGCATCGGGACGGTGGGGCTCATGATTTGCGCGGACGCCCACGTGCCGGAGGTGGCGCGGAACCTGGCTCTCAACGGCGCCGAGTTGCTGCTGAAGCCGGCTCTGCAGCCGCACTGGATCGGGAATGTGCGCAACCTGGTGCCGGTGGTGCAGACCCGGGCCATCGAGAACCAGTGCTTCTTTGTCTCCGTCAACCACCCGGCGCCCATCGCTATGGGCCACTCTTGCATCTGCGACCCGGAGGGCCGGATCGTGGAGGAGTTGGGCGAGACGGATTCGTACGTGGTGGCCACGCTCAACATGGATGACGTGAGGCTGGCGCGGGAGAAGGGCTTCGCCGGCTGCTTCCCGCTGCTCAAGATGGTACGGACCTTCCGCCAGGAGGGCGTGCCCCTGGACAAGTGCTACCTGGGCGGTCTCTGTGAGGCGCCGGTCTTCAAGGAACTGGAGGGCAACGCGCCGTCAACACCGGAGGAGTTGCTGCGCGAAGGGCATCAGATGCTGTAAGGAGGAGATGCTGTAAGGAGGTGTTGAGGAGCGGACGTTGGAGGGGGTTCTTCCCAACGCCCGCTCCTCTGGGGGGGGGATGAGCCTCGGGCGATGGTGCCGGGATGATGGGTCGGTCGTTCATGCACTATCCTTCTTAGCGACTATGCCCCGAGCGAGGAGTGGAGGCCAGGCGCATGCAGGTCAAGCGGTCCTTCAAAGAAGGCAACCAGATCATCATTCACACCGATGGCGCCATTTGCTCCACGACGGCGGAGTTGTCCGCCAGCGCGGTCTTTCAAGGTGCGGTTCGTCTCTACCTGACGCAGCTGCGCCGGCAGGAGTCGCCGCTGCTGGCGCCTCTGGGTCTTTCTGACGCCCCCAGTACCACCCAGGCCTGCGATGCGGAGTCGGATCTCATTTCCCTCCTGTCCGCGCTGGGGGCGCAGACGCTGGATGAGGTGGCCGGCGGGGTACCGTCCGCGCCCGTGGCGGAGACCCCGGCCGGCAGCGGGGAGATGGATCCAGCGGAGCCGCAGTGCGCCACTCCAGGCGCTCGGCGCCTGGCCGCCGGCCTGCTCAACCCGGCCGGTCGTCGTGCCCTCTACGAGTTCGCCGAAGGACTCTATGACTACTGGCGTGCCTTCGACCGTTTCATGATCCTCCATTCCCCGCCTGGCCCCACCGGCTGGGAGCGCCGGCCCTACCGCGCGTTCAACTCCACCATCGAAAGCCTTACCCATACCGTTCGCTCCTACTACCGCGACGTGTGCGAGAACATCACCGGCAACCACCCCCGCATCTACCGGCAGGTGGCGGCGGGCTGCGATGTGGGCCTCATCGCGGTGCACGTGGATTGCCCCCTGCCTCCCGTGTACCAGGAGACCTTGGGGGCGGTCCCCTTCATCCGTCACGTGTGGATCGCGCCACCCATGATCATTGATCCGCCCACCAATACCCGTACCGGGCAGTTCCAGCGCGTAGATCGCAACCCGCTGGCCGACCTGCGCCTCAGCAGCCAGGAGTGGCTGTGCTACCCGGCGGCGGTGGGGCCCCTGCTCATCAACACCTACTTCCACCAGAGTTTCATAGGGCTGGGCTGCTCGTTGGCCAACCTGTTCGAACTTGCCTCGGACGAACAGGTGGCGGCCGGGCCGGATGCGGTCTTCGTGTATGGGGCGGCCCCGGAGACCATGTGGCAGCTGGGCGATCTCCCCACCGTCTTCCACGACGACGAGGAGACCGGTCTGCTTGCCGCTGCCATCTCGGCCGAGGATCGTTTTGGGTACTTCGGCTACCTCAAGAAGATGATCCTCACGCTGCACAATATCGTGGCCATGAAGCGCGGCCTCATGCCTTTCCACGGCGCCATGGTGCGGGTGGTGCTCAAGAGCGGGCAGGAAGCCACGGTGCTGATCCTGGGGGACACGGCCACCGGCAAGTCGGAATCGTTGGAGGCCTTCCGCAGTCTGGGCAGCGAGTTTATCCGGGACATGCGGATAGTGGCGGACGATATGGGTTCACTGGAGGTGGACGACGAGGGCCGGGTGCTGGGCTACGGCACGGAGATCGGTGCCTTCGTGCGCCTGGACGATCTGGGCGGCGGTTACGCCTTTGGCCAGATCGACCGCGCGGTCATCATGAGCCCGCAGAAGGTGAACGCCCGCGTGGTGCTGCCGGTGACCACCCTCCACGACGTGCTGCAGGGCTATCCGGTGGATTTCCTGCTCTACGCCAACAATTACGAGGCCGTGGACGCCGAGCGGCCGGTGGTGGAGCGATTGGAGACGGTGGACCAGGCCCTGGACGTCTTCCGCGCCGGCGCGGCCATGGCAAAGGGAACCACCACGGCTACGGGGTTGGTGCACAGCTACTTCGCCAACATCTTCGGCCCGCCCCAGTACCGCGACCTGCACGAGTCCTTGGCCCAACGCGTGTTTGAGGCGGCCTTCGCCCGCGGGATCTTCGTGGGCCAGCTGCGCACGCGTTTGGGCGTGCCGGGCATGGAGATGCAGGGCCCGCAGGAGGCAGCCCGGGTGCTCCTCGAGATGATCTCGGCATAGCCGGGGACGTGGGCCCAGGCCGTGGAGTTCCAGCGCAAGGACTATCTGGTCCGGATCTTCCAGGAGGTGGGGGAGGTCCTGGCCGAGCTGGCCGGTCTGCGGCAGACCCGCCGGCACGAGCGGGCGCTGGAGTTGCTCAACCGCGCCGTGGCCGGCATCTTGGGCCTGAATCCAGAGTTGGCCGCTCTGCTGGCGGCCGACAGCCTGCTGACGCTCGTGGACATGGACCCGCTGCTGGATAACAACCACCGCCTTCTGCTCGCGGAGCTGCTGGAGGCCAAGGCGGAGGTACAGGACGAGATGCAGGATGGGTGTGGCGCGGCCTCCTCCCGCGAGCTCGCCACCGAGGTGAGGGCGCAGGTGGTGGGGTAGAAGTGGGCCCCGCAGCGGGGCGGCCTACTCGCTGGGGGGGGCCTCTGCGCAGCGCATGGCTTGAGCCAGCGAACGGCCTCTGCGCCACACCACCACTGCCAGCAGTGCCACGATGCCCACGGCGGTGGTGGTGATCACCACCACCGACATGCCCTGCACGGCCATGGCTACCACGTTGGTGGCCAACGTCACCGCCCACAGGATGAGCGCCGTCCAGCGTTGTGAGACGCCACGCCGCAGCAGGTGGTGGTGCAGGTGGTCCTTGCCCGGCGTAGAGAGGGGGTTCTTGCGGCGCCACAGCCGTCTGAGGATGACCTGCGCGGTGTCGGCCACGGGGAGGAGCAGGAAGAGGACCGTGGGCAGCAGGGCGAACACGGTGGTGAGATTGACGTTCCCCAGCATGCTGGAAGCGGCCAGGACGTAGCCCAGGAAGTAGGCGCCGCCGTCTCCCAGGATGATGGAGGAGGGGTGGAAGTTGTGCCGGAGGAAGCCCAGCGCCGCTCCCGCCACGGCCGAGAGGATGATGGTGACGGCCGCCTTCTGTAGGAAGAGGTCGTTGGCGGCCACGGCCAGCAGGCACACGCTCACAATGAAGCTGACCCCGCCGGCCAGCCCGTCCACTCCGTCGAGCAGGTTGATGGCGTTGGTGATGGCCACCACCCACAGCACGGTGATGAGGCCGGAGATGAAGGGGGCGGCCGCTCCGCCGAAGGACACGGTGATCTCTATGTTCGACGTCAACAACAGCAGCGCGGCCAGTACCTGCACCGCCAAGCGGAAGAGGGGGGGGAGGCCGAACTGGTCGTCGATGAACCCCGTGAGCACCAGCAACGAAGCTCCCAGCAAGATGGTCAGGATCTCCGCTTTGATCCAATCGATGAGGATGGGGCGAAGCAGCGTGGCCAGGATGAGGGCGGCCAGCGTGCCCGCAAACACGGCTAGGCCGCCGGCGTTGGGCACCGGGACTTGGTTGAGGCGCCGGCTGTTGGGCTGGTCCGCCCAGCCGGCCTTCAGTGAGAAGGTGCGCACGTGGGGGATGAAGGCCCAGGTGGCGATGGCGGCCAAGAAAAAGGTGAAGACGACAGACAGCCAGCCGATATCGTCGGGCCGGGCGATGCCCAGGGATTCCAGGAAGTCCGTCAGCCACGCAACCACGGGGTGAAGCCTACCACACCCGAGCTGGGCGAGGCCGCGGGCGGCGCGGGAGGCGGTGCGGCCAGGGGGCGGGCAGTGGACAAAGGCGGGAGAGGGGCGACCGCTGGCCCAGGCGCCGGAAGGCGGTTAGGATGAAGATATGGCCAGAAGCCTGATCGAGTCGTACGAGGAGCCTATCGACCACGAGCGTGCCTCGGGCATCATTCAACGCTGCTCCTCCAATCCGCGCGACGTGCGCGAGTTCGTGCTGGACGGCCGGGATCTCTCGCAGGTGCGGGCCATCTTGGACTTGGGGTGTGGTTTCGGCTTCATGGCCGAACGCCTGGCGATGCGGGCGCACGCGGAAGCCGTGGTCTGGGGCGTGGATCTCTGCTCGGCCAATCGTCGTGAGTTCCTGCGGCGCGTACGGTCCACCGGCCGCTCTGCCCGCTTCGTGGATATGGGCCTCACCCACACGCTGCCTTGGCCGGACGCCAGATTCGATCTAGTGGCCTGTAGTTACTCGCTCTATTTCTTCCCTTTGCTGGTGCCGGAGGTGGCGAGGGTGTTGAAGCCCGGCGGGCGCTTCATGGCGCTGACCCATACGCTGGCTTCGCAGCGGGAGCTGCTGCGGGCCGCGGGCATCAGCGAGGACGAGGGGCCGCCCCTGGTGCAGGTGGTGAGTCGGTTCTCGGCGGAGAACGGTCTGGAGACACTGCGACCGCACTTCCCGAAAGTGGAGTCGGTCTTCTACGAGAACACGCTGCGGTTCGGCGAGGGCGACTTCGCCTCCCTCGCCACCTACCTGCGTTTCAAGCTGATGCTGGTGGGGGAAGGGCCGGGGGATTCCGGTGCCCATTCAGGCAGGCCCGTGGTCAACGTGGAGCGGTTGCGCGAGCTGGTGCGGGCCGGCCTGGAGATTCGCAAGGACGACGTGGCCTTCTGGTGTACGAAATGACCAAGCCCGCCACCTACTGCTCGAATTGCGGCGGGGCTATCGGCGTCCTGGACGAGGGTGGGCGGCCGCGCGAGTACTGCACGGTTTGTGGGACCATCTTCTACCGCAACCCCTTGCCGGTGGCCTCGGCGGTGGTGGTCAACGCTCGGCGGGAGGTGCTGCTGGTCAAGCGTCGGCAGCCGCCCCAGCAGGGCATGTGGTGCTTGCCCATTGGTTTTGCCGAGCTGAACGAGACTATTGAGGATGCCGCACTGCGCGAATTGGAGGAGGAGGCGGGGGTGAAGGCGCGGGTCACCGGCCTACTCAACGTCGACTCGTCCTACAGTGATTTCTACGGCGACATTCTGGTGGTCACGTTCGAGGTGGAGAAGACCGGGGGTGTGGAGCGCCCGGGCGATGACGCCTCGGCTCTGGCCTACTTCCCTGTGGCCGCACTGCCGGACCTGGCCTTCGCCGCCAACGAGAAGGCGGTGGCCGCCTACGTGCGCGGCCACAAGGAGGAGTGGGAGATTCAGGACTCCTTCCGTCGCTTGGAACCCGATGCGCCCTGGGTTCGTGCCGGAGGGCACGGGGAAGGCGGGCCGTCCTCCGGGGAATGGCTGCGCCGTGGACGGGAAGGCTTGATGTCGGCCGTCTTGGTGGCCATGCTGGAGAAGGAGGCGCCGCAGGTGGCCGCGGAGTGGCTGGCCGAGGTTTCGGCCAACCCCAGCACGCAGACGCTGGCCAAGATTGATCAGGTGTGGCTCACGGAGCGCATCACCAACGCCGTGAAGCGGCTGAGCCGGTGGATGCGTGGTGCGGCGCCGCCGGAGGAGATCCGCAACGCCTACCGGCGCTGGGGCCGGGAGATGAGCGCCATGGAATGTCCCCTGCATGAGGTGTTGAGCGGTTTGTCGCTCCTCAAGCGGATCATCTGGGTCCAGGCGCGGGCCGCCGGGGCCTGGGAACGGCCGGTGGATGCCTACCGTATGCTGGAGCTGTTCACGCTGGTGGGCTCCTTCTTCGATCGTGCCTTCTACCAGGCGGCCCGGGGTTACGCCGAAGCTGTCCATCGCTGACGGCCTGGCGCCGGGCCGCCCACGCGCCCGCCGGCCGACCAGGCGAACCGTGCACCCCCACGCTCGGGCCTATATGGGAGAATGCCGGAGCACACCCCGAGGAGGAACTTGTATGGAATGCCCGGTCTGTGGCGACAAGCTGCGCCCCATTGAGCGCTATGGAGTGGAAGTGGACATTTGCCCCGGCTGCAAAGGCGTGTGGTTGGACAGGGGCGAACTGGAGAAGGTCATCGACCTGGCGGAGAAGGGCGGGCCTGGTGCGGAGACCATGCCTGGGGCCCGGCGCGAAGAGCCTCGGCGGGAGGAGCCGCGCTACCGGGAGGAGCCGCGTCATGAAGCGTACCGGGAGCAGGAGTACGGCCATCACGACGGCTACCGCAAGCGCAAGAAGCGGGGAAGCTGGCTGGGCGACTTGTTGGAGGGCTTCGGCGACGAGTGAGCTTGGGGGCCGTAGCGCGGGCCGTGTGATGGCGGCGTGCGCGTGCGTCGCCGGCGGCCGCGCTCAGCCCAGTGCCACATCCAGGACCATCGTGATGGCGAACCCGGCCAGCGTGCCGGCGGTAGCCAGGTCCGTGTTGCCCGCTTGCTGAGATTCCGGGATCAGCTCCTCCACCACCACGAAGATCATGGCCCCGGCGGCGAAGCCAAGCATGGCGTCCATGACCCGGCGGTTGACCTGGCGGAAGAGGAACACCCCGGCTGCGCCCAGTGCGGTCATTCCCCAAGTGAAGAGCGTGGCCAAAAGGGCGGCGATGACGGCCGACCGGTCACCCACCTCCATTGACTCCCGTTCCTCTGTTCCGGAACGTCAATCCACGCACTTGACCAAGGCCACCTCGTCCACGGTGTAGCCGATGGTGTCGTAGAGGGCGCGGGCCACGAAGTTCTCCGAGTAAACGTGGGCCACGATCATGTTGAGCCCCAGACGGCTCACCACTTCCTCCAGCGCGGCCAGCGCCGCCTTGCCGTAACCGCGGCGGCGGTGGGGGCCCAGGATGACGAAGTCGTAAACGTAGGCGTAGCGCCCCTGACCCCGATCCGCCTCGCCCAGCCATGCATAGCCCACCACGGTGCGGGTATCGTCCTCTTCTCGCAGAATGGAGTAGAAGTGATGGTCCGGGGTGTCCACGCCCTCGGTGAGTAGGTCGCGGATGGTCTTCTCCGCCAGTTCTGGCGCCTCGCCGGCATGCCAGAAACCGCTGCGAACCATGCTTTCGCCATAGGCCGCCCGGGCGTAGCGCAGGTAGTCGGCGAAATCCTCGTCGGTCATCGACTCGAGCCGGACCATTTCCCCCTCCTCATCCCAGGGCTGACAGAGAACGAATGAATTCGGCGATGCGTTCGGCGATGCCGCGGAACACCTCCTCCTGCGGCACGCGCGTGGACGACGGCATGTGGAAGGAGTGATCTGCTCCCTCCACGACGTGCAGGATGCCGGGAACGTCCAGCCCGGCCACCGTCCGCTGCAGCAGGTCGGGGTCCGCGAAGGGGTCGCGGGTGCCGGCCACAAACAGGCTGGGGACGTTGATGCGGCGTAGCGGTTCCAGCCCCGGTCTGTTCTTGCCGCCGGCGGCATGGAGCGGAAAGCCGAGGAAGATGAGCCCGGCCGTGAGCAGCCCCTCCGCCTCCGGCCCCTTGGAGACCAGTTCAGCGGCAATGCGGGCACCCATGGATTTGCCTCCCAGGAGCACGGCGCCCGGGGGGCACACGGCATCGTCGGCCAAGGTGTCGTGGGCACGACGGAAAGTGGCCTCCAGTACGGCGGGCCGATCCGGTGTGGCGCTCCCCCGCTCCGCGTAGGGGAAGTTGAAGCGAAGGGAGGAAGCCACTTCCTGGTTGGCCAAGAACTCCGTCACGAACACCAGAAGCGGTTGACTGAGGTCGTTGGCGCGGCCGTGGGCCACCACCAGCCCGGGAGTCACCCCTGGGCGGCATTGCTCCGGGTTGGTCACCACGCCGGTCACACTGGACCCGGCCGGGGCGCTGATCTCGACGGTGCGCTTCACCATGGCCGTCGCCGCCTCCTGGATGCGAGTGAGAACTGTCGGTTGACCCTATTCTATGCGCGGTGGGTCGGTCGCGCTCGGCTTCTTGCGGGGCCGGGCCGCGTGTGGTTGAAGTATGGTAGAAAGGATCAGGCTGCGGAGGCAGGGGCACAAGGCACTGGAGGGGAGGCGTGGAAAGGATCATCGCAAACCTGGACAAGGTGAAACTCAAGCTGGACGAGGCATTCTTCTACCTGGACGAGATCGAAGAGCTCATCCAGGAGGACGAGTTCTCGGAGGAAGAAGCGTCACGGGTATCTCAGGCGGGCGGACGGCTGGCAGGCGAGGTGTCCGCGCTGAGCACCAAGGTTCTGGAGCTACGGGAGATCCTGAGGGCGTTGAGCGAACAGGAGGAAGAGAGCGGAGCCAAGGAGGCTGCGCAGGAGTGAAAGGCCCGACGTGACCAACGTCGGCCGCGGCGACCGGGGCACGGAACAGTTGCTGCGGGACGCATGAATAGCGGGATTATTGAGAGTACGGGGGTGGATTGATGCGTAAGGGCAGCCAGGGCCCGTGGGCCGTGGCGGGAGGGGCCCTGGCCATGTTCTGGCCGGGCGCGCTGGCTTTCGGGTACACGGGGGTCATGGGCCCCTACTGGCGTGAGACCTTCGGCGTAGGTCAAGGGGCCACCGGGTCCATCATGTTCTTTGTCCTGGCTTCCCTCGGCATCTTCATGTTCCTGGTGGGCCGCTGGCAGGAGAGAGTGGGGCCGCGGCTCATGATGGCCATCGGCGGGGTGTTGTGCGGGCTCGCCTGCCTGGTCCTGGCCTTCGCGGACAACATGGGCATGGTCTATGCCTGGGGCTTTCTCAACGGCGCCGCCTCCTGCTTCACCTACATGCCGGCGCTGACTGTAGTGCAGCGTTGGTTCCCCCAGCGGCGCGGACTGGTGTCCGGCATCGTCAACCTGGTGTTCGGCTCGTCGGCGGCGCTGGTGGTGCCCTTGTTCAATGTCATGCTGAACGGCTTGGGCTACCGCACCATGAACCTCCTGGTGGGCGTGCTGGCCGTGGCCACCGGGCTGCTGGCTGCCGCGCTGGCCTCTGATCCCACCCGGCTGTCGGCCGCGGCCGGGGCGGCTCCGCCGCCGCCGGCCGTGCCTTCCACCACCACGCGCCAAGCTCTGCGCTCCGGCAACTTCTGGCTCATCTGGCTTACCTGGGCGTCCATGGGCTCGGCCGGTGTGGCTATGGTGGTGCTGTCGGTGGGCTTTGGGCAATCGCTGGGACTTTCCGTGCAATCGGCCGCTGTGATCCTCACCACCTTCAATCTCACCAATGGCCTCAGCCGCATCCTTACCGGCTACTTCTCAGACCGCATCCGGCGAACGCTCACCATGGCCGCGGCCTTCGCTCTGGCCGGCATCGCCTACTTCCTTCTGCCCCACGTCGGTTCATTGGGATTGGCCGCTTTCTTGGCGGCGGTCATCGGCTTCGCCTTTGGGACACTCTTTGCCGTGTCGGCTCCGCTTGCCGTGGACTGCTTCGGGTTGAAGCACTTCGGCAGCATCTTCGGTTTGATCTTCACCGCCTACGGCTTCTTTTCCGGCCTGGCCGGGCCGTCGCTGAGCGGCTTCCTGCTTGACGGCAGCGGCTGGAGCTACACGGGAGTCTTCGCCTACCTGGGGGTGTTCTGTCTCGTGGCCGCGGTCACCATCAGCCTGGTGAAACCGGTCCCCAAGGTGGTGCCGGCCCTTGCCTGAGGAGCCGCTCATCGTCAGCGCCTGCCTGGTAGGGGTCGATTGTCGGCTGGATGGCGGTCACAACTCGCGCGTGACCGTGCACTTGGACCGTCGCTTTCGCCTGGTGCCGGTCTGCCCGGAGCAACTGGGAGGGCTGTCCACTCCCCGCTCGGCGGCGGAGATCCAGGGCGGCGCCGGTGATGAGGTGCTGGACGGTCTGGCGCGCGTGGTCACCAAGGGCGGCGAGGATGTGACCGCACGCTTTGTGGCCGGGGCGGAGGAGACCGTGCGCATTGCGCAACTGGTGGGGGCCGGCCGCGCCGTGCTCAAAGCACGCAGCCCCTCCTGCGGCGTGGGGCGGACCTACGATGGGTCGTTTTGCCATCGGCTACGGGACGGGCACGGTGTGACCGCCGCCCGCCTGTTGCGTGTCGGGGTGGAGATCAGGACGGAAGAGGACTTGGGCGACTGGGCCGGGCCGGGGATCGGAGGCTGATGCCCGGCGGTGATGCGGCGGCCAAGTGGCGGCCGTGGGTGTCGAGTCCGCGAGTGTCAAGTTGAATGAGCGCCCTTCCGGAGGCGCGAGGAGGAACCGTGGATACGTCCATCACCTACTTCGAGCACCAGGGCACCACCAACACGGAGGCGGTCCTGAGGTTGGTGGCCGCGCGGGCCGCCACCTTGGGCATCACGCAGGTAGTGGTTCCCACCACCGGTGGGATCACCGGGGTCATGGCGCCGGATCTGCTGGCCGGCCTCAAGGTGATAGTGGTGACGCACTCCACCGGGTTTGCGGAACCGGGGAGGCAGGAGGTGCCGGCCCAGGTGGTGGAGGAGATCAGGAGCAAAGGGGCGCGGGTGCTCACGGCCACCCACGCCTTTGGGGGAGCCGGACGGGCGGTCCGTCGGCAGTTCTCCACCTACCAAGCGGACGAGATCATCGCGCAGACTCTGCGCCTGTTCGGGCAGGGGACCAAGGTGGCGATCGAGTGCTCGCTCATGGCGGCCGACGCCGGTCTCATCTCCGTGCACGAGGAAGTCATCTCCTGTGGGGGGACCGGGCGCGGGCTGGACACGGCACTGGTGCTTCACCCCAGTCACACTCAGACGCTGTTCGAACTGCGCGTGCTGGAGATCCTCTGCAAGCCCCGCAAGCCGTAGACGCCTGGCGGCCCCGGGCCTCTGCCGGCCTACGTGGTGGTTCCCAGTGTCAACAGGCGGAGGCGCAGGAGATCCAATGCCGTCTGCGCCGTTCGTGTGCGGATCTCCTGTCGGGTGCGGAACATGAGGTAGCGTGCCGTCTCCACATCACCGTGCACCGCGGTGGCGACGTACACCAGCCCAACCGGCTTCTCCTCGCTTCCTCCCCCCGGCCCTGCAATCCCCGTGGTGGAAACGGCGCAGTCCGCATGCAGGCGTTCGGCTGCGCCTCGGGCCATGGCCGCCGCCACCTCCGGGCTGACCGCGCCGTGCCGCTGTAACAACTCCTCCTCCACGCCCAGGAGATCGATCTTGGCCTGGTTGCTGTAGGAGACCACACCGCCCTGGAAGTAGTCGCTTGAACCGGCGACGTCGGTGAAGCGCTTGGCGATCAGCCCACCACTACACGATTCGGCGGTGGCGGCCGTGAGCCCGTGGGCACGCAGCAGATGCCCCACCGCCTCGGCCATGTCCGCGTTACCGGTGCCGAAGATCTTGCGGCCCAGGATACGACGCACCTCGTGTTCGGCCGTGTCTAGATGGGCATGTGCTTCCGGCCCGGTGGCGCAGCGCAGGACAAGGGTGATGCCCTCCGCTCCCGCCCTGGTGCCGATCTCTACGTCTCCGCCTTTCCAGGACAGCCCGCGCAGGGCTTCGGCCAGCGTGCCTTCCCCCATCCCCGCCACGCGCAGCCGCCGCACCTCCACGCCGGTGGTGGTGTCCAGTCTCTGCCGCAGGAGGGGCGCCAGTTCCTTGTCCCACATGACGTGCAGCTCGCGCGGGACGCCCGGTAGCGCGGCGATGATGGTATCGTCCGCCGCCAGCCAGAAGCCGGGAGCGGTGCCGGTGAAGGGCAACGCGTGGGCGCCGTGGGGCAGCAGGGCCTGCTTGAGGTTGGAAGGCGGCATGCTCATGTTGAAGGTCTGGAAGCGGGCGGCCACCTGTTCGAGCAACTCCTCGTGGTGTACCAGCTCCAGCCCCAGGGCCTGCGCCACCGCTTCGCGCGTGAGGTCGTCCTCTGTGGGCCCCAGGCCCCCTGACAGCAGGAGCACGTCCGGCTGCCTGGCCAGCGCCTCCTCCACGGCGTGGGCGATCAGGTCCAGGCTGTCCGCCACGCAGAGTGAGTGTGTGGCGAAAAGACCGGCTCGCAGCAGTGCTTCGCCCAGGAAGGCCTGATTGGAGTTGACGATGTCCCCTCGGAGAAGCTCGTCCCCGGTGAAGATCATTTCGGCGGTGCCGTGCATGTGCACAATCATACGCCATGCTGTTATGCTCTCTCGTCCATACGTCCGGGAAGGCAGGTTGGCATGACGGCAGACATCTCCATGATTCGCTTTGACCATTCCGGCCTGGTGCCCTGTGTGGTCCAGGAAGAGGGCGGCGGAGAGGTGCTCATGCTGGCGTACATGAACCAGGAGTCGCTGAACCTGACGCTGGAGACGGGGTACACCTGGTTCTGGAGCCGCTCACGCCAGGAGCTCTGGAACAAGGGCGCCACCTCCGGGCACCTGCAGAGAGTGGTCAGCCTCGCTTATGATTGTGACGGGGACACCTTGCTGGCTGTGGTGCAGCAAACCGGCCCTGCCTGCCACACGGGGACGCACAGTTGCTTCACGGACCGGAGGCTGCCGCTCGGCTCCTGAGCGCCTGTCTTCCGTGTTCCCAGGACACTGACATACGGGAGGTACGCATGATCAAGTCCATCCTGCTGGCGGCAGATGCTTCGAAGCACTCCTCGGCGGCGCGGGAGCACGCCTTGGAGTTGGCTGCAACCTACGGCGCTCGTCTCACCGCGGTGAATGTGCTCGACGTCCGCCTGCTGGAGATGCCTCCCTATCTGGACTACGCCTATCCCTTTGAGACCATCCCACCGGCCCAGTTCCCCGTGGAGCTGCTGGAGAGCTTCCGGGTGAAGGCGGAACGTGTGCTGGAAGAGGCCCGTTTGGCGGCGGAGGACAGGGGAGTCAAGGTGGAGACGCGGTTGGAGGAGGGAGTCCCGGGAGAGGTGCTGGCCGAACTGGGGGATGCCCACGACCTCATCGTGATCGGCAAGCGGGGCGAGCACGCCCGCTGGGGCAAGGACATGCTGGGCACAGTCACTGAGGAGCTTGTCCGCCGCGCCACCACGCCGGTGCTGCTTGCCGACGAGGAGTACCGTCCTCTTCGCTCCTTCCTGCTTCTCTACGACGGCAGCCACCCGGCCAATCAGGCGCTGAAACTGACCGCGGATATGGCCGCACATCTCAAGGTGCCGGTCAAGGTGATGACCTCGGCCGGTTTGCCGGAGCAGGCGGAGGCCGTACAGCAGGAAGCCAGGAAGTACTTGGAGGCAGTGGAGGTGGCTGCCGTCTTTCGCCAAGTGCAGGGCCCCATCGAAGTGCGGGCTGCGGAGGAGGTGGAGGCCGAGTCGATTGATCTGACGGTGATCGGCAGGAAGGGCTACTCCATCCTGCATCGGCTCATTCTGGGCAGCTCTGCCGAGCAACTCATGCGGGACCTTCCCACTCCGGTGCTCTTGGTCCCGTAGCCGGGCATCAGGGGCAACGCGGGTGACCATGGCGGAGGCGCTGGTACGCGTGTATGAGGAGGGCGGCCGGCCGGAGGACCGGCCGGCCGCCGCCGCACTGGCCGGCCTGCGCCGGGCGGAGGCGCCGCTCACCTGGATCCATGCCGGCACCCATGAGCAGGTGCTGCAGGCCCTCGATGCCTTCGGTCTCTCGGATGTGGCCGTGGACAGCCTGCGCGAGGGCCCGGAGCGGCCTCGCGTGGAGGAGTACGCGGATCACGTCTACGTGTCCTTCTTTGCCGTGGACCGCCCGGGGACGCAGTGCGGGGAGATGGTCGATGCCGCGTGGGAGGTGGCGGGCGGGGGGACGCCGCGGGAAGAACAGCCGGCCGGGACGTCGCCCGGCTCAGTCACCTCACCCCTCGAAGACGGCCTGCCGGCGCTGGAGGACATTCGTGCCTTTCTGGGCCCGCGTTGGCTGATCACCGTGGGCGATATCCTGGAACGCGATTACCTGGCCATCCAGGAGCGCATCCAGCGTCAGGTGTTCTCCCGAGGGCGCGGCGCCTCCTTCATGCTCTTCTTCGCCATGGAATGGGCGGTGGAGACGCTGTACCCGGTGATGGATGAGCTGGACGACCGGGTGGATGCCCTGGAAGACATGGTGGTGCTGGCCGATCGTCAGGTGGGCATGCAGGGGCTTTTCTCGCTCAAGCGTGACCTAGTGGAATTACGGCGGCGGGTGGCGCCTCTGCGCGATGCTCTGCAGAAGATGGACGCTCTGGAACTGTCTCTGGTGGATCGCGAGTCGGAGGTCTACTTCCGGGACCTCCACGATGACGTCCTGCGCCTCATCGAGCTCCTGGACACCTACCGGGACGTGCTCTCGTCGGCGTTGGACCTCTATCTCACCAGCGTGTCCAACCGGCTGGGGGAGATCATGAAGCGCCTCACGGTGGTGGCCACGGTGTTCATGCCCCTTACCTTCCTCACCGGCTTCTTCGGGATGAACTTCGCGGCGCTGCCTTTCCACAGCCCCGCCCTGCTGGCCGGGGTGATCGCCGTCATGCTGGCCACGCCCATGGCCATGCTGGCCTATTTCCGCCGAAAGGATTGGTGGTAGTGAACATAGGAGTGCTCACCAGCGGAGGAGACTCGCCGGGGATGAACGCGGCCATCCGGGCGGTGGCCCGGCAGGGCTTCGCCCTGGGCGCGCGCGTTGTCGGTTTCCGGCACGGCCTGGACGGCATTTTCAAGTCCGACTACGTGGAGCTCACTCCTCGAGGGGTGGGTGGCGTCCTGGACCAAGGCGGTACCTTCCTCGGCACCGGTCGCTCCTCTCGTTTTCGCCAGGAAGGCGGGCCACAGCTCGCTCTGGACGCCCTAGCGGCGGCGGATGTTGACAGTCTCGCCATCATCGGGGGTGACGGCTCCATGCGGGCTGCTCTGACCCTCCACGAGCTTGGTTTCCCGGTGGTGGGCATTCCCAGCACTATTGATAACGATATCTTCGGTACCGAGATAACCATCGGCTTTGACACGGCGCTGAACACCATCCTGGATGCCGTCTCCAAGATCCGCGATACGGCTTCCGCGCACGATCGTGTCTTTGTGGTGGAGGTGATGGGTCGCGATTCAGGGGAGCTGGCGGTCAACGCCGCCATCGGCGGCGGGGGTGACTATGTCATCATCCCCGAGGCACCGGGGGAGGTGGAAATGGCCGCCGAGCATGTTTCCTACGATCATTGGCGGGGCAAGCTGCACACCATCATTATCGTGGCCGAAGGTTGCTGCACTGCCGACGACGTGGCCGCCTCCTTGGCTTCCTCGTCATCCGGCCACGAGGTGCGGCGGACGGTGCTGGGCTACATCCAACGCGGTGGGCATCCGTCTGCGCGGGACCGCATCGTGGCCAGCCGTCTGGGTGCGGGGGCGGTGCAGGCGCTGGCCCGCGGTACGGTGGGGGTGATGGCGGGTCTCCACGCCGAGCAGGTGGTCTTCACCTCGCTGGCAG
>JAAYAL010000050.1 GCA_012719395.1 Gaiellales bacterium | reverse complement strand
GTCCGCTCCATCGGTCGGTATCTGCACCCGGGGGAGGCGGAAGTGCCTGCCCCCTCTCTCCCCGACTTCACCTTCACCGAGTCCCGCCCCCTGGGCGGGGCGTATGTCCTTGATGCCCTGTGGCAGAGCTGGCGCGGATGCAGTGCTCGGGCTTGGGAAAGCGAGCACGGCCGGCCATGTCGCACGTGGACGGCAAGATCGAGGTACCGGCCGTTGATCCGGAAATGGTCTACTTCAGGTTTCACAGGGCGGCGGATCCCGCCAGGATCGGTAGACTCCTGGCGTACCGGCGGAATCCAGAGGCCACGTGGTTCGATGACTACCGCGATGCTGTCATCGACTGCAACCGTGAAGGAGTGGCTGCCACGACGGACGCCTGTGCGGCGGGCGTCTAGTCCTCCGGGAGGCTCGCCGGCCCGCGTTCGCGTTTCACTCGGGCGCGGCGCCTCTTGCTGCTGAGTCGTCGCTCGCGTGCGGCGGCCGTTGGCTTGGTCGCCACACGCTCGGGTTCCTCTTGCAGCGCGTCCTGCAGCAATTGGACAAAGCGGGCCACAGCCGCGTGGTGGTTCGCCAACTGGCTTCGCTGCCGCCCGGCAACGACTCGCAAGATGCCTTCCGCGTTGATGCGGGATCCCAGGCGCTCCTTGAGGAGTGCCTTCTGGTATGAGCTCAGGGAGGGAGACCGTTCAATACTGAAGGCGAGAGTGACGCGGGTGCTGGTCTTGTTGACGTGCTGCCCACCTGGCCCGCTTGAGCGGGAAGTGGTGAATGTCAGTTCCTCGCCAGGGATTGCCAGGCCGGGGCGGATGGAGAGATCCTGGGTCACGGGCGGCTTTGCGGGTGGAAGTTCGAAAGGGACGCGAAGGACAGCCGAGTCTGCCGCTCGTATGCCTAATCGAGCGGGGCGGGGCTGGAGGTGACCTGTAGATGCACGTGGCTCCCGGAGTCCCCCGTCAGGGAGGTAAGGCGCTCGGCCAGTTCTGGGATGGGCTCTCGCACCGCACCGATCACGGTCTTGCCCGCTTCCACTGTCTGGTTGATGTGCACGCGGGGATCAGCCACCAGCAACAGCGAGACAATCACATCGCTCTCCGACTTGGGACGTATGTCCACCTGGTAGTCGTCGTACTTCCCATAGAGCTTGTATGCCTTCACGCTGGTCACTTCGCCGGTGACAGGGCTGGTTATCGGGCTTCCCACGGGCGCGCCTATATCCACCGCTCCGGTCTCCGTCACCACCCGCCCCCTGCTCTCCAGAACGTGGTACCGGATATCAGCGGGGCCGGCGATGACTCTCTCCACCCCGCGTGCCACCAGATTGCCGTCCACCCGTTCCCCCAACGGGGACAGCGCGACGGATCCTTCGTGGTTGACGGAGTGGTAGGCGATGATGCTGACCGCTTCCGCGTCCACGGGCAGGACCAGGTTCTTGTCATTGATCCTGCCGAACACGGGATGAGCAGTCACTCCACTGGCCACAGGGAGTGCGGTAGCATCTGTGCCCGCGGCGGGGGAGGAGGCGTCAACGTCGTCTCGCGCCCAGGCCACGACCACCCAGGAGACGACGGCAATGACAAGGAGCGTCACCAAACCCAGCAGTCGGAGCCGGCGTCTGCGCACTTCTCTCCCCCTGCGCTTGCGACGCAGAGCTTCCCTGTTGGTAAGTGCCGTTGGCATCAGCCGCAGCTTACCACCCTGCCTTGTTGCTGCCAATGATCCGGGTGGGTCGCATGGACATGTATGATCTGTTCAGGGCTAATCGGGGGTAGGGAGAGGGCGTGCGCGTTCATATCCCACGTTGGGTGCAGCTGGGTCTGATTCCGGTGGTGGCGATCCTGGGGTACGTGGTGGCGCGCTCCATGGGGCATGCCATCCTCATCTTCCTCATGGCCGGCCTGATCGCGCTGCTGCTGAATCCAGTCGTCGTCGCGCTCAAGCGCCTGAGGATACCGCGAGCGCTCAGCGCTGCTTTTGTCTACTTGTCGTTTGTGGCAGCTGTGGCCTTGGTCGTGGTCTTCGCCGGTCCGGTTCTCATCACGCAGTTCAACAACCTTCTTTCGCGCCTGCCGGAATTCGAGGCAGGGCTGCGCGGCTGGTTGGGTACGTTGGAGGGCACTCTTGCGGCCCGCGGGTTCACCGTGGACCTGCAAGACCTTGTGGATCAGTTTGGAGGATGGCTGGGCAGCATCTCCTTGTTCGGAACCGTGTTCGACGTGGGGGTAGGGTTGGCCGGGGGTCTGGCCGACTTCTTCATGGTCATCGTCATCAGCTTCTACATGCTTGTGGACGGCTCTCGCATCTTCCGTTGGCTGACTCGCGTGTGGCCGGGGGGAAAGGAGAAGTCGGCCGAATACCTCACGGGGCTCCAGTGGTCCTTCACGCGTTTCGTGAAGGGGCAGACGTTGCTGGGCGTAAGCGTTGGTCTGGCCTGTGGTCTGGGTGTCTGGGTGCTGGGCTGGAAGGTGGTCAACATCTGGCCGGAAGGGAGCCCCTACGCGCTTCTCTTCGGCGTATGGGCCGGCATCACCGAGTTGATCCCCTACGTGGGGCCCTGGATCGGGGCGCTTCCGGCGGTCATCCTGGCTCTGTTCCACTCACCGGGCGCCGCCCTCTGGGTGGCGCTGATCTACCTTGGCGTACAGCAGCTGGAGAACCACATCCTGGTGCCCAATATCATGGGGAGCACGCTGCGTATACACCCTCTCTTCGTTATCTTTGTGGTGCTGGCCGGGGCTCAGATCGCGGGGATACTGGGGATGCTGGCCGTCCTCCCTTTGATGGCCATGCTGAGGCACACTCTGGACTTCTACCAGTTCAGGCTGTCTCGGGCGCCCTGGATAGGCGATGACGGCGTCGCCGTGCTGTCGATGGAGGTGCGCTCCGAAGGACCTGCCCCGGGAGAAGCGGCGCATGATCCGTCGCGGTCGACTGAGCTGTGAGGTAGAATCAACCGCGTCGTGGCCCGGTTGCTCGCATGAAACTAGTTGAAAGCGTTCGAGAATCCATCGGCGTAGCCATGCGTCGGCTCTTCGGGCCGCTGACGCGCGGGCTGCAACGCCTTCGTGTCACGCCCAATCAGGTCACGGTTGCGGGCACCCTGCTCAACGTGGTGGCCGCAGGTCTGGTGTTCGCGGACAGGCTGGTGGCGGCCGGGATTGTTTTTCTTGTTGCCGGCTGTTTTGATCTCATCGACGGGGCTCTGGCCCGTCAGTCGGGGCTGGTCACGCCGTTCGGGGCTTTCCTGGATTCCACGTTGGACCGGGTCTCGGAAGGCGTCATGTTGGCGGGCATCGCGTACTATTTCGCGGAGGCGGGTCAATCCTGGAACGCGGCGCTGGTGGTGGTTGCGTTGCTTGGTTCGCTGTTGGTCAGCTACACGCGGGCCCGCGCCGAGGGACTGGGGCTTGAGTGCAAGGTAGGGGTGATGAGCCGGCCGGAGCGCATCGTCTTTATTGCGCTTGGGCTCTTTTTCAGCGTGCTCCTGCCCTATGTCATCTATATACTGGTCGTGCTCACTTTGGTCACGGTGGTGCAGCGAGTGGTGCACACGTATCGCCAGCTGCGTGGTAGCGGCGCAGACGGAGCGTAAGCCTTAAGGAGGCAGCGGTTGGACGGCAAAGTTCGGGTGGCAATCATCGGCGTGGGAAACTGCGCTTCTTCCTTCGTGCAGGGGGTCCATTACTACCGGGAAGCCCGGGAGGACGAATTCGTCCCCGGTCTCATGCACGTCAACCTAGGTGGCTACCACATCTCGGACATCGAGTTCACCGCCGCATTTGATGTGGACAAGAAGAAGGTGGGCAAGGATCTATCCGAGGCCATCTTCGCCAGCCTCAACAACACGTACAAGTTCACTGATGTGCCGCCCATGGGTATTCGTGTCCACCGCGGGATGACCCATGACGGCCTGGGCAAGTATCTGTCGCAGGTCATCGAGAAGGCCCCCGGTTCCACCGACGATATCGTGGGGATCCTCAAGGAGACCAAAACCGACGTGGTGGTGAGCTACCTGCCCGTGGGCAGTGAGATGGCTACCAAATGGTACGTGGAGCAGATTCTGGATGCGGGGTGCGCCTTTGTGAACTGCATCCCGGTGTTCATTTGCCGCGAGCCATATTGGCAGAGTCGCTTTGAGGAGCGCGGTCTGCCCCTGATCGGTGACGACATCAAGTCCCAGGTCGGGGCCACCATCACTCACCGGGTGCTCTCCCGTCTGTTCCGGGAGCGCGGTGTGCGTCTGGAGAGGACCAGTCAGCTCAACGTGGGCGGCAACACGGACTTCCTCAACATGCTGGAGCGTGAGCGTTTGGAGAGCAAGAAGATCTCCAAGACCAACTCCGTGACTTCGCAGCTGGACTACGACATCGGCAAGAAGAACATCCACATTGGGCCTTCTGACTACGTGGAGTGGCTCGATGATCGCAAATGGGCCTACATCCGCATGGAGGGCCGGACATTTGGGGATGTTCCGCTGAACGTGGAACTGAAGATGGAGGTGTGGGACTCGCCCAACTCCGCCGGCATTGTGATCGATGCCGTGCGCTGTGCCAAGTTGGCGCTGGATCGCGGCATGGCTGGAGCGTTGTTCGCTCCCGCCTCGTACTTCATGAAGTCCCCGCCGGAGCAGTACAGCGACGCTGATGCCCGCGTCAAGACGGAGAACTACATCGCCGGCGGCAACGCTCGAGGGGAACTGGAGTAAGAAGAGCGTGGCCGGCCTCGGCTGAGCCGGGGCCGGCCGCCACACACAGGCCGGTCGAGGGTGTTGCCGCCCACAAGCAGCATGCCAGAAGAATCAAGCAGCCTGCGCGTTGCGCTGGTCACCCCCTTCGACTGGGGTGTCCCCGGGGCGGTCAACCACCACGTGGCCGGTCTGGCTCTCGCGCTCAAAGCTGCGGGTCACCGCCCGCTGATCCTTGCCTCCTCCTCGTATCCACCGGAGACGCGTCGCATGCGTCCTCTCTTGCGGCGCATGGGATCGGTGGCCGAGCTCCTCGGGCACTACATGGAGAGTGGCCGGGTGCCCCCCGATCTGTGTCCGCTCCCCGAACTGGGCCCGCTCAGCCCTGATGACGGCGTCCCTGTCATCACCGTGGGGCGTACGGTCCCCCTGCGCGTCAACCGGGCTGTGACCAGCGTCGGCCTGCCCGGCGATATCGCGTCGCGCATGGATCGGCTGTTGTCTGCCGGGTTGTTTGACGTGGTTCACGTCCACGAGCCTGCCGCCCCCTCCTTGAGCTTCGGAGCACTGCGCTTGGCACGGAATCCGGTGGTGGCCACGTTCCACCTGACCCCACTGGGGCTCTTGGCCTACGAATGGGGGCGGCCGATCCTCCAGCGCTTCTATCCGCAGATTGACCGCAGGGTGGTCTTCACCGACCAGGCGTCCGCCACCATGCATGACTTCTTTGGAGGAGACTACCAGGTCATCCCTCCGCGTACGCTTCTGGGCTCAGCGTCTGCTCTTGCTTCCGGTTGCGAGTCCCCTGCGTACTCGCCGGCCACGGTGGCTGAGTTTCTCTATTTGTATCGTGGCGATGAGCGCCGCTCGTTGCGCCTGTTGCTCCGCGCCCTGAGGGCAGGGTCGCTGCCGCGGGGCAGTCGGTTGCTCATAGGGGTGCACGGGCCCTCCGCGGCCGCCTGGCCGCTCCGGTCGATACCTCGCGCGCTGTCCGGAAGGGTGGAGGTGCGCCCCTTCAACAACCTTCCGCAACTGGCCGCGCTCTATGCGGGGGCACACACGCTCGTGCTGCCGTTCCTGGGAGGCGAGTGGCTGTCTGAAGCATGCGCCGAGGCCGCGGAGGCGGGCGTGTCCGTGGTGGCGCCCGAGATCCCCGTTTTGCGGGATCTTCTGGGGGAGGGGGCGTTCTTCTTCTCGCCCGACCGCGAGGAGACTCTCAGCGCTGCGCTGGAAGGCGCGCTGATCGCTCCCCGGATCGCACGCCGGCCAGGGGCGACGCTGCGGCAGGAGGCGCACATGGACCGCGTGCTCACCGAGTACCGTGTGGCGGCGGCCTCCCGTCAACCGCGGGCCACCACTGTGACCCGCCCTGTGGCGGCGGCGAAGGGCATGCGGCCGGTGAGGGACGCCGCGGGACGAATCCTGGCTGACCTGCATGTGCACACCTCCTATTCGGCGGATTCTGCCAGTCCGGTGGAGGCAGTGCTGGCCACCGCCCGCGAAGTGGGACTGGGTGCCCTGGCCATCGCCGACCACAACACCATCCGTGGGGCGCTGAAGGCCCGTGAACTGGCCGGCGATCTCATCATCATCGTGGCGGAGGAGATCAAGACCCTGCAGGGTGAGGTCATGGGCCTGTTCCTGGAAGACGAGATTCCGGCCGGTCTCACCTTCGAGGAGACGCTGTCCCGGATCAAGGGGCAGGGAGGCTTGGTGTGCATCCCCCATCCCTTCGACGGTCTGCACACCACTCCCTCGTACCGTTCTCTGGCGGACAACGCGCACCGGATCGACATCGTGGAAGCCTTCAATGCCCGCTTGGCCTTCGATCACTTCAACGTACGGGCGGAACGCTTTGCGGCCAAGTACAACATGGTGGCGGGCGCGGGCAGTGACGCGCACGTGCTCCAAGGCATCGGGACGGCCATGGTGAGCATGCGTCAGTTCGTGGGCCCCGAGGACTTCATGGAAAGCCTCCGTGAGGCCGATATTCTCGCTAACCGCAAGAGCGTGGTGTATCTGACGGCCCTCAAGCGCCTCCAGACCACGCTCGACAGGGTCTTGCCCAGAGCATAGGGGCGGACCGGCGACGCGCATGCGAGTGGGCTGCGCCGGAGGATTCTCATGCGCTCTGGCCAATAAGTTCTTGCCGGGCGAAGAACCGGGTACGGGAGGATCATGCAGGCAAGGTCAGGCAAGAAGAAGTTGGACCCCACGGTTGAGCAGGCCAACGAGATATACCAGCGCCTGGAACAGCGGGCCATCTCCGAGAACAATGATCTGAACAGCCGCATATCCGTGTGTCGCCGCTGTCGGCGCGGTGACTTCCTGCCCACGGTGGGTTCGGGGCACCCACTTGCCGACGTGTTCCTGCTCAAGCACTCCCCCCGCTATCTCGAGGTCAGTGAGGGGGTGTCCTTCTTTGGGCGGGCCGGAGCGGCGATCCTGAAGAGCGTGGAACGCCTGAACGTTGATCCCTTGTTGCTCTACGGGACCAACATGATCAAGTGCGCGGGCGTTCCCACGGAGCAGGGGCAGGCCAACTGTCCCGTCTTCTTCCACGAGGAGTTCCTCATCACTCAGCCCAAGATGATGGTGGTTATGGGGGAGAGGGTGCTGGAGGTGCTGAACGGGAACCTGGTGGCCGGCCAGAAGGAACTGGAGTGGTGTCCGGGCGAGATTCAGGAGTTCTCCCAGTTCTGCTCGGCACTTGTCACTCCCGACATCGACGAGGCGCTGGATGATCGCCGGGCCAAGATCGCCTTTTGGCGTGCCTTCCGCACGCTGGGCGACTGGTTCAAGGATGAGCCGCCGTACTAGCTCTGTGCCTGACCGGCTCCGTCGGCGGCGGGCGGCCCTTCCAGTGTTGACGGTCCCAGAAGGCGATGGATCTCCTGCATCCGCAGGTCCGTCTGCGAGATGATCTCCGCGCACTCCCTCAGATCTTGGGCGACGGCGTCGGAGTTGGGGAGGTCCTTCTTCTTGTAGCGGATCTCGTGCTCGAGACTGGCCCAGAAGTCCATGGCGATAGTGCGGATCTGCACTTCCACCCGCACCGGCTGCTTTCGGTCCGAGAAGAAGACCGGCACTTCCACTACGAGGTGCAGGCTGCGATAGCCGTTGGCTTTGGGCTCCGCGATGTAGTCCTTGCGCTCAGAAAGCGTGATGTCATCCTGCGCCAGAAGGGTATTGGCAACGAAGTAGATGTCCTTGATGAAGGGGCAGACCACCCGGATCCCCGCTACGTCATTGAGATTCGCCACGATGGATTCGGCTGACATCTCCAATCCTCTGCGATGCAGCTTCCTGGCGATACTCTCCGGCTCCTTCACCCGGCTCTTGATGGACTCGATGGGGCTGCGGTGACGCTTGACCTGAAACTCGTCGTTGAGTATCTCCAGTTTGGTCTGCACCTCACGGATGCCGCAGCTGTACATGACCAGCATCTGCCGCAACCCTCTGATCTGGTGTAGAGGGGCGAGCAGCGAGGTTGGTATCTCGCCGGTTTCCGGATCGGCGAATGGCGTGGTGTTCATGTCCCCTGACCCCCTCCACGCGACAAGAGGGCCACGCACTCGATGTGGGGGGTGTGCGGGAACATGTCCACGGGAGTGACATGCCGGAGCTCGTACCCGTTTTCGGCGAACAGGGTGAGATCGTGGGCCATAGTGGAGGGATTGCAGGAGACGTAGGCCACCCGTTCCGGTCCCACCCGTGCCACCCGAGCCACCACTTTCTTGGCGAGGCCGCCGCGAGGGGGGTCCAGCACCACGGCTGAAGGGTTTCGCAGAGTCTGGGGCAGATCGATCCTGGCCTCCAGGATGGCCTTCAGCGTCTTCCTCACATCACCACGGAGAAAGACCGCACCCTCTATGCCGTTGCGTGCGGAGTTTCGCCGTGCGTCTCGCACTGCTGCCTCGTTCACCTCCACGCCCAACACCGAGCCGGCGCCGCGGGCCATGTACAGGGCAATGGAGCCGATACCCGAGTAAAGGTCCCATATCACGGTGTGGGGGGCTGCGCCGGCTGCATCCGCCGCCGCGCCGTAGAGGACTTCCGCCATGGTGGTGTTTGTCTGGAAGAAGGCTTCGAGCGAGATGCCCAGTTCGAGGCCATCCAGTCGCTCCCTGATCCCATTGCTCCCCCACAGGGTCCTCAGGCGTGTGGCAGTGGCCTGCCGGGGCTGCGCAATCACTTCCACCTGCACGACGCCCGTGAGCCCCGGCACCTGCTGTATCAGTCCCTGCACCAGGCCGCTCTCATCCGGCAGCCCGGGCCCGGCTGCCACCACGCCCACCAGCACCTCCCCCAGGGCGTGTGAGCGTCGCACGATGATGCTGCGCACCAAGCCGCTTCGCCGGCGCGGGTCCCAGGGTGGAGCACCGGATTCCCTGAGCCATCCTTCTGCTGCCGAGCGGGCCGCGTTCATCTCATCGGCGATAAGCAGGCAGCCACTCACCGGCACGATGCTGTCCCAACGACCGGGCGGGTGGAAGCCCACGGAGGGGAGGCCCTTGTCATCCCTTCCAGCAGAGAACTCGACTTTGTTGCGGTATCGCCAGGGGTCGTCCATGCACCGGATGGGGTTCATCTCGACGTCGCGAAATCCCCCCAGACGCTCCAGTGATTCCCTCAGATGCTGTTCTTTGTAGTGAGTCTGAGCCTCGTACCGGAGGATCTGCCAGCGGCAGCCGCCACATTCGCCGAAATGAGGGCAGCGCGGAGCGGTCCTCTCCGGCGAGGGCGACGCAATGCTCAGCACCCTCGCCTCCGCGTGGCGCTTGCGCACGCGACGTACCTGCACAAGTGCTGTGTCTCCCGGCAGCCCTCCGTCAACGAAGACCACGAACTCTCCAATCCGGGCGATCCCCTGCCCGCCGAAGGCGAGACCGGATATAGTGAGGTGGAGGTGTTCGCCTTGAGTGACAGGCGCCTGTGGCATGGTGGGGCTCCTTCAAGGACGGCAACCAGACAGGTCAGTATACTGGTCTTCCGTCGCTCTTGGTTGACAGGCGTCGGACCGGCCGTGGGGCGGACAATGGCCGACTCAGGTCTGCCTTCGCGTACGCTCATTCTCCTTGTCCGGCGGGGATGCGTTCACCGTTCCCGGAGAAGATACGGTAATCGAAGCATATGGCACGCTCACGCTCCTCGGCCCGAAACCCAGCCCTATGAGGCGGAGCAGTTCTTGAGTGACTGTGGGGACGCCAAGTGCCGGTAGGACAGGCACAGTGTTGCAGGCAGCCGGCTCGCGACGCGAGTGACCGCGAGGCAGAAGAGAGTACTTGCGGAGTCCATGCTGATCGGCGTCACGGCCGTGTGGGGCTGGACATTCGTGCTGGTCAAAGACGCCGTTGCTCTCTATTCCACCATGCCTTTCCTGGCCGTCCGCTTCTCGTTGGCCGCGCTTGTCCTCTTGCCGGTGGCTCTCTTCCGCCCCCGGCCTGTTCCTGCTGTCGGGAGGGACCGCGCGGTTTGAGCCTCTGGACGATGGACTGGTCCTGCTGTGCGCGGTGGCTTTTGCCGCCCATATCCTGTTGACGGCGAGATATGCTCCCCACCGTGATGTCTTTTGCCTCACACTCGTACAGTTGTTGGCCGTTGCGGTGATGACAGGAGTGCTGAGTCTCCTGCTGTCGGCGCTGGGGTGGTTGGAGTCGCCGCTGAGGCTCCCTGGGGCCACCCAGGTTTGGGTGGGAGCGGCAATTATCCTGAGCGGCATGCTGTACGCTGAGTTCGGGCCCGTGAGCGGGGGCAAGGTGAACGATGTACCACGTGTTTGAGGAGACGGCGCTCATTCTCCTGCTTGCCGCCGTTCTCGGCTTCATCGGGCTGCAGCTTCGCCAGCCTCTGATTATCTCTTTCATCGCCTTGGGGATCATCGCCGGTCCCTGGGGCCTAGACCTGGTCCACGGTCAAGAGCAGATTGAGCTGTTGGCGGGTATCGGCATCTCCCTGCTGCTCTTCGTGGTGGGGCTCAAGCTGGATTTTCGCCAGATCAGGACCACGGGCCGGGTTTCGCTGGCAACGGGCTTGGGCCAAGTGGTCTTCACCTCGGTCATAGGCTTTGGCATCGTGCTGGCCTTTGGCCTTCCGGTGCTTGAGGCGGTGTATGTGGCGATCGCGCTCACCTTTTCCAGCACCATCATCATCATCAAGCTCCTGACCGACAAGATGGAGATCGATTCGCTGCATGGGCGGATCGCCGTGGGCTTCCTCATTGTGCAGGACGGCGTGGCCATCATTGCCCTGATTCTCCTGTCTGCCTTCGCCGGCCGCGAGGCCAACGAGCCCCTCTGGTACAGCCTGCTGCTGGTTGCCGGCAAAGGCGTGGCGCTGCTGGCGGTCCTGGCTGTGGTCACGCGGTTTGTCTTGCCCTGGCTGCTGCATCACATGGCTCGCTGCGCGGAGCTTCTGGTGTTGTTCGGTGTCGCCTGGGCGGTGGCGTTGGCCGCGGCGGCGGAACTACTGGGCTTCAGCAAGGAATTGGGTGCGTTCTTGGCTGGCGTGTCGTTGGCCTTCACGCCCTACCGTGAGGAGTTGAGCGCTCGTCTGGCCACCATCCGGGATTTCCTGCTTCTCTTCTTCTTCCTTGATCTAGGGGCCAGCCTGCAACTGGCGGGGTTGGGGCAGCAGGCATGGCAGGCGCTGATCCTCTCCCTGTTTGTCCTCATCGGTAACCCGCTGGTAGTCATGGTCATCATGGGAGTCATGGGCTATCGCGGCCGTACGTCGCTGCTCGCGGGTCTCACAGTGGCGCAGATCAGTGAGTTCTCGCTCATCCTGATCGCCATGGGGGCATCGATTGGCCACGTGACCGAGAGCACCGTGGGGTTGGTGACACTGGTGGGACTGGTCACCATAGGGCTGTCGACCTACATGATCGTGTACTCTCGCCGGCTCTACGGCCTGCTGGCGCCGGTCCTCAGAGTGTTCGAGCGAAAGGGAGCTTTCGCAGAGGCGGCTGCAGACCGGCCGGGAGATGGAGCCGATGTCGATGTTGTCCTGATCGGCCTGGGACGATATGGGAGCGACACCGCTGAACTGCTGCTCGCCCGGGGCCAGCGAATCGTGGGTGTTGACTTTGATCCGGCGGTGCTCAACGAGTGGGGTGGTAGAGGAGTGAACGTCGTCTACGCGGATGCTGAGGATCCCGACATGGTCTCACGGCTTCCCCTCTCCTCTGCCCACTGGGTATTGTGTGATGTTCCCGACGTCGCTGTCGGTACCACTCTGGCTCGGAGGTTGCGCGAAGCCGGTTACAAAGGACGGGTTGCTCTTGCCGCCAGGCGGCCCGAAGACACGGCGTTGTGTGCGGCCGCCGGTGCCGACCT
>JAAYAL010000049.1 GCA_012719395.1 Gaiellales bacterium | reverse complement strand
TTTGGCGCGCCGCAGTCGTCCTTCGTGCGCGAGACCATCTTGGACGAGGCCATTGCCAAGCTGGGCCTGGACCCGGTGGAATGGCGCATCAAGCACCACCGCAAAGTGGGTGGGCTGGGCTGGTTCCCCTCCACGCAGATCACGAGTGTGGGCGTGGAAGAGTGCCTCCGGGTCGGCGCGGAACGGATCGGCTGGAAGGAGAAGTGGAACAAGCCCAAGAGCGGGGTGAAGCGGCGCGGCGTGGGCGTGGCCGCCATGGCCTGGCTGAGCGGGGCGCAGCCCATGCTTCTGGAGCACTCCAACGCCACTCTCAAGCTCAACGCGGACGGATCGGCCACGCTGTTGGTGGCGCCTGGGCGCATGGGCCAAGGGATAGAGGGCGCCCTGGCACAGGTGGCGGCGGAAGTCCTCACCCTCCCTTACGAGAAGATCAACGTGCTTGCCGGCGATACGGATGCCACGGGTTTCGACATCGGCACGCACGCCTCGCGTGGTGCGTACTGCATCGGCAAGGCCACACTGGCGGCGGCCACCAAGGCCAAGGAGGAACTCCTGCAGCGGGCGGCCGAGAAGATGGAGGAGCCGTTGGCGGCTCTGGAGCTGAAGGACGGTCAGATCTCCTCCACCACCAATCCCGAGAAGAGCATGAGCCTGGAAGATGTGGCCATGGACCTCATCTACAGCTACAACAAGGACTGCCATCAAATCGTGGCTCAGGCCACCGTGGAGCCGAACGAATTCGCGCCGCCGTGGCAGGCGGGCTTCGCCGAGGTGGAAGTGGACACCGAGACCGGCGTGGTGGAGGTGGTCAGGTACGTCACCGTACACGACATCGGGCGCGCCATCAATCCCATGACCGTGGAGGGGCAGCTCGACGGCGGGACGCAGCAGGGCCTGGGCTTCGCCCTGTACGAGGATCCCATCGTCAGTCCTACCACCGGCTACATGGTCACGGACGGGTTCGACAAGTACAAGATCATGTGTAGCGCCGACATGCCGGAGATGGAATCCATCCTGGTGGAACTGGGCGATCCCACCGGCCCCTTCGGGGCCAAGAGCGTGGGTGAGTCGGGCACCATTTTGCAGGCGCCGGCGGTGGCCAATGCCATCTACGATGCCGTGGGAATTCGCCTGCGCGACCTGCCCATGACTCCGGAGAAGGTCCTGGCCGCCCTGAAGGACAAGAGAGCAGGGAACTGACTGTAGGCTGGGGGGGGGTGTCTGGGCGCCCATGAGGGCGCAGAAAGGGGGGCGGCCGCTTTTGGCGGCCGCCCCCCTTTCTGCCACGACCGGAAATGGCAGTCCAAACCGGTCAGGCCAGGCCCACGGCCCGGCCCCACCCGGAGGCGGCCGTCACCTGGCCCTGGCGCATGACCACCCGGCCGCGCACCATGGTCAACACCGGCCGGCCCCGCAACTGCCAGCCACGATACGGGGTGTAGTCGCAGGCAGAGTGCGGGTCTCTGTCCACGGTGTAGGTGATGTCAGAATCGATCATGACCAGGTCTGCATCCGCCCCCGGTGCCAGGGAGCCCTTGGCCGGGTGCAGGCCGAAGATGCGGGCGGGTGCGGCAGACATCAGCTGGGCCAGTTGGGAGGGTTGGAGGCGTCCGGTGCCGACTCCATGAGTGAACAGAGTGGCGAAGGCGGTGGGCATCTCCTGCCAGCTGGGCTGCAGCTTCCAGACGGAACCGGAGGCCAACTTCGTGGCCCGCAGGTTGGCGGCTGAGTCGGTGGCGATGGTGTCCAAGTCGCCGCGGGCCAGAGCTTTCCACAAGGCGTCCGCGTTGTCGCGGGATTTGTAGGCCGGCGTGGTGATGGCTTCCTCGGGGCAGGCCAGGCCGGTGCCGTTCTCGTCGATGAGCAGGTAGCGGGGGCCGGTCTCCAGGTGCACCTTCAGGCCTCGCGTTCGGAACTCCTTGGCGATGTCTACCACGGCTGCGGTCCCCGTGTGCACCAGGTAGAGCTCGGCGCGGGCCTCCAGGGCCATGCGGCAGGTGGCAAAGGCATCCACCTCCTCGCAGATAGGTGGGCGTGAGTGGCAGAAGGCCAGGAAGTCGTTGTTGCCGGCCTGCCGTGCCCTGTGCAGCTGCAGCAGCTCGTAGTTCTCCACGTGGACGATGGCCACCCCACCGCAGTCCGCCACGCGCTCCAAGCCTCGCTGGAGATAGCCGTAGTCAATGCCGAAGATGCCCACGCTCTTCATCTCGTCGCCTTTGTAGGAGAGGAAGAACTTGAAGCCACGGATACCCCTTGCCCGCAGCCGGGGGATCTCGTCCAGGTGCTCGTCAGTCATGCAGGCGGCCCAGAAGTGCATGTCCACCGTGGATAGACGACCGACGGCGTCAGTGTAGTAGGGCAGCCGCTCTAGGATGGAGCCCTGCTCCAGGATCACGTGGCACACGGTGGTGAAGCCCCCGTCTGCTGCCGCTCGGCTCTCCGTGACCAGATCCTCCTCAAAGGGGAGAAAGGCGCCGAAATGGGTGTGGCAGTCGATGAGGCCGGGCAGGACCAAGCGGCCATGAGCGTCGATCCACCGGCACTCGTCTGCGGTGGCCTGCTCGCGGTGGGAGGCCGTTCCCGAGGGCTCCGGCTCCACGGCCAGCACCTTGCCATCCCCCAGCGTGATGCGCATTCCCGCCTGAGTGAACTCCGGGGTCACGAGAGTGGCGTTGGCAATGACCAGATCGGGCATGGCATCCTCCCGCAGGCAGCTTCCCCGACAAGCCCAGCCTACTGCGTGGAGGCGAGAAGCGGTATCACACTTCAGGGTGCACGGCGAAAGGGCACATCAGTCCGCGTGGGTATTGGGCGGTGTGTGTTCGTTGACAGGTAATGGGGGCCGCAATAGAATCCGGCAAGGGGGGTGGCGAGCATAACCTGTCCGGCCCTTGGGGATATCGGCCTCTGCCCCCTGGGGAGGAAGGGCCACGTTGGGAACGGATCGCAGGCCTATCGGGGTCCTGGGTGGGATGGGCCCACAGGCTTCGTGCCGACTGTATTCGCTGCTCACCGAGCTGGCTGTGGCGGACTACGGGGCAGACTCCAACGACTCCTATCCGGAGGTTGTGCTTCTCTCCGTTCCTGTGCCTGACTTCATCGGTGACGACCAGAAGCGACCCAGCGCGGTAGCCATGCTGCAGGATCGTCTGCGGAGAGCCGAGGCTCTGGAGCCCGTGTGCTGGGGCATTTCCTGCAACACCGTTCACGTTGTCATCCCGGAGCTGCAGCCGGTGACCCGCGCGCCCTTTGTCTCCATGATTGAGGAGGTGGTGGACGTAGCCGTGGGCCTGGGGGTGGAGGCTATCGGCCTATTGTCCACGCCCATGACCCGGAAGTATGGTTTGTACAGGGAGGCCCTTGCGGCGCGGGGCCTGCCGTCGCTGGATGTGACGGACGAGCAGGCGGAGACCATTGAGGGAGTCATCCGCGACGTATTGAGCGGTCAGAACAGTCCTGCTCAGGCGGCGGTGCTGGGCGCGCTGGGCGATGAGCTGGTGCGCCGCGGGGCCGGCGGCCTCATCTTGGGGTGCACCGAGTTGTCGTTGGCCTTCCCGCAGGCCGCGAAGCCGTACCCGGTGATCGACTGCCTACAGGTGTTTGCCCGCACGCTGCTCGACGTGTACTACGGTCGGCGGGAGGCACCTGCCTGCCGGTAGTTGGCTCCCTCGAGCAGCTGTTCCAAGGCCTGAATGGTCTCGGGGGGCACCTCGGGCCGGCGGCGGACGATATCCAGAGTTGCCAGACCAAGTGTTCGATAGACGGGATCCAGTTCAGGCGCCACCTGCTGCAGTACCTCCAGATGGGCCACGATGGTGCACACGTCCCCCCGGCTGAGCGGTCCGGTCAGGGAGGCCACCGTCCCCTGTGCCGACACGTTCTCCACCGCTCCGCGGACCAACGGGAGGAAGTAGTCCAGAGCGTTATCAGGCGGCAGACCCGCCTCCACGAACATGCGTTCCGCCACGTGTTCCAGGGTGACCAGGTAGTTGGCAGCCACGCACGCGGCAGCGTGATAGAGAACGCGGCGCTCTTCCGGGAGAAGGAAGGGGCGGGCGCCCAGGGCCTCCGCCAGCATGCAGCCCAGCTCAAAGCCCCCGTGTGGTCCAGGGGTCACGGCGATGGCGGCTCCGCGCAGCCGGGCGGCACCGGTCTCCGCATCGGAGAAGGTCTGCAGGGGGTGGAAGCTGAGCGTTTGTGATCCGGCGGCGGCGCAAGGGGAGAGGGCGGTCACGGAGGTTACGCCGCTGCAGTGAATGACGGCCGGCCGGGACGGAGAGGAGCAGAGGACC
>JAAYAL010000048.1 GCA_012719395.1 Gaiellales bacterium | reverse complement strand
GATATGCCCTTGTTTTCAATCTGCCCTGGCCTCGGCCTCATGAAGACCGGCCCAGCCTTCCCTTCTGCCGGTGGGAAGACCATCGATCGAGGAATCTCACCTGGTGATTGCCCGACAGGCTCATAGGGCACGCAGGATGGCACGTGTGCCGTTGCGGCTGAGAATGGCCAGCGGCAGGCCCATCTCTCGCAGCCCCAGCACCACCTCTTCCGCCCCGGCGTTGGGGCGGGAGGCGGCAGCTGCGGCCAACTCCAGTGCCTCCAAGCGGCGCACGAGCATGACGCGCTGCTCCAGGTCCTCTACCCCCTGGATGTATTCCAGTACCGGCGTGGTTGTGGGGCAGCCGATCTCCTGGGCGAAGCCGGGCAGGTCCAGCGCGCCGGGTGAGGTGAGCGTGCCGTCGAAGTCGAAGAGCACGGCGGCCACGCGGAAAGGGCCCGCCGGGAACCCGGCCGGCCGGGGGTCACGGTCGCCTGCCGCCTCGGTCATTGGTAGCCGTCCCAGGTCATGTGGGGGTGATCCGGGTAGAAGCCTGTCGCCTCCAGCAGTGCTCGGGGCTCACCTGCATCGGCGGGCAGCCCGTTCCAGCATTCGACGGTGACGCGGGTCAGGTGACGCCGCAGATGCTCGAGCAGCGCGGAGAGGGCGGCGCGCAGGAGGCCGGCGGGGGCTGTGGACGAGGTGGTGAGCCGCGCGGCGGTGTTCGTCGCCACCAGCACCGGTTCCCCTCTGTCGAGCACGACCCAAGTGGAAGCCACCCGCGACAGCTGCGGGGGACCATAGGGGTTTGCGGGATCGGTTGCATTGAGGACCAAGAGGTCCGGTTCCTCCTTGTGCAGTAGGCGCGAGGCGGTGAAGCGCAGGTGCTCCACGGCTTCCGGCAGCGCATACTGCACGCCGGGTAGATCCCGCACGAAGTATCCGCGGCGGGCCTCTCCCCGTATTTCCAGCCGGTGAAGCTGCTCGACCAGATCCGCCCATTCCCAGCTTGGCGAATGGCGTTCCAGGCTGCGGGCCGTCACCACACCATACCGCTGCAGGAGCTGGCGGGCACGCCGTTCCGCCAGTTCCGCCGGTGCCACCTCCGGTCCGCGCACCCCCTTTCGGTGAAGAAGCGTCCAGCGTCCGGCCGCTCGCGCATCCTCTGACCGCAACCGGTTGCGCACACGGCCCTGGGCCGCTCGGAGCCGGGCCCGACCGGGCCGCGCGAACACCGGTCGAGGAGCGGGACGTGACTGCCCGTGCCGGTTGAGCTCCTGTTCCAGTGAGGATGCCGGACGCCGAGTGACAGTATCGGCCCTCTCGGTCCGAGATCTCCCCTCCGGGGAGATGAGCAGGCGCCGAGCGGTGCCGATGTCATCATTGGTGGCCGCGCCGGCCAGAACTAGTTCAAGGAGCGCGGCTTCCGTTCTCTCCTCCGTCATACGCAGCTCTGCTCCGATCTCCGGCAGATAGGCGGCACCCTCCTCCGCCAGATAGCGGCTCACCCTGAGGGCGTTCTCCGACCACCCCGGGGCGCCGGACTCAGCGCCGGGGGGCAGGAAGACGTTTCCCTCCCCGCGGAAGAAGAAGCCCAGTCGGGCGCGGGAAGCGACGGTCCCCGTTGCCCACCACATCAACCCTTCGGCTCCGGCCAGGCCATCCAGCTCAGAGGGGTGGTAGTCCTGAATGCGTGAGGGAAGGACGTCACGTTCCCATACCGCGGCGGGCAGGGAGAGACCGCGCAGTTGCTCCATCACCTTTCGGGAGGCGTCAGGGCCGCAAAGCCGGTTCTGCCCACCCACGTGCTGCCACGTTGCCAGGAAGGAGGCCAAGGAGGCGAAGGGAACCGGACGAACCTCACGGCGCAGTATGGACAGCGTTCGCCGATGGATCTGCTCGAGAGCGTGCACGGAGACATACTCGTCGAGGGTGGCCGTGGGCCGGTGGGGGGTGAAGCGACCATGGGCCAGCGCGCGCGACTCCACCATGTGCTCCAGCTCGCGGCGCAGCCACATGGAGTCGAAGGCGTAGCGGCTCAAGATCTGCTGCTGGTTCTGCGGGCCGGCCGAGGCCAAGTGGCGCTCCAGGATGGCCGCCGCCGCCTCCTGGGCGGCGGCCGGCCGCTCCGCCGCGGCGGGCGCCGCTCCGCCGCGGCCGGTCTCAAGCCGATCGATGGCGGCGTCCGCGAAGGCCAGCCGGTAGTGCGCTACCAGCTCAGCCGGCACCCAGCGATTTTCCACCCGGCCATCCCCGGTGGGCACCGGGACCTGCGTGACGCGGCCTTCCGCGGCGAGCCCGGCCAGCCAGGTGGGGGCGTCACCGCTGGAGCGGGCCGTGGCCTCCTCCGTGGTGAGGTCTCCCAGTTCCTCCAGCAGAAGCGCGAGCTCGTCGGCATTGCGCGCCTGGCCGCCGGGTGAGGTGTGTTGCAGCCGGGCCTGGGTTTCCGCCAGCGCCTCCGGGCGGAGCAGCCCGTCCAGCTGCACATCCCTCAGCAGGTCTTGCAGCAGCTCGGTGCCGGAGCTGAGGGCTCCCAAGGCCCGCTCGGCCTTGGGAGCATCCCACTCGTACATGTAGGTCATGACAAAGTCACGCAGGAGACTCTGGGCCACAGGCGAAGGCACGAGCGTCTCGTGGGTGGTCACCTGGATGGCGCCACTCTGGATACCGGTCAGCACCTTCTCCAGCGCCGGCACGTCCATGACGTCTTCCAGGCAATCGCGGTAGGTCTCCGCCAAGAGAGGGAAGTCGTCGAGGCTCTTCACTGCCTGCAGCAGGTCCTTGGCCCGCAGTCGCTGCAGCCAGAAGGGCGTGCGCCGCCTACCGCGCAGCCCGGGCAGAAGCAGAGCGCGGGCGGCATTGCGCCGGAATTGCGCTCCGAAAACGGCCGAAGTGGGCAACTCCGCCAGCAGCCGGCGCCGCGCTTCCTCCGGTCCGATGGCGGCCACGAGGTCCATGGGGAATTCGCCTTCTCCCTCCCGAAAGCGAAGAAGGATGCCGTCGTCTCCACTCTGGATCTCCACGTCCACCCCGCTGCGCTCTCTCAGGGCGGCGGCCAAGACCAAGCCCCAGGGGCCATTCACCCTTCCCCCGAAGGACGAATGCACCACCATGCGCGGATCGCCCAAGGCGTCCTCGAATAACTCCACCACCACCGCACGATCAGAGGAGATGACCTCCATGCGGTCCAGCTGTGTCGCCACGTAGTCCAGCACCTGCCCGGCCGAGTTCTCATCCAGGGCGCACTCCCTTTGCAGCCATTGGCCCTCGGTGGCGAGTGCCGCCTGCAGCGCTTCGTCCTCCCGCGGCTCTCCCAGAGCCAGAGGGCCCTCCAGTCCCAGATGGGTCTTCAGGTTCTGCAGACGTTGCGCCACCTCCCGACGGAACGCCCCCACGCGCACACCCAGCTCGTAGGGCCGCCAGGGATAGTCGCCGTGCCAGAAGGGCATGCGGGGGGGCGAGCCGGGGGATTCGGCTACAATGATACGGTCCTCTGTGATCTCCAGGACTCGCCACACCTGTGCTCCCAGCATGAAGCTGTCGCCGGGGCGGGTCTCGAACACGAATTCCTCGTCCAGCTCGCCGATGCGGGTCTTGCCGTCCGGCAGATAGGCGCCGAACATGCCTCGATCCGTGATGGTGCCGGCATTGGTGAGGGCCAACAGCCGGGAGCCGGGCAAGGGCGAGAGCCGGTTGTTGACCCGGTCCCAGGCCACGCGCGCCCGCAACTGCCGGTGGACAGAGGTGGGATAGCGGCCTGAGATCATGTCCAACACCGCGTGTAGGGCACGGAGCGTCAGATGATGGAAGGGTCGGGCGCGGCGGACCATGCGGAACAGGGCGTCCGTCTCCCATACATCAACGGAGACGGCGGCCACGATCTGCTGCGCGAGCACATCCAAGGGGTTGGTTGGGGTAGTGGTCTTCTCCACCTCTCCGCGTAGCATGCCCCGCGCGATCACCGCCGCTTCCATCAGGTCCTCGCGGTGCAGCGGGAATATGCGCCCTTTGCTGGTCTGACCCACCAGATGGCCCGCCCGTCCCACGCGCTGCAGCCCCTCCGACACTGCCTTGGGCGATCCCACCTGCGCCACCAGATCCACCGAGCCGATATCGATGCCCAGCTGGAGGGAGGATGTGCCCACCAGCGCATCCAACCGTCCCGCCTTGAGGTCCTGCTCCATCTCCAGCCTGGCCTCGCGAGACATACTGCCGTGGTGCGCCCGGATGGGGTGTGGCTGCATCCCCCGGCCGGCGGCCATGATGCCCAGCCCTTTCGGCGTGCCCTGCTCCAGCAGGCCGCTGTCCTCGCCCCGCTCCTCAGCCGCCCGTTGCTCGTTGAGCCGGTCTGCCACGCGCTCCGCCTGGCGCCGGCTGTTGGCGAAGATAAGCGTGGTGCGGTGGGCGCGGATGAGGGCGAGCAGGCGGGGGATCAGCAGGGGCCAGAGGGAGCCGCCCGGCAGGTTGTGGAAGTCGGCGGTGACGCTCTCCACGCGCAGGTCCAAGTCCTTGTGGGTCCCGGCGTCCACGATGGTCACCGGACGAGGGCGGAGCACACACTCGTTGGCGCCGGCCGGTGACCCCGGCGCCTTCACCCACTCCGCTCCGCCCAGGAAGCCGGCCACCTCCTCCAGCGGACGAATGGTGGCGGAGAGGCCGATGCGTTGCGGGGAGGTCAACGTGAGCTCTTCCAGCCTCTCCAGCGTGAGCGCCAGATGGGCTCCCCGTTTGTTGCCGGCCAGGGTGTGTATCTCATCCACGATGACGGTGGAGACGGTACGGAGCATCTCCCGCGCCCGGGGCCCGGTGAGCAGGAGGTAAAGCGACTCGGGAGTAGTGATGAAGATGTGAGGCGGCGTGGTGAGAACGGCTCGGCGTTCCCGTGCCGGCGTGTCCCCGGAGCGGACCGCCGTGCGGATCTCCGGCAGCTCTAAGCCGCTGCGGCGGGCTTCCCGGCGGATGCCGGCCAGGGGGAGGCGCAGGTTGCGCTGGATGTCGTTGTTGAGGGCTTTGAGCGGCGAGATGTACAGCGTGCGTACTCCGGCCGCAGCCCCGCTTGCCCCGCCGTCCGCCGCTGTCCGCCTGCGGCCTGCCGCTGACGCTCCCTCCCTCTTGCCCGGCACCGTGACCAAGCGGTCGATGGCGCAGAGGAATGCCGCCAGTGTCTTCCCCGAGCCGGTGGGTGAGAGGATGAGCGTGTGCTCTCCGCGCTGGATGGGTGGCCACCCCAGGAGCTGCGCCGGGGTGGGGTGGCCGAAGGTGGCCGTGAACCAGGCTCTCACCGCGGGGGAGAAGCCGTCCAGGGGGTCAGCTGGGTTGGGCATGTGGTCCATGTCACTCACCCTGCTATTCTCGCACGAGCGGATGACGTCAAACCCGGCCCGCCGGCGTGAGAGGGGAGCACCTCATGGCCCACGAGATCGACCTTTCCTTCCTCGACGACCCCCACATTCTGAACCAGCTCTTCCCGCTGGCCTATGGCTTCTATCGGCCCCCCAGCCCTACCATCGCCGGGCTTGAGCCCGCCGAGTGCTTTGAGGTGGAGCCCGGTATCCGCCTGGGGTACCGTTTGTGGGTCAGGGAGCAGGAGAATCCCTGCATCCTCTACTTCCACGGCAACGGGGAGACGGTGCAGGACTACGAATGGGTGGCCCCGCTCTACCTGGAGAACGATCTCAGCCTCTGCGTGGTGGATTACCGCGGCTACGGCGGCAGCTCGGGCAAGCCCACCTTCACCAACACCCTCTCGGACGCTCGCGGCATCTTCGCGGGCTTCATGGAGGTGGTGGAACGGGAAGAGCTGGGGCCGGCGGTGTTCGTCATGGGAAGGTCCATCGGCAGCATCCCTGCCTGCGAAGTGGCGGTGACCTATCAGGACCACATCCAGGGACTCATCATCGAGAGTGGAGCGGCCAACAACTTCCGCTATCGTTGGTCAAACTTCCGCCCGGAGCGGGATGACGTGCTGGGCGAGGACGGCGCCTTCCTCAACAAGGTCAAGCTGCGTGCCTTCACCAAGCCCACCCTCATCATCCACGGTCTACGCGATCGCCTGATCCCGTACTCCGAGGCGGACGAGCTCTTCGCCAATGCAGCCGCAGAGGACAAGCAGCTTGTCTCCATCGCCGCTGGTCACAACGACATCATGGAAGCGGACATGGACACCTACTTCGGTGCCATCGTGGAGTTCGTGGAACGGGTGTTGAAGGACCACGTGATAGGGGAGTAGAGGGGCTTCACTGCCCGCGGCGGCCTGCGCGGGAGGGGTTGTTCTCGCGCCGGTTCACCAGGTAGATTCCGCCGATGACCATCACCAGGCTGAGCAGCAGGAGCCAGGAGAGGGGCTCGCCGAGGAAGAGCCAGGCCATGGCCACGCCGAAGAGCGGCGTGACGAAGGAGAAGGCCGCCATGTGGGTGCTCTGGTATCTGGCCAGGAGCACGAACCAGATGAGGTAGGTGGTGGCAGCCACGATCACCGTCTGGTGGATGAGGGCCAGCAGGGAGTCGAGCCGCCAATCCACGTGAGGCATGCCCTCGAAGGCCAGGCCGGCCACCAGCAGCAGGGGGGTGGACAGGAGGAGCTGGTAGAAGATCAGCTGTAGCGGAGTGATGAGGGATCGAGTCATCGATCGCTTGCTGTACAGGGTGCTGCCGGCCCAGAAGAGCGCCGCTGCCACTGCCATGGCGTCTCCCAGCCAGTGTTCCGGTCCTGCCTGACCGGCATCCGCGCCCAGCGCGGCGGCCACGCCGCCGAAGGCCAACACCAGGCCCATCACCCTGACCAGCGTCAAGCTCTCCTTGAGCATGAAGTGCGCACCGAGTGCCACCCAGAACGGGGTGGTGTAGAGCAGGATCGTGCCGCGCGAGGCCAGCGTGAAATCCATGGCCCAGAAAAGAAAGAGAAACTCCATGCCGAAGAATGCCGCGATCCAGGCGACGTAGGCGAAGG
>JAAYAL010000047.1 GCA_012719395.1 Gaiellales bacterium | reverse complement strand
GGCGCCCTGCGGAACGCCACCACTTCGGCCGAGAGACCTGGATGCCCGATCTTTGACCCCCACGAGGTTCAGGCCAACGCAGCTCGGGAGGATCTGCTCAAGAGGATCGGTGGATTCCGGCTTAAGATTCCGCCCAGACGATGTCCACGCCCTCCGAATCCCCCACCGCCTTCTTGAGGACGCCGAGGAGCGCGGCACTGGCGCCTTTCTCTGCCAGAAGCTCGATGGTCAGCGGGGAGATGTAGTAGTCGGTGTCCTCCTCGTCCTCTTCCACCAGGCAATCGATCAACACCCGCAGATCAGCTTCATCGATGGTTCCCAGAGGCGTGTTGCCGTCCTTCAGGGAGAGGGTGATCATCAGCCGAGCCTCCTTGGGGGGTTGACGCGAGACGCGCCGCACGCGCGGCGGAAAACCTCAGATGCTCAGATGAGTCCCAGGCGCCGGCTCACGGCTTCCACGATTTGGATGACCCGATCGAGCTGCTCGTCCGTGTGTGTGGCTATGTAGCTGGTGCGTAGCATCTGCCGCCCGGGGGTCACTGCCGGGGAGATGACCGGGTTGACGAAGACACCCTCGTTGAACAGCATGCGCCAAGCGGCGAAGGTTTGCCGGTCATCACCGATGATGATGGGCACGATGGGCGTCACCGAGCTGCCCGTGTTCAGCCCCAGCGCCTGGTAGGCATCACGCATCTTCTGTCCTATGGCGTTGACGCGGACCACCCGCTCCGGCTCATCGCGCATGACGCCCAAGGCGGCCAAGGCGGAAGCCGTGCTGGCGGGGGTGGGACTGGCGCTGAAGATGAGCGACCGCGCCCGGTGCTTGATGAAGCTGATGACGTCGGCGTCTCCTGCCACAAAACCGCCCAGGGAAGCCAGCGATTTGCTGAAGGTGCTCATGATGAGGCCCACGTGGTTGGTGAGGCTGAAGTGGGCGGCGGTGCCACGGCCGCCACCGGTGAGGCCGATGCCGTGGGCGTCATCCACCATGATGCGCGCCCCGTATTCCTCGCAGAGGGGGACGATGGAAGGCAGGTCCGCAAGATCACCTTCCATGCTGAAGACGCCATCCACCACCAAGAGCTTCCCGGCCTGTTCATTCATGGCCTGGAACACGCGCTCCAGGTTAGTGGTGTTGTTGTGGCGGTAGCGGGCCATGCGTCCGTAGCCCAGCCGGGCGCCGTCCACGATGCTGGCGTGGTCCTCCTTGTCCAGGATGACGATGTCTGAGCGCCCGACCAGGGAGGAAATGACACCCAGGTTGGTCTGCATTCCCGTGGAGAAGACCTGGGCCGCCGGTTTGCCCACCCAGGCCGCCAGCTCCTGCTCCAGTTGCTCATGCATCTCCAGGGTGCCGTTGAGGAAGCGGGAACCGGTGCAGCTACTACCGAAACGCTCCAGCGCCTTGCGGCCGGCCTCCTTGACCTTGGGGTGGGTGGTCAGCCCCAGGTAGTTGTTGGAGCCGCACATCACCAGCCGGTGGCCCTTGTAGGTGACCTCCGTGCCCTCGCTTTCGCTCAGCGGCAGGAAGTAGGGGTAGTACCCCCCAGCGATGGCGTCTTTGACGTCCGTGTAGCGGAAGCATTTCTCAAAGATATCCATATCGAGCCGATACGATACAGCCACGCCATCGTAGTTTCCACTGACTCATCTGGTGGAGGCCCCTCAGAGCCGCAGAGAGCGCTGAACACCCCGGCTTCGCCACCACAGCCAGCCTGTGCGTAGAATCTCGCCCAGGGCCAGCGCCGCCAGACCGACCGGCAATCCTCTGAGCCTGCCCCACAGCACGCCGGCCGCCAGCACCGCCACGGAGGCTCCCAGGAAGACAAGAACGGACTCCGTGATGGCCCCAGTGTGCCGTCCGTGCATGATGAGGCCCTGGTACAGGCTCTGTAGGACCGCGGTGACGGGGAGGGGGATCATCAGCCACAAGTAGTCCCCGGCCAGCTGCGCCAGTCGCGGCGAGAGCCCCAGGAGCGTCTGGAACCAGGTTCGCTGCAACGGCGGCAGGATGATGATGACGAAGATGCCCAGTGAGCCGGTGATCAGCAGTATCGCAAAGCGACGCAGCGCGGGCAGGGCACCGGGGCGGTCCACCAGTGCAATGACCACCTCGCTGAAGGCGATACCAAAGGAGCGTAGCAGGAAGCTGATGGAGCCCACCACCGTCCACACCGCCAGGGACTGTACCGGCTCCGGCATGCGGCTGAGGCCGGCGCTCACCAAGGGGTTGGAGAGGAAGGCCAGGATGGAGGTGAGGCTGAGAGGGATGTAGAAGGCCAAGAGACTGCGCCAGCTGAGGGCCGGGCTGACGGGGGCGGCCAGGGGAAGCTCATGGCGGAGGACTGGGCGCACCTTGCAGCCCGCGTAGACAGCCTCGGCCAAGACGCCCAGCGCCAGCGCGCCGGCGGCCACGGTGGCGCCGGCGATGGAGCCGATCAGATACCCTGCGGTCAAGACGCCGAGCTCCGCTCCCAGTCGAAGCAAGGTCCCGGTGCCCACGTTGACCGCTCGGCCGAAGCGGATCAGCACTCCCTGGTTGAAGCGCCGGTAGGCAATTGACCAGGTCCACAACAGCGTGAGCATCATGCCCAGCCTGCCGGCTGCCACCACGTCCTCCGGTGCGCCGATGATGTCTCGGGCTACCACGTAATAGAGGGGGGTGAAGGCCACCAGGGCGTGGAGGACCGTCAGCCCGGCGCTGAGCCCATGCATGAAACGGCGCATGCGCTGGTAGGAGGCGGTGTCGCGGCTGAGGGCGGTGGAGGCCGATAGCAGCATGATGATGGGCGCCTCTATGATGAAGCAGAGTGGAAGCACCAACCCTCCGAACGCAGCCAGGTTGAGCTCCGGGCTCTGGAGCCGGGCCAGTACGGCGCTGATGGCGGGCCCATCCAGGGACATCAGCATCCAGCTGGCGGCCAGCGGCCACCACGTGCGGAAGATGGTGCGCATGGCGAGGGCCGGCCCTGCCGCCGTGGTGTGGGCGTCAGCGGGCGCTTCGCCGGCCACGGCCGTGCATGGAGTTCACGAGGATCACGCCGGCGGTGGAGAGGGCCCCACCGAGCAGCGCCAGCGGTAGGGGCGGCTCCCGCGTCCACACCCAGGCCACGAGGATGGCCAGTGCCGGTACCAGGTACTGGAACGTGGCCAGGCGGGCGGCGGAGGTGCGGGCCAGAGCGTAGGTCCACGCAATGTAGGCCAGCCCACCGGGCAGTAGCCCCAGGTAGGCCACGGTCAAGGTGGCGCTGGGAGGTGCGGCGGCCAGCGCGGCAGGCAGTCCCGGGGTGAAGACCAGAAGCAGCGCGGTTCCCAGAATGACCGAGTACACGGTGAGCTGGATGGAGGTGTAGCGCCGCATCATGGGCTTCATCATGACAAAATAGGCGGCGCTGGAGACGGCGGACAGCAGGACCAGGAGGGCGTACGGTTCCAGGTGGAGGCCCCCGCCCTCCCCGAAAGCCACCAGCACCGCACCGCCGAAGCCCGCGGCCACTCCCAGCCAGGCCCGGCCTGAGAGCCGCTCGCGGAGAAACGCGGCGGCGAAGACGGCGGTGAAGATGGGGCTGGTGGCGACCAGGATGCTGGCCGAGCCGGCGGAGACACGTACCTCGGCGAAGTTCAGCGCGGTGTGGTAGATGGTGATGCCCAAGGCGCCCAGCACCAGGAGCGCAGGCACATCGCGTAGGCGGGGCAGGGGGAGCCGGGCGACGAGGGCATAGATGAGGAAGCCGACGGAGGCGACGAGGAAGCGAAAGAGCGCCAAGTGGCCGGGGCTGAAGGCTTGAAGGCCCACGCGAATCCCTGCGAAGGCAGAGCTCCACAGAAAGAGCGTGACGCCGATGGCAGCCAGGGAGCGGCGGTCGGGGGCGCGGTTATCAGGATGGACGGATGAGTGGACCACGGCCATGGAGACTATCATGCCGCGGGCATTGTTGGAGCAGGAAGTCTCGCGTCTGGTGGTGAGGAGGTCCTCATGGGCTCGATTATGGACATAGAGGTGGTCGACGCGGCCTACGTGGCTACGGCCGAGGCTTGGCTGGTGGTGTTCGACGTGATCTATCCGGGAGAGACCTGGTGTCGCTCCGAGGTGTGGCTGCAACCGGACGCGGTGCGTCCGGTTGCGGAAGGCGGTGGCGACCCGGGCGGGCCCGGGTCGCCACCGCTCATCTCCTTGGCCCGCGACCACCTGCTGGGCCACCTGGAAGCAGAGGGTGCTCCCGTATCCCTGGTGGTGGACGTCACGAGCAGTGGCTCGTCGGTTCGGGATCGGGCCCGGCCGGGGCCTCGACCTTCACCTTTCGCAGGATGAACATGGCCACCACCAGTAGCAGCATGAGCACGGGCAGTGCCGGTCGCGTCCCGCCGGCCAGCCAGGAGATGGCCCCCACTATGGGCGGCCCAATCACCGCCGAGGCCCTTCCGGCCACGGCCTGAAAGCCGAAGAATTCCGCCTGCTTCTCCGGCGGCGAGACCTGCGACATCATGGTGCGGCTCACCGCGCTCAGCGCTCCCACGCCCGCCCCTGCCATCAGCCCTACGATGAGGAAGTCCACGAAAGCGTTGGCCAGCAACCCATAGCCCAGCACCGCCAGCCACAGCACAAGCAGCATGTAGATGGTGGCCTTGGCGCCGATGCGGTCTGCCAGCCTCCCCAGACCTACGGAGGCCGGTGCGGCCGTCAGTTGGCCCAGGAAGAAGATCAGCATGATCTGGCTGAGCGTCAGGTTTTCGCTGCGGGCATAGATGGAGACGAAGGCGGTCATGGTGGTGACCGCATCGGTGTAGAAGAGGAAGGCCAGCAGGAAGCGGAAGGTGTTGGGGTAGCGGTGCACGTGACGAAGGGTCTGTAGTTCCCGGGCGAAGCCGCCGCGGATGGAGACGCGCGTGGGCGCCGTGGCACAGGGCTTGTCGCGCAGCACCAGGAAGGAGGGTAGAGCCGCCAGCAGAGTGAAGGTGCCCACGAAGACGAACAGGGGCCGGACCTCTCCCAGGCCTTCGCCCACGGGGTTGACACGGTAGATGAGCAGAGCCACCCCCATAGCCATGAGGGCACCCACGTATCCCAAGCCGTCTCCCAGGCCGGAGGCGAAACCCTGCCGGTGGAAGGGCGCTATCTCGGGCAGGAAGGCGCTGTAGAAGACACTGCCGGCCTGCCAGCCCACTGAGGCCAGCACGAACAGGAGCACCCCCGCCACCACCGTTCCTGGTCCCAGCAGGGCCAGCGCGAACACCGCGGCGATGTTGAGCAGGGTGAAGGCGTTGAGCAGGCGATGCTTCGCGGCCGCCGCGTCGGCGTAGGCGCCCGCGGCCGGGGCGAGCAGGATGACCAGGAAGGTGGCCAGGGAGCCGGTCACTCCCCAAAGGAAATCGCCGGCGGGATCGCCGCCCATGATGGTCTCTTTGAAGAAGGTGGGGAAGACCACGGTGCTGATGACCACCGAGTAGGGGGTGGTGGCGAAGTCCCACAGTGCCCACGCCGCCACCTGCCGGCGCGGGCGCCAACCGGAATGCCCTTCTTCCTCCTCTCGATCTCGTTGCGGGGAGTCGACCCCCACGTGAGTCTAGACCAGGCCCTTGTCTTGCAGGATCTGCCGGTGCAGGGCGTGGAAATCCGGCGGGAGGTCGAGGTCTCTGTCCTCCCGCACTCTGAGCCGCGCCGCCTGCTCGGGGCAGTGGTGGACGCACACCCCGCAGCCGATGCACCACTCCTCGTCCACCACGGGTAACCCGTCCTCCATGGTCACGCACTCCACCGGGCACAGGTCGGCGCATGCCCCGCAGCCGGAGCAATCCTCCTCCAGCGTCTGCCGCAGGAAGTAGGTGGCCATCAGCAGGTCGCGCGGGATCTTGCGCCGTCGGATGCTGCCCACGTTCCAGCAGGCGTGGCCGCAGCAGTTGCAGTTGTGCACGATCTCACCTTCGCAGTTGTCCACAAAATGCACCAGGCCCGCCTTTTCCGCGGTGCGGATGACCTCCAGAGCCTCGTCGCGTGAGATCTCGCGTCCCAGGCCGTGCTCGATGACATAGTCGGCCAGAGTGTCAAACTTCATGCAGACCTCGAGGGGATGCTCGCAGCCCTTTCCCAGCAGGCGGGCGGCCACGCGGCAGGTGCAGTGAGCCAGGGCAAAGCGCCGCGCGCCCGCCACCACCTTGTCCATGGTGTGGTAGGGATAGACCGTCTCCACGTCGTGAGGGAGGGCATCGCGGGGGGGAGCGTAGCGATAGGGCTTGGTCTGCGACGCCCCGAACATCTCGGACGTGACCAGCCGGCTGGAGTACTTGGCGAAGAGCCCGGCCATGCGCGCCGCGTGCTGCGTGATCTCCCCGGACCATAGAAAGACTTGGGGGAAACCAAAGCCTGCCTGATGAAGGGCGTATCCGCGTTCCCCGGACTCAGTGGTGGAGTCAAAGAGGAGGCATTTCTCCACCAAGCCCTCCAGGAGGGGTTGTACGCTCTCCAGCCCCGTGCCTGCGCGCTCTGCGACCTCCCGCGCCGTCATGAGGGTGAAGGGGGCAACCCGATTGGGCAGCATCAGGGAAACGGCCGCCTCTGCTTCAGTGAGGTTCGCTTCCAGTATCTCTACCAGTTCTTCCCGATAGGGCAGTCCCATGCCCAGCGCCCCGATATGCTTCGCGAGCTTCTGATAGATGGTTTCCCCGCCGACCACGACTCACCTCCTGCTGGTAGGGAGACTATAGGCGATAATACAATGCCAATCATGAAGAGAATTCTGATTATCGCCGGTCTTGATACCCAAGGGGCGGAGTTCGTCCAGGTCAAGGATCGATTGGGCAACAAGGCTTCTCGGCGCTGCTGATGGGCGCTGCTCCACGGCCCATCTGAGCCATGGTCCTGCGCCCCCACGGCCTACGACACCAAAGAGATCGTGGTGGAGTTCAGCGAGGACATCTACGCTGTGTCGGACTGCCTTGGTATCTGCCGCTTCGTGTGCCACGGCTGGAACAGCCCCAAACTGCTGGGCTACGGGGAGTTCGCGGAGATGCTGGTGTTGGGCTTGGGCTTGCAGGTCACTCCGGAAGCGTTGCGGCAGGCGGGACGGCGGGTGGTGGACGTGGAGCGGCTGCTCACCACACGGTGTGGATTGGGCCGTGAAGATGACACCTTACCCCGGCGCTATTTCGAGGAGCCGTTCCTCGGCGGCAGTACGAAAGGTCACCGCATCGACCGCGATCTCTTCGCGCAACTGCTCAGCCGCTACTACCAGCGGCGTGGCTGGGACCAGCAGGGGAGGGTGCCGGCGGGCCGTCGTCAGGAGCTGGGAGCCCTGACACGCTGGGCTCGGCCTTGCGCTGTGCACCCTTCGTGAGCTTCACCGCCGGGGCAGGGGCTTCGCGCCAGCCGGAGAGGAATTCCAGGAAAGCTTTCACGGCGTTGCTGCGGTAGCCGTCTCGTCGTACCAGCAGGTCTATGTTGAGCCACAGGCCGGGGTCCGAGAGGGGGATGGAGCGCAGTCGGCCGCTTCGTTCCTCTTCTTCCACGGACAGCGTGGTGAGGATGCTGCAGCCGGCGCCCTGGGCCACCATGGCTTTGATGAACTCGGCGCTGCCCGCCTCCAGCACCACATCCAGCTCCAGCCCTTGCTCGCTGGCCGCCTGCATGACCGCTTCGCGAATGCCCGAGCCGCGTCCGCGCAGGAGGAGCTTCTCGTTCGCCAGTTCCGCCAGAAGGACCTTCTTGCGGCGTGCCAAGCGGTGCTTGGGGTGAACCACCATCACAAGCTGATCCCGTTCGTGAGCCGGGAAGGGCATGTTTTCCAGCTGGGCGTCAAACGGCATGCGCGCCACAATGGCTACGTCGTTATGGCCGTGGAGAACGCTGAAAGCCATGTCCTCCGAAGTCCCATCCGCGAGTTCAATCTGTACGTCCGGGTAGCGGCGCTTGAAGGCGAGGATGTAGGCCGGCATCAGGTAACGGGCCCAGGATTTGGTGGTGCCCAGACGCAGGACTCCCGTAGGGTACTGCTTCATGTCCAGGATGGTGCGATGGGCCTCGTAGGCCAGTTGCATGATGCGGGCAGCGTACTCATAGAGAGCTTCGCCGGCTTCGGTAAGACTGAGCTGGCGTTTCTTGCGATTGAACAGCAGCACGCCGTAGTGCTTCTCTAGGGAATCCACCTGCATGGCCACCGCGGGCTGCGTGACATAGAGCTCCTGCGCCGCCTTGGTGAAGCTGAGGTCCTTGGCGACATAGTAGAACACCTTGAGTTGTTTTAGATTCAGATCGAAATCCATGCTCATTCATCTCTCCCAACCCCCATTATAAGATAAAGTTGTAAGTGCGGCAAGGGCAATCCGCTGAGTCGCGTCGCGTGAGCGGAAAGAGGCATCTCTCAGCGAGCGCGCATAAGCCCACCTGCTGTAAACCATAGCTTGCCTTGGGCGCATGCGACCGGGGCGTTGCGCGTGTCCGCGCACCCTGCGGTGCGGTGGGTCGGCTTTGGGCTGCGAGAGGGCCATCAAGGCAACCCACGAAGATACGTGGTGGCCCGGTAAGGCTCTGGGCCACTCCCTCGCACCGTGAGCAGGCGTAGACACACCTAAGGGAAACTTATGTGTAGGCTAGAAGTATCGTCTTGTGGGTATAGGGCTTTGGTGGTTAGCTGGAGACACCTAAATCGGTTCTCTCGGCTTACACAGGTCTGCATCACGCCGTCAGCGCCCGGTAGTCGCGCAGGCGAGTTCAGACCGAGAGACAACGATAAGGCCACTCAAAGAAGGAGAGAAGCATGGCGCAGCAGAGAACTATCGATGCCCACAACCACTGGTATCCGAAGGAGTACTTGGACTACCTGTGCAGCCGGCAGCAGGACCCCATCATGCGGCATGACGGCGGCACTCACTACCGTGCCTACGTCCGCAACGTGTGTGTCGCTCACATCGACCGCGCCGGTCACTACGATCTTGAGGCCCGCATCAAGGACCTCGACGCCGCCGGTCTGGATACCCAGATCCTGTCCGTGACCATTCCCGGCCCCGAGACCGTCGGCGGCAAGGAAGGCATCGAGTGGGCCTCCCGCCTCAACGATTCACTGGCGCAGGCTCAGAAGGACTACCCGCACCGCTTCTACTGGCTTGCCAGCCTTCCTTACCACGACGTAGACGCCGCCTGCGCGGAACTTGAACGCGCCGCCAAGATGGGCTGCAGCGGCTACCAGATGTTCTCCAATTTCGCCGGCGAGCCTGTCTGGCAGGAGAAGTTCCATCCCATCTATGAGATCGCCAACAAGCACGACCTGCCCTGCCTCATCCACCCGGCGGACCCGCTGGCGGCTTCCGTGATGGACAAGGTTCGCATTCCCTACCAGCTCTGGGGCTATACGCTGGACACCTCCATGTGCATCATCAGCCTCATCCTGCAGGGTGTGCTCGCCAAGTACCCGAACCTCAAGTACGTGCACGGCCACCTCGGCGGTATGGTCCCGTACTTCGTCCGTCGCCTGCAGGACTCCTACAAGGGCTACGGCGCCGAGTGGGGTATCGAGCTCTCCGAGAGCCCGGACATCACCTACAAGAACCGCGTGTGGCCGGATACCACTTCCTTCTACCTCCCGGCCATGAAGTGCTGCCTGGAGTGGGTTGGCCCTGAGCACTTGGGTATCGGCACCGACTACGCTCACCGCGTGGGTGACCCCGAAGGCGCCATCAAGGCCGTTCGCGACCTGCAAACTCAGGCCGGGCTCAGCGAGGACCAAGTCAATATGGTCCTGGGCAACAACTTCGAGAAGCTCTTCAAGCTGCCCCCGATGCCGGGTCGCGCTTAGTTGTAGCAGACTGTCAGGGGGCTCGCCGGCCATACGACCGGCGAGCCCCAGGTTCTCCGCCGGCGGTGCCGGCGCTTCAGTGATGTGGAGATGCTGGATCCAATGTCGGTTCGGAAGGATATGTGCCTATCCGTACCGCGCCCTTTACGCGGAAAGGGTCGGGCAACCTCTAAAATAGCTGACCGCCTGGTTAGCGTTTCCTCCTCGCTCCCGCCTCGGCGTTTCGTTGGCCCGTCGCTGCATCTCGGGCGCTCCTCGTCGAGGCTTCTTCGCCCGTCCTCCCTGTGGAGCGCGGGCTTTCTTCGCACCTCAGCATAAGAAGGGACTGGTTCACGCATGGGGAAGTGGGTCAAGACATTCGGTGAGATGAGCAAGAAGGATACAGAGGAGGCCGGCGGAAAAGCGGCCAACCTCAGCGAGCTTACCCGGCACGGGTTCCCCGTTCCCGGCGGCTTCTGCGTGACAAGCCCATCGCTGCAGCATGTTGTGGATTCCAACGGCCTGCAGCCCAAGATCGACGAGATCATCGCCTCGTTCGACTTTGAGGACTATGAGGGCATGGAGACCAAGACGCAGGCTCTTCGGGACATGATCAGCAACGCGCCCATCCCTGGTGATCTTCTGGCCGAGATAAAGGAGAACATCGCCCAGATCATCGCCGACGGCTCCATGGTGGCGGTGCGCTCCTCGGTGTCGGTCAAAGATAGTACCGTCACCTCGTTCCCAGGCATGATGGACACCTACCATTACCTCCGCTCCGAAGAGGAGATCATGGAGCACATCCAGAAGTGCTGGGCGTCGCTCTGGACCACCCGTGCCACCTTCAATCGCCATCACAAGGGTGTGGAGCAGACCAAGGGCCTGATCGCTCCCATCGTGCAGCGCATGATCCACTCCGAGGTGGCCGGCATCCTTTTCACCGCCAATCCCATCTCGGGCGTGCGCGACGAGCTTGTCATAGAGGCCAACTTCGGTCTGGGCGAGTCGGTTGTGTCCGGCAAGTCCATGAACGACTTCTATCTCATTGACAAGGGCACGCTGGCGGAGAAGCAACGTCGCATCGCCCGCAAGTCGGTGATCTGTGTGTTCGACGAGAACAAGGGCTGGGGCCGCTGCGACACAGAGCTGCCGCCGGAGAAGGCCACTGACCCGACGCTCTCGGAGGCCGAAGTGCACCAGCTGTGCGAGATGGGCCTCAAGATTGAAGAGGTCTTCGGGGCCCCGCAGGATATCGAATGGGCCAAGGCCAAGGGACAGATGTACATCCTGCAGGCCCGCAATATCCGGAACTTGAAAGAGGCCTAGGTCTCGGAGGAACGAAGCATGCTCGAAGTCAAATGGGTCGGCTTTGACTACGGCCAGTGCATCATGGAGCCGGGGGGATTGCGGAATCCCTTGGTGATCGGTGACATCTCGAAGCAACTGGGCCAGCCGGAGTTGATCGCGGACCGCATCCGTCGCTACCACATCCTGAACGAGACATACGGCGGCTACAGCCGCATCAAGGAAGGCCATCGCGACGAGATCTATCGCGTGGTGCTGGATGACGATTCGCGGGCGCAGGAGCTGTTCAGCGCCAAAGAGCAGGAGTGCTTGGACACGGGAGAGAACCTGGAAGAGACGCTGCAGTGGCTGCAAGACCAGGGCTTCGTGCTGGAAGTGGTCTCCGAGATGAAGAAGACCCTGGGAGCCGTGGGCAGCGACATCGTGAGCCGCTTCCTGAAGAAGCGCGGTTTCACCAAGTACTTCCCCGTGATCATAAGCCCGCAGGGCAAGTTGGACATCGTCAATGACAAGAACATCGACGACCGCTACGTGGGCAAGACCAAGGAAGGCGGGGACATCTACGACGTCTTGGTGGAGGACCTGCGTTCCCGAGGCATCGAGCCGGAAGAGGCTGTGATGGTGGGAGACAAGCCGGCCACGGATATCAATCCGGCCCACAAGCGTGGCTTCAAGACCATCCAGTACAAGGGTTTCATCGACCTCGGCCCCTCGGACGCCGACCTCATCATCAACGATTTCGCCGAGCTCAAGCAAATCCTGAAGAAGAAGGACTAGAGGCCATGTCTGAGCGCAAACCCACCAGGCTGGTCCTGGAATACGAAGACGGCGGCACCAAGGTTGTGGACTTTGCCGCCCTACCGGGGCTTCTGCAGTTCGACCTGCTCAGGCAGCCCTTCGCGGGCGGCGCCGCCCCGGACAAGAACTTCGCGGACAAGTTCGTGCTCTTGGAGTGGCAGGACGGTTGGAAGGAAGTCTTCCAGATCGACGCGGCCTTCGAGTCCGTCAACGGTTACTACGTGATCACGCGCCCGGAGGACGTGGGCCGTCTCTCCTTCAAGCGGGCCGAAGGTTATCCGGAACTGATCGAGTTGGTGCGACGCCCGCTGCAGGTTTCGCGCATTGACTTTACGGAAAGCTATATGCTGGAGGCGGGGGTCAAGCGCCGGGAGGGCAAGAAGCACGAGCAGGAGTACAAGCTCAATCCCGCGGGCGAGCCGTTTGCGCCTGAGCTGGAGGCGTTCAAAGCGGCGGTCGCGGAGGAGGGTATTGAACCGGCGGCTCTGCTGGCCTTGGAAGGGGAGGCCTTGGCCGAGAAACTCAACGACATCCGCACCCGCATGGGCTTGGTGGCCGGGCAGCGGCAGAGGGATGTGCTCAACTTCGTGGCCTACCTGGCCGCGAAGGCGTGAGGGGCAGGCATCACGATTCGAGAAACAAGCAATGGGGGGACGGGTTATGGAAACAGTCCCTACGGAAAGGGGTTCCATCATGATGTTGTTTGAACCGCTCACCATCAACGGCAAGCTCACGCTCAAGAACCGTATCGTCATGCCGCCGGCCGTCACCCGCCTGGCGGGCATGGAGGGGGAGATGACCCCCG
>JAAYAL010000046.1 GCA_012719395.1 Gaiellales bacterium | reverse complement strand
TCTGGCCGTCCGGGCTGATGGTCACCATGGGGTCCAAGGCCGCCTCGATCAGGCTGCGGTTGTACCGGCTGGCCCTTTCTGCCTCCTCCTCGGCCTGCACCCGCGCCGTGATGTCCCGAGCGGCCGCAAACACCCCGGCCACCTCCCCGCGCTGGTCCCTGTAGACGACGGCGTTGTACAGGACATGGGTGAGCCTGCCATCCCCGCTCCGGATGGTGAGTGGGTAGTCGGTGACTGAGCCCTTGGCGAAGACCTCGCGGTAGCCCCTGCGGGCACTTGCCGGATCGGTGAAATAGTCGGAGAAGTCGCTGCCGATGAGCCTGCTGCGCTCACAGCCGGTGACGCTGACCGTGGCCTCGTTGACATCCGTGATCTTGCCGTCGGGGCCGATGGTCACCAACGGGTCCAGGCTGACCTCAATAAGGCTCCGCGCGTAGCTCACCCCGGCAGCCCTCTGCTGCTCCAATCCCAGGTGCTGCTCGGTGAGCTTGCTCGCCATAGTGTCGTCGATGATGACGGCCAACCGCCGGCTGCCCTCCCCGCCGATACGTGCCACCGAGACCTCGAACCAACGTCCCAAGTGCTGGGAGCAGCTCTGGAAACGCATGGGCTTCCCACCGAGAGCAACCTCCCCGCAGACCTGGAGGAACTGCGGATCGGCTCTCCCGAACTGCTCGGGCACCGTCATGCCGGAGGCACCGAGCGACTCGGTCCTTTCGTCGAAGGCCGTGTTGGTTTCCAGGATGCGATAGTCCTGCGCCCGGCCCTCCTCGTCCAAGATGACGTCAACAACCGCAAGTCCCAGGGTGATGGAGTTGAGCATTGCACGGCGCTCTTGCTCACTCTCCTTGAGGACCTGCTCCGCCTGTCGGTGCCCAGTGGTATCGTGGCCCACCGCCCCGCCTGCGCAGCTTGGACCGGATTCCGCATTCTCGCTCCGCGCCCCCGGCAGGTAGTAGGTCAGGGTGAGAAGAGTGCCTCCCTGCGGCCGGGAGACCAACGCCATACAGTCGGAGAGCGAGGCCATGAGGGGGAGTCCGAGGCCGCGGTGGGGATGATCGTGGGAGCGGCGGGGAGGCTGGAAGACACCGGGCCCTTTGATCTCCACCTCCAGCCTGTCGGCATAGCGCGCGGACACCACCTCCACCACACCCCGTGGCGGCGCGTGCTCAATAGCGTTGGCGATGCCCTCCGAGCAGGCGAGGGTGATGTCGAACACCTTGTCGTGCGCGAAGCCCGCTTCCGCCGCCACATCTTCCAGGAAGCGCCGTCCCCGGCCCACCTCCGCCAGGGCCGCGTCCAGGAGAAGACGGCGCACGCCGGGCTCTTCCGGTAGCGGTGTCACCGCGCAACCGCGTCATGCAGCGGAGACAACGATCCCTGCGGGAGACCCAGGCCCCCACCCCCTGTCACAGAACAGCTGGTTCCCAGGACTGCAACTCTACCACGTTGCCTTCCGGGTCCGTGGCGTAGCAGAACGTCACTCGACGGCCGTCTGCGCTCTCCAAGGTCACCACTTCCCCCAGTGCCCCGCCGCCCGCAGCCCGTACCCGCTCCAGCGCCGCAGGCACATCCGGGACCTCAAATGCGATGTGGGCGAAACCCAGCCGGTTGGCGGCCGCCGTCACGCAGTCCTCCGCCTCATCGTAGGAGAAGATCTCGAGCGTGG
>JAAYAL010000045.1 GCA_012719395.1 Gaiellales bacterium | reverse complement strand
CGCCGGAGCGTGCTGGGTACGCGCCAGTCTCGAACGCAGGGAGCGCGAATAGCAGCGCTATTTGCGTGACCGAGGACACAGAATGGCGCCGCCCAGCGCGCTCCGGCGGCCGAGGTTGTTGTTTTTCAGCACCCTCTTAAGCCCAGCCCAGCTCGTCCAGCCGTTCGTCGTCGATCCCGAAGTGGTGCGCCACCTCGTGCAGCACCGTCACGCGGATCTGCTCCCGGAGGCGCGCCGGATCCGGGCCCACCGCCCGCTCGATGGGTCGTTGGTAGATGGTGATGAGGTCAGGTTGCACTCCAGAGTAATACACGCCCCGCTCGGTGAGAGGGACACCGTGGTAGAGGCCGAACAGAGTGTAGCGATCTCCATCCTCAATGCCGGCGGACTCCAGGTCCTCCGGGCTGGGCCAATCCTCCACCACCACCTCGATGTTCTCCATGCCGTGCAGGAACTCCTCGGGCAGCGAGTCCAAGGCCTCACCTACCAGCTCCTCGAAGCGCTCCCGATTCACGACCCCGCGGCGGCCAATTGCTCCCGCAGACTGCGGGCCGCCGCCGCCCGGTGCGACACTGCATCCTTCTCCTCCGCGCGTCCCTCGGCAATGCTGTGGTCCCAACCGACCGGCACGAAGATGGGGTCGTAGCCAAAACCGTGCTCGCCTCGCGGCTCGGCGATGATGGTGCCCTCCAGCGTACCCCGAGCCCGTAACGAGCACGGCCCGCCATCCTTCAACGGCAGCAACATCACCAGTTCGCATACAAACCGCGCCGTGCGCTGCGCCTGCCCCTGCAGCGCCGCCAGCAGGTGCTGCAGGTTGTCCTGATCGGAAGCCGTCTCCCCCGCAAAACGAGCCGACAGCACTCCGGGACGGCCGTGGAGCGCATCCACCTCCAAACCGGAGTCGTCGGCCAGCACGGCCGATCGCCCTCCCAGCGCGGCAAAGGCAGCTTCCGCCTTCAGGCAGGCGTTCTCGAGGAGGGTGGCGCCGGTCTCCGGAGGCAGCGCCACTTCGGTGGGCAGCGGCACAACAGCCACCACCGGCCGGAGCAGGCGCGTCAGCTCTGCAGCCTTGCCCTGGTTGCGGCTGGCCAGCACTGCTTCAACCACGGCGGTACGCACGAGCGATTACCTGAGTCTGTTCCGCGGAGATCCGGGCCAATCCTATCTGCGCCAGATCCAACAGCTGATCCAGAGCGCCACGGTCGAAGGGCACCTGCTCCGCGGTGGCCTGCAGCTCGATGATCCGACCGCTGCCGGTCATGACCACGTTCATGTCCACGTCGGCCACGGAGTCCTCCGCGTATTCCAAGTCCAGCACGGGCATTCCGCCCACCACGCCCACACTGATCGCCGCCACCGAGTCCGAGAGCGGCATGCTCTTGAGCCGCTTGGATTCCAAGGCCCTCATGAAGGCAAGATGGAGCGCAAGGTAGCCACCCGACACGGCGGCGCAGCGCGTCCCGCCATCCGCCTCAATGACGTCGCAGTCTATGTATACCGTGCGCTCTCCCAGCAGCGACAGGTCGATGACCGAGCGCAGGCTACGCCCGATGAGGCGTTGGATCTCCACCGTACGGCCGTCTTGACGCCCGCGAACCGCTTCCCGCGCGGTGCGTTCATGGGTGGAGGCGGGCAACAACGAGTATTCCGCCGTGATCCATCCTTGCCGTGAACCACGCCGCCATCCCGGCACGCCCTCCACCATGCTGGCCGTGCAGATCACGCGCGTGTTGCCCAACTCAAACAGCACCGAGCCGTCCGCGGCCCCAATGAAGCCGGGCGTCACACGCAGGGGCCGGATGTCCTGCGGGCCACGACTACCCACGCGTCCTTCTCTTACCTCAGCCACAAGTACACTCCCTCTCCGGCGGCCGCACCGGCACAGCATGTCCATCCCAGAGCTCCACCTGCCTGATGGGCAGCTGCAGGAAGCGTGTCCCCACCTCGCGGAACACATCCGGATTGTCCGTGGCGTAGAATCGGTAGTCACCCTCGCGTTCCGCCGCGTTCCGGAAGCCCTTTCTGTCCAGGATCTCCACCACTTCCCGCGCAATCTCCTCCGCCGAGTTGACCAGCAACACCGAAGCGCCAAAGAAACGCCGCAGCATGGGGCTGATGAGTGGATAGTGCGTACACCCCAGGATCACGGTGTCCACCCCGGATTGCCTGAGTGGCGCCACGTACTCCCTCACGGCGCCCTCCACTACCTCGGAAAACACGTCACCTTCCTGGATGAGGGGAGCCAAACGGGGGCAGGCCACGGAGAACACCTCGATACCTGCATCCAGTGCGTGCAACGCCCTTTGGTAGCTGGCAGACCCCACGGTGGCTTCCGTGGCCATCAGACCCACCCGCCGGTTGCGCGTGGCCTGGACCGCGGCACGAGCACCCGGCATCACCACGCCCACGATGGGGGTATCGAAGGCGGCCTGCAGCTCCGGCAGTGCCACAGCCGTGGCCGAGTTGCACGCCACCACTATGAGCTTCACTCCCAGGCGTACCAGGAAGGAGGTGTTGCGAAAGGCCAAGCGCCGCACTTCCTGGTGCGTGCGCCCGCCGTAGGGGAACCAGCCCGTGTCACCAAGATACACGAAGTCCTCCGCGGGCAGGTTCACCAAGCATTCATGCAATACAGTCAGGCCGCCCACACCGGAATCGAACACGCCGATGGGGCGAGGGTCTGGCAGCAGGGATTCCTCTGGCTGGTTGGCCGGGTCATGGCTGAGCATATCCCCGGCATTCTAGCAGAGGGAATCGACGCGGGACCCTACGTGACCTTCAGCCCCGGGAAGCGGGCGGCGTAGCTCTCCACCACGGTGTTCAGCCGGGTCACCAGCCCTTTGGCGCGCAACCCTTCCAAGGCCACCGCCAGGTCTGCAACGGAAAGGTCGCAGCGCGCGCGCAACTGGGCAGGGGTCCCGCCAGTGCCGAGGGAAGAGAGCGCGTCCAGCACCAGCGCCTCCTGCCCGCTCAGCAGTGGTTCGGTACCCACTTCCTGCGGAGGAGAGATCTCCTCTTTCCGCCCAGAATCCACACCCAGATCTGTGTCCCCTCGAGGCACTGCCTTCTCCTTTCGCCGTACCGGCCGGCGCGTTCCGACGCAGGCCTGCCCGGATGCAAGGGCCTCCTTTCGGTGTTGCCCAGAGCGTCGCCGTGCTAAACGAATGACGTCTTCAGGGGGCGTGGCGCCGTTGAGGCGGCGCCACGCCCTGGCGCCGAAAGCTACTTGGCCTTGGCGAGATTCGCCGCGGCGAACTCCCAGTTGGCCAGGCCGGCCAGGAAGGTCTCCAGGTACTTCTGTCGACCGTTGCGGTAGTCGATGTAGTAGGCGTGCTCCCAGACATCGGCCGTCAGCAAGGCCACCTGGCCGTGCTTCATGGGCAGGTCCGCGTTGGCGGTCCTGGCCACCTGCAGCTTGCCGTCCGTCCACACCAACCAGGCCCAGCCGGAGCCGAACTGCGTGACGCCGGCCTGCACGAACTCGTTGGCAAAGGCCTCGTAGGAGCCGAAGTCCCGCTTGATCAGGTCGCCCAGTTGACCGGTGGGCTCTCCGCCGCCACCCGGCTTCATGGAGTTCCAGAAGAAGGCATGGTTCCAGGTCTGCGCGGCGTTGTTGAACACACCGCCCTCGGAGCTCAGGATGATCTCTTCCAGGCTCTTGGTGGCGTACTCCGTGCCCTCCACCAGCTTGTTCAGATTGGCCACGTACGTGGCGTGGTGCTTCCCATGGTGGTACTCAAACGTCTCCGCGCTCATCAGAGGGGCCAGCGCGTCCGCGCCGTACGGCAGGGCGGGAAGTTCAAAGGCCATATGCGTACTCCTCGTATGATGATTGATCCGGCTCCACCCAGGTCACCCGCCGAAGCGAGCGCCTCTAGCCAAACCGTAATCGATCACACCCTGCCCTGCAACCCGCATCCTTTCACAAACCGCTCCACCACAGTGCGCAGACGCGGTTCCACCGTCTCCTTGAACTCGTAGCTCACGCGCACCACCGGACGGCCCACCTGCAACACCCGGGAGATATCGAAAGGCGTGGCCACGATCACCACCTCCGCCGGCACGGCCTGAATGGTGGCCTCCAGATCTCGCAACTGCTCGGGGAAGTAGCCCACCGCCGGCAGGATGGGGCCAAGATGGCTGTACTTCTCGAAGACCGCGGCCAGCTCACCCACCGCGTACGGCCGCGGATCCACTACCTCGCCGGCCCCCAGCCGCAGCGCCGCCTCCTGGCCGGCTCCCGTGGCCATGCCACCGTGCGTCACCGTGGGCCCGTCCTCCACTACCAGCACGCGCTTGCCGCGCACGTCCGCGCCGTTGTCCACAGTGATCACGGAATCCGCCCGCACGATCACCGCCGCGGGATTCACCTCCGTCACGGTGCCTGCCAGCCGTTCCACTGCCTGCACACCCGCCGAACCCACCTTGTTGATGACCACCACCTGGGCCCGACGCAGGTTGGTCTCTCCGGGGTGGTATTCCAACTCGTGGCCCGGGCGCAAGGGATCCACCACCACGATCTCCAGATCCGGCCGCACGAAGGAGAAGTCGTTGTTGCCGCCGTCCCAGATGATGACCTGCGCCTCCTGTTCCGCCTGCCGCACGATAGCCTCGTAGTCAACGCCCGCATACACCACCAGCCCGGCGCGCACATGCGGCTCGTAGTCCTCACGCTCCTCCACCGTGACCTCATGCAGGTCCAGATCCTCCAGCGAGGCAAAGCGCTGCACTTTCTGTCGCGCCAGATCCCCGTAAGGCATGGGGTGGCGGATCACCACCGGCCGTATCCCCCACTCCCGCAGCAACCGTGCCACGTAGCGGGAGGTCTGGCTCTTGCCGGCACCCGTCCGTGTGGCACACACGGCGATCACGGGGCAGGCGGCCTTCACCATGGTGCGCTCGGGCCCCAGCAGGCAGAAGTCCACACCGCAGGCCAGCGCCCGCGACGCCTGATGCATCACATGCAGATGGGGGGTGTCGCTGTAGGCGAAGACCACCTCATCCACGGCCTCCTCCGCGATCACCTTCTCCAGCTCCGTCTCCGGCACGATGGGAATGCCCTGCTCATACCCTGGGCCGGCCAGTTCCGCCGGGTAGCGCCTGTGCTCAATGCCGGGGATCTGTGTGGCAGTGAAAGCCACCACCCGCACCCCCGACCGTCCGCGGAAGGCCATGTTGAAGTTGTGGAAGTCACGACCCGCCGCCCCCATTATGACCACGCGCCGCTCACCCACGTTCGACCTCCTCGCCAGGTTTACTCATCTCACTATACCTTATAGGCTTTATGCACCCACTCGCGCCTATGCAAGCGCCGCGCCCTCGGCAGCCGCAGCCGGATCGCCCCCGCAACGGGCCGGGCCATCACTTCCGCAATGCGCTGTATATGGCGGAGCCCCTCCCGTCTGCGACGGGAGGGGCTCCGCAGTAGCAGCCCTGTAAGCCGGATTCTGTCGTGGGCAGCCATCCATCTGGGGCCTGCGTTGCCGCACGCCTCCTGCGGCCAACCCGGGAGCTTCGGGCGAGCAACCCTCAGACGCCCCCTTCTGGGCCTTGCACCGGGTGGGGTTTACCTGGCCGCCACGTCACCGTGGCGCCGGTGCGCTCTTGCCGCACCATTTCACCGTTGCCAACGTCCGTTGCCGGCCGCGGCTGTGTCATTTCTGTGGCACTTTCCCTAGGGTTTCCCCCGCTGGACGTTATCCAGCACCCTGCTCTACGGTGTCCGGACTTTCCTCGACGGGCGGACGGTTTCCCGTTCCCCGCCGCGGCTGCCCGGGCTGCTCTTCGAGTATACAGACCGGCACGGGCGGCTCCCATCTCCCTGCGAGGCACGCAGGCCCACGGGGACACCCGGCTAGCCTTCGTTCCGGTCCAAGGGGAAGAAGCAGGCAGCCTCATGCTTCCCGCCGTGATCCTCCAGCACGGGCACCTGCTGGCGACACACGTCCTGGCAACGGAAGCAGCGGGGGTGGAACACACAGCCTGAGGGTGGGCTGACCGGGCTGGGCACGTCTCCCTCCAGCACTCTGTGCGCGCGGCGCACTGTGGGATCGGGAATGGGGATGGCCGACAGCAGACCGTAGGTGTAGGGATGCAGCGGGTTCTTGTACAGTTCGCTGCTGGGGGCGATCTCCACGATCTTCCCCAAGTACATGACCGCCACCCGGTCCGATACGTGCTTCACCACGGATAGGTCATGAGCGATGAAAAGGTAGGTGAGGTTGAACTCCTGCTGCAACCGCTCCAACAGGTTCAACATCTGGGCCTGGATGGAAACGTCCAGAGCCGAGACCGGCTCATCGCAGACGATGAGCTGCGGATGAAGCGCCAGGGCCCGCGCCAAGCCGATGCGTTGTCGCTGGCCGCCCGAGAACTCGTGCGGATAGCGATTGGTGAACTGCGGGTTGAGCCCCACCACGTCCAACAGCTCACGTACGCGCTCCTTGCGCTCCGCACGACTCCCTATCCTGTGAATGGCCAGCGGCTCTACCACGATGGCGCCCACCGTCATGCGCGGGTTCAGCGAAGCGTACGGATCCTGGAACACGATCTGCATGTTGCGGCGCATCTCTTGAAGAGACTGACCGCGCAGCTTGGTGAGCTCCTGCCCGGCGAATTTGATGCTCCCGGAGGTGGGACGATACAACTGCAGGATGCAGCGGCCGGTGGTGGTCTTCCCACACCCTGACTCCCCTACCAGCCCCAGTGTCTCACCCTGCTCCACCCGGAAGGTGACGTCCTCCACCGCGTGGACATTGCCCACCACTCGTTGGAACACGATGCCGCTGGTGATGGGGAAGCGCTTCACCAGATGAGAGACCAGCAGCAGCGGACCGCCGTTGCCGGACGAGACCACGGCTTCCTGAGTTGGGGCTGCAACCGGCGCCATCACTTCACCTTCGGCTTTTGCGGCTCAAAACATGCCACCAGGTGGTCAGAGGCGTCACAGCACTGCAGCTGAGGCTGCTCCTCACCACGACAGCGCTCCGAGGCGAACGCGCAACGCGGATTGAAAGGGCAGCCGGCGGGCGGGTTGACCAGGTCCGGGGGCAGCCCGGCGATGTTGGCCAGTCGCGAATGGCCTTGGGTGTCCAAGCGAGGGATGGAGTTGAGCAGGGCCAGAGTGTACGGGTGCTGAGGATTGGCGAAGAGCTCGGTCGTGGGAGCCTGCTCCACGATGCGCCCCGCGTACATGACGGCCACATGGTCACTGACCCCGGCCACCACCCCCAGGTCGTGGGTGATGAGCAGGATGGCCATCTCGAAGCGCTCCTGCAACCGCTCCAGCAGGTCCAGGATCTGGGCCTGGATGGTGACATCCAGCGCAGTGGTGGGCTCGTCTGCGATGAGGAGCTTGGGATCGCAACTGAGGGCCATGGCAATCATCACGCGCTGCCTCATGCCGCCGGAGAACTGGTGCGGATGGTCGCGCAGGCGGCGACGCGCATCGGGCATGCCCACGGCCTCCAGAAGCTCCACCGCCCTGTCCTCAGCCTCCTGCCGACTCAGACCCAGGTGCAAACGGATACCCTCCGTCATCTGCGTGCCGATGCGCACCACGGGGTTGAGCGACGTCATGGGATCCTGGAAGATCATGGATATTTGGTTGCCGCGGATCTGCCGCATGCGCCTGTCATCCATGGTGGTCAGCTCCTCCCCATCAAAGAGGATGCTGCCGGCCACGATCTTGCCGGGTGGATCCGGAATGAGACGCATGATGGACATGGCACTCACGCTCTTGCCGCAGCCGCTCTCCCCCACCAAGCCCAGCGTCTTGCCTTTGTCGATGGAGTAGCTCACCCCGTCAACGGCGTGCACCACGCCCTCGCGGGTAAAGAACTGCGTCTTCAGGTCCTTGATATCAAGAAGGGGGCTCAAAAGTTCCCCTCCTTGGTCCGTGGATCCAGAGCATCTCGAAAACCGTCCCCCACGAAGTTGAATGACAGCACGGTGGTGGCAATGAAGAGACCGGGCAGAATGATCAGCCAGGGGTAGGAACGCAGCGCCTTCCAGCCCTCCTCGGCCAACGTACCCCACGACGCATCCGGGGCCGAGATGCCCAAGCCCAGGAAGGACAGGGTGGCCTCGCCCAGGATCATGCCCGGGACCTCCAAGAACATGGCCACTACGATGATGCCCAGGGTGTTGGGCAAGAGATGACGGAAGATGATACGACTGCGCGAAGCGCCCAATGCCCTGCCCGCTTCCACGTACTCGTTCTGCTTGAGAGTCAGGATCTGACCCCGCACCAAGCGCGACGGCGTGAGCCAGGAGACAATAGCCAACGCCAGCAGCATGGGGACCACCCCACTGCCCAGGATCACCAGGAGGATGATGGCAAAAGGCAGGTACGGCATCCCGTAGAGGATATCCACGAACCGCATCATGATGTCATCGACCACGCCTCCCACAAAACCGGAGATGGAGCCGTACAGAACACCGATCACCAGCACCACCGCGGTGGCGGCGAAGGCCACCAGCAGAGAGACGCGTCCGCCCATGGCCACGCGCACAAAGAGATCACGGCCGAAAAGATCCGTGCCGAACCAGTGCTGCGCATTGGGCAGCTGATGTGCTATCGCGAAGTCTTGATCTGAGAACCCATACGGCCGGATCCAGGGGCCGATGGTGGAGTACAAGATCATCACCAGCAGTACGGATAGCCCCAGCATGGCCGCGCGATTGCGAACGAAGCGCCGCACCACATCACCCCACAGCGTGGTCTGCTTGATGGTGAGCGGTGCACCGGCCTCCCGTTCCTCCAGGGAGAAGGGGAGGCTGCCGTCTACTTCATGTGCTTCATCGACACTCATCTCCCCCCCTTCCTCATTCGATGCGAATCCGCGGATCCAGCCAGCCGTACACAATGTCAACTACGAGATTGGCCAGGATGATCACGGCCGACAACAGCACGGCCAGCCCCATCACCACTGAGTAGTCCCTGTTCGAGACGCTGTAGATGTAGTGGCGACCCAAGCCGGGAATGGCGTAGATGTACTCCGTGAGGAAGCTACCCGTTATCACAAAGCCCAGCAACGGCCCGGCCTGTGTGACGACGGGAATCAGCGAGTTGCGCAAGATGTGACGTCTGATGACCAATCGACGTGGCAACCCCTTGGCTTCCGCCGTGCGCACAAAGTCCTGTTGCAGCGTCTCCAGGATGCTGCCCCGCGTAAGCCGCGCGAAATAGGCGGAGAGCGACAAGCCCAGCGTTATGCTGGGCAATACCCAATGCTCCGGGCTCTTCCAGGTGGAGGTGGGGAACCAGCCCAGCCGCAGTGCGAAGATGTAGATGAGGATGGGCCCGGTGATGAACACGGGGATGGCCCAGCCCACCGTGGAGTAAAAGATGGCGCCATAGTCCATCCAGGTGTTGTGCTTCAGACCGGCGATGACGCCTGCCGGTACACCCACCACCACGGCCAGCAAGAAGGCTTGGAAACCGAGCTGCATGGAAACGGGGAAAGCGTTCCCGATGATGTCCATGACCGTGCGACCCTTCTGGGTCATGGACACCCCCAGGTCACCCTGGAACATGCCCACCACGTAGCGGAAATACTGCTCATACCAAGGCCGATCCAGACCGTACTTGGCATTCATGTTGGCCAGAATCTCAGCCGGGATGCTCTTCTCGCCCGTGAAAGGGCCACCGGGGATGGCTTTCATGAGCAGGAAGGTGAACAGCACCACTAACAGAAGCACGGGAATCGTCCACAGAACCCGGCGCGCGATGAACTTCAACACAGTGGACCCTCTCCTTGCTCAACAACCAGAACCAGGACTGAGGAACGATGCATTGAGACATTCGCGGCGTCACACCGCGCAACCTGTATCCTTGGAATTTTACTATACCGCCGACTCAAACCAACCGCACCAGAAGTGCGGCGCCGGCGCGCTATGCGCGCCGGCGCCACTCCCTCGCTTCAGTGGGCCACAGCCTTCTCGGCGATCAGTGCTTGAGGATCTTCACTGTCCACAGGTTGGTGATGGAACCCAGGGGGTTCGGCTCGTAGCCTTCAACGTACTCTTTCACCAGTTCCGGGTTGGTGTACCAGTAGATGGGAGCCACGGGCATCTCGTCCTCCAGGATCTGCTCCATCTTGGAGTAGATGTCGAAGCGGGCAGTGTCGTCCGCCGCCTGCAGCGCATCGCTCAGGCCCTTGTCATAGTCGGCACTGGCCCAGCGGGTGTAGTTGTTGCCGCCGCCGCCGCGAAGCACATCGAGGAAATTGTAGGCATCGGCGAAGTCCGCGACCCAGCCCATGCGGTAGACCATGGTCTCGTCGTTGTTCTGCACGAAGTCAAGGTACTGCTTCCACTCCATGTTCTTCAGCGAAGCCTTGAACCCGGCCTGCTTCCACTGTTCCTGGACGGCTGTAGCGATGGCCTGGTGGCCCTCGCTGGTGTTGTAGTAGATCACGATCTCAGGCAGCGTGGCCACGTCGATGCCGGCATCGGCCAGCACCTTCTTGGCGCCTTCCACATCAGCCGTAGGCTTGATGAGGGCATCCTTCATGAAGACGTCCCAGCCGGGCATGCCCTTGGGGGTGAAGCTGGTGGCCGGGAGCTGGTCCGCCTGGGCCACGTTGTCAATGATGGACTGGCGGTCGATGGCCATCGACAGCGCCTTGCGCACTTCAGCCTTCTCCAGAGCGGGGTTCGCCGTGTTGAAGCCGTAGTAGTAGATGCCCAGCAGCGGGTAGTTCTTGTACTCGGGAAGGGCCTTCAAACGGGCCATATCCGCCGTGGGCAACTCCTCCTGGATATCGATCTCGCCGTTCTCGAAGGCGGCGACACCAGTGGTGGCCTCATTGATCATGACCAGGTTGACGGTGTTGAGGGCAGTCTCAGCCGCCAGGCGATGATCAGCCCACTTCTCCAGCTTCATGTCCGACTCATGGTTCCACTCCACCAGCTGGAACGGGCCGTTGGTCACGATGTTCTCAGCCTCAGTCCACTTCTCGCCGAACTCGTCCACGGTCTTCTTGTGGATGGGGAAGAAGGACTGGTGCGCCATCATGGGGATGAACCAGGGGGTCTTGCCCACCAAGCTCACCTTGAGCACCTTGGGATCGCTGGCGTCAATACCTAGATCTTCCACCGTGCCATCGCCGGTGTTGAACTCCTCCGCGCCCTCTATCACGTAGAGCATGTAGGCGTAGTCGGCCGCGGTAGCCGGCTCCAGGATGCGGACCCAGGAGTCCTTGAAGTCCTGAGAGGTGACGGTGTCACCATTGGTCCATTTGTCCGTGCCGCGAAGCGTGAAGGTGACGGTGAGACCGTCTTCGGAGACTTCCCACTTCTCAGCCGCGCCCGGGAAAGGATTCCCCTCGTAGTCGATGTGGACCAGGCCCTCGAAGATGTTGTTCATCACCAGGGCGGACGTGGTATCGGTACCAATATTTGGATCAATGCTTGGTGGTTCTGTGTTGACATTCAAGCGCAGCGTTTGATCTTCAGCGAGATCTCCTGCTGCGGTAGTGGTGGTGCCTTCACCGCCGGCTGCCGTTGTGGTGGTTTCCTCGCCGCCGCAACCGACCACAACCCCGGCCAGGGCAACCACGAGAATACAGATCAGCATGGCCCATAGCGGGCTCGACTTACTGAGCTTCATGAAGACTTCCTCCTCCCACTTGTTTGCAGAATCGCTGCATCCACACAGCTCTTGGCTTTGCCTGGCATCCACCTCCTTGTGTGATCTGCGGCTCTGCCCGGACGATGTTCCGCGTCGCTAGACGACAAACCCAAGAGCAATGGTGATGACGAAAAAGGCCACGGCGAAGCCTATGGTGAAGCGATCCAGGTTCTTCTGTACCGCAGTGGTCCCACCAAACGCGCCACCCACGCCGCCGAAGGTTGCGGAAAGCCCGGCGTCCTTGCCGGAATGCATGAAGACCAGGACCACGAGCCCAACCCCCACGATGACATCCAAAACCAGCAGCGCGTACTTCACGGAACTCTCTCCTGCGTTGTTTCTCTAGCGGCCCAGCGCATATCTTCACGAGGGTACCACGGAAATGCCGGGGAAGGAACGTGGCACTCGGTCTCCAAACGGAAGCCGGGCGCCACGAGGCTCAGACCAGCGACCTCCCGGTCATGACCGGCGGCACCGGCACGCCGAGCAGCGTGAGGAATGTGGGCGCAAGGTCCGACAGCCCCATCCCTTCCCGCAGCACGACGCCTTCGCGCAGGTACAGCAGCGGGACCGGGTTGGTGGTATGCGCCGTGTTGGGCGTCCCGTCAGCGTTCATCATACTCTCGGCGTTGCCGTGGTCCGCCGTGATGAAGATGTCGGCGTCCTGTGCCTGCAATAGGCCCACAACCCGCTCCAGGCAGGAGTCCACGTGATGCAGGGCCTCGATGGTAGCGGGAAGGGACCCCGTGTGGCCCACCATGTCCGGATTCGCGAAGTTGAGGATGATGAAGTCGAAGTGCCCGCTCTGCACGACCTCGACAAATCGCTCCGCCACGGCGTAGGCGCTCATCTCCGGCTTCTGATCGTACGTGGCCACCTCTTTCGGAGAGGGGATCAGCACCTGCTCCTCCCCCGGGTACGGCTTCTCGTGACCGCCGTTGAAGAAGAAGGTCACATGCGCGTACTTCTCCGTCTCAGCGATGTGCAGCTGCGCCAGCCCGGCCCGGCTTAGCACTTCAGCCAGCGGCAGTTCCGGCGGCACATCAGGGAAGGCCACCGGGATGTGGAAGGAGGCGTCATACTCGGTCATGCCGATGTACTCCACTTTGGGCGCCCGGCCCCTGCGCTCGAACTCGACGAAATCCGGGTCGATGAAAGCACGGGTCAGTTCGCGCGTCCGGTCAGGCCGGAAGTTGAAGAAGATGACCGTATCCCCGTCCTTGATGCGCGTTTCCGGGTCATTGCTGGTCAGCGTGGGTAGCACGAACTCATCGGTTGCGCCCTGCTCGTATGACCGGGTGATGGCCTCCTGCGGACTGGCCGCCCGCAGGCCCTCACCGTGCACCAGAGCGTCCCAGGCCAGCTTGACCCTCTCCCAACGCTTATCGCGATCCATGGCGTAGTACCGGCCGGCGATGGTCACAATCCGGCCCAGCCCCTCGTCCTCAAGGAACTCCTCCAGATCGGCCAGGAAACCCTGCCCGGCCAGCGGCGACGTATCGCGTCCGTCCATGAAGGCGTGAATGTACAGGCGGGAGACGTTGCACTCGTGCGCCAATTGCACCAGCGCGTGGATATGCTCAATGGCGGAGTGGACGCCGCCGTTGGACAGCAGGCCCATCAGGTGCACAGCTCCGCCCGTGGTTGCCGCCCGCGCAAGCGCCGGCCCCAGCACCGGGTTCTGGTAGAAGGAACCATTCTCCACCGCTCGGTTGATACGCGAGAGATCCTGGTAGTTGATGCGGCCCGAGCCGATGGTGAGGTGTCCCACCTCAGAGTTGCCCATGATGCCCTCAGGGAGACCCACGGCTCCGCCGCTGGCGCTGATAAGACAGCGCGGATAGCGGGCCTCCAAACTGCGGTAGTACGGGATCTCGGCCAGCGACACCGCGTTGGCCGGCCCGGGGGGGGCGTCCCCCCAGCCATCCAGGATGATGAGGGCCACCGGCCCGCGCGCACCCGGCGCCGGAGTGGCCACGTTATGGTCGGGAATGCTCGATGATGCCGGCAAAGGACTCCACCTCCAGGCTCGCCCCCCCGACTAGGCCCCCATCTATATCTGCTTGACTCATGAGTTCACTCGCGTTGTCCGCCTTCACGCTTCCTCCGTAAAGGATACGTACCCTCTCCGCCACTTGTGAGCCGAACCGCTCGGCCACCAAGCCCCGGATGTAGGCGCAGGCCTCCTGTGCCACCTGCGGCGTGGCGGTGCGGCCGGTGCCGATGGCCCAGACCGGCTCGTACGCGATGGCCAGGGCAGCCACCTCCTCTGCGGACATCCGGCTCAGCCCCTCCGTCACTTGCCTCTTCAGCACCTGCTCGGTGAGGCCGGACTCGCGCTCGTTCTCCAGCTCACCCACACACACGATGGGAGCCAACCCGGCGTCCACCACCGCCCGCGCCTTCTTGGCCACGCTTTCGTCCGTCTCACCGAAGTATTGGCGGCGTTCCGAGTGGCCGATAATGGCCCACGCCGCCCCCGCGTCCCGGACCATGTGCGGCGCCACCTCCCCCGTGAACGCGCCCTTCTCCTCCCAGAACACGTCCTGGGCGGCGGCAGTCACTGCAGTGCCCTTGCAGGCTTCAGCCACCTGGTGGAGGGAGGTGAACGGCGGCGCCACCACCACATCCAGACCCTCAACGGCGCCCAGGCACGCCGCAAGCTCCTTGACAAAAGCCGCGCCTTCAGGACCGGTCTTGAACAGCTTCCAGTTGCCGGCCATGATGAGTTTCCGCTGTATCGGCATGACCCCGACCTCAGGCTTCCGGCTTGTCCTGCAGCACCGTCACGCCGGGCAGCACGCCCCCGTTCTCAATGTACTCCAGCGAAGCCCCTCCGCCGGTGGAGACGTGAGTCATCTTGCCCGCCAGGCCAAACTGATTGACGGCAGCCACAGAGTCCCCTCCGCCCACGATGGTCATGCCCTTGCACTCCGCCATGGCCTCAGCCACGGCCTTGGTGCCGGCGGCGAAGGGAGCCAGCTCGAAGACGCCCATGGGACCGTTCCAGAATACCTCGTCCGCCGCGGCGATCTTGGCGGCATACGCGGCCGCGGTGGCGGGGCCGATGTCCAGGCCCATCCAACCCTCCGTGATCTGGTCGGCAGCCACGGTCTTGGTCTGCGCCTCCGCCTCCATCTTGTCCGCCACCACGACGTCCTTCGGCAACAGAAGATTGCAGTAGGCGGTGGCCGCCTTGTCCAGAATACGCTTGGCCACGGCCACGCCCTCCTCATCCTCTACCAGGGAGGAACCGGTAGCCCAGCCCTTGGCCTTGTAGAAGGTGAAGGCCATGGCGCCACCAATGAGGATGTCATCCGCGATGTCCAAGAAGGCTTCGATCACACCAATCTTGTCCGTCACCTTGGCGCCGCCGAGCACCACCACGAAGGGCCGGCCGGGGGCGGTGACCAACGTGCTGAGCGCATCCAGCTCCTTCTGCATGAGGAAACCGGACACCGAGGGCAGGTGCTCCGCCACGCCGGCGGTGGTGGCGTGAGCGCGGTGTGCTGTGCCGAAGGCGTCGTCGACGTAGATGTCCGCCAGCCGAGCCAGCTCTTCGCCCAGGGACGGGTCGTTCTTCTCCTCGCGCGGATCGAAGCGTGAGTTCTCCAGCAGAACAACCTCGCCCGGCTTCATGTCCGCCACCACGGTTTCCACGGTGGCACCCGTGAGATCATCCAGCTTCTTGACCGGCTTCTTCAGCAGCTCGGCCAGACGTTCCGCCACCGGGTTGAGGACCAAGCCTTCCTTGGGTTGCTTCTTGGGGCGGCCCAGGTGTGACGTGAGGATCACCTTGGCACCCTGCTCCAGCAGGTAGGTAATGGTGGGAAGGGCCGCGCGAATGCGGGTGTCATCCCGAACTGCACCCTCTTTGAGCGGGACGTTGAAGTCCACGCGCACCAGCACACGCTTGCCGGCAACGTCGATATCCCTGACCGTCTTCTTTGCCATCGCCATCCTTCCTTGAGACACGCGACCGAGCATGGATTCCTGGGGCCGGGGCGCGGCCCGCGGCTATGAGAGCAGCCTCTCCACAACATCCACCAGGCGGTTGGAATAACCCCACTCGTTGTCGTACCACGCCACAAGCTTGGCCCGTCGCCCGCTGACCATCGTAAGTGGCGCGTCAAATATGCACGAGTGCGGGTTTCCAACGATATCACGTGAGACAAGCGGTTCCTCACTGTATTCCAGGATACCCTTCATGCTGCCCTCGGCCGCCGTACGCACCGCGTCGCGGATGTCCTGCGGCGACGCCTCCTTGCCCAGGTCCACCACCAGGTCCAGAAGTGAGGCGTCCGGCACCGGCACGCGAAAGGCCAGGCCGTCCATCTTCCCGTTCAGCTCCGGGATGACCTCGCCGATGGCGCGCGCCGCCCCGGTGGTGGTGGGAATGATGTTCTCGCCGGCGGCACGGGCCCGGCGCAGGTCGGAATGGGGCAGGTCCAAGATGCGCTGGTCGTTGGTGTAAGCATGGACGGTGGTCATGAAGCCGTGCTCGATGCCGAACCTGTCCAGGACGGCCTTGGAGAGCGGCGCCAGGCAGTTGGTGGTGCAGCTGGCGTTGGAGATGAGGTGGTGGCGCTCGGGATCGTAGGCTTGGTCATTCACGCCTAACACCAGAGTGAGGTCCACGTCCCGCCCCGGCGCGCTGATGAGCACCTTGCGCGCCCCAGCGCTCAGGTGCTTTGAAGCTCCCTCCCGGTCGGTGAACCTCCCGGTGGACTCGATGACCACATCGACCCCCAGGTCCCGCCAGGGCAGCGCCGCCGGGTCTCTCTCCGCCACTACCCGGATGTGCTTGCCGTCGATGGTCAGGCCGTCTCCCTCCGCCACCGAGGTTCCCGGCCAGAGGCCGTGCACGCTGTCATACTTGAAGAGGTGGGCCAGAGTAGGGGCGTCGGTGAGGTCGTTCACTGCAACGATGTCGACCTCGGGAGCGCGCCTCAAGGCCGCACGCAGCACCAGGCGGCCAATGCGACCAAATCCGTTGATGGCGACGGTCACGCTCATGTTCCTCGTCTCCTTTCCGGCGACCGCCTCGGTCGCCCGAGTTCAATGGCCCTCGGGTCGAACCCAGCCTGGCGCGCGGTCTTCACGAGCCGACGCAGGCGGTGGTTCATCCCGGACTTGCCCAGCGCCCCCTGTCCCTCGCGGGCCAATTCGGCCAGGCCCAGATAGGGGAAGAGACGCCGCAGTTCTGCTGCCTCCTGCAGAGCCGGGGGCAGCCCACGTAGCAGGCCGATGCGCTCCAGGAAATCGATGGCGTCCAGCTGTGCTTGAGCCGCCGTGCTGGCGCGTCGCACGTTGGCTTGGTCGCAGTTGGCCAACCGGTTGGCCTGCGCTCTCACCTCCTTCAGCACCGCACCTTCCTCCATGGCCACGGCGGCTTCGTGCGCGCCCGCTTGGGCCAAGACCCCGGCCACCGAGTCCCTGCCCTTCAAGTACACCACGTGACTGCCCTGCCGTACATAGACTCCTGACCGATAGCCGAGCTGATCCAGCAACGCGGCCAAGTCGCGGGCGAATTCCTCGTGGGGCGTGAGGAACTCCAGGTGCGCGTCAGAGTGCGGCTGATTGATGGAGGCCCCACCGATGAGGCAGCCCCGCAGGAAGGCGGCCCGACAGCAGGGCCGGCGCACAAAACGGCGGGGGATCCCCGGCTCCAGACGGAATGAATCGCTGATGACACCCAGCTCGTTGAGCATCTGCAGGTTCTTGATGGAGCCCCAGAGATGGACTTCGTAGAGCAGACGACGCTGGAAACGCGGCTCCCGCCTTACCACCAGTTGCGCTTCCGCGCCCATGGACTTGAAGAAGGAGTACACGAGACGTGCCGCAGGCTGCACGCTGGTAGTGACCTGCACCCCATACCGTTCATGGCCCTCGCTCCCGCCGCGGATGTGAAAGGTGCCGGAGCAGCGCACAAGAGCCGCGACCTCCGCTTGAGCACAGCACGCGCGGCTGCGGCTGGGGCGCGCCAACTCCTCGCGCACCTGCCGGGTGAAGCTAGCTCTTCCGCTCAAGGTCCCTGTGTCGCACGGAGACATTCACCTTCGGCTCCTGACCCAGTCTGTCCGCCAGCGCTTCCGCCAGCGCCACTGACCGGTGCCTGCCCCCCGTACAGCCCACGGCAACCAGTACGTACCGCTTGCACTCGCCGACGTAGAAGGGGATCAGGTAGCGGAGGAGGGAGACCGCCCGCTCCACGAACCCCAGCGTCTCCGTGCGCTCGATGACGTAGCTTCGCACCGGCTCGTCCAATCCACAGAGCGGCCGCAATTCCTCCTCCCAATGAGGATTGGGGATGAAGCGCGCGTCCAGCACCATGTCCGCCTCATGCGGGAGACCGTACTTGTAGCCGAAGGACAGGAACGTCACCATGACCCGGTCGGTGAGATCCCCGGCCAGCACCGTGTCCTGCACCCTACGTCGCAACTGGTGCACATTGAGATCGCTGGTATCGATCACCACATCCGCCCGATCACGCAACGCGCCCAGTAGCCGGCGCTCCCGCGCGATGGCACCGCTCAGCGAGTCGTCGGTGGCCAAGGGATGCTGGCGGCGGGTGGCCTGGTAGCGAGCGGCAAGCGTGTCCTCGCTGGCCTCCAGGAAGACGATGCGGTAGGGGATGGCACGCTTGTCCAGTTCGGCCAGGGCGCCGTCCAGTTCGTTGAAGTACTTCCTGCCCCGCACGTCGAAGACCAGCGCCACGCGATCGGTCTTGGCACCCGGGAGGCGAAACAGATCGGCCATGGCGGGGATCATCTGCGGCGGCATGTTGTCCACACAGAAGTAGCCGGCGTCCTCGAACGTCTCCATGGTCAACGATTTCCCGGCGCCGGAGAGACCGGTGATGACGGTAACCCTCAGATTGCCGTTTTCCTCAGATGCGCCCAGTGCCTCTCCCCTCCAAGTCTAGAAGGCGCTCCTTCCACAGCGGGCCGCCGCAGCCGTATTCTCCCAGGGAGCCATCCCCCCGCACCACTCGGTGGCAAGGAATGACCACGGGCAACGGGTTTCGAGCCATGGCCGTGCCCACCGCCCGCGCGGCACCGGGATGCCCTGCCATCTCTGCCAGTCGCGCGTAGCTGACCGTGGTCCCCGGGGGAACGCTGAGCAGCGCACTGTAGACGGCCGTCTGAAACGGCGAGAAGCCCAGTCCAACCATGTCGATGTCCCAGACGTTCCAGCCACGACGCCGCCCATCGAAGTACGCCTCCAGCTGCGCGGCCCACGCCTCGGCCCGCCGGGCATCCGACCTCCTCTTTGCTCCCGGTCCCACGCCCTGGGGTCCTTGCTCCAGGCGTGACGGTCCCTGTCCACACCCTTCCTCTCCCGTCTCATGAGGTAGGCGCACCTCGCGCAGACAACCGCCGGCCACTACCACGCAGCCCTCTCCCCACGGCGTGGCAAAGCGCGCTTCCTCACCCTGCAGCAGCGATACCCGACTCCCTGCTGGGTCACCCATGGCCTCTCCCCGGCTAGCCTGTCTTGTGAAGATAATCATATATGGCTCTGGCCACTCTGCCAGGCAATCCCGGCACGGCCTCGATCTCTTCCCTCCGCGCGCACAAGAACGCCTCCGGCGAGCCGAAGTGCAGGAGGATGGCCCTCTTGCGCTTCTCCCCCACGCCCGGAAGCTCATCCAGAAGGGAGGCCCGTGCGCCACCCTCGCGCCGCAGACGGTGGAAGCTCACGGCGAAACGGTGGGCCTCATCCCGCACGCGCTCCAACAGGAGTAGGGCGGGGTCGTCGCGAGAGAGAGACAGAGGGCGGCCGTGCTCGGACACGAACACTTCCTCCTCCCGTTTCGCCAGCGAAACCACGCGGATGACCTCAGCCAGGCCCGCTTCGCGCAGCGCGCAGCGGGCGGCTGCCAGCTGCCCCTTGCCCCCGTCGATGAGGACGAGATCAGGGACCTGCTCGAAGGAGGGATCGTAGGCCGGAGCAGCCTCGGATGACGGCACGGTGTCGCAGGCCGGCGCGGTGTCGCAGGCCGGCGCGCCCTCAGAAGCTTCCGACGACTGCCGGCCCGGAGCCGAGGTATCACGCAGGGGGAGCTGTGGAGACCCCAGCGCACGGTTGAAACGTCGTCCCACCACCTCGTGCAAGGAGGCAAAGTCGTCCTGCCCGGCCGTTGTGCGCACTATGAACCGCCGGTAATCGCTCTTCCGCGGTGACCCACCTTGGAAGACCACCATGGAAGCCACGATGTTTTCGCCCGCTAGGTTCGATATGTCGTATCCCTCGATACGCATGGGCAGGTCCGGCAGGTCGAGCACGTCCTTGAGACGGCTCAGTGCCTCCAGGCGCCGCTCCCGCGAACGACGGCTGCGCAGACGATGATGTTCCAGTGCCAGCTCCGCGTTGCGCGCGGCCAGCTCCTGCAGCCGGCGCTTCTCGCCTCGTTCCGCGTGGTGAAGACGCACCCTGCTCCCGCGCAACTCCTTGAGGAACGACCCCAGGCGCTCCAGTTCCCCCACCGTCGGCGGTACCACCACCTCCGGCGGCAGAAAGGGCACACCACCGTAGTACTCGCCCAGGAAGCGCTCGAACACCTCCTGATCCTCCACCCCCTGAATCCCCTCCAGGGTGAAGCTGCGGCGGTCGGCCAGCATCCCCTCCCGGGTCAGGAAAACCTGCACGTTGGCCGCCTCTTCCGTGCGCGCCATGCCAATCACATCCGCCGTCCCCAGCATGCCCGACTTGGCCTGCTGCCGCTCCAACACATGCTGCACCGCGGCCAGCCGGTCCCGGTAGAGCGCCGCCCGTTCGAAGTCCTGGGCCGCCGCCGCCACCTTCATCTCGCGCTCCAGCCGCCGTGCCAGATCGCGCTCCCTGCCGCTCAGGAACTCCGCCACTTGGTTGATGACCTCGCGGTAGTCCTCTGAGCTCACCAGCTTCTGGCAGGGAGCCGGGCAACGCTTGATGCTGTGCTGGAGGCAAGGCGTCCCACTGTGCCGCCCGGGCGTGGGCCCGTGGCATTTCCGAAAAGGGAAGATACGACCCAACGTGTCCAACGTCTCACGGACCTTGGCCGCGTTGGCATAGGGGCCAAAGTAGAGATTCCCACGCTTGTGCGGCTGCCGGGTGAAGAGCACCCGCGGATACTCGTCACCCAGAGTGATCATGATGTAGGGGTACGACTTGTCATCCCGCAGGCGGATATTGAAGGGCGGGCGGTGACGCTTGATGAGGTTGTGCTCCAGGAGCAACGCTTCACTGGGCGAGGTGGTGACAATCCACTCCACCATCCACGCACGCTGCCCCATCTCCAGCACACGCGGGTTCTCGTGCTGCGCATTCACCCGGCGTGTGGCTGGAAGGTAGTTCGCCAACCGCCTGCGCAGATACGCGGCCTTGCCTACGTACAGCACCTCCCCATCCCGATCCCGAAAGAGATAGACACCGGGGAGGTCCGGTGCCTCACGAATCTGCGCCCTGATCTCTTTCGTTGCGCTCACCGCCCACCGCGGACGGGACCCCTACAATGTGGTACCCGCTGTCCACGTAGATGACTTCGCCGGTGATGCCGCGTCCCCAATCGCTGAGCAGCAACAGCGACGCATCCCCCACCTCGTCCTGGTTGGTGGCCCGGCGCAGAGGCGCGTTGGCCGCGTACCAGTCCAACACGTTGCGAAAACCACCCACTCCCGCAGAAGCCAGCGTGCGCACCGGACCGGCAGAGAGGGCGTTGACCCGTATGCCGCGTGGCCCCACATCCGCCGCCAAGTAGCGCACGGACGCCTCCAATGCAGCCTTGGCCACCCCCATGACATTGTAGTGGGGCAGCGTCCTCTCCGCGCCCAGGTATGACAGCGTGACGATGCTGCCACCCTCCCCCATCAACGGCAGCGCGGCGCGCGTCACGGCCACCAGGGAATAGGCGGACACGTCAAGGGCCAGGTGGAAGCCCTCGCGCGAGGTGTCCGCATAGAGGCCCTTCAACTCCTCGCGGTTGGCGAAAGCGATGGCGTGGATCAGGAAATCAAGCTTCTCCCACCGCCGGCCGACCTGGGCGAAGACGGAAGCGATGTCCTGGTCCGACTGCACGTCGCAGGGCAACACCAGGGAAGCACCCACCCTCTCGGCCAGGGGCCGCACGCGCTTCTCCAACTGGGGCAGGCCGAAGGTGAAGGCCAGCTCCGCTCCCTCCCGGTGCGCCGCCTGCGCGATGCTCCATGCCAAACTGCGCTCGTTGGCCACTCCCATGACCAGGCCCCGGCGGCCCGCGAGCAATTGGCCCATCATTTCTCCTTCTCGGGGCGGCGCCTGCGCTTGCGCTTGCGCCGCCAGGGGTCTATAAAGAACTGCATATCGACTAGTCAACCGTGCGCCTGCTCGCCATGAGGATACCAGCGATAGTCGCGCACTGAGAATGGAGCACAAGGATGGAAGACCTGAGGCAGTTGCTGGCCGAACTGGCCGACGCCCCCGGCATATCGGGGTACGAATCCACCGTGGCGAACCTGCTCGCCCGTGAGCTGAAGCCACTGGTGGACGAGGTCAGTGTTGACACCATGGGTAACGTGGTGGGCATCCGGCGCGGCGACGGGCCCCGCATCATGTTGGCCGCTCACATGGACGAGATCGGGCTCATGGTCAAGCACATCGACGACAACGGCTTCCTGCGCTTTGTGCCCATCGGTGGGTGGTTCGATCAAGTGCTCCTGGGCCAGCGCGTGTGGGTGCGCACGCCCAAAGGCAGGTTGCAGGGCGTCATCGGCTCCAAGCCGCCGCACATCATGGACGAGGAGGACCGCAAGAAGCCGGTCAAGATCAAAGACATGTTCATCGACATCGGCGCCAAAAGCCAGCAGGACGCCGCGGCGCTCGGCTGCGAGATAGGGTGCCAGGTGATCATGGATCGAGAGATGGCCTCCTTGGCCAACGATCTGGTGACCGGCAAGGCTTTCGACGATCGCGCCGGAGTCGCCCTCATGGTAGCCGCGCTGCGCATTCTCAAAGGCAGGGAGACCCCGGCGACCATCATCGCCGTGGGCACCACCCAGGAGGAAGTGGGCCTCAAAGGCGCCCGCACCTGCGCCTACCATCAGGACCCCGACTACGCTATCGTCTGCGAAACCAACATCCCCGGCGATCATCCCGGCGTCACCAAGGAACAGCGCGGGGTCTGCCTGGGCAAAGGCCCCACCATCACCGTGGCCGATGCGGACGGGCGCGGCGTACTGGTGCCGGAGCGCGTCCTGCGCTGGCTGCGCGCCGCCGCCGACACTGCCGGAGTGCCCTATCAGCTGGACGTGGGCAGCGGGGGCACCACCGATGCCACGGCCATCCATCTCACCAAAGCCGGCGTTCCCAGCGGGGTGGTCAGCGTTTCCACCCGCTACATCCACTCGCCCATTGAGGTGCTCTCCCTGACTGATCTGGAGCAGGCGGCCCAACTGGTGGCTCAGGCAGTCCTGAGCGTGCATACCCTTCGCTAGAAACGTGAGATAGGGGGGCGAATCGGGGGCTCCCCGATTCGCCCCCCGGCAGCTCTAACCCCTTCACTCCCCGTCAGCCCTCAGCCCGCGCGCGCTTCCAGGCACGACCCGCCTCCTCCAACTCAGCAGCCATGGAGGGGTGCACTCGTCCCTGCACGCGCACATCCCCATCCCGATACTCCAGCTCCACGGCTCCACGCTCCCGTGCCCTCGCCAGCAACTCCCCGGCCGAGTAGGGCAGAGCCACATCCACGGCCACCCACAGCTCACTCAGGAGGGCGGCCAAGCGACTGCGCAGCTCCGGGATTCCCTGGCCCGTCACCGCCGAGACCCTCACCGCCTTACGGAGCAACCGGGAGGTGAGCCCGGGAGCGGGAGTCGCGTCTTCAGGCGGGGCTTCGATGTCTATCTTGTTGAGCACCAGGAGACGAGGCGTGTGCCCCGCCCCCAGCTCGTCCAGCACGGCCCACACGGTGTCCAGGTGCTCTCGTGCCCGCGGATCCGAGGAATCGACCACCACCAGCAGGGCGTCGGCCCGGGTCACTTCCTCCAGGGTGGCCCGAAAGGCGTTGATGAGCTGGTGCGGCAGCTTGTGAATGAAGCCGACTGTGTCCGTGGCGATCACCGTCTGTCCCTCCCCCAACGACACCCGGCGGGTGGTGGGATCCAAGGTGGCGAACAGCTTGTCCTCCACCTCCGCCACCTCCGCGCCCACCAGGGCGTTGAGAAGGGTGGACTTGCCTGCGTTCGTATAGCCCACGATGGCCACCGAGGGCAAGTGCCCCCTCTCGCGTGAGCGGGAAGCCGTGGCCCGGCGCCGGCCCACTTCCTCCACCCGCTCGCGCAGTTTCTTGATGTGGGTGCGCACCACGCGCCGGTCGGTTTCCAGCTGGGTCTCCCCCGGCCCTCTGCGCGTGCCGATGCCGCCCCCGGTGCGCGAGAGGTGGGTCCACAGCCTCGTCAAGCGCGGCAACTGGTACTCCAGCTGGGCGAGCTCCACCTGCAGGCGACCTTCATGCGTGTGGGCCCGCTGCGCGAATATGTCCAGGATGAGCCCCGAACGGTCCAGTACCTTGACGTTCAGCAACTCCTCCAAGGCGCGTTGCTGTTTGGGCGACAGCTCGTCATCCGCCACCAACAGGTTGAAGTCGGTCTCATGCCTGGCGGCCGTCAGTTCCTCCGCCTTGCCGCTTCCCAGGTAGGTGAGGGGGTGAGGCGTTTCTCGCCGCTGCCACATTCGCCCCACCACCACCGCCCCGGCGGTCTCTGCCAGGGCCGCCAGTTCCCCCAAGGACTCCTCCGCCGTCCACCCAGCGTCCCCTCCCCAATCCACGGCAACGAGAAAGGCCCGCTCCGGTTCCGGCACTGTCTGCACCATCCCACTCTCCACCCGTGCCGATCGCGCCGGCCGGGCCCCGTGCGCGCTCCGCGGCACGCCCTCCTCCAAAGGAGTATCCGAGCCATCCGCCATCCGAGCTTCCACCGCATCTCCCCGCGCAGAACGATGGCCGCCCGCGTGGGGCCTACTCACATACGGCATGCCGCCAGCACCTCCGGCACCTCGGCCAATGAGTTCACAATCACATCAGGCTGGGCTGCAGACGCCGCAACCTTGCCCGCGTCAAACTTGCCGGTGCGCACCAGGACCGAGGGGCACCCTGCCGCGGCTGCGCCCTTGATATCCGTGCCCACATCGTCCCCTATGGCCAGCGCTTCCCCCGGCCTGAGCCCCAGCCCCTCCAGCGCCGTCAAGTAGTAATCCGGGCTGGGCTTGCCCAGCACGATGGCCGTCTTGCCCGAGGCCCATTCCAGCATGTGCACTATCGCTCCCGTGTCCAGATAGTAGCCGTCCGGTCCCATGAAGAAGGGCTGCGGCTGCAAAGCCACGAGGCGAGCGCCGTTCATCAGTTGCCGATACGCGCTGTTGATACGCTCGTAGCTGAATTCATCCCGAAAGTCCCCCACTACCACGAAATCAGCCGCCTGAGCCGCACCCTGGAGGGCAGCAAACCCGCTCTGCACGTCCTTGGACAGCAGAAACAACCAGGAGCGTTCTGGATTTCGCGCCATGAAGTGCCGCAACGCCGCTACGGGGGTGAAGATCTCGGCGGGGTCTGCCTGGACCCCTATGTCCGTCAATCCCCGGCAGATGTCCTTCGCCGTCATGGAATCGATGTTGGTGGTGAAGCACAGACTGTACCCGGCGGCCCGCAGGCGGTTGAGCGCCTCGGCCGCGCCGGGGATGGGCGTGCCTCCAAACCGCACCGTCCCCTCCAGGTCCACCAGCAGTGCCCTGACCCGGGCCAGCTTGACCCGACACGCCTCCGTCACTCCTCCCGCCTCCGACGACACCGCGTTTGCCTCCGTCACGCCGCCCTGCCCTCTGTGCTCCTCCCTGACAGCACGCGCGCCAGGAACTGCCCCGTGTGACTGCTTGCGTTCTGCGCCACGTCTTCCGGCGTACCGGTCGCCACCACCTCACCCCCGGCGTCACCGCCCTCCGGGCCCAGATCGATGATCCAGTCCGCGCACTTGATGACATCCAGGTTGTGCTCGATCACCAGCACTGTGTTGCCCGCGTCCACCAGCCGCTGCAGCACTTCCAGCAGCTTCTCCGTGTCTGCGAAGTGGAGACCGGTGGTTGGCTCATCCAGGATGTAGAGGGTGTTGCCTGTGGCGACCTTGGAGAGCTCGGTGGCCAGCTTCACACGCTGCGCCTCGCCCCCGGACAGGGTGGTGGAGGGCTGGCCCAGCTTGATGTAGTCCAGGCCCACGTCATAGAGGGTGCGCAGCCGGCGGGCGATCTTGGGCTGGTTGGCGAAGAAATCCACCGCCTCCTCCACGCTCATGTCCAGCACCTCGGCGATGTTCTTGCCCTTGAAGCGCACCTCCAGTGTCTCCCGGTTGTAGCGCTTGCCGTGACACACCTCGCAGGGCACGTACACGTCCGGCAAGAAATGCATCTCGATCTTGAGAGTGCCGTCCCCTTTGCAGGCCTCGCAGCGGCCGCCCTTGACGTTGAAGCTGAAGCGGCCGGGCTGGTAGCCGCGCACCTTGGCCTCCATGGTCTGGGCGAAGAGCTCGCGGATGTGGTCGAAGACCCCGGTGTACGTGGCGGGGTTGGAGCGCGGCGTGCGGCCGATGGGCGACTGATCGATGTCGATGACCTTGTCCAACTGCTCTATGCCGTCGATGCTGTCGTGAGCACCGGGCCGCACAATGACCCGGTTGATCAGGTTGGACAGGCTGCGATAGATAATGTCGTTGACCAGCGTGGATTTGCCCGAGCCGGAGACGCCCGTCACCGCCACCAGCATGCCGGTGGGGATGGCGACATCGATGCCTTTCAGGTTGTGCTGCCGGGCGCCCCGTACCACGAAGGAGCCCTTGCCCTTCCTCCGCGTGACAGGGACGGGAATGACCCGGCGCCCGGCCAGAAAGTCACCGGTCACCGAACCCGGCTCCGCCAGTATCGCGGACAGGGGGCCGCTGGCCACCACCTCTCCCCCATGCTCGCCGGCTCCCGGACCCATGTCCACGATGAAGTCCGACGCCCGCATGGTCTCCTCGTCGTGCTCCACCACGATCACGGTGTTGCCCAGGTCCCGCAGCCGCAACAGCGTGTCGATCAGCTTGCGGTTGTCACGCTGGTGCAGGCCGATGGAGGGCTCATCCAGGATATACAGCACGCCCACCAGACTGGACCCGATCTGCGTGGCCAGGCGGATGCGCTGCGCCTCCCCGCCGGAGAGCGTCCCAGCGCTGCGCGACAGGTTGAGGTAGCCCACTCCCACGGATTCCAGGAAGGACAACCTCTCCATTATCTCTTTGAGCACACGCGCGCCAATGAGCCGCTCGCGATCAGACAGGGGCAGGGCCCCCAGGAAGCGAACCAGCTCGTTGACCGGCAGGAGACTGAGCTCATGGATGTTGAGCTCTCCCACGGTGACGGCCAGGCTCTCCTTCTTGAGCCGCGCCCCGCCGCAGGCCGGGCAGGGCCGGTCCGCCATGTACTCCTCTATCTTCTCCCGGATGTACTCCGAGTCCGTCTCGCGGTAGCGACGCTGCAGGTTGGGCACGATCCCTTCAAAGCGCGTGGCATAGCTGCGCTTCTGTCCCCGGCGGTTGGTGTAGGACACGTAGAGACGCTCGCCCTTGGTCCCGTAGAGGAAGGTGTCCCGCACAGCCTGGGGCAATTCCCGCCAGGGCGCGCCCGTGTCAATCTGGTAGCGCTCTGCCACCGCCTGGATGATCTGCTGGTAGTAGTCAGAGGAGCTGGTACTCCAGGGGAGCAGGACACCGTCCTTGATGGACCGGCGTGGATCACCCACGATGAGCTCCGGATCTATCTCGCGATGAAAGCCCAGGCCACTGCAGGTGGGACACGCGCCATGCGGCGAGTTAAAGGAGAAGACACGCGGAGCCATCTCCGGCAATGACACCCCGTGTTCCGGGCAGGCCAGGTTCTCCGAGAACACCAGGGAGGTGCGCCCACCGGTCTCACCCTCCTTGGGGTGGATGTCCACCTCCAGTAGACCGCCCGCCTCGCTCAGTGCCGTCTCCACCGAATCAGCCAGCCGCCGCCGCACGCCCTCCCGCATGACCAAGCGGTCCACCACGATGCTCACATCGTGCCGGATGTTCTTCTCCAGTTCCGGCAACTCCTGGTCCATCGCGTACTGCCGGCCATCGATCTCCACCCGGTTGAAGCCCTCCGCCCGGATATGCTCCAGCACCTCCTTGTGCCACCCCTTCTGGCCGCGCACCACCGGAGCCCGTACCACAAAGCGGGTCCCCGGCTCCAAACCGAGTATCTGATCCACGATCTGCTCCCGACTCTGGCCCTCGATGAGGCGACCACAGACGTAGCAGTGCGGTTGCCCGATGCGGGCGTAGAGGAGCCGCAGGTAATCGTGGATCTCAGTGACGGTGCCCACAGTGGAGCGCGGGTTGCGCGAGGTGGTCTTCTGGTCTATGGAGATGGCAGGGGACAACCCCTCGATGGAATCCACGTCCGGCTTGTCCATCTGGCCCAGGAACATGCGCGCGTACGAGGAGAGGCTCTCCACGTAACGACGCTGTCCCTCCGCGTAGAGGGTGTCAAAGGCCAAGCTGGACTTGCCCGAGCCGGAGAGGCCGGTGATGACGATGAACTGGTCCCGGGGAAGGCGAAGGGATACGTCCTTGAGATTGTGCTCCCGGGCGCCGCGGATGACGATTTCGTTGAGCAACATCATCTACATTATAGAGCCTGGGGGTGACATCACAGGCGAACCGGTATATGGGCCAACCGGCGACGGAGGGCCCGGATCTTCTCTCGCTGCTGCTCCAATACCGGGTTACCCCAGCCGGAGGTGCCGGACAGCAACCCGAGTCTGATCTGCTCTCGCTGCAGCCGGTCCATGAGCCGGCCGGCCGTCGGCCCTTTGGCGCGGGCCACCGCCCGGCGAGCCGCTTTCCGCAGCCGTCCGGAGCGCAGAATAGCCAGTTCCCGCTCACTGAGGACGTCACTTCCCACTTCCGTGGCCACCAACCAGCCGAAGGCCTGCGTCTCCTGACGGCGCGCCACCAGCACCAACACCACCAGAAACGCCAGGAAGGGAAGCCCCTTCACCACCGCGTAGCCCATGAAGGCTGCCACCCCTCCTTCCACCAGTACCGAGTCCAGCAGCGGGGAATTCCACACGAAGTGCGCCAGCCAGGCCAGGCCGGCCAGCGCCGTCAGCACCCCCAGCCGTACCCACCAGGGACGCCAGTCCCTGGTGACGGCGTAGGCGAATCCCACGCCCACCAAACCCGTGAACAAGACGTGGCTGTAGAGCCCAACCGCAACCACCCGGATGAAGAAGGTCCCCAGCACCGGCCAGATCTGGTCCTGTCCCCCGGCCAAGTCCACCGCGCGCACGAAGTACTGAACGTTCTCCACCACTTGGAATCCCAAGCCGATGACCGCTCCGTACACGACTCCATCCATCAGTGAGTTGAACTCGCGCGGGGCGATGAGGTATAGGACCAGCAAGCCCATGCCTTTATAGAACTCCTCGTTGATGGGCGCCACCACCGCCGGCCCCCACGACTCGAGAGTGGCGGGGCTCACCACCTTCCCCAGGTAACCGAAGAGAAGTTCGTTGGCGATGGACGCGAAGAAGATGGAGATGACCGCACCCCACAGGAAGGCCGCCGCCACCATGGAGGGAGGTTCCGGCTCAAACCGGTCCAAGCGATAGATGATCAACAGGACCGGCAGTGCCACCCCCGCCATGAGCAGAAGCGAGAGCACCCAGGCCCTGGGGTACGCTGTGGCAAAGACCCCCTGCTCGAACAACGTGTACGCGAAAGAGCCGAGAAGCAGCACCAAGAAGAGCCAGTAGGACGCGCGGCGTGGCTGGAAGAAGGAGTCCTGACGGCGCCAGTCCGCCAATCGTCCCAGGCGCAGGGCCGGCGGGCGCGAGCCCCACGGTTCCACCATCATGGGATTTCCATGCCGGCCAGCATGCGTTCCACCTCCGCCCGTGTGGCCTGCAGGTCACCGGCCGTGGCCACCGAGGTGGCAATAACACCCAGTTCTCCCCTCACCAATACCGCCACCTCCCCGTCCAGCAGCACGTTGCCCGTGGTGGCAGAGAACGTTACGGCCAGGCCGCCCGCGTGGCCGCCCATCACCACCTGGCGCGGCTGGAGTGGGCGGAGCATCTCCACCTCTTCCCGAATCTGGCCCAGACGGAGTTCCAGCAACTCAGAACTGCTCCCCCTGAAGCCGCCCACCTCCAGAGTGAGCTGGGTACCGCTCCTTTCCAAGGAAATCTCCTCCGCCGCCTCCTCCTCTGAGGCCGCCCGCCAGCCTGCCTCCGGACGGATGTAGACACCGCTGCCCACCTCCAGAGGCACGCCCACCGCCACTTGGTTCACATCAGTGGTGGCAGCGGACAGCACGAACAGCACCAGCAGCCACCCAATCATTACGGCGGCAACCGCCGTGGTGGCGAGCGCTGCGCTCTTCGTCCCAGAGGGTGGTGAGGAGACCGGGGCGGGTGAGGAGTACAGAGTGGCCTCATCCGTCATCAGGGGGGGACGCGCCTTGGCTATCCCAGGACCCTAGCCACCAAGGTCACCACCATGCTGAGCAGCACCAGCGCGCCCAGTACGACCCACCACACCTTCCTCTGCCGCTCCCACTCGTCCATGTGCCACTCCCCTCCCGGCATGCCTCCAATACTAACCCGCCACGCCGACAGAATGCGCCCGGCGACTTGCGCCGCCCTGCCGTGACGCCCGGTGTCGGCCGCCCGCGACGGTCCATGGAGAACCTTCAGGGGTGTTCACACGCGCGAGGGGGCCGCGCAACGCGCGGCCCCCTCGCCACATCCGATCCGGCGACCGGCTCAGTACATTTCGCACCACAACTCGTAGTAGGCCTGCGCGTGCTTGCAGGCCGGGCAGATCTCCGGAGCCACGGTTCCCTCGTGAATGTAGCCGCAGTTGCGGCAGTGCCACTTGACCTTCTTGTCGCGCTGGAAGACGCGGCCGTTCTTTACGTTGTCCAGCAGCTTGCGGTACCGCTTCTCGTGCTCTTCCTCCACCTCGGCGATCTCCCGGAAGGATTCAGCCACCTCCTTGAAGCCCTCCTTCTCCGCCACCTCGGCGAAGTCCGGATAGAGCTCGCTCCACTCCTCCTTCTCGCCGTCAGCAGCCGCCAGCAGGTTCTCAGCCGTGTCGCCGATCTTCCCCGCGGGATATGTGGCCGTGATCTCCGCCGGGCCGCCCTCCAGGTACTTGAAGAAGACCTCGGCGTGCTCCTTCTCGTTGGCCGCGGTTTCCTCGAAGATGGCGGCGATCTGCTCGTAGCCGGCCTTCTTGGCCACGCTGGCGAAGTAGATGTAGCGGTTGCGCGCTTGGCTCTCGCCGGCGAACGCCTTCAGCAGGTTCACTTCGGTCTTGGTCCCCTTGACACTCATGGAAGGTATCCCTCCTCCGGTAGATGGCCCACGTCTTGACCTGGTCCCCACACTGGCCGGCGAGACCCAGACCCGGCAGTGCGGGATGAGCAAGAGACAGTTTATGCAATTTAGCCTAGAAGAGTGCCCCCTCACAGTGCGAGCCGAGCGGGCTCCCAGGCGCACAGTACGCGAATCACCCTGGTGATGACCTGAACTCCTGTCACCTCGCTCCAGGACACGACGGCAGGAAGGGCGACAGAGAAAGGACCCGGTCAAAAACCGGGTCCTTGTCTACTACTCAGAGATTTGGTGGAGGTAAGGGGACTCGAACCCCTGGCCTCAACGCTGCCAGCGTCGCGCTCTCCCAGCTGAGCTATACCCCCACGAGGCCGGGGAGGGATTATACCCAGTGCCCTCCCCGCCTGCAAGGAATCCGCCTCAGTCGGATTCCTCCTCCACCGCAGCCGACGACGTCCGCTCCACGGCCACCACGCCCGCGGCGCCCACCGTCTCCGCTGGAGCCTCTTTCCACATGACGTCCAGCCGGTAGAAGTCGCGAGTCTCAGGCGTGAAGATGTGCACGATAAAGTCCAGGTAGTCCATGAGGATCCACTCACTCGCCCTGTCACCCTGCACACCCAAAGGCAACAGGCGTAGCTCGCGTTTGAGCCGCAGCCCTATCTCCTCCGAGATGCGACGCGTTTGCCTGGTAGAGCGCCCGGTACAGACCACCAGGAAGTCCGTGTAGGAGACCAGGGAGCGCATGTCCAGCACGCGGATGTCCTCCGCCTTCAGGTCCGCAGCAATGGCCGCCGCCAGCAGCGCCCGGCGATGGATCTCCTCCTGCTGGTCCGCGTCCGCCGGCTGACGCACCCGCTCCGGCGGCTCCGGCATGAGGCGCTCTGCGTTGTGTTCCTGCATACCTGCTCTTACTCCCATTCAATGGTGGACGGCGGTTTGCTGGAGATATCCAGCGCCACTCGGTTGATCCCCTTCACCTCATTGATGATGCGCGTGGAGATGCGCTCCAGCACGTCATAGGGCAGACGCGCCCAGTCGGCGGTCATGGCGTCGTCCGAGGTGACGGCGCGGATGATGACCGGATACGCGTACGTGCGCTCGTCTCCCATGACGCCTACGCTGCGGATGGCAGCAAGCACAGCGAAGCACTGCCAGATCTGGCGGTAGAGGCCGGCACGGCGGATCTCATCCAGCAGGATGGCGTCTGCCTCGCGCAGCAACTCCAGGCGTTCTTCCGTCACCTCACCCACGATGCGGATGGCCAGCCCGGGGCCGGGGAAGGGCTGGCGCCACACCATGGCCTCCGGCAATCCCAGTTCCTCGCCCACGGCCCGCACCTCGTCCTTGAACAACTGGCGCAGCGGCTCCACCAGGGCAAACGTCATATCCTCCGGCAGCCCACCCACATTGTGATGAGACTTGATGACCGCCGCCGTCTTGGTGCCCGATTCGATCACATCCGGGTACAGCGTGCCCTGCACCAGGAAGGGGCAGTCGCCCAGCTTGGCCGCCTCCTCCTCGAAGGTGCGGATGAACTCGTTGCCGATTATCTTGCGCTTCTCTTCGGGCTCCGTGACACCGTGCAGCTTGTCCAGGAAGCGGCGCTGCGCCTTGACGTGCACCAATGGCACGTGGAAGTGGTCGCGAAACGATTTCTCCACCTCTTCCGCCTCGCCTTTGCGCATGAGCCCGTGGTCCACGAAGATGCAGGTGAGTTGGTCCCCCACCGCCCGGTACACCAGCAGGGCGGCCACGGCGGAATCCACACCACCGGACAGCCCGCAGATGACCTTGCTGCCCCCTACTTGTTTGCGAATGCGTTCCATCTGGTCCTCAATGATGGAAACCGGGGTCCAGGTGGGAGCCAGGTCGCACACGCGGTAGAGGAAGTTCTTGAGGATGTCCTGCCCATACTTCGTGTGGCGGACTTCAGGGTGGAACTGGACTCCGTAGAACCGCTTCTCCCGATTCTCGATTGCGGCCACGGGCAGATGCTGGCTGCGGGCAGTCACCCGGAAACCGGCAGGTACCTGCAACACCGAGTCCCCGTGACTCATCCAGCCCGTCTGCTCCACGGGCAGATCGTGGAAGAGTTCCGATTCTCCCTCTGTGAAGAAGGAGGTGCCCCCGTACTCCGAGAGGTCCGCCTTGGCCACCACGCCCCCGCTCATCTCCACCAGCAGTTGCAGCCCGTAGCAGATGCCCAGGATGGGAACGCCCAGGCCCAGGATGGCCGCATCCACACGTGGCGCCCCCGGTTCATTGACGCTGCGCGGCCCGCCGGACAGGATAATGCCGGCCGGGTGAAGCGCCCGAATCTCCTCCAAGGGGATGTCATACGGCACGATCTCCGAGTAAACACGGCATTCGCGCACGCGGCGGGCAATCAGTTGCCCGTACTGAGCGCCGAAATCCATGACCAGAACCCGCTGCAGCCCTTCATGCCGCGCCATCATCCCTGCGTACGCTCCTTCACCTCGACGTGCTCTGCATACCGTTCCGCCTCCTCGGGCGCGAAAAGCCCCGCCCCGTAGCTCCCGGCGTTGGCCAACCCGCAACCCACACCAAAACGAAGGCAATCTGCCGGCGGGTAGCCTTCCATCATGCGCGCGACAAAGCCGCCCAGCAACGAATCGCCCGAGCCCACGGCGGATACCACATCCACGTGTGGCGGTCGGGCCACCAGCGTGGTCACCTGACCGTTCGCGGGTATCTGCGCCACGCACATCTCCAGACCGTGCACCACCGCCGCCCCCGCGCCCAGCCTGCGCAGGGTGGCCGCAGCGGCCACAAACTCCTCCTCACCACCGAACTCATGACCGATGAGGGTCTCAGTCTCATACTGATTGAGGAACAGCATGTTGGGCGCGCTCTTGACGCCCTGGCGCAACGGCTCCCCGTACGTGTCCAGCACCACGGTGGCCCCGGGACGCTTGAGCCTGCCCACCAGCCGGGCGTAGATGGATGGGTCCAGCCCGCGCGGGATGCTGCCTGCCACCACCATGACGCTGGCCGCCCGGCTCAGATACACCAGCTTCTCCAACAGAAGCTCCAGTTCGTGCGACGTGACCTCCGGCCCGTACTCGTTGATCTCCGTGGTGGTACCGGCAGTAGGATCCAGCACGGCGGTTGAGGTGCGCGTCTCGCTGCTGATGCGGACAAAATCGCAGAGAATGTCCTCGTGCTCCAAGTCCAGCAGCACACGTTCCCCGGCGCGACCGCCCAGAAAACCGGTGGCAATGACCGGCTGCCCCAGTGTCTTCACCACCCGGGCCACGTTGACGCCCTTGCCACCCGGGAGCGTGACCGTTTCGCCGGCGCGATGCCTGAAGCCGATCTCGAAGTTGGGAACCTCAAGGGTACGGTCGACGGCGGGGTTAAGGGTGACGGTGAGGATCATCCGTTAGGAGACCAGGCTCTGCAACCAGCCACTGAAGCGGGCCCAGTAGTACGAGAGCTTGTCGTTCAGAGTGGGCCTGGCCAACGTCGTGGCCGCCACCAGGCTCACCTCACCCACCACCTTGTCTTCGACCATGCAGACCACCTTCCCCAACGCCTGACCCGCTTTCACCGGCAGTGGAGCCATCTCAGGGTACTCCACGGTCTGCGAGACCGTCTCCTCCAGGTGGAGCGTGCGCACCAGGGGCTCATCCGCCACCAGCTGCAGCCTGCGGTCCACCTCGTAGGGAATGGGGACTTCCGCCAGAACCGTCCCGGCCTCCACCAGGGTCTGCTTCTTGTAGAGCGCGAAGCCATATTCCAGCAGCTTGGTGGTGTCCTCGTTGCAGGCAGGGGATGTCATCGCACCCATGACCACGCTCACCAGATTGACCCCGTCCTGCGAGCCTGAGCCCACCAAGCAGTACCCGGCGTTACCCGTGTAGCCGGTCTTGATACCGGTGACATACGCCACACTGCCCAGCAGCTTGTTGTGGTTTGCCATCTCCCGTTTCACCGCGTGCCCCGCCCAGTCGAAGGTGATGGAGGCAGTCCCCACCATCTCGGCAAATGCCGAGCTTTGCATGGCGTACGCACCCAGCGTAGCCAAGTCGCGCGCACTGGCGTAGTGGCCCTCGGCGTCCAACCCATGCGGGTTGGCGAAATGGGTGTTGGTCAGCCCCAACTGCTCCGCCCGCCTGTTCATCATATCCACGAAGGCAGCCACGTCTCCCGCCACGGATTCAGCCACGCACGTGGCGGCATCGTTGCCACTCATGACCATGAGCCCGTACAGCAACTGCTCCACGGGAACGACTTCCCCCACTTCCAGCCACATCTCGGACTCGCCGGTGTCGCACGCGTTCTGCGAGGCGGTGACGGTGCCCTTATAGTCCAAGTGCTCCAGCCCCAGCAGCCCGGTCATGATCTTGGTGGTGGAAGCCATTGCCCGGCGGACATCGGCGTTCTTCTCGAACAGAACCCGGCCGTCATCCGTATTGATGAGAATGGCAGCAGGGGCGCCCACCGAGGGGGCATCCGGCAGCACCACCCGAGCGGCCTGCGCCTCTCCGGAGTACGCAGCTTCCCCTGCCGCCTCCGCAGGAGCGGGGAGCACGGTGCTGGTGGTGCCAACCGCGACTGCAGGTGGTGCAACCAGCCACGCCGCGGGCAGGACCAGCAGTGCAAAGACCAGAATGAGTACCGCGCGATACGGCGGCGACATGACCCCTGAGACCCAACGCCGGCTCATGCCGCGAGTATACATGGAGCCGGGAAGGCCGGTGCTATACTTCGCCCCCTGCACTTTAGGTGGGAGGTGACGGAATAGGCGAGATTCTGGCCAACGCGTGGAGAAGGCTGTGGCGGAAACAGTTCTTGGCCCTCTACCCCTTTGCCCTCGGCCTCTTCAACACCCTGGCCTTCTTGGCCGTCTACTCCTCGCTGGAACCCAGTCTCGGCCTCAACGCCTTCTTCCACACCAACTTCACTCGCTGGACCTACATCCAGGAGCATCTTGCCCGGATCCTCACGCCGGGAGTACCTCTGGCCGTGGCCGTTGCGGCCGCCGTGGCGGTGTGCGTGCTGGCCGCGGCCGTGCGCGCACCCTTCTTCCGGGCGGTCACCGGCACCCACTACCCGCTGGCCCCTCGCTCGGCAGGCGAGATCCTGCGCCTCACGCTGTTCTACATGGCCACCTACGCCGTCTTCACCCTGCTTCCCTACAGCCTGGCTCCAGACGGCATCGCCTTCGCCATCCTGTCCTGGCTTCTCATACCGCTCAGCGCGCTCATCATGTTCGGAGACTACGTGCTGGTCTTCGAAGGCCTGACCCCATGGCGCGCCATCGCACGCAGCATGGCGCTCCTCCGCAAGGCTTGGCGCCCCGGCCTCGCCGTCCTGCTGCTGGCGCTGCTGCTCTGGTATCTGGTATCCCTGCTCTTCGACCGCTACTACGCCGGAAGCGGCCCCATCTTCCTGCTCTTCCCCCTGAGCCAACTGCTGGTGGAGGCCCTGGTCACCATGGTGATCGACGTCCTCCTCATCTCCACCTACGACCAGTACCGAGGATAGCGGCCCCAGCCCGTACCGTCGTACCGCCCTGTCGTGGCAATAAGCCAGGCGCGCGACGACAGCCCGCGGCCCTCAAGGCAGGATGGTGGTGGCTGAAGTGGGAAGCCGCAGTTCGGCAGGCACGGTAGTCACGTCCCGCACCATGCCGCTCGAGGCCAGCAGCGCCGCCGCGGCCAGCACCACCACCATCACCGCTATGGGCGCCAGCAGCCGCAGCGTGCGACGAGAATGCTTCACGCGTCCCATGACCAGCCTCAGACGGCGCCCCCGCGGCGGGCCACCTGCCACAGGGCGTCCCTCATCTCCTCCGCCTCGCGCCGGGCCGCTTCGCGCCACGGCAACGGCCGCTTCTTGTAGGCGTAGAGGATGGCGCGCGCGGAGTTCACCACCGCCGACACACCCTCCGGTCCAAAGAGGCCGACCATGTCCCCGGCCGTGGCACCCTGCGAGCCGTAGCCGGGAATCAGGAACGGCGTGCTGGGAAGCGCGGCGCGCAGCTCGCGGGCCTGGGCCGGATGCGTGCCGCCCACCACTGCACCCACCGCGGAAAGCCCGGATTCTCCCCTCGCCGCGACGCCCCACCCCTCCACCAGCGAGGCCATGGCGCGATAGACGGGGCGACCGTCCGCCAGCACCAGGTCCTGAAGTTCCTGCGACCCGGGATTAGAGGTCTTCACCAGCACGAACAGGCCCTTGCCCTCCTCTCGGGCACGACGTAGGAACGGCTCCATGCCATCACTGCCGAAGTAGGCGTTGACGGTCATGGCATCCGCACCGGCCACATCCAGGTGGGCCTTGGCGTAGGCCTCAGACGTGTTCCCGATGTCACCGCGTTTGGCGTCCGCGATCACCACGTAACCGAGAGCACGCGCTCTGGCCACCAGACCCAGGTACAGTTGATAGCCCACAGCCCCCAATGCCTCAAAGAAGGCCACTTGGATCTTGACCGCCACGGCAACCTCGCTCAGGTCCTGCAGCAAGCCCTCCAAGAAGTCCTGGTAAGCGCCGGCCATGTCCGCCACGTCCGGCTGGGGGCCGGTGCGGGATTGGATCTCAGCAGGAAGCGAGGCGTAGTCTGGATCCAGGCCCACCACCACGTGTGACCTCTTGCCCTCGATGGCGGCAGCCAACCTGTCCGCGAAGTTCATGCAGCGCCTTCTCCTTGCGGGTGTGCGGGTGTGCAGCGGCGGCGGGACAGAGTCCCGCCGCCAAAAAAGGCCGGGGGCGGTTACCGCCCCCGGCCCCCTCCTTCTCCTTCGGGCGCTCAGCTCACCTCACGGCGGCTTTCAGCGCAGACCCGGCGCTGAACTTGGGCACCCTGGTGGCAGCTATGTTGATGCGTGCCTTGGTCTGCGGGTTGATGCCCTCGCGGGCTTCCCGCACCTGCACGTAGAACTTGCCGAAACCGGTGAACTGTACTTCGTCCCCCGTTTCAAGGGCGTTCTTGATGACCTCGGTGAAAGCATCGACCGCCGCAGCCGCGTCCTTCTTGCTCAACCCGGCCTGCGCAGCGAACTTCTCGATGAACTCCGACTTGGTCACATTGTCCTCCCCTACTCGAATACTTAACCCACGGTTGCCCTACCGTCCCACGCAGGCAGCCGACACTGCGCCGGCCCCTGCTTCCTAACCTAGGAGGGCGCTGAAAAACAACAACCTCGGCCGCCGGAGCGCGCTGGGCGGCGCCATTCTGTGTCCTCGGTCACGCAAATAGCGCTGCTATTGGCGCTCCCTGCGTTCGAGACTGGCACGTACCCAGCACTCTCCGGCGGCGAAGCGGTCATTCTTCAGCACCCTGCTAGACCACCCGGCCGCTGATGGTCCTCATTGCTGCTTGATGCCCAACTCCGAAGAAGTGAACAAAGGATGAAGACATACCTTGGAAGCAGCGGCGTTCTCTCTTCCCCCCTCCTCTCGGTCAACCACACAGAAGAGATCGTCCACGACCAGACCCGCCGCCCTAAGCGCATCCACTGCCTGAAGCGAAGCCCCGCCCGACGTCACGATGTCTTCGACAACCGCCACACGCTCGCCCGGTCGCCACAGACCTTCCATGCCCTTGGCCGTCCCGTACTCCTTGGCGTTCTTGCGCACTATGAGAAAAGGTATTCCTAGTTCAAGAGAAAGTCCAGCACCGAGGGACACGGCGCCCAATTCCGGTGCCGCCAAGCGGTCATACACTGCTCCGCTCCCCAGCCGGGCCCGGATCATCCCGGCCATGGCCGACACTATCCCCTTCAAGCTGACGGGATCGGTCTCGAAGAGGTACTTGTCCAGGTAGTACTTGCTCCTTTTGCCGGAGCGAAGCACAAAATCCCCTTCCAGGTAGGAGACGGACAGGAGAAGCTTCCCAAGTTCCGCCTTGTCCACCACACCCTCCTCCGTCTCGTTGTCTTCAAGCCCGGCCGGCCCGCGTACGCCGGCCCCGGCTGCAAGCCGTGTGGACTATACCCCGGACACCGCAATCTCCGCCAGTACCAGCGAGGGAGCGAACACAGAACCGTGCAGGTAGTCCCATTGGGCATCCCCGGCCACTTCGGTCACGCTGCGCAAGAGCGAAAGCAGATCCGTGGCGAGCGTGGCCTCCCGCACCGCCCGCGACGGGGCCCCACCATGGATGAGTTGGCCTTTGATGCCCACCGACACCTCACCACTCACAGGGTTGATGCCGGAGTGCAGACCACTCACCTCGGTGACATACAACCCTTCGCCCACACGGCGCAGGACTTCCTCCATTGTGCCGGCCCCGTCCGACAGCAGCAGATTGCTGGCTCCCACCGCGGGGGCGCTACGGTAGGAGGGCCGGGACGAGTTGCTCGTGGACGCGCGCCCAGCCTTGCCGGCGGTGCGGGAATCATAGAGGAATCCCCCCAAGATCCCGTCCTTCAACAGATAGGTGGGGCCGCCTCGGGCCACGCCTTCATCGTCGAAAGGGAAGGTGGCCAACCCAGCCGGGTGCAGCCCGTCGTCCCGCAGTTCCAGAAGCGGCGACGCCACGGCCTCCCCTTCCCGGCCCGCGAAAAGGGAGCGGCCCTTCTGCACGGCGTCGGCCTGAAAGGCCGCCGCGAGCATCCCCAGCAACGCCGCCACGATCTGCCGATCAAGCACAACCCGATAGCCTCCGGAGGGGCAGGGGCCGGCCCCCAGCAGCCGGCGCGCCCGCGAGGCCGCTTCCTCCGCCACCGGCCCGGGTGCCAGGTCCGCCGGCTCCCGACCGCCCATAAAGCCCAGGCCGGACTCCATCTGACCCTCCCGTTCCGCGTGAGCGCTCACGTACAGGTACGCGAACGTCTGCTCCGCGTAGGCGGAGATGCCCCGACTGGACACCACGGCCACGCGGCGCTCTCCATCGCCGTAGGCCGCCTCCTCCACCATGCGCACGTCCGGCAGTGCCAGCGTCAACTTCTCCGCCTCCAATGCCAGCGCGATCTTCCGATCCAGGGGCGTAGCCCCCACCCCCGACCGGAACAGCCCGGGAACAGGGGAGTAGCCGGCCTGCGCCTGCGGCAGGCGGTGGTCCGGGTCGGGGTCGGTGGCGGCGGCGTTATCCGCCGCCGCCACCACCGCCTGCCGCAATCCCTCCGGGCTCAAATCCGAGGTATACGCATACCCCTGGCGCCCCTCCCACAGGTAGCGCACCCCGGCCCCGCGCGGCTCCGCTGCCGCCACCGACTCCGGCTCTCCCCGAAAGACCTTGATGGAGGTGGTGGTGGAGTGCTCAAGAAAGACCTCTATCTCACCCGGCAGCCGCCGCCCCGCGGCCAAGGCCTCCATACCCAGATCCGGCAACTCCCGCGGGCCCCTCAAAGCTGAGTGCCTCCCACGGTCATCTCGCGGATGCGGATGGTGGGCTGACCGGTCCCCACCGGCACCATCTGGCCCTCCTTGCCGCACATCCCGGCCTTGACCTCCAAGTCGGCGGCCACAGCCTCAATGGACTCAAGCACCCGGCGCCCGTTGCCCACCAGGGTGGCGCCCCGGACCGGCCGCCCCACGCTGCCGCCCTCAATGAGGTATCCCTCCGAAACCCCAAAAACGAAGTCCCCCGTGGCCGGGTTGACCTCGCCACCGGAGAGGCTCTTGGCGTAGAAGGCCCGAGGCGTGGCCGCGATCAGATCTTGGGCCGTGCCCGCTCCCGGCGCGAAGTAGGTGTTGGTCATACGCGGGTAGGGGATGTGGCGGAAGCTCTCCCGTCGGCCGTTGCCGGTGGCGGCAAGCCCCAGCTTGTCACCCCTCAGCAGGTCCACCAGATAGGCAGAGAGGATCCCCTGCTCTATCACCACGGTGCGCTGCGCGGGCGTGCCCTCGTCGTCAATGAGGTTGCTGCCCCACAGCCCGGCTCCCACGCCGTCATCCAAGGCGGTGAGAAACTCGGGGGCCACCCTCATGCCCAGCAGCCCTTCCCACACACTGCTTTGCTTGAGGATGAAGTCGGCCTCCAGCCCGTGGCCGCAGGCCTCGTGGAAGAGGACGCCCCCAAAACCCTGAGCCAGGACCACGGGCATGCGGCCGGTGGGAGCCGGGCCCGCCCCCAGCATCACCAGGCTCTTCTCCGCCGCCAGCGTCCCCACCTCTTCCGCCTCCTCCCGAGAAGGCGGCTCATTGGACCCGCTACGGGCCCAGGTCTCGCGCCCGGTTTGGATAACGCCTTCCCTCTGGGCAACCACAGTGGCCGCGATCAGCACCCGGCGGCGAAGATCGGTGGCGAAAGCCCCGCGGGAGTTGGCCACCCAGACCCGCTGCTCCAGCTCACCGTAGTTGGCCAGCACCTGGCGCACCTCGGCTCCACGGGAGCGGGCGCCCGTGTCCAGGGCGCGCAGCAGGGTGGCGCGCGCCGGCGGGTTGAACTGCGGTGGATCGGAGGCGGGCCCTCGCGCAGACGTGGCAGAGAGCGCCACCACCGGAGCCCCGCCTCCCTCGCCGGGGCTCACACCCCGGCTCAGTTCCCGCGCCAAGGCCAAAAGATCAGATTCGGCCAGGGATTCGGCATAGCCGAACAGCGTAGTGTTGCCACGGACGATGCGCAGGGAGGCTCCACGGTCGCGCCCGGAACCTACGTCTTCCACTCTGCCATCTTCCAGGCGCAGATTGAGAGACCGGCGGTCCTCGGCGAAAACCTCCGCGAAATCACCGCCTCGCCGGAGCGCCTCGCCGAGGACCGCCACCGCCAGTTCTGGATGGAGACCGGCGTTCACACCAACCTTTGTCACTAGGCGCCTATACGGACGCCACCGGGCTCTTGTCCAAGATGTCCTGGGCCAGGTTCATGAACTCGCCGGCCTCGGGGGCAGAGCCGGGGAAGGCCAGCATGGAGCCGTCATCAAAGTAGAGCTCCACCTGAGGCTTCTTCTGGCGCATCACGAAGTAGTAGTAAGCGGCGGCACCGGCGGAAGCGACCACGGTCAGGATGAGCAACACTCTCCATACTGCTTTCATGCCTCACCCTCCACTTCCTCTTCCTCTTCCTGCGCGTCCCTCATGCAGGTCTTCATATCGTAGAAGACCAGCCCGATGCGGCTGTCCTTCTTCCCGGTAGCCAGCATCCCCAACCCGTTTTCCTTTGGCTCCCGCGCGAAGAAGACCATGCCTTCACCGCCGGCGTCGATGACCAACTGGGTGAGCGGCGCGGACTTCATGTCCGTGGCCCGCGCATCGCCCAGGCTCGCGAGCTGGCGGGCCTTGGCGATCATAGTGAGGTTGAGGCTTTCGGGGAAGTTGGAGGCGAGCACCGTGTCCCCCCAGAACAGCACAGCCTTGTCGATGTCCGTGGAGATGTCCAACATCTCCTTGAAGGCCTTGTCGGCTTGTTCGTACAATGCCACCCTCCTCTCACGGCGCGTGACGCGCCTGATCCGTCCGCATGGATCCCCCCGGTCGCCCAGGAGACAAACGCGAGTTGCAGTGTACCATCCTCTTCTCTTGCGCCACCTCTCCGGCCAAGCTAACTTGTTCCCATGCAACCCAACGACGACGCTTTTGGTCCCGGCTACTTCACCGGCCTTTACGGAGTGATCCCTTCCCAGACCTGGGCAGACCGTTCCCGAGATGATCTCATCTCCCGGCTGGTGGCTCAGCACGACGGCCCGGCGCGCGGCCTCCCCCTCCTGGACCTGGGCTGCGGCTACGGCTACCTGCTGCAACGCTTCCACGGCCGCTACCAGCTATTCGGCGCCGATATCTCCCCCCACGCCGTCCAGGTAGCCGCCTCCCGCCTCCCCGACGCCACCTTCACCACCGCCGACGCCGAGCAGAGCCTCCCCTTCCCCATGCTCTTCCAGGTCATCCTCCTGGTCAACGTGTTGGAGCACCTGGCGCACCCCGCCCGTGCCGTAGACCGGCTCCACGCCGCCCTGCGCCCCGGCGGCCTGTGCCTGGTGCACCTGCCCACCATCAACAACCCCCTGAACCGTATCTACTACCGCTACTCCTACGCCAAGGACTCCACACACGTCTTCCGCCCCTCCGGCGCCCAGGTCACACGGCTCTTCGAAGGCGGGGGGTTCGAATTGCTGAAGGATTCCTACGCACCGCACTCGCCGACCCGGTTGTGGCGGGCGCTGAAGCCGTTTCCGCCTTTCGTGGGGGTTTACCGACGCCGACCGTAGCGCCCGCCGCCCCACAAGCGCCGGGGGCGCTCCGCCCGCGGAGCGCCCCCAACCCAATGGCCTCTCGTCAAATCCCGTTTGACCCGAGAGACCGAGTGACAGCTTGACTCTCAGTCGATCTTGCCCATGACGTTCCAGAGCACCTGTGCCACCTCGCCGCGAGACATGGAGCCCCACGGATTGGAGGCAGCCCCCGTCAGCGGCAGACCGGCGAGAAGACCGTTGTACTCAGCCAGGCGGGCGTTGGCGCCGTGGTCGGCCGAGAATGCGGTCCCCCAAGTGTTGGTGTACTCACCGTAAGGCGTGGTGAGTACTCCGGGGAACCTGGCTTGGACCGCCCGAACCACCATGGTCACCACTTGGGCGCGAGAGATCTCGAGATAGGGACTGTAGTTGGTGCCACCGGTGCCTTGCGTGATGCCATTGTCGTAAGCGGCGCGAACGAACTCGGTCATGTCCAGCTTGGTGGGATCGTCGGGATCCAGATCGGTGAACGGGGCGATCATGGCTTCATTGCAGGGAATCTGGAGAGCGCCCACGATCATCTTCGCGAACTGCCAGCGCCAGACAGGATTCTCAGGCCGGAAGCTGAAAGTACCATCATCATTCTCGTACCCGTTGATGATGCCGGCCTCGGCCATGCCTTGGATGGCCGCGTAGTACGGAGCACCCAACGGCACATCTTCGAATGCCTCCTGCTCCTCTTCCGCCGTGGTGAACGACCAGGTGAACGCCGCTGCCAGAGCCAACCCCTCGGCCGACTCCACACCGGTGGTCAACTGCGCCGTGTACACCGTTCCCGGCTCCAGCGCACCGCTCGGGTTCAGCGTGGCTCTCATGTTCGCGGCGCTGTAGCTGACAGCAGCGGCCACGGGCGTGGAGGCACCCTGCTTCGTCAGCTTGAACGTGCCCACGTTGAGCGTGCCCGGATCCATGGCTTGATCAAAGGTGGCGGTCACATTGACTCCCACATCCACGCCCGTCGCACCGCCTGCCGGCGAAACGACAGTGACCGTGGGAGCCTCTGCGGCCGGTTCCACGGTGAAGAAGGTGTGGGTACCCACGCAAGGATTGCCAACGAGGTCGGTCACGTCCACATTCGACACCAGCATGTACGTCCTGTCTGGTGTCAAGGGCGCGAGCGGGTCAACGTTAACCGTGTTGGTGCCCGTGCTGTAGGAAACGATAGCCGGCACGTTCTCGCCGGGTGAGCCCACCCAGGTGAGGAACACGTTCCCCGCGTAGTTCGCGACAGGCTCGCTGTACCTCACATGTGCAATGACATCAGGCGACACGTTGGTGGCGCCATCCGCCGGGTCCATCTCGAGGATCGTCGGTTCAACCACCGGAGTGAGATGCACGGCTACGTCCAGACGCGCACCTCTGCCGTCCTCCTCCAGACTGCCAAGTTGCCAGAAGGCTTTGTTGGCATCGTCCTCGGGGTCGGCGCCGGGAGCCACCCCGGTCACCACATCAAAGGTGAGGTCCCCCCCCATCCCCCTCGTATCCACGATGATGGTGACCACATAGGAATCTGTGCTCGCAAACTGATGGGAATGGTTGCCATATCCGGACCACCACACGTACCCGCTCTTGGGGCCGTTGTGGCCGGCATCGTCCGGCGTGGCATCCCATTCATCCTCGTAGTAGCCAGTGATGGTGGGCGAGTAGATCGCCTCGCCACTGTGCGTGCCACTGTAGGTCACCGACTCCACCGTCCAGCCGGCCGGATGCCGGAAAGCGATCACTCCCCGGGCGGCTTCAGTGGGCTCCTCGTTGTTGGGCCGGACGTTGACCACGATCTTGTAGGCCGGTCCTCTCTCGGAATTGCTGCTGTATGTCAGGCCGCTGATGCGAACGCAGCCGGAGACCAGCAGGGCAAGGCCCACAAGCAAGACGAGCAGCAGCGCGTACCCGACTCCACGTGTTGGCCTCCGCACCCTTGATCGCATACATCCTGTTGGCGTCTTCATGGAACTCCTTTCTCTTGCCGGCTGAGAACAGTCCCAGCCCATCCGGAGCTGAGTACACTGCTCCTCTCCATACTTGCCGTCCTCCCTCCAAGGTACTGCGAAAGAGGCTCCGTGTGCCAGGAGTCTGGGGCCGTGAGCAATCCCGCGACGCGCGGAGGAGAAGCACGGGGCCCGCCTCCTGGCGTTCCTCAGGCGCGCGCTGCCCTCCGCGGCGCCGAACCGGACGTGCTCCACGCCGTCGCTACGGCCTACCCGACCGCGGGGTGCAGGTAGCAGGCCACGAAGTGCCCGGGAGAAACCTCCACCAACTCGGGCAACTGCGTGTCGCAGGCGCAGCCGGCACATCCGGTCTTGGCGTAACAGCGGCCGGCAAAGCGACAGCCGGGAGCCGGGTCAATGGGGCTGGAAACGTCCCCCTCCAGCAGGATGCGCGTGCGGCGCTGAGCCGGGTTGGTGACGGGGATGGCCGAGAGCAGCGCCTTGGTGTACGGATGCAGGGGGTTGCGATACAAGTCGCGCTTGGGCGCCACCTCGACCAAACGGCCCAAGTACATGACGCCCACCCGGTCGCTCACGTGCTTGACCACGTTCAGACCGTGAGCGATGAACAGATAGGTGAGGCCGAACTGAACGGACAGCTCCGCCAACAGGTTGAGCACCTGCGCCTGCACGGACACGTCGAGGGCCGATACCGGCTCGTCGCAAACGATCAGCTTGGGTTCCATGGCCAAGGCCCGCGCGATGCCCACGCGCTGGCGCTGCCCGCCGGAGAACTCGTGCGGGAAGCGGTTGCGGTAGTTGGCGGAAAGCCCCACGGCGTTGAAGAGGTAGCCCACGCGATCGTCGACCTTGTCCCGGGGCAGCAGCCGGTTGACGCGGATGGGCTCAGCCACGATGTCGCCCACCGTCATGCGCGGGTTGAGCGACGCATAGGGATCCTGGAAGATGAGCTGGATATCCCTGCAGTAACGGCGGCGCTCCCGCGCGGGCAGCCCGGTGAGGTCTGTGCCCTGATACAGGATCCGGCCGGCGGTTGGCCGGTACAGGTTCACCAGCATCTTGCCCACCGTGGTCTTGCCGCAACCCGACTCCCCCACCAACCCGAAGGTCTCGCCGGGCATGATGTCGAACGAGAGATCGTCAACCGCCTTGAGCACCGAGATGGTCCGCCCCAAGAGGCTGCGCTCCACGACAAAGAACTTGGAGAGATGCCGCAGTTGGAGGAGAGGCTCGGTCATGGCGCCACCTCGCTGTCCGCCCTGCGCACAGCGCCGCCTGCTTGCGCGGACTCGGGCGAGAGCGCGGTAGCGGCTTGGTTGCAGCCGGGCTCGAAGAGGAAGCAGCGCAGCTTCCGTCCTTCCACCTCGATGAGCGCCGGCTGCTCAGCGGCGCAGCGCGCCCTGCGGCGATCGCAGCGCGGCGCGAAGGCGCAGCCCCGCGGCAGATGCAGCGGGTTGGGCACCATGCCTCGGATCATGTAGAGCGGCTCCGTAGCCTCCGTGTCCTCCATGGTGGGGATGGAGCGCAGCAGCCCCAGCGTGTAGGGGTGGAGCGGCCGCTCGAACAGTTGCTCGGTGGTGGCCTCCTCCACCACCTGCCCGCAGTACATGACGATGACCCGGTCCGCCGTCTCGGCCACCACGCCCAGGTCGTGGGTGATGAGGATGACGGCCATGCCGATCTTGTCGCGCAGGTCGCTGATGAGGGCCAGGATCTGGGCCTGGATGGTCACGTCCAGGGCGGTGGTGGGCTCGTCGGCGATGAGCAGGTCGGGGTCGCAGGAGAGGGCCATGGCCGTCATGACCCGCTGGCGCATGCCGCCGGACATCTGGTGCGGGTAGTCCTTGATACGCTTCTCCGGCGAGGGGATGCCCACCAGGCGCAGCATCTCCACGGCCCGCTTCACCGCCGCCCTCCGGTCCAGCTTCAGATGCAGGCGGATGCTCTCCGTCAGTTGGTCCTCGATGGTGAACACGGGGTTGAGGCTGGTCATGGGCTCCTGGAAGATCATGGAGATGTGATTGCCACGAATGTCACGCATCTCCCCCTTGGGGAGCTTGAGGAGATCCCGCCCCTTGTAGAGGACCTCGCCCGCCACGCAGCGGCCGGGGGGCTGCAGCAGCCCCAGGACGGACAGCGCCGCCACGCTCTTGCCCGAACCGGACTCGCCCACGATGGCCAGCACCTCGCCCTCGCGCACGGAGAAGCTGACGTCGATCACGGCGTGGACCGTGCCCTTCTTCATGGCGAAGTCGGTGCTGAGCCCCCTGACCTGGAGCAACAGCCCGGCCTCACCGTGCCCGCCCTTCGGTGGCGGCTCCGCGACACCACGAGCCTCAGCCGCACACGCGGCGGCCGTGCCGGCCGGTCCCGCTGTCACGGTCATCGGTTCACCCGGAGGAACGCCGGTCATGTCGGTGTTGACGTCAATGCTCGTGGTTCGCCGGCTCCTACTTGATCCGCGCTTTGGGGTCCAGGGCATCGCGTAGGCCATCTCCCAGCAGGTTGAAGGCCAGCACCGTGGCCGTGATGGCCATGCCCGGGAAAAGCAGCGTGTGCGGCGCCTGGAAGATGAAGCCGCGGGCCCGGCCCAGCATGTCACCCCACTCCGCCTGGGGTGGCTGGACGCCCAGCCCCAGGAAGCCCAGGGCCGCCGTGTCCAGCACCGCGCTGGAGATGCCCAACGTGGCCCGCACGATGATCACGGACAGCGCATTGGGCAGCACGTGCCGCAGGATGATGCGCGAGTCGCTCAGGCCCACCACGTGGGCCGCCGCCACGTAGTCGTTCTCCTTGATGGAGAGGATGCTGCCGCGCACAATGCGCGCGTACTCCGGTATGGACACCAGGCCGATGGCCACCACCGCCTTGTCGATGCCCTTGCCCAGGGCGGCCATGAGGGTGATGGCCAACAGGATGGAGGGCACGGACAGCATCATGTCCATGACCCGCATGATGACGGTATCGACCCAGCCGCCGGCGTATCCGGCCACCGCGCCCAGGATGATGCCCACAGTGAGCGCGATGGAGACCGCCAGCAATCCCACGGTCAGCGACACCCGCGTCCCGGCGATCACCCGGCTGAAGATGTCCATCCCCAGTTGGTCCGTCCCGAACCAGTGCTGCGCGCTGGGCGGCTTCAGCGCATTGGCCATGTTGGTCTCGATGGGGTTGTAAGGGGTGATGTAGGGACCTATGACGGCCAGCAGCGCCAGGAAGGCGATGAAGATGAGGCTGACCAACGCCGCCCGGTTCGCCTTCAGGCTGCGCCACATCTCCAGCCACTGGTTCTCGGGCTTCTCGTGGAGCGTCTCATCGAACTCGGGGATGCTTCCGTCCGGCAACAGCTCCCCCAGCGCCATGGTCTCGTCGGCGACCAGGCCCTCGGAAGCAGGCTCAGGCGGCGTGCCCGGCGCAACGGGGCTGTCCCACTTGCTCACGGGCTACCCCTCCTTCTTGGAGGCGTACTTGATACGCGGGTCCAGGTAGGCGTAGACCAGGTCCGCCACCAGGTTGACGGTGACGAAGATAAGCGCCACCAGCAGCACGATGCCCTGCACCACCGGGAAATCCGACTTCAGGATGCTGTCCACGGTGAACTTGCCGATGCCCGGCCAAGAGAACACGCTCTCCGTGAGCAGCGCGCCGCCCAGGAGCGCCCCGAACTGAAGGCCGATCACCGTGGTCACGGGGATCAGCGAGTTGCGCAGGGCGTGCTTGCCCACCACCTTGATCTCGCGAAGGCCCTTGGCCCGCGCCGTCCGGACATACTCCTGGCCCAGCGACTCCAGCATGGAGGAGCGGGTCATGCGCGTGATGATGGCCATGGAGTACATGCCCAGGGCCAGAGAGGGCAGGACAAGGTGGAGCAGCGCATCCTTGAGAGCCGCCCAGTCTCCGGCGATGACCGCGTCGACCATGTAGAAGCCGGTGACACGGGCAGGCTCCAGCAGCACGTTGATGCGGCCCCCGGAGGGCAGCAGGTGCAGAAAGCCGCTGAAGAACATGATGAGGAGGATGCCGAGCCAGAAGATGGGGATGGACACCCCCACCAAGGCGATGAGCGAGCCCGCCGCATCGAAGATGGAGTTCTTCTTCACCGCGGCGACGACCCCCAGCAGGATGCCGAAGATGGAGGCAAAGATGATGGCGGCGATCGCCAGTTCGATGGTAGCCGGGAAACGGGCGCCGATCTCCTTTGCCACGGACGCCTTGGAGAAGTAGGAGACGCCCAGGTCTCCCTGCAGGGCGCCCCACAGGTAGGTCAGGTACTGCACCACCACCGGCTTGTCCAACCCGTTGGCCATCCGCCAGGTGGTGATGGCCTCCTGCGTGGCGTGCTGCCCCAGGACGATGGGCGCCGGGTCCGGTGAGAAGACCCGCATCAGCGAGAACACGATGATGGACACCCCAATCATGACCGGGATGACCATCAGCACCCGCTTGATGATGAACTTCAACATGAGTGAAGCCTGCAGACCCGGCGCCGGGAGGTGCAGCCGGGAACCGCCGCCCCGCGGTTCCCGGCCGTCTCATGCCCCTCGTGAAGGGCGTTGCTACTTCGCGACCACCGCCTTGGACAGGAACACGGTCCCGGTCACGTGGTAGATGAAGCCCGAGACCTCCGCCCGGTATCCGGCCAGCGACTGAGCGTGACTGATGGGCAGCCAGATGGCGCGCTCGGCCACGTACTTCTCCATCTCGCCGTACTTGGCGTCACGCTCCGCGCCGTTGGGGATGGCGAGGGCGGTCTTGATGTCCGCGATGTACGTCTCGTCCTGCCAACGGGCCACGTTCATGCTGGGATCGGGGTCGGCCAGGAGGTTCATGAAGTTGTCCGGGTCACCGTTGTCGCCGATCCAGCCGTAGAAGCAGATGTCGTAATCGCCGGCCTTGACCTTCTCCTTGTAGGTGGTCCAGTCGAAGGTGTCGATGGTGCACTCCACGCCCACCTTCTGCAGATAGCCCTGGATGGCGGTAGCCAGTGCCACACCGGTGGCCGCGTTGTAGGGACGCGGGTTGGTGTAGGTGATCATGTGCACCTTGGTGATGCCGGCCGCGGCCAGCCCGGCCTTGGCCTTCTCAACATCGTAGGCCACCTGCTTGACGGTGGCGTCGTAGCCCGGCACGAAGGTGGGCAGGATGGTCTCAGCCATGTCCGAATAGCCCTGGTAGAGGCTCGTGACCAGCTCTTCCCGGTTGATGGCCTGCGAGAAGGCCACGCGGGCCGCCTGGTCCTTGAACATCTCGGTGGTGGTGTTGTAGGCCATGTAGTTGACATTCATACCCTCGGCCTGGAACAGCTTGTCACCGCCCTGCGTGATCTGGTTCACCACGGTGGCGTCGATGCCGTCGATCATGTCGACCTCATCGTTGTTCAGCGCCAGCACGCGGGCCGAGTTGTCGGAGATGAAGCGGAAGATGACGTTCTTGGTCTTGGCCTTCTCGCCCCAGTAGTCGTCGTTGCGCTCCAGCACCACGTTCTCGCCCTTGCTCCACTTGACGAACTTGTAGGGCCCCGTGCCCACGGGCGCTTCCATGACGCTGTTGTTGCCGTCGGTCAGCGCCTTGGGGCTGACGATGGGAGCAGCCAGGCACATGGCCAGATTGGCCAGGAAGGCCGTGTTCTTCTGGGTCAGGTTGATGGTGACGGTGTAGTCATCGTCTACCACCACGTCCTTGACGGACCCGAACACGAAACCGGCGTACCCCATGTCGGGTGTCACCTGTGGCGGCAACTGCCGGTCGATGTTGAACTTCACTGCCTCCGCGTTGAAGTCGGTGCCGTCGTGGAACTTGACGCCCTGCCGGAGCTTGAAGGTGTAGCTCAGACCGTCGTCACTGATCTCCCAGGACTCGGCCAGAGAGGGTTCCACCGCGGTGGAATCATCGGCGTACTTCAACAGACCCTCGTAGACATTCACGATGATCTTGGCGGACTCACCGTCATCCACCAGCGCCGGGTCCAGACCGCGCGGGTCCGCGCCCTGCGCATAGGTGAATGTGTCGGCCGCCGCAGCTTCGGCCGCAGTGGTGGTGCTCTCGCCGGGCGCCACCGTGGTGTCGCTGGTGGCAGCCGTAGTGGCAGTGGTCTCGCTGGTGCCGCCGCAACCCGCCAGCAGTCCGGCGGCCAGAGCCACGGTCAGCGTCAGCATGAGCAACAAGACAGTTTTCTTCATCGCCCACCTCTTCTCCGAATCACATGATGTACGTAGACCTTTGCCGCAAACCAAGAGCGGCACTTCTGAGTGTAGCGCAAGGTCACGGGGAGCGGAATCCGGTGTCGGCGGACTCCATTTTGCCTCCAAAACTGACTAACCCCCTTCGCTTCCGTCCTACCCAGGCGCTACAGTAGGAGGCGGGCGATTTCGGGCGGGCGCACGAGCGGAAAGGCGGAAGGGTGGGGCCGGTTGAGCGTTACCTGAGCGACGTGCGGGATATCAGGCTCTCGGGCGAAGGGGTGTCCGAGCTCTCCTACTACCCGGCGCTCAGGGCCCTGCTGGAGGAGGTGGGCGGAGGGCTGAAGCCCAAGGTCCGCTGCGTGATGAACATTCGCAACTGCGGCGCGGGGCTTCCCGACGGCGGCCTTTTCGCGGCCGACCAGCTCCGGCGGACGCGCACCACCAAAGGGTCCGGCGCGGCCGCGGCGCCCGCGGCAGCGAGCGGCACCGACGATCTCCACTCCTCCCTCCTGGGCGGTCAGAAGCCCGCCCGCGGAGCCATGGAGGTCAAGGCCCCGTCGGCCGACGCCGAGGCCATCGCGCAATCGCCGCAGGTTTTGGGCTACCTCAACGCCTACCGCAAGGTACTGGTCACCAACCTTCGTGACTTCATCTTGATGGGCACGGACGCCCGCGGGCACGCCACCCAGCTGGAACGCTACACGCTCGCGGAGGACGAAACCGAGTTCTGGGCCCTGGCCAACCACCCGCGGCGCGCCCAAGACGAGCACGGCGCCCGTTTCCTGGAGTTCCTCAAGCGCGTGCTGCTCTCCGGAGCCGCCCTGGCCACCCCGCAGGATGTGGCGTGGTTCCTGGCCTCCTACGCCCGCGAGGCCCGCTTCCTAGCCGAGTCCGCCGAACTGGCCGCGCTCGACGCCGTCCGCACCTCCATGGAGCAGACCCTGGGCGTCCGCTTCGAAGGCGCCAAGGGCGAGCACTTCTTCCGCTCCACGCTTGTGCAGACGCTCTTTTACGGGCTCTTCGCCTCCTGGGTCATGTGGAGCAAGGAGCACGATGCCGCAAACGATCAATCCTCCTTCGATTGGAAGACCGCCGCCTGGACCCTCCACGTGCCCGTGGTCCGTGCCCTGTTCGAGCAGATCGCCGCGCCCAGCCGCCTGCGCTCGCTGGGGTTGGCGCCGCTGCTGGACCGTGCCGCCGCCGCCCTGAACCGCGTGGATCGCCCCGCCTTCTTCAGCCGCCTGCAGCAGCACAACGCCGTGCAGTACTTCTACGAGCCCTTCCTGGAGGCGTTCGATCCCGACCTGCGCAAGGAACTGGGTGTCTGGTACACGCCGCCGGAGATCGTCCAGTACATGGTGGCCCGCGTGGATACCGTGCTACGCGAGGAGCTGGACGTGCCCGACGGCCTCGCCGATCCGCGCGTGTACGTGCTCGACCCCTGCTGCGGTACCGGGGCCTACCTGGTGGAGGTGCTGGAGCGCATCGCGCAGACCCTGGACGACAAGGGGGCCGACGCCCTCTCCGCCGGCGACGTCAAGAAGGCGGCGCTGGAGCGGGTGTTCGGGTTCGAGATCCTGGCGGCGCCCTTCGTGATCGCCCACATGCAGCTGGGATTGCTCCTGCAGAACATGGCCCTGCCCCTCACGGAGGACGAGCGCGCGGGCGTGTTCCTGACCAACGCCCTCACCGGCTGGGAGTCACCCCACAAGCACCAGCAGCTGTCCGCCCTGCCCGAGTTGGAGGCCGAGCGCGACGCCGCCGAGCGCGTGAAGCAGGAGCTGCCCATCCTGGTGATCCTGGGCAATCCGCCGTACAACGGGTTCGCGGGCATGGCCACCGCCGAGGAGCGCGGCCTCACCGATGCCTACCGCCTGACCACACGTGCCCCCGCCCCCCAAGGCCAGGGCCTCAACGACCTCTACGTGCGCTTCTTCCGCATGGCTGAGCGCCGCATCGTGGAGAAGACCGGCAAGGGCATCGTGTGCTTCATCTCCAACTACTCGTGGCTGGACGGCCTCTCTTTCACCGGCATGCGCGAGCGGTACCTGGAGGTGTTCGACAAGATCTGGATCGACTGCCTCAACGGCGACAAATACAAGACCGGCAAGCTCACCCCCGACGGCAAGCCCGACCCCAGCGTCTTCTCACCCGAGCACAATCGGGAGGGCATCCAGGTGGGGACGGCGATTGCGCTGCTGGCGAGGAAGGATGTCCACCGGCCGGCCGCCTGCGTCCAGGCCGCGCAGTTCTGGGGTGCGGACAAGCGCCGAACCCTGGGGAGCTTGGGGGCAGACTCCGTGACCGCCTCGTACACGGACACCGTACCCGAACCAGCCCTGGGGCTGCCGTTCCTGGCCACGAGTTCGGCGCCCGAGTACACGTCGTGGCCGCTGCTGCCGGAGCTGTTCCCGGTGTCGTTCCCCGGCGTCAAGACCAGCCGCGACGAGCTTGTGGTGGATATCGATCGCGAACGGCTCGAACACCGAATGCGGATGTACTTCGATCAGAACGTGTCGGACGCCGAACTCGGGAGAGTGGCCCCGGCTGCCGTGCGTGATGCCACCCGTTTCGACGCGCAGAAGACGCGCAGATATCTTCAAGACCGGGGCTTCCTCCCCGACCACGTTCGTCCCTATTGCTACCGCCCATTCGACATTCGCTGGCTGTACTGGGAACCCGAGACCAAGTTGCTGGACGAGAAGCGACCCGAGTACTTCCGGCACGTGTTCCCGGGGAACCTGTGGATTGAGGCACGCCAGCGCCAGCCGAAGGACAGCTTCGACCGTGGATACCCGCTCCGCATTCTCGCAGACAACTTCGGAAACGGACTATCAAGCTTCTTTCCTCGTGAGCTGCAGGCCGAAGGTCCCCGGCAGATGCTCCTGGATCAGGATATCGACGCCACGCGCACCACGAACCTATCAGAGCACGCGGCCCGCTACTGCGAATCCACGCACGTCAGTGCAGACGACACATTCGCCCACTCAATCGCCATCCTACAGACACCTGGGTACCGCTCCGAAAACGCCGGCGCCCTCCGCCAGGACTGGCCTCGCATCCCCCTCCCCAACTCGAAAGACCTGCTGCTCGCCTCGGCGGAGCTCGGGCGGCGCATCGCCGACCTGCTGGATCCCGAAACCGACGTCGACGGCATCACCAGCGGAACCCTGCGCGAGGAGATGAAAGTGATCGCGGTGCCCACGCGGGCCGGGGGCGGCAACCTGAACGCGGCGGCCGGTGATCTCGCCGTGACGGCCGGCTGGGGCCACTTTGGCAAGGGTGGTGTCACCATGCCCGGCAAAGGTAAACCCATCCTTAGACCGTATACAGCGGACGAGCTCGCAGCCATGGAGCGCGGCGCTCGGGCCGGGGGTCTGTCGCGCGATGACACCCTGCGGCTGCTCGGGGAGAGCACGGTGGACGTCTACCTCAACGACGTCGCCTACTGGGGCAACGTGCCGCTGGGGGTGTGGAGCTACACTATCGGCGGCTACCAGGTCATGAAGAAGTGGTTGAGCTACCGCGAGAAGGCGCTGCTGGGGCGCGATCTGCGCGTGGAGGAGGTGCGCGAGGTCATGCGCATGGCACGGCGCATCGCGGCCATCCTGCTGCTGCAGCCCCAACTCGATGCCAACTACCTGGCGGTGAAGGCGAACACCTACGCGTGGCCAGCGGGTGGCCGCGGAGGCTGAGGCACTGAAGTGAACTTCTGGCCGCCAGACAACCGGGAATTCGATCCATGAGAAAGGAATGGACACGAGCCCATCGGCCCAGCCGACGCCCGTGTTCGGTCTCCAGTATACGCACCGGCACTGGATCTGCAGGCCATCCGGAGGGGTCATACGTGCCTCTGCTGTCGTCAAGATGGGCAGTCAGATGCGCGACACAGTGGACGCTCGTGGTATTGTTGGTTGTATCACTGGAGGTACTGCTGATGAGAGCACTGCCCGATATCATCCCCCTTTCTGACCTTCGGCAGGATGCCGCCGGCGTCATCAAACGAGTCACCACCACGAACGAGCCGGTCGTGATCACGCAACGCGGTCGCGCCACGGCGGTATTGGTGAGCGCGGAGGCCTACGAACGGACCCAGCATGAGAACGAGATACTACGAATGCTGGCCAAGGGAGACGCGGAGATCGCTGCCGGCAGCGGGCGCGACGCGCAGGATGTGATGGCGGAGGCGCGCACGCTCCTCACCCAGGAGTAGTCACGTGGGGGTACGATTCACCCCGCAGGCCGAACGGCAGTACCTGGAACGGTTGGGCTACATCCTCGTCAAGAGCCCCGCCGGCGCGGAGACCGTGCAGCGGCGCGCTGAGGCAGCCGTCGCCCAGTTGCGTGCGCACCCCCATTCGGGCCACGCCATTCCGGAGTTCCCTGACCTCCCCCATCGTGAGGTTCGCGTCCCGCCTTTCCGGTTCTTCTACCGGGTGGTCGGTGACACCGTCTGAATTGTCGCGGTCTGGCATGCGCACCAACCCCCCGATTCGCCGGGGTAGGAGCGCCGGAAGGCGTCATCATAGGCAGACAAGGCCGCTCTGGTTGATCCTTGTCGGCCTGAGCAGGGCTGCGACCTCTGGGTCAGGCCACACGTTGTGCGACCAAAGACCTATTGCGAACCCCGCCTCTGTGCCTCAAGCTACTCTGGTGCCGACCCGAGTTGGCGATCGACGAGGATGCGGAGGAGAATATAACTTACTACAGTTCTTCACACATGTGGTAACTGCTTTACATGAAGCAGCCACCCGAACAAGCCCTATCGACCGCCACGGAGATCTTCGCGCGAGCTGGAGGGATACTGCGCGCCTCTGCTGCCATCAAGGCCGGCATCCAGCCCAGAACCCTGTACTGGATGCGCGACGAGAACCTTCTGGAACCCCTGAGTCGCGGTGTGTACCATCTGTCCGCGCTTCCTCTTCCGCCGCAACCTGACGTGATCGCCGTCGCGCAGCGGGTTCCCGACGCGGTCCTGTGCCTGATAAGCGCGCTCGACTTCTATGAAGTGGGTACCCAGGTCCCTGCAGAGGTCCAGATTGCGCTGCCGCGCGGCACCAAGGCCCCCTGGATCGACTGTCCGCGCATCCGCGTGTTCCACATGAGCGAGGCATCTCTCCAGGCGGGCGTTGAGGTGACCCGCGTGGGCAGCACACTACTCAGGGTCTTCGGGGTGGCGAAGACGGCCGCCGATTGTTTCAAGTACCGCAACCGCATTGGGCTGAATGTTGCGCTGGAGGCACTGCAGGAGGTACTTCGGGAGAGGAGAGCCACGCCCGGCGAGATCATGGAGTTCGCGGAGATCGATCGGGTTTCCCGGATCGTCCGTCCGTATCTCGAAGCCCTGCTGTGAGCCCAGACGACGTGAGACGGCGACTGCGGCGCCGCGCGGATGAACTCGGGCTGGATTTCCAGCAGGCGATTCAGTACTACGCCATCGAAAGGTTTCTGTTCCGCCTCTCCAGGAGCGATGTGGCCGGCACCCTCATTGTCAAGGGGGCCACCATGCTGCGTGTCTGGGGGAGCACGATCGCCCGGCCCACCCGAGATATCGACTTTCTGGGGCACCTTGATCGCTCCCCCGAAGCCGTGGAGGCGGTTGTGCGGTCCTGTCTCGCCGCCGGTGTCCCTGATGACGGCCTTACATTCGACGACATCGCCATCACGGAGCAGATCGCCCTTGACGGCAAGTACCCGGGCTTCCGCGCGAAGCTGCGCGGCACTTTCAAGGGAGCACGATTCGTGCGACAGCTGGACATAGGAATTGGCGACGACGCCGTCCCGGCCCCAGCATGGGTTGACTACCCAACGCTCCTCGACGGCCCCTGTCCCCGAATTCTCGCCTACCATCCCGCAACGGCTGTGGCCGAGAAGTTCGAAGCCATCGTGAGCCTGGGCTTGGTGAATAGCAGGCTGAAGGACTTCTACGACCTGTGGCTGTTGGCCACGACTCTGCCTTTCGCCGGACGGCAGCTTCGCGACTCCATCGCGGCGACATTTGCGAGACGTGAGACTCCGTTGCCCAATGACATCCCGGTCGGGCTGACTGACGTGTACGCCGGGCAGGAGACAGTTGTCTCCATGTGGAGCGCATTCGCTCGCAAGTTGCAGATCTCTGGGGTCGGGCCCCCTCCGGATCTCCCGGAAGTGATCAGCATCATCCAGGTGTTCATCATGCCGCCGGCACTTGCCGCCGCCGTCCAACAGGACTTCGATGCGGCATGGAGCCATGGAAACGGGTGGCTGTGAGGGTCACGTGAGGGTACGATTCACCCCACAGGCGGAACGGCATTTCAGCGTCTGGGAGTATGCACCATGACAAAGAAGGAACACGATTCCGTCAGCCCAGCCGACACCCGTGTTCGAGTCCCAGTGCACCTGCACTCGACATGTCGATGATTTCGACACGTCCCCGGAACGTGTCGATGAATCCCGGATTCTTCGACACTCTTGGCCGATCGACGGAGCCAAGGAAGACGACCGTGACGCGCGCCCTCCTGGGGCGCTTGCGGCGGAGTTGACTGATGCGTAATCGAGGGGAGGAGAGAACGGGCGCGTTTCCCCGCCAGGTGGCCCCCGGCGTCCACTGGCTGGCGGTGGGCAGAGGCCTGCTCCGCTCAAACGTCCACTTCGTTGAGTCGGGGGAATCCTGGGTCTTGATCGACACCGGCGCGGCCGGGTCGGGCCCCACGATCCGTGGTGCGGCAGCCGCGCTCTTCGGCCCCGAGGCCTGCCCAGCGGCCATCCTGCTCACGCACGATCACCCCGACCACGCCGGATCCGTCCGGGAATTGGCCGAAACATGGCACGTTCCCACGTGGCTCCATCCCGACGAGCTTCCCCTGGCCGTGGGGGCCATGGCCGCCTTCCACGACTACGCCAACCCCCTTGACCGCTGGGTCATCCTACCGATGATGCAGTTGCTCGGCACCAAGCGGGCTGATGCTGCAATCGCCAAGGGGAGCCTCAAAGACCTGGTGCGGCCGCTGGACCTCCGCGCGGGGCCGCCGAGCCTGCCGGGCTGGGAGATCATCCCCACCCCGGGTCACACGCCCGGGCATATCGCCCTCTTCCGCCGCGGCGATCGCGTCCTCATCACCGGCGACGCACTCCTCACCATGGACGTCAACTCCCCGGCGGGCTTCGTCGCACGCGAGCCGCGGATCTCCCCGCCGCCCCGGTTCACCAGCTGGGAGTGGCCCTTGGTCACACGCTCGCTGGGGCGGCTGGCCAGGCTGCAGCCAACACTGATCGTCTCGGGACATGGGGTGCCCATGGCGGGCGCCGGCATCGCCGACGAACTGGCAGGGCTCGCGGAGCGCATGCGAGGACGGCGGAGTGGGAGCACGGCGAGATAGCGTAGCCTACTCCCTGACGCGATGCGCCCGGCGTCGCAAGTCGCCCCGCTCGTGCCGCACCGCTAGAATGAGCCACGGGGTGTCTATGCAGAGGAGCGGGGATGTCGCAGCTTGCTCGACCGAACGGGCGGACCGCGCAAAGCAATGGCGGGCATTCAATCTGCGATCTCCGGGCCTTCGAGCGTGGTTCGCCTTGCTGCTGCGAGGCTCACGTTGCTGGTCGCGGCAGCCGTGGCTCTGCTGGCGGCCGGCATCCTGCTGGGGAATCCCTCGCCGGCCAGCGCCGCTCCCGGCCAGGCCACCTTCACCCTTGCCAACGGGGTGCAGACGTATGAGGACACCACACCGGGCGGCCTGGCGCTCAAGGAGCTGTTCAGGGCAACCTCGATCGTGGTCCAGTCAGGCAACGCTCACGGTCTGACAAACCTACGGTGACGCACTACCTCCCGGCAGCAGGCGGAGGATGGCAGGAGGAAAGCCCGGGCTCTGGCTCGGACGCGCGCCACGTGACGTTCACCCTGACCAGGACCGTACCCGAGCACGGCACAGTGCTGGGGGGGGTCAGAGGCGCGGGCACGATACGGATCTCCCCGGATGGGGGCGAGACCTGGACTGAGGCTTCACCAGGTCAAGGGCTGCAGGTGGACGTCATGGTCTCGGTCGAGACTGTCGCGGGGACGCAGGCCAAGATCGTGTTCCCGGACGGCTCGACCTTCATCTTGAAGGCGGGGACCGTCGTGAGGTTGCTGTCAGGTGGTCTTCAGCTCACGCAGGGCGAGGTCTGGCTGAACGTGAAGAAGCAGGGGGACACGTTCGAGATCATCACTCCCACCTGGGTGTGTGGAGTATTGGGCACCGAGTTCCAGGTGACCGTGGCGCCGGGCGTCAAGGATGAGATCGCCCTGTTCGCCGGGCAGGTGGAGGTCACCGCGAATGCGGGAGGCACGGTAACGCTGAGTCCGGGTCAGAAGGTGAGCTGTGCCCCGTCGGGCCTCGGTCCGGTCGGGAGCATAGGGGCGTTCACCGACATCGACGCAAGTACGTACAAGGCGGCCATCCTCGGCATGAACCAGGCGGGAATCGTAAGCGGGCGCCAAGAAAGCAGCGTTTGGGTCTTCGCCCCCCTCGAGACCGTGAAGCGCGCGCAGTTCGCCAAGATGGTCTGTGGAGCCATGAGTATTGGGGTGAGCGAGGATTCCTGGCTTGATTCGGCCCGGCCCTTTCCCGATCTGGAGCCAGACCCGCTCAACGACCTCTACCCCCACGATTATGTCGCCGCCGCTTCCGCCGCCGGCATCATCAAAGGCGACAACGGCAGGTTCAAGCCCTACGACAGTATCTACCGCATAGGCGTGATCCTGATGGTGGTCCGGGCGCTCGACAGCCTCGCTCCAGGCACGCTGGATGCCGTACCTGCTGATTTCACTTCGACCGTCGCTGGACTGTCCGGCGAACACGCGGAGGCCATGAGCAAGGCTGAGTACAACCACCTGACGGACGGGCTGGCCGGCTTCGGCCCGGGGTGGAACGCCTGGGACACGGCCAGCCGTGGGGAAGTGGCTCAGATGCTGTGGAATGCCATGTGGCGCTGAGGGCCTGCCTGAAGCGCAGCACCTCCGGCGTCATGCCGCGGGCTTCAGCGGGGCGTCAGAGGTCAGCACCCCAGCACGCGGTCCAGCAGCCCCAGGACGGCGAAGAGCACCACCAGCCCGGCGCCCACCCATAGAGCCGGCTTGCTGCGTTTGGCGAGACCCCACACAATGAGGGCGATCCCCGCGATGGGTATGATCAGCATGTAGTTGAACACGTCGCACCTTCTAAGCCGATTCCCCTAGCCTGTACCTACCGTGTCGCCCTCCACGCCAAACGCCCGCCCCGCGTGCGAAGCGGCTGAGAGCACGTTGCGGCGCACCGGCCAACGGTTCCCACCTGATCAGGTATAATCAGTTCACAAATCGAAGACTCGGTGGTCCCCTCCGCTTGCTTTTCCGTGAGGCTTGATAAGGATCAACTGCGTCTGTAACCGCAGTGCGAACCTTTGGGCGCACGGCAAAGGAGCATCATGCCATTTTCTTCTCTCGGCCTGCGCGCAGGCCTGCTCGAGGCCGTTCGTGACCTCGACTACCAGACCCCCACTCCCATCCAGGCCGAAGCCATCCCGCTGGCGCTGGCCGGTCGCGACCTCGTAGGCTGCGCCCAGACCGGCACCGGCAAGACGGCGGCTTTCATCCTGCCGCTGTTGCAGCGGTTGCAGGGCCGCAAGGGCATCGCAGCACTGGTGGTGACCCCCACGCGTGAGTTGGCCCGCCAGATCGAGGAGGTGGCGCGCTCCTGTGCCCGCCATACCAAGCAGCGCGTGACGGCCGTGTACGGCGGTGTGGGGTACCAGCCGCAGGTGCAGGCGCTGCGCAGGGGCGTCAACGTGCTGGTGGCCACGCCCGGCCGCCTGCTGGACCTGCACTCCCATGGCGATGTGGACCTCAGCCAGGTGGAAGTGCTGGTGCTGGACGAGGCCGATCGCATGCTGGACATGGGCTTCTGGCCCGACGTGAGGCGGATCATCGGCCTACTGCCGGCCGATCGCCAGAACATGCTGTTCTCCGCCACCCTTTCCCCGCAGGTCATGCGGGTGGCCGACCCCATCCTGCGCAACCCGGCGCGGGTGGATGTCGCCCCCAGCGCCACCCCCGTCGACACCGTCACCCAGACCGTCTACCCGGTGAATTCCTTCCAGAAGACTGACCTGCTCATCCGTCTCCTCGAAACCAAGAGCCTGGACCGCGTGCTGGTCTTCACCCGCACCAAGCACCGCGCCGATCGCGTGTGCCGCCACCTGGCCGACAAGGGCATTCGCGGTGCCGCCATCCACTCCAACCGGACGCAGTCCCAGCGCCAGGCTGCCCTGGACGGCTTCAAGAGGGGCCACTGCCGGGTGTTGGTGGCCACGGACATTGTGGCCCGTGGTATCGACGTTGACGGTATCTCGCACGTGGTCAACTACGACCTGCCCTCCAACCCGGATGACTACATCCACCGCATCGGTCGCACGGCCCGCGCCGGCGCCGACGGCACCGCCCTCAGCTTCATGGCGGCGGAGGAGACCAAGGACCTGCGAGAGATCGAGGTGCTGCTGGGGCAGACGCTGGAATGCCGGGACCTGGAGGGTTTCGCCTACCTGGAAAGGGTGGTGCCCAACCCGGAGCGCACCGCCACCCGCAAGCCCAGAGCCGTCTACGGGGGCCGCGGTCGCCGCAGAAGCGGTGGCGCTTCCACGCGCCGACCGCGTTCCGGAGCCAGCTGGGGCAGCTGAGAACGCCCACTCACCTTCTCTGTGGGGGCCCGGTCGCCGACGGCGACCGGGCCCCCCTTGTCGCTGCCGGCACTCTCGCTGCCGCGCCCGAACCGTCCCCATGGACCCGGTGGCCTACAGTCCTCCCCCCAGTCTCGCTGCCGCCGCCGCGAGCGCCCGGGGTGAGCGCAGAGCCTCCAGTTCAGGGGAGCCTTCCTGCAGTTGCTCCAGCCTGCTGAACTCGCGGTCGTAGAGGTCACCGGTGTAGGCGGGCACCACGAAGAGATGCGCGTGGGGCACGCGGCGCCCACGGGCGTAAACGGAGACGAACTCAGGCCTATAGGCCCGCATGAGGCGCCCGGCCACCCCGTGCGCCAGCCCGAACAAGGCAGTGCACTCCTCGCCGCTCAGGTCGTGCCAGAACACCACATGGCGTTTGGGTACCACCAGACAATGCCCCTCGGTTAAGGGGTGGATATCGAGAAAAGCAAGCGCCAGCGAGCTCTCCGCTACCCGGTGACAGGGGGCCCTCCCCTTGACGATGTCACAGAAGACGCAGTCCACCAGTCGTTCCCCTCGCCAATGGTCTCGCCGTCTCGCCTTTGCTCACTCTACCGCGCTTGTGGATTCCTCGAGCCTGCGCACCTCTCCCAGCGCCTGCTCGATCTCGGCTTTGCCCTGCTGCGGCCGGCCCACCAGCTCCTCCACAGCGGCCAGCTCATGGTGCATGAAGGTGTCCGCCTGACCCGCCATCTGATCGATAAGGCGCCACGCCGTCTCCGACCACTGCACGGCCAGTCGCGACAGGTTCTTCTCCACCTCCCAGGGCAGCCGGCTGCGCAACGTGCGCAGGACCAGTGGCCGGAACACGGCCATGGGGATGAGCGGCCAGAACGTCTCCACCGGGAGTCGAAGGTCCGGTCGATGCTGAGATCCGGATGGCCCGGCTCCTCGATCTCCATCTCGAACTCCACCGCCGGGAAGCGCACACCGAGCGCCCGCTCCACCGCCCCTGCCAACCGATCCTGAAACGCACGCACCAAGCGACCGAAACTCGCCTCGGCAGCGATCAGATCATCCGCCACCACCTCGGCCCCCATATGAGGCAGCTCCCCCAGCTCCTCCCCCAGAGCAGCCTGCAACCAGTCACGGTAGGCTTGAGCCACTTTGCCCACGTGGCCCCTCCAATCGCCGGAGGCGCGCAGGAACCGGCCGCCCAAGGCACCGGTGAGGCCAAAGACGCGAGACATGGCTTCCAGCCGATCCAGCATCTGCGCCGGAGCCGGAGGCGCCTGGAGCTCCTTACCCCGGATCACACCACCACTGTCGCCCATCACCCACCTCCATCGCACGCATTCGGCAATTGGGTAGGGGTCATCAGCGGCCACCCGCAGTTCCGGCGGACTCCATCGCCACCCGGAATACTACACGCTGCAGTGGCGGAAGGCACGAGGCCTCGAGGCAGAGACAGCTTCCCGGCCGCTGGACCGCCTTCACTCCCCCCGCCATGATCCGTTTGCCACTAATATGGGAATAGGAAATATCAATGGGGACGGAGGCTGACGGAGGTAGAGGGGGCGAGAAACCCCACCCGCGGGAGGCGCGCCGTGTACCGCATCCGATTTCACGGTCGAGGCGGACAGGGGGTCAAGACCGCCGGTCGCCTGTTGGGCACCGCCCTGTTCCTGCAGGGCTTCGAGGTGCAGGACGCTCCCCGCTACGGAGCGGAGCGGCGAGGCGCTCCCATTTTCGCCTATGTGCGTGCCGACCGGCAGCCCATCAATGAGCGGGGCGTGGTGCGGCGGCCCGATCTGGTGGTGGTCACCGATCAGAGCCTGGTGAGGTTGGCCGTGGCCGGAGTGGGCGCGGGCGCCGATGACCACACCGTCACCCTCATCAACAGCCCGGAGCCACCCGCCGCCTGGAAGGACAGAGTTCAGGCACAGGGCACCGTGGTGACGCTGCCTCGCACCCTGGATCTGGAGAACGCCGAGGACGTGAGGCTGGTGGGAGCCTCCTGTGCCGGCGCGGCCGTGCGCCTGTTGGGAGTGGTGACGCGCGAGACGCTGGCAGCAGCCATCCGGGAGGAACTGGGCGGCTTGGGACCGGCGGTGGTTGAACGCAATCTGAGCGGCGCTTTCGATACCTACGACGCCATGGCGGCACACGAGGGTGTGGTCCTCCCCTGCGATGACGCACCCGTCGACGGCTACACACCGCCCGACTGGATCGACCTTCCCTTCGATGACGCCGACATCTCCGCCCCCGCCATCCATGCCGCCGCCACCAGCGTGGAGGTGCGCACCGGCCTGTGGCGCACCATGCGGCCGGTGCTGGATCGTGAGCGTTGCAGCCGTTGCTGGTGGAACTGCGTGACCGCCTGCCCCGACGGCGTGATCGTGGCGGACCAGGACGGCTATCCCGTCATCGACTACGAGCACTGCAAGGGCTGCCTCATCTGCGCGGCGCAGTGCCGCCGCCACGCCCTGCGCGCCGTCTCGGAGCGCCGGGCGCAGGCGGCCGAGGCTGCGGCCACCGGTGCCCAACCCGCCGCCGCCCCAGCCACGGGCACAGAGCCGCTACGGGAGGCACAGCCGTGACCCGGAAGCTGATCACCGGAAACGCCGCGGCGGCTTGGGGCGCGCGGCTGGCCGGTGCCCAGTACATCCCCGCTTTCCCCATCACGCCGCAGACGGAGATCATCGAGACCCTGTCCCGCTGGATCGACTCCGGCGACATGGACGCCCGCATGGTCACCATGGATTCCGAGCACTCCATGGTCACGGCCGCCGGCGCCGCCGCCGTCACCGGCGTGCGCACCTTCACCGCCACCTCCAGCCAGGGCCTGCTCTATGCCATGGAGATGCTGTACAACACCGCCGGCTGGCGCGCCCCCTACGTGCTGGTCAACGTCTCGCGCGCCCTGGCCGCCCCCGTCACCCTGGAGCCGGACCACAACGACGTCCTGGCCGCCCGCGACAGTGGCTTCCTGCAGATCCACTGCGCCACCTGCCAGGAGGTGCTGGACGACACCATCCTGGCCTTCGCCCTGGCCGAGGACGAACGTGTACGTCTGCCCGTCCTCGTCAACCTGGACGGCTTCTACCTCTCCTTCACCCGGGAGCCGGTGGAATTCCCTGATGCCGATACGGTGGCGCGCTTCCTCCCGCCCTTCGACCCGGAGTCCATTCGCTTCCGGGCCAGCGCTCCCCTCAGCCTGGCCGTGGCCGTGCTGGGCGGCTCCCCCTATTCCTACTTCCGCTACGAGCTGCACAAGGCCAATCTCAACGGGGTGGCGGTGTACGAGGAGCTGTCTCGACGCTTCGCGGAGGTCTTCGGACGGCAGCCGAAGGTCCTGGACACCTACGCCGCAGAAGACGCCGAGTTCGTCTTCGTCATGATGGGCTCCTTCGCCACCAAGTGCCGCCAAGCCGTGGAACAGCTCCGGGAGGCCGGGTGGCCGGTGGGCCTGGTGCGGCTGCGGCTCCTGCGGCCGCTGCCGGTGGAGCACGTACGTCGTGCCCTTGCCGGGAAGCGGGGGGTGGCGGTGGTGGACCAGAACCTATCGCCGGGGATGGGCGGCGTGCTGCACTCGGAGCTGGCGCACGTGCTCTACGGAGCACCAGGTGCGCCGCCCATCCTCGCCGGCTTCATCGGCGGCTTGGGGGGACGCGACATCACCCCGGAGGAGTTTTACGAGATGGCAGCGATCACAAGGCGGGCGGCGGAAACCGGAATCACGCCTCCCCCACGTCTCCTCTACACCCAGCGCGAACTGGATGAGGTGCGGCGATTGCAGGCCATCGCCCACGTGGAGCGCGAGAAGCTGACACACGCGGCCGGCACCGGCACGGCGGCCGGCACCGCAGACGCCACGAGGTCCGAAGCCGAGACCGCCCCTATGCCGGAGGGAGGCATCAGGTCATGAGAGCAGCCGAACCGCACCGCGCGCCTTCGGGGACCGCCTTTCGCACCTCCCGCGACCTCCCCTCCGCCAGCCTGCTGGGCACGGGCACTCCCATGTGCGCCGGCTGTGGCGGCCTGGAGGCCATCCGCCAGGTCTACGACATCCTGGGTGACCACACCGTCTTCGTCAACGCCGCCGGCTGCATGACCCTGCTCTCCGTCTACCCCTTCACGCCTTTCCGTGGCTCCTGGCTGTTCACGGCCATGGCCTCGGCCTCCGCCGGAGCCCAGGGTGTGCGCGACGCCCTCGACCTGCAGCTTCGCAGCGGAGCACTCCCACCCGAGGAGGACCTGGAGGTGGTGGTGCTGGCCGGCGACGGCTCCGCCTATGGCATGGGCCTCTCCCCCACCTCGGCGGCCATCGACCGCGACCTGGACTTCATCTTCCTCTGCTACGACAACGAGGGCTACGGCAACACCGGGCAGCAGTACTCCGCGGCCACCCCCCACGGCGCCCGCACCGCCACCAGCCGCGGCCCCGCCGGCGACCCCGGCTACAAGAAGGACCTCTTCTCAATCTGGGTGGCCAACCGTCCGGCCTACGCCGCCACCATCATCGGCGCGGAGCCGCTGGACCTGGCCCGCAAGATAGAGAAGGCCACGCGCATCCAGGGCCCGCGCCTGCTATTGGCCCTGGCCCCCTGCCCCACCGGCTGGGACTTCGATCCCCGCGAAGCCGACGAGATCGGGCAGTTGGCGGTGGACACCGGTATCTGGCCGCTGAAGGAGTACGAGGAGGGGCGGGTGACCCACACGGTGACGCCACGGAAGCTCAGGCCGGTGGAAGAGTATCTGAGCCGCCAGGGCCGCTTCACCCACCTGTTCCGCCCCCGGCGCAACGAGGCGCTGCTCAGGGAACTACAGGAAGGCGTGGACGCCTACTGGGCGGGCGTACCCGCCCCCGAGCCCCCCACAGACGACTGAGTTACACCAGGTCGAACTCGATACGCTTGAGCTGCGCCGTGGGCAGGCGTTCGCACACTCTCAGGATCTCCAGGCCAACGATTTCGCCGCGCTCGTCCAAATCAAGGACAACTCCAGGGCGGATCTCCTCGGACCCACTGACCCGAGATTCGGCCAAACGTACATAGAGGGCGTCGGCCTTCTCGTCAAACCGCACTCTCATAGCTTCCACCTCATCGTGCGGTCGAAGTATGCCGTAATGATCCGCACAGGGATCACGGTCCGATTATAGATGACTCTCAGCACCCTCCCACCCATGTCGGGGACCCGCGCGAGAACGTGAAGGAGTTCAGTGTCCTCTGCGTCAAGCACCAGCAACTCCGGGTGGGCCACTACCTGCAGCACCCAGCGCCGCTCGATTTCCCTCTCCTCCAAGACGTCCAGCGCGTGTTTCGTGAAGACGGCATCCGATGCTTCCATGCCCGCAACATACTGGCATTGACAAGATGCCGCCATCAGCCGACAGGTGGATCTTGGACAGCACACCGACCCGTACTGTCACCGAGCTCAGTCGGCGACCTTCTCCACCAGGCGCTCCACCAGCCCCTCCTCCACCGCATTCGGCAGCGTGATATGGCCCCAGGTCTCGGTGCCCCCACGCGTTGCGGCCTCCGTCACCGCGCCCGCCGTGTCGGCCACGCCGGCCTCCTCACCTCCCGGCGCGCAAGCCGCGTTCCACGCCGCCGCCGTCTCCAGTGCCGCCTGGTTCCGCGCCCAGGCCCGGCGGGCCACACCGCCCATGACGTCCCACTCCAGGGCGGAGCGGATAATGCCGTCCACGCGTTCCGACCCGTCCAGCACCAGCCCGAACCCGGTGTTGATGGCCCGGCCGATGCCCACGCCACCGCCGTTCGACGCCACCACCAGCGTCATGCCCCGGGCCGCGTTGCCGGCCCAGCAGTGGAAGGCCATGTCCGCCATCATGTTGGAGCCGTCGTGGATGTTCGAGGTCTCGCGGTACGGTGAGTCGGTCCCGGAGACGTCGTGGTGGTCGCGTCCGATGATGACGGGGCCGATCTGGCCCCGGCGCACCAGGTCGTTGAAGGCCAGGGCGATACGCACACGACCCTCGGCGTCCGAGTAGAGGATGCGCGCCTGAGACCCCACCACCAGCCGATTCTTGCCGGCGTCACGCACCCAGGCGTGATTGTCGCGATCCTGCGGGCAGCGTTCCGGATCGATGCAGCTCATGGCCACCGCATCGGTGCGGGCCAGATCGGCCGGGTCCAGGCTGCAACACACCCAGCGGAAGGGGCCGTAGCCGCGGTCGAAGCAGAGCGGTCCCATGATGTGCTCCACGTAGGAGGGATAGGTGAAGCCCTCCCGGGTATCCACACCGTTGGCGGCCACCTCGGTGGCGCCGGCTTCGAACACCGCCTTGAGAAAGCTGTTGCCGTAGTCCCAGAAGTGGGTGCCCCGGCCAACCATCTCTCTGATCAGGCCGATCTGCGTCCGCAGCGATTCGTCCACACGCCGCCGGTACGCCGCCGGGTCGGCCGACAGCAGCGCCCGAGCCGCCTCGAAATCCAGGCCCTGGGGGACGTAGCCGCCCTCGTAGGCGGCATGGCAGGAGGTCTGGTCGGAGGCCAACTCCACGGCGATATCGTGGTCCACCACGTACTGCCACAGATCCACCACGTTGCCTTGGAAGGCGATGGAGAGAGGGGTGCGGGCGGCGCGCGCAGCCGCCACCCAGGCAAAGGCCTGCCCCAGATCGGCCGTCACCCGCTGCACCCAGCCCTGCTGCCGCCGCGTCTCGATCCGCGAGGGGTCCACCTCGGCCACGATGCTCACTGCCCCGGCGATGTCGGCTGCCTTGGGCTGGGCACCGCTCATGCCTCCCAACCCCGAGCTCAGGTAGAGCACTCCACCCAGGTCCCGGTCATGCGGGATACCCAGATAGAGCCGGCCGGCGTTCAGCAACGTCAGATAGGTGCCATGCACAATCCCCTGCGGCCCGATATACATCCAGCCGCCCGCCGTCATCTGCCCGTAGTTGGCCACGCCCAGCTGGGCGGCCAGGTGGAAGTCGGCGGCGTTGTCGAACTCGCCCACCATGAGCGCGTTGGTGCTGATGACACGGGGGGCGTTGCGGTGGCTGGGGAAGAGCCCCACCGGGTGCCCGGAGGCAACCACCAGAGTCTGCGTCTCCGTCATCTGCTCCAGGTACCATTTGACCAGCCGATACTGCATCCAGTTCTGGAAGACCTGGCCGGTCTCGCCGTAGGTGACCAGCTCATAGGGGTAGAGGGCCACGGCGAAGTCCAAGTTGTTGTCGATATTGAGCTGGAGCGCCCGCGCTTCCAGGATGCCGCGGTACTGATCGATGGGTCGCGCCTTGATGCTGCCGTCCAGATCTGCTCCCGCGCCGGGCAAGGGCCGGAAGCGATAGCCGTAGATGCGCCCCCGCTCGCGCAGTTCCGTCAGGAACTCGGGCGCCACTGCCTCGTGTAGCGCCGGCGGCAGGTAGCGAAGCGCGTTATTGAGAGCCAGCACCGTCTGCCGAGGCGAGAGGTTGTAGCCCCGGTCCGGAGCCCGGCGGATACCCGGCGCGAACACCGGCGGCAGGGGCAGCTCCTCGGGAAACGCGGACTTCAGCAGCGTACCGCCCGTGCCCGGCTTCATCTGGTCGGCCCTCCTCATCCGGTGAGAGCTGCGGGTGCCTTCGGCCCCGCCGAGCCTCCCACGCATTTGCCGTTCTTGTACACGCGCTGGACCGGATTCATGCCGTAGTGGTAGGGGATTTCCTGATGATCGTCACATTCCAGGATGAGGATGTCGGCCTTCTTCCCCACCTCCAGTCCGCCCACCTCGTGCTCCAGTGCCAGAGCAGTCGCCGCCTCGATGGTGACGGCCCGGATGACCTCGGCCGCCGTCATGCGCAGCTGAGAGCATCCCAATGTGGTCATGAGCCAGAGGTTCTGTGTGGGGCTGGAGCCGGGGTTGAAGTCGGTACTGAGAGCCACGGGAACCCCGGCATCCAGAAGACCACGGGCAGGTGCCGCTCCTCCCTCCCCCAGGAAGAACGTGGCCCCCGGCAGCAACACCGCCACCGGTGCCCTCCAGGCCGCTGCCGGCTCCGTCAGGCCTCCCGCGGCGGGCCCGGCCGCCCGCGCGGCCCAGGCGCGGCTCAACGCCGCAATCCCCGAGTCGCTTACGCGGTCCAGGTGGTCCACCGAGGCCGCTCCCATCTCGACGCCCAGTTCCGTCGCCCCGCTGGAGGTGAGCTGGTCCGCATGAAGCTTGGGCAGCAGCCCGTGCCTCCTCCCCGCCTCCAGCACTCGCCGGGCCTGCGCCGGAGAGAACGCCCCTGCCTCACAGAAGACGTCGCAGAACCGGGCCAGCCCGCGCTCGGCCGCAGCAGGGATCATGTGCTCCACAACGAGGCCCACATACTCATCGGCCCGGCCCGCGTAGTCCTTGGGAATGGTGTGGGCCCCCAGCACTGTCCCCACCACGTCCACCGGGTGTTGCGCGGCCACGCTCCGCTGCACCTCTAACATGCGCACCTCGTGCTCCGAGGACAGGCCGTAGCCGGACTTCCCTTCCACGGTGGTCACACCATAGGCCAGAAAGCGATCAAGCCGCCGTTGCACCAGCGCACCCAGTTCGGCATTGGAGGCGGCCCGAGTGGCGGCCACCGTGCGCAGGATCCCCCCACCTGCGGCGGCGAGTTCCCTGTAGGTGGCACCCCGCACGCGCTGCTGGTATTCGTCGGCCCGCCGGCCCGCGAAACAGAGGTGCGTGTGACACTCCACCAGGCCAGGCATCACCACACGCCCCTCCACCTCCACCACCTCGGCGGACGGCACTAGGCTCACCTCCCTGCGCCAGCGCGGCCCCTCGCCCACCCACACGATACGCCCCTCGCGCGCCGCCACTGCCCCTCGGGAGATGGTGCCCAGGTCCGCTCTGCCGGTGACCCCGGGAACCCGAACCGGGCAGATCAGGAGCTCTCCCGCCCCCGTGATGAGAAGATCGGCCGTAATCATCATGGCTCCAACGGGCCCACCACGCTCTCCACCCGTCTGACCAGAGACCCGCCCCGCACCATCTGGCTGATCGTTTCGATGTCGGGCGTCTGCGGTCGATCTTCGGCCAAGGCTGCCACCATCTCCCGGATGGCATCGTGCGCCGCCGCCACCCCCAGTCCGGCCCGCAGCCCGCCACGGAACTCCAACCCCTGCGCCCCGCACAGCAATTCGATGGCCACCACCCGCAGAGCATTGCCCACCACCTGCCGCGCCTTGCGGGCGGCGAAGGCGCCCATGCTGACGAAGTCCTCCTTGTTGGCCGAGGTGGGGATGCTATCCACGCAGGCGGGGTGGGCCAGCGTCTTGTTCTCGGAGACAAGGGCGGCAGCCGTCACCTGCGCGATCATGAGGCCGCTGTTCAGGCCCCCGTGCGCGGTGAGGAAGGCGGGCAGGTGATCAGAGGTGCTGGGATCCATCATGCACTCCACCCGCCGCTCGGAGATGTTGGCCAGCTGGGCCAGGGCCAGTGCCAGGATGTCCATGGCCTGTGACAAGGGCTGACCGTGGAAGTTGCCGCCGGAGACCACCAGTTCCTCCTCGGGGAAGACCAGCGGGTTGTCGGTAGCGGCGTTAACCTCCACCTCCAACACACCGCGCACGAAGGCCAGCGCGTCCTTGGCGGCACCGTGCACCTGCGGGGCGCAGCGCAGACAGTAGGCATCCTGAACCTTGCCGCAGCCGGCATGTGAGGCCAGGATCTCGCTGTGCTCCAGAAGCCTCACCAGATTACGGGCGGTGGCCAACTGCCCAGCGTGCGGGCGAACCAGGTGGGTCCGCTCCAGGTAAGGCGTGCGGGTGCCACGGAGCGCCTCCACCGCCTGGGCGGCGGCGATGTCGGCCGCCTTGCTCAGGTTCTCCGCCTCGAGCAGGCTGAGCACCCCCAGAGCGGTCATCATCTGGGTGCCGTTGATGAGGGCCAACCCCTCCTTGGCCTGCAGTACCAGGGGATCGATGCCCGCCAGCCGCAGCGCCTCTCCGCCCGGCATGCGCCGGCCGAGGTACATCGCCTCGCCTTCCCCTATGAGAACCGCCGTGAGGTGGGCCAAGGGCGCCAGATCACCGCACGCCCCCACCGACCCTTGGACGGGGATCACAGGCAGCACGCCGCCGTTGAGCATCGCCAGCAGCGTCTCCAAGACAACGGGGCGCGCCCCCGAGTAGCCCTTGGCCAGCACGTTGGCCCGCAGCAGCATCATGGCCCGGGTTTCCTCAGGGCCCAAGGGTTCGCCCACCCCGCAACAGTGACTGAAGACCAAGTTGCGCTGCAGAGCCAAGGCGTCGACACCGGACACGTGCACGTCGGCGAACCTGCCGAAGCCGGTAGTGACGCCGTAGACCACGGCATTGTCGGCCAAGAGACGCTCAACGTATTCCCGCGCGCGCAAGACCCGCGGCAGCGCGGATGCAGGCAGGCGCACGTCCCTCTCCCCGCGCGCAACCGCCTGGATGTCTTCCAAGGTCAGGGAGTTCCCGTCGATAACCACCGTCATGGCCCGCTCCACCAAACACAGTGCAGCGGCATGCCCCGCGGCACGCCGCGGCTATCACGTAATCCGCCCCTTGATTATAGGACCGTGCCGTCTCCAGACGGGCGACTGTGCATGTGCTCAGCCACAGCCAATTGCACCAGGCCCCGGGGGCTTTCGCGGACCCGCTGAAGCGCTGCTTGCTGTTGAGTTCTTCACACTCGGCGGCCTCGCCCCGTTGACCAGGTCAGGCCGGGCACACTCAGCGTTCTTCCCCCACACGCTCGCGGATGAGCGCGGCCAGCGTGGCGGCCTTGTCGACCCCCAACAGCGCCTCCAGTTGCTCGGCTGCGCCCTGCATGGGATGTCCGCGGTAACCGGTCAGCTCGGCGTCGCCCTTGTCTGATATGACGTCGCTCTCGGTCACACCCAACTCATAGAGCGCCTCGAAAGCGGTTTCGAGTCGGGCACCTGCGCTGTCTCCTCGGGCATCCATCACGTCCCCCTTCGCTCCTCACAGCCCGTCACCAACAGCCATACCACGGTGACAGCAGGTCGAAACAGCCACCGGCCGCTGACGTCCTTCCCGGCCCGGCACCGCACATGAGGTCTTGCCCCGGGCCGGGGCAAGACCAAACGGGGGCGGCGCCCATTCGGGCGCCGCCCCCAACACTCCAGCTGCAGCCGGGTTTCGCGATCACACGCGTTCTCCGGCCGGTACCCGCAGGTCGAGCCTGCAAGGCGGTTCTTACATCATGCCGCCCATGCCGCCCATGCCGCCCATGCCGCCGGGCATGGCCGGTTCCTTCTCCGGGATCTCCGCCACAACCACTTCGGTGGTGAGGATGTTCTTGGCGATGGACGCAGCGTTCTGCAGAGCCGAGCGGACCACCATCACCGGGTCGATGATGCCGGCCTTGACCAGGTCCTCGTAATCACCGGTAGCGGCATTGAAGCCCACACCCGCCGGACGGGTCTTGACCTCGTTCACCACAACCGAGCCTTCCACACCCGCGTTGTTGGCGATCTGGCGGAGTGGCTCCTCCAGCGCGCGCGCGATGATGGTGGCGCCGGTCTTCTCGTCATCTTCCAGCGCGAGGGCAGCCACGGCCGGGGCGGCTTCCAGCAGGGTCACGCCGCCACCGGGGATGATCCCCTCTTCCAGGGCCGCACGGGTGGCGCTCAGGGCATCCTCCACGCGGTGCTTCTTTTCCTTGATCTCAGTCTCGGTAGCCGCGCCGACCTTGATGACCGCCACGCCGCCCGCCAGCTTGGCCAGGCGCTCCTGCAGCTTCTCGCGGTCGAACTCGGACTCGGTGTTCTCGATCTCGGTCTTGATCTGGTTGATGCGACCCTTGATGGCATCCCCTTCACCGGCGCCATCGACGATGGTGGTGTTGTCCTTGGTCACAACCACCTTGCGGGCACGCCCCAACTGATGGACCTGCGTGTTCTCCAGCTTCAGACCCATTTCCTCGGTGATGACCTCGCCGCCGGTGAGAATGGCGATGTCTTCCAGCATGCGCTTGCGGCGGTCACCGAAGCCCGGCGCCTTGACGGCAATGCCGGTGAACGTGCCGCGCAGCTTGTTGACGATGAGGGTAGCGAGAGCCTCGCCTTCCACATCCTCAGCGATGATGAGGATAGACTTGCCGCTCTGGATCACCTTTTCCAGGATGGGGAGCAGATCCTGCACCGAGCCGATCTTCTGGTTGGCGATGAGGATGTATGGCTCCTCCAGAGACGCTTCCATGCGCTCCGGGTCGGTCACGAAGTATGGCGAGAGGTAGCCCTTGTCGAACTGCATACCCTCAGTGAATTCCAGGTCCATACCAAAAGTGTTGGACTCCTCCACGTTGACCACGCCGTCCTTGCCCACCTTCTCGATGGCGTCCGCGATGACGTCACCGATCTCGCGGTCGTCGGAGGAGATGGCGGCCACGCGGGCGATATCTTCCTTGCCGGAGATCTCGCGCGCCTGCGTCTTCAGTTCCTCCACGGCCGCATCCACGGCCTTCTCGATGCCGCGCTTGATGGCCATGGGATTGGCACCGGCGGCCACGTTGCGAAGACCTTCGCGTACGATGGCCTGGGCCAGCAGCGTGGCGGTAGTGGTGCCGTCACCGGCGATATCGTTGGTCTTGGTGGCCACCTCGCGCACCAGGGACGCGCCCTGATTCTCGAACGGGTCCTCTACTTCGATCTCCCGGGCGATGGTGACACCGTCATTGGTGATGGTGGGGCTGCCGAACTTCTTGTCCAGAACCACATAACGGCCCTTGGGGCCCAACGTGACCTTGACGGCGTCCGCCAGCGTGTTGACACCGCGCTCCAGGGAGCGGCGGGCCTCATCACCGTACTTGAGTTCCTTCTTCATCGTGTGCTATGCCTCCTAGGCCGTATAGGCTATGGGACGGAGTTTCACTCAGCAGCGATCTTCGCCAAGATGTCCGACGCGCGGAGCACGAGGACTTCCTCGCCGTTCACCTTGATCTCGGTGCCGCCGTACTTCGAGAAGATGACGACGTCGCCCACCTCGATCTCAATCGGGATGAGATGCTTACCGTCATACCGTCCCGGGCCCACAGCCAGAACTTTCGCCTTCTGCGGCTTTTCCTTGGCGGTATCCGGCAACACGATGCCGCTGGCGGTCTTCTCTTCTTCCTCAACCACCTTGACGACCACCCTGTCCTCGAGCGGCACAAGCTTCATCAGCAATCCTCCTCCGTGTTCTGCGTGCAACACCCATTCTACCCGGTGTATTGGCACTCGTCAGCCCTGAGTGCCAAACCTGGCATATCATATGCCTGGCATAGCAGATTGTCAATGTCGGCGCGACTGAACCCCCTCTCCCCGCGCAGAGAGGCGGAGAGCCCCGGCAGTATGCGCAACGTGAGCACAAAACCCGGCAACGGGCACCCCCACCGGACTCTTCGTCAGTAGACGTCCTGACCCAGGCGCAGAGAGGAGGTGGCCTCCACGCTCAGATAGTGGGGGAAGGCAAGCCGAGGCGAATAGCGGGCGGCCGAGGCAATCATGGCCGCATTGTCGGTGCACAGGCGGAACGAAGGAATGACGGCGCAGAGGCCGGACGCTTCCGCCGCAGCCGCAACCCTCCGTCGCAGTAACGAATTGGCCGCCACCCCGCCGCCTATGGCCACCGCGGGCACCTGCTCGCGCTCGGCCGCCTGCATCAGCCGGCTCACCAGTGCCTCCACCACCGCCTCCCGGTAGGAGGCGGCCACATCAATCGCGCGTTCACCCCGCTGCTCTGCGGTCATGTCGCGCAGCAGGTAGAAGAGAGAGGTCTTCACGCCAGAGAAGGAAAAGTCGAGAGTGTCCTGGCCACGCAGAGCAATAGGGAAGGTGAAGGCCTGCGGGTCGCCGCGCTCCGCCAGCTGGTCCAGTTCCTTGCCTCCCGGGTAGCCCAGTCCCAGCAGCCGGGCACCCTTGTCGAAGGCCTCGCCGGCGGCGTCGTCCAGGGTCTGACCCAGCAGCGAGAACTGCCGGCGACTGTCTGCACGCACCAGCATGGTATGCCCCCCGGAGGCGATCAGCACCAGCAGCGGCAGCGGAACCTGCTCGTCCGCCAGCCAGACAGCGCCCAGATGTCCATGAAGGTGGTTCACCGGGATGAAGGGCAGACGCCGTCCCCAGGCGATGGCTTTGGCCGTGTGGAACCCCACGAGGAGAGCACCTATCAGGCCGGGGCCCACGGTGGCCGCCACCGACTCCAGATCCGTCATCCCCACGCCCGCCTCTGCCAGCGCCTCTCGTACCACCACCGTGGCCCGCTCGGCGTGGGCGCGGCTGGCCACCTCCGGCACCACCCCGCCATATTTCTCGTGGATGACATCTTGACTGTGGATGATGGAGGAAAGGATGCGGCCGGAACCGTCAATAACGGCGGCGCAGGTGTCGTCGCAGGAGGTCTCCAACGCCAGGGTCAGCCCCAACTCTTCAGACGCCGCCAAGCCCTGCCTCATGCCTCCCCCCCTGCTCTGGCCGGCAGACCGCAACGCGCCGGCCGGTCCTCTGCCTGCAGCGTCATGAGAAGCGCGTCCTCCCCCGTGTCGTTGTAGTAGCCCCGGCGGCGGCCCACCACCTCAAAGCCCAGATCAGCATAGAGACTGATGGCCGCGGCATTCCCGGCCCGAACCTCCAGGGTGAACTCTTCTCCCGTAGGGGTAACGAAGATCAGGAATTCCCGCATGAGCAGGCGGGCCACGCCCTGTCGTCGGCAGTCGGGCGCCACGGCCAGATCCAAGATGTGCCACACGTCCACGAACAGCCGGGCCACCACGTACCCCATCACCCGGCCGTCACCACCGACGGCCACCTGCGCCCAGGTGGCCTCGCGTTCGATCTCGGAGAGGAAAGATGCCGTCGACCAGGGCGAGGAGAAACTCGACGCTTCAATGGCACCTACTTCGTCCAGATCCTGCCGCCGCATGTCCCTCAGTGCCGGCGCCACCGTCCTCATGCCCAGGGGTCTTTCATCTTTGTGATGTGGATGTCCGCGTCCGGCGCCCGCACGTAGATGGGCCGCACCAACTCCGGCGAGCCCGCCCGCCCGGGGCGGGGCGTCCCCCATCCCCCCCACCCGGCGACGGCATCAACCAGACCCTCCCACACCGCCTTGCCACCCTCCAGCCACCCCTGGCCGCGCACCAGCCCGATGGCATCCACGGCACGCGCCCTGCGCTGCGCCGTCCCATAGGGATCGACCACCCTGCCCAACAGCGCGGGCGTCCCCGTCAGCAGGACCGTCTCCGACCCGCCGCGCCGCCCCTCACCCACTTCGCGGCGTGCCAGCACGGCATTCACCGCGGGCATGAGCTCCTCCGGCGCCACGGCGAGCAGATCACCCACCTCGGCCCACACCGACCCCCGGCGCGCGTAAACCGCGGCAAACACCTGGCCCCGCCGCGCGTCCACCATAGGTACCACCACCGGCCACGCCGCCCTCTCGCTCGCCCCGGCCTCCCCCAGGACCAGGGCGGCCAACGCGGACAGAGTGGACCGGCCGTAGATGGGAACCCCCAGCGCCAGCGACACCGCCCGGGCCGTGGCCACCGCCACCCTGACCCCGGTGAAGGTGCCCGGTCCCTCCCCGGCCACCACAGCCGCTACGTCCACCTGAGATGCGCCCGCTTCCAGCAGAATCTCCTGGACAAGGGGAAGCAGGATCCCGCCTCCGCGTGCCACCAACGCCTCCTCGCGCCGCGCCGCCACCACTTCCAACGGCTCCCCCACGCCGCCTTCATCCGCCGCAACGGCCAACAGAGCGGCGGTGCAACTCTCCGTGGCGCTGTCCAGGGCCAGTACCAGGCGCCGCGTCATGCCGCCGTTTCCCAGCGCTGCTTCGCCTCCGCCGTCTCCGCCTCCAGGCGCACGGCCCGGCTCTGCAGAGTCTGATGCTGCAGGTGCACCGTCCACTGGGGGTTCCCCAGTGAGCGCAACCCCGCCTCCGGCCACTCCACCAGCGTGATGCTGTCCGGAGTCACGTACTCCTCCAGGGCCAGGGCGTCTTCCTCCCCCACGTCCTCCAGCCGGTAGAGATCCAGGTGGTTGACGGTGACGGGACCGGAATAAATGTTGGCGATGGTGAAGGAAGGGCTGCGTACGGCGTCGCGCACGGCCAACGCGTGGGCCAGGACGCGGATGAGCGTGGTCTTGCCGGTGCCAAGCGCGCCATGGAGGAGCACCAAATCCCCCGGCCGCAGCGCCCGCGCGAAACGCCGTCCGATCTCCTCCAGTCGTGTCAGCCCCACGCCTGTCTCTTCCAGCACTACCACAGTGCCAGTTGCTCTCCATCGTCCAGCGCTCCGCCCGTCGCCGCCTCCTGGGAGACCGGCCGTGCGGGCACTGCGCCCTGCTTCCGGCCGTCTTGACCCAAGGCGTCCTGCCCTCGAGCCAGAAGCACCCTCAGCTTCTGAAAGTCCTCTTCCAGCACCGCCTTGTTGGCCGGGGTGTAGAGGGCCGCGGCCGGATGGAAGACGGGAAGGATGAGCACCGGCACACCAGCCACCTCAGCAGCCTTGGCCCGGCCGCGGATGGACGTGATGGGAGCATCGGTCTGCGCAATCAGCCTCGTGGCAAAACGGCCCAGAGTGCACACCACACGGGGACGCAGGATTCGGATCTGCTCCATGAGCTTGGGACTGCAGGCTTCAATCTCCACCGGCAACGGGTCGCGATTGCCTGGAGGACGGCACTTCACCACATTGGCAATGTACACGTCTTCACGCGCCAGGCCGATGCCGGCCAGGAGTTCGGTGAGTAGCTTGCCCGCCTGACCCACGAAGGGCTCGCCGAGCTTGTCCTCATTGAAGCCCGGGCCCTCACCAATGAACAGAAGGTCTGCCACCGGACTGCCTACCCCAAAGACAACCTGCGTCCGCCCTTCGCACAGGGAACAGTCCGTACATGTGCCCAGCAACTCCTGCTGGGCCCTCAGTGCCCGGGCCGCGGCCTCCCTGTCCTTGGTCACGAACCGGCTCCCTCAGCAGCCGGCACAGGAGGAGCGGGAGCACCCGGCACAACTCTTGCCGCCGGCAGAAGCCCGGCCCCCGCCCACGCGTATGGCAAAGGAAGACAGCACGCGACGGGAGTCACTGCACCCGCAATGGGGGCAACGTTGTGGGCGCCCGGCGGCCGAGAGGCTCACCAGTTCCTCGAAACGGAGTGAGCAGCCCGGGCATTGATACTCATAGATAGGCATGACAGGAAGTATGAAGGAGGCGTGGGCCGGTATCAAGACCACCCGGCGCCGCAATCGCGAAATGCCTGCACATCCGCTGTGTGGTCCTCGTCAAGGGCCGCCACTGCGCGCCTTGTGCGCGCCATCCGCGACTGCTATGCTTCCCGCGCCTCAAGAGCGTTCAAGTCATCCGGCACAGGAAGGCGTCATCGCGGCCTCGTGCGTCCCCTCCTTCAGTAGCATCGCCCAGGTTCGCGTCGCCGTGGTTGGGTTGGGTCGCTTGGGCGGCTCGCTTGCAGTCGCCTTGGCCCATGCGGGAGCGCAGCTGGTGGCTGTGGCAGACACGCGGCCGGAGATGACCCAGTGGGCAAGGGAGCGCCTTGGCCTTTCACGCGGGGACAGCGCGCCCTCAGTGCTCGAGGCCTCCCCTCACGTGGTGTTCCTTTCCGTCCCTGACGCCGCGGTGGAGCAGGCGGCGGCGGAGATTGCCGTGAGACTGG
>JAAYAL010000044.1 GCA_012719395.1 Gaiellales bacterium | reverse complement strand
TGCCTACAATAACGAGTGGCGCTTGGAGAAGCTCGGGTTCATGACGCCCAGAGAAGCCCGCGGGCAGTTCGATCAGGCTTTGGCTGCATAGGTGTTAACGTGTGTCCAGGGAGCCGGGGCCGGTACAACAACACACTATCGAAAACGATCGGCGCTACCCCCCGTGAATCCCGTGATTCCCGGGAACCTACCTTCTGTTCTTCCTGCATGAACCGCTGCTCAAACTATGCGCTCACTTCTCATGCAGCGCCTCTCGGGTTCACCTCCGAAGCGCATGCATCCCCAACGCTGCCGGTCACCATCCCGGCACCTTGGCTCATGCGGGATGCGTCTCCACGAACCGGTCGATCAGTCGGCGAGCGACGCTGATCGGAGGAGGGATGGCCATGCCCCAGCCATCGTAGCCACGTTACGAGCGCCGCACCCGATCGCGCGGATGCCGCCCGGATCCAGGAACTAGGCCCAAGCCTTGAGCACCCGCAGGGCGTTCAAGGTCACCCACTTGCTGGGTCTCCCTTTGTCTTCAATGTCCACCAAGAACCGGCCGTTGAAGGTGTCCGCCAACGTCCACCTGCCATTCGCAGCCTGCTTGGAGACCACCACGTCCAACGCGTCCCGCATTCTCTCGTCGCGATAGCCCAGCCGCGTCAGGATCCCCAGAACCTCCAACACGTCTGTTTGGTACATGCGCGGAAACCCAAGGCGCAGCCACCCGGGCTTGGACACGCGCGTCAGGTCGTGACTGCGCTTGTGGATGCGATGCCGGAGGACGTACTCCGCTCCCTCCTTGATGGTGCGCCGTACACCGTCAGATCGGTCTGCCGCCGGAATCTCCGCCAGGGCTTTGAGGGCCTTGACGACGCCCATGTGGCATGTGTGCCGTCCCCAACAGTCAACAAAGACGTCATACGGCCAACCGGTGGGCGGATCATCGACGGCGTCATCGAAGCGCTGATACTGCACGATCCACTGCACGGCCGGCCGCACCCTAGGATCGTCCCCCCAACCCAGCCGCAGGAGACTCCACACCAGGTTGCCGGTCAGGCAGGGGATCACCCCGCTGTGCCTACCGCCGCCACTTCTCTTGTTGCGCTGGTACGAGAAGCCGTGGCTTTGCACGTCCTGCAGCGCATCCAGGATGAACCCGCAGGCCCGGCGGATGCGCTCGTCGCTGCCCTCCGCCGCAAGCTCGGCCAGGATGACGAGTTGCCACACGCTCCCCCCGTACTTGGCATATGGCTTGCCCGGGCTGCCCCAGTAACCTTCGGGGTGCTGCCGTTCCAGTATCGCCGGCACCGCCCCCACGGTCATGATCGCAGCCCGGGCCTCCGCCACGTCCAGGTCCGCGTGGTTTCTGTCCAAGATGTCAACCAGCGTCAGGTAGCGGACGGACGGGTTGTCGTCCTCCAAGAGCCACGCAGTAGGGTCTGCGCGAAGCCATGACCTCCAGTCAGCCATAGAAAGTCGACCTCCCTGGTAGAGATCAGGCTGTCCACCTGAGACTCAAGTTCCTCGTTCTATTCCCGGCTCCTCTTTCCGTCTTGGGCATGACCATCGCACCCCCCGCCGGCGGCCGCCCACTCCTACCCGCCCTCGGTCTGGCCAAGGGACTGCCGTCTGCCGGCAACCAGCCACAGCCCCCCGCAGAGCAGGCCGAACACGATGTCAACCATTCCCACCGCCCGGACGCGGCTGCCCCAGTCGAAGGAGATGATGACCATCCCCACGCTCCCCATCACCATCTGGCACGCGCTCATCAGTGCAGAGGCGGAACCGGCGTCGTCCTGCTGCTGCTCGAGCATGAGGAAGGTGCCCGGCGGGCGCACGCAACTGGCCACGATGGTGGCCGGAAGCAGTGTCAGCGCGAACGCCCAGGGAGCCCTCCCGCCCAGCGCCACCACCAGAAGCCCGCTCAACGCCATGATGCCGAAGCCCGTGCTGACGATGGCCGACCGGCTGAACCGTGTGGCCAGTCTCATATACAGCAGAGGCCCGGCCAGCAGGCCGGCGGCGTTGAAGGCGAAGTAGAAGCTGTAGACCTGGCTGCCAAGCGCAAAGGTGTCCTGATAGATGTAGGAGGAGGAGGAGATGAAGGCCATGGTGGTTATGCTCACCATGGAGAAGATAATCAGAAGAGACGTGAAGGCCGGATTGCGTAGTACCACCGCCAGCCGTCCCAGAGTCCGCATGACGTCGCCGGTGCCACGCTTCTCCAGCGTTTCCTCGTACGCGATTGACAGGGCCACCACCACCATACCCACAACCGCCTGCGCGGCGAAGCCCGCCCGCCAAGAGGAGAGGCTGAGTAGCAACGCCCCGATCACGGGGGCAACCGCCGGAGAGATCACCACCATGGACTGGACCAATGCCAGGATCGACTCACGCCTCCTCCCCTGGAACGAGTCCTTGACGATGGCGGTGGCCACGGCGCTGGCCGCACCGGCGCCCACGGCCTGCAGCACGCGGCACGCGATCAGCTGGTTGATATCGACGGCGAGAGCGCACAGAGCGCTGGCCAGCGTGTAACCGGTGAGACCCAGGAGAAGGATGGGACGCCGGCCGTATCTGTCGCTGAGCGGCCCCCAAATCAGGGTGGCCAAGGCGTAGAAGACGAAGAAGAGGATGAGCGTGAGGTTCGTTTGGTATTCGGCTACGCCGAAGTACTGGGTCATCAGCGGCAGCGCGGGCAGGTAGAGGTCCGTGGACAGCGGCACGAAGGCACTAAGCAGGGCCAGGAACACCACCAGCCCCTTGTGCCCCAAGCGAGGCTGGCGCGCGGACAAGGGCTGGGGCGTGGCGGCGGAACAGGTAGCGGAATCCATGTAACCTCAGGGTTGTGAGTAGCGCGCGGGCCGGGGACGCTGCTGATGCGGCCTCACGACCGGGCCACCCGGGGCCCTGCGCGCGCCACCGAGTGGCTCAGTCGATACGATCCGGGTCGTCTGCCCTGCGGCCGGATGCCGGCTCCTCCGGGAAGCGGAAGCCACGGTCGAAGGCCCGGAGGCAGGCACCCACAACGGTGGAGTCGTACAGTCTACCCCGGTTCCGCGAGATCTCCCTCAACCCTGCCTGCGTACCCAGCGCCGCACGATACGGCCGGTGTGAGGACATGGCTTCCACCACGTCGGCCACAGCGATGACGCGTGCCTCCAGGATGATATCCGAATCCTTGAGGCCCTGCGGATACCCGGAACCATCGAGGCGCTCGTGGTGTTGGAGAGCGACATCCTCCAGCGGCCAGCCGAAGTCGATGATGCGGAGGATTTCCCAGCCGATCTCGCAGTGCGTCTTCACCAGATTGGCTTCCGCTTGACTCAGCTTGGTGGGTTTGGCCAGGATCTCGGCCGGCACCGCGAGCTTGCCCATATCATGCAGACTCCCGGCCAACCTCACGCGCTCGGCCAGCGCCGGCATGTTCATCTCATAGGCAATGGCCGCGGCCAGCTCGGCCACACGGACCTGATGGCCGGCCGTATAGGCATCGCGCTTCTCCAAAGCAGCACTCACGGCCAACGCCGCTCCCCGAAGAGCGCGGTCCAACCGTGACACGGTCTGCTCAAGTTCAACCACTCGCTCTACGCTGTCACTGACGTCACGAATGGCGGCAAAATGGACGCGTCGCCCTTTCCAGTCGAAGTGGCTGGCAGTGATTTCCACGGGGAAGACAATGCCGTCTTTGCGGCGGTGCCAGCGAAGCGGACTGCGGCCGGCCTCTTCCGGGACGGCATGACTCGTCCCCTCCGGCTCGGCGGACAGCTCCAGGGAGGTCATGCTGAGCCATTCCTCTCGGCTGTAGCCGTAGAGAGAACAGGCCATGGGGTTTGCTTCCAGCACGCCCCCTGTCTCGTTGTCAATCAGGAGGATGGCATCGGATCCCAGCTCGAACAACTCTCTGTGCAGCTGTTCGCTTTCCCGGAGTGCGGATTCCGCCCGCTTCTTGGCCGTGGTATCCAGCGAGTGGACGATCAGACCGGTGTAGGCGCCGTCTTCCAGCAACGGAGTGGCGTGGTGCTCAAACCAGACCTTGCT
>JAAYAL010000043.1 GCA_012719395.1 Gaiellales bacterium | reverse complement strand
GACGGTCCCGGTGCTCGTGTCGATGCCGTAGGTTCCGAGCCCGTATTGCGGCTTCCAGGGGCCGCTGACGAAGGTCTCCTTGCCGCCCTTGTTCAGCTCCACCGCGTTCACCCATTCACCATCGTTGTTGAGAGTCGCGATGCCCTCTTCGCCCCACCGAAAGGCCCCCTCCTTCCAGAACATCCCGTTTAGGCACAGATCCCGCCACGCCGCAGCAAGACATGACCGGTCAGGCAAATCCGGCACCGCGCCTACGACAGACCGGCGTCGAGAGAGCAGACCGCGACAGCCCGGCATGCCGCGGAAGAGCAGATCACAACACGAGCGCCCCATGTGTTGCGACATACAAGATGATGAATAGAGTCCGCGAGATGTTCAAGAGCCTTGTGAGCCGCCGCGGGCTCTACCCCCGCGGCGCCCAGAGTACCATGCGCGGCTTGGTCATCTCCTTGGCCAGATCTTCGATCCTCCCGTATTTCATGCAGGCAGCCATGCAATGCTGCACGCAGGCCGGCTGCTGACCCTTGCGGGTGCGGGCCGCGCAAAGAACGCACAGCTCCGTGGGGAACGGGATGTAGGTGAGGTACGACTTGTCGTTGGGCAGGTTCTGCACTATCTCCTGCACCCGGATGCCACCCATGCCGGCCGGCCAGCGGTGTTCCTGCTGGCAGGCCACCTGGCACGCATAGCAGCCGGTACAGTACTCGTAGTCGATGAGCAGACCGTTCTCAGGAGCCTTGGCTCTGCGCTTGGCAGCCATGTCAGGCCTCCTTCCCTGGGTCGTCCGTGGAGGCTCCTCGGGCCGCCGCCGGCGCATGGCCCGGCGCCGGGCCGTGGGCGGTGCCCGCGGCGCTCACGGCTCCGCCGATCACACCGCCCTCCGGCAGTGCGTACGCGCCGGGCGGGGCGGTGTGGGCGCGGTAGACCTTGCAGAGCGTGCACTTGGCGTGCGTCCCCAGACCGTCCTTGCCCTGGTAGCCCATGGGGAGCAACTGGTTGGTGCTCGAATCCCAGACACCGCGTAGGGAGGGCTCAGCGCCCTCCTGCTCCGGGTACCACCAACCGTGGGTGGCGGAGGCCAGCCAGCGCGGCACTATGGGGGTGAGCTTGGCCTTCAGCCGGGCCTTGCCGAACATGTTCTCTATCCAGACCCACTCGCCGTTGCCGATGCCGAGAGCCGCCCCGGTCTCGGGATGCAGCTCCACCACCGGGTCGGGATCGGCCTCCCGCAGCCAGGGGATGTTGCGATGCTCGGAGTTGAAGTACACCGGCGACCGCCTGCCCGTGGTGAGGATCAGCGGGTACTGCTCGAACAGTTCCGGACTTGAGGCCGGGCTGAAGGGCGGCTCCTCGTGATGAGGCAGCGGCTCGAATCCCCAGCGCTCGCGAAGCACCGAATAGAGCTCCATCTTGCCGGAGGGGGTCTTGAAACCCGGTTTGCCGTCAGGGCGCAGCAGGCCCCGCTCGTGGCGGTGATAGGGCGCGCTCGGGTCGCCGTCGGGCGGGAGCTCCCAGCCCTTCTTGGCCAACTCGTGGAAAGTCATTCCCGAGGGACTCACGATCTCATCCAGCAGTTCGTGCAGATCGTGCCATTTGAGATCGGGGTTGAAGCGCCGCGCCAGCTCGAAGTTGATCTCGTTATCAGGCCTGCACCCCTCCACCTCCATGGCCTTCACGATGCTCTCGAGCGGCGTCCACCAGCTCCGGATGCCGTCCTTCTCCAGGAAGGTGGCCGCCGGAAGCACGATGTCGGCCAGCTCGGCGGTGGGGGTCATGAAGGTGTCGACGACACACACGAAGTCGAGTTTCTTGAGCGCCTTGACCCAGCGCTGCGGATCGTATCCGATGCCGCCCACGAGATTGCAGGCCTGCACCCACATGCCTTTGATGGGATAAGGCTTGCCGGTGAAGATCTGCTCCAGGGTGACGTCGGTCTGAGCCCTCCAGATGAACTCGGAGAGCACGCCGTAGCGGTCACGCGCGATGCGGGTGGCGTCGACCTCCTGTCCGGGGAGCTGGATGGGTCCCCGACTGCCGGGCAGCGCATAGGCGACGGCCCCGAAAGCGGAACGGGCCACTACGTTGCCACCGGGCACGTCCAGGTTGCCGGTGAGGCACCACAGCGCCGCGATGGCCATGGACGTGGGTGTGATGGCCGGGGTCATGTCGACAGCCACGCCCCACTGTATAGTGGCCGGCCTGCTCTTCGCGTACATCCGCGCGGCCTCGACGATGTCCTCCGCCCTGAGCCAGGTGATCTGGGCCACCCTGTCCACGGGATACTCGGCCACCTCGGCGCGGAAGGTCGACCAGACCGTCTTCACAGGCACCGAAGACTCATCCAGAAGGTGCATGGCGCATTGCTCGGCCGGTACCTCCAGCGCCGGCGCCACTCCGGTGAGCGGCGGAGCATCCGGCGCAGCACCGGGCGCGCGGAACTCCAGCTCGGCCGAGTCCCAGATGGCGGGAGCACCGGCCGCCGTGTCCCAGACTACGAAGTCGTCCGGCGAGCCGCCCTCCACGAGATCCGACGCCCGCAGGAGCGTCCCCGTGTCGCTGCGGATGAGGTGCGGGGCGTTGGTCCACTTCTCCACGAACTTCCGGTCGTAGAGGCCCTCGTTGATGATGACGTTCAGGAAGCCCATTGCCAGGGCCCCGTCGGTGCCGGGACGCAGTTGCAGCCACTTGTCGGCGCGGGAGGCGAAGAACGACAGACGTGGATCGATGCAGATGATCTTGCTGCCCTTCTTCATGAGATCGGTGATCCAGTGCCCGAAGATGTTGTCCGGGCAGGAGGCGTTGATGTTGTAGCCCCAGATGACGATCGTCTCGGGCACCTGGTACCGGGGATCGTCGTGGCCCTTGGGAAGCCACTGTCCGCCGTCGAAGACGCAGTAGTCGCCGAGCACCGTCTCGGAGGCCGCGATGCGGGGCGAGTAGCAGCCGATGCCGGAGAGGGCGAACATGACGTTGGGGCTGCCGTAGTTGTAGGCCAGCAGGCAGATCCAGGCGCCCACATCGCGGCCGGTGCCCATGGAGAAGACCACGCTCTCCGGCCCGTACTCCTCGCGGATCTTGCCCATCTTCTCCTCGATGAGATCGTAGGCCTCTTCCCAGGAGATGTCCTGCCACTTGTTCTCGCCGCGCTCGCCCACGCGTTTGCGAGGGCTGCGAAGCCGCCCCGGATGGTCCACGTACTGGGTCATGGCCAGGCAACGCGAGCAGAGCCGCCCCCTATTGATGGGATGCTCCGGGTCACCCTCGATCTTGACCAGCTTGCCGTCTTCGATATGGGCCAGGACCCCACACCCGCCATGGCAGCCGGGACCGGCCGACCAGGCGGTCGTACGAACGATCACAGTGATTCTCCCCCTGTCCGTTACTCGCCGATTTCCCGGACAGGATACAGGGGCGGTGCGCCATACGCCAAGGTGCATGGCTATGCGCGCGGCTGCGGGCCCGGGCACTATGGCGAGGCCCGAGCGCTGAGCAGCTCGGGCCTCTCATGGGAGCCAGTACACGCCGGACCCAGGATGGCAGTACCAGGTTCAGCGTTATCCGGTGTGTAGTATAACGCCTCTCCGCCGCAGATGCAAGTGCATCAGATCCAGGGGT
>JAAYAL010000042.1 GCA_012719395.1 Gaiellales bacterium | reverse complement strand
TGCCTACAATAACGAGTGGCGCTTGGAGAAGCTCGGGTTCATGACGCCCAGAGAAGCCCGCGGGCAGTTCGATCAGGCTTTGGCTGCATAGGTGTTAACGTGTGTCCAGGGAGCCGGGGCCGGTACACGAGAAGCTCCGCGCTCATGGTCGTGTATTCGGCCGGCATGAAGCCGATCGGCTCCCAGGTCGATAGAAGAGTGCCGGTAGGCGTCTGGAGCGTGGCGGGGAGTAGGACCTCGGCGTCTGCCGGCGGCGCGTGAGCCTCGTCGACATCGAACTGGATGTTGCAGCGCAGCGCATCCTGATTGCCGAAGTAATACTCCTTGAAGGCCGCTCATTCTTCGTCGGAAATCTTGTCGGTCCTGTCGGCCATGTCCGCGGCCATCGGGTCGACGGGGATCCACCCGTAATTGGGCAGGTAGAACTCAGCCCAGAAGTGGCCGGCGAAGTTGCCCGTGAAAAGCTGCCATCCGCCGGTCGTGCGGGCCGGTATCCCCAGCGGTCGGCACAAAGCCGGGAAATACGTGGCCTGCGCACCGCAGTTCCCGCGCCGGAGCTCATGGACGTACGTCGACTCAGGTTCGCCACGGGGCCAAGCGGTCAGGTGCGGCATGTGGCCGCCAATTGTTCCGCTGCTTTGCTTCTCGCATCCTGCTCCTCTCCGAATTGAGGCCACCTGTGAGACATGGCTATCCTGCTATCCTGCCCGGCGTGGTCGACATCGCGGAGGTCGGCAAGAAGTACGCCGCGGATGCTTTGCGCGTCTTGCTGGGATTCGCCTTCAACACGCTGGGGCTGCACCGAGTGGTGTTCACCTGCTATGAGGGCAACGACCGGGCTCTGCAGCTCTACCGGCACGTGGGTTTCACGGAGGTGGGCAGGGCTCCGGAGGCGTATTATCGCGACGGCCGCTATTGGGATGAGTTCAGAATGCAGGTACTGGATCGGGATTTCCGGGCGGTGGTGCCGGAATAGAAAGGGGGAGCGTGGGCTACGAGATAACCATAAGGGAATTGGAGCCGGAGTTGCTGGCCAGCGTGCGGGTCACGGCACACATGAACGAGATGGGCCAGGTCATGAGCCGGGAGTTTGGGCACGTCATGGCCGTCATGTCGCGTCAGGATGTGAAGCCCACCGGAGGTGCGGTGGCCGTCTACCACAGCTTCACTCCCGATACGGCTGATCTGGAGATAGGCTTCACGGCGGGCGGGGTGATGAAGGAGGAGGACGGCGTGGGCCCGGGGATGTTGCCCGGCGGCCCGGTGGCATTCACCGTATATGTGGGTGCCTATGAGGAGATCGAGCCGGCCTATCGCGCCATGCAGCGCTACGCGGAGGAGAAGGAGCTCGAACTCCAGCCGGTGATGTGGGAGAAGTACCTCACGGGCCCCGAGGAGCCGGACCTCTCCAAGCACGTCACCGAGATCTACTGGCCGCTCAAGGTCTGAACGGGCCGAGCGAAGGAGGGGCCGTGGACTACGAGGTGCAGATCGAGCATGTGGCGGCGCGGCCGCTGGCTTCCTCCCGGGTGCAGGCGTCGCGGGAGCAGTTGGGACCGGTCATGGGCCGGGAGATGCAGAGGGTGTTTGAGCTGGTGTGTGGCATGGGCGTGGCCTGCGTGGGGGCGCCCGTGGTCTTCTATCATCGGTTTGATGAGGACATCGTGGAAATGGACGTGGCTGTTCCCGTGAACCGGGTGTTCGATGAGGTTGAGGGCGTCCGCTCAACATCGCTCCCGGAAGGCGAGGCAGCGGTTATTACGCATGTGGGCCCGTACGAAGGCATCGGTGCAGCGTGGGAAGCGCTGACAGCGTGGGTGCAGCGGCATGGGTCCGCGCCCGACGCGCCGTGTTGGGAGGAATACCTCACAGATCCGGCAGCGGAGCCTGATCCGGCAAAGTGGGTGACCCGGTTGTACTGGATGATCACGTGAGAGGTGCGGCCGTGAGAGGTGGGGCGGCCGGGGGCCTGCGCCCCCGGCCGCCCCACCGTCTCTCTCCGGCACCCGCCGAAGGGACGGAGCCATGACCGAGCAGGAACACGCGCAGATTCGCACCTTCATCTTCGAGCTTCCAGAGCGGGCCAGGGCTCATGAGGATGCGTTGCGCAGGCACCAGGGGACGGCCAAGCTGGTGCTGGGAGAGGCCGGTGTGTTTCGGGCTACCCTGCAAGAGGGGCAGGTAGAGGTCCTGGAAGGCGAAGGCCCGGCCGACGTCACGGCCCACATGAAGCCGGAGGACTTTTTGAAAGCGATGCGGGGACGGCTCAACTGGGTGCTGGCGCTCACGATGGGCCGCATCAAGCTGACTGGTGACGTGTCGTTGTTGATGAGGTTGCGCGAGGTCTTCGGTAAATGACTGGTCCATGATCATCAGCGCCAGCCGCAGGACGGACATCCCCGCCTTCTACATGGAGTGGTTTGTGCGGCGTCTGCGGGCGGGTTTCGTATTGGTTCCCAACCCTTTCAATCCGCACCAGGTGCAGCGGGTCTCCCTGCTGCCGGAAGATGTGGACGCCATTGTCTTCTGGACCAAGAACCCGGCTCCGCTGCTTCCGCACCTGGACGAGATCACCAGAGCCGGCATCCCGGTTTTCGTCCACCAGACCATCACCGCCTATCCTTCGATGGTGGAGCCCGGCTCTCCCGGCCGGGCGGAAGCCACCCGGCTCTTCCGGGAGCTCAGCCGGCGCGTGGGAGCCTCGCGCCTGGTTTGGCGCTACGATCCCCTCTTCTTCGGCAAGGGCTGGGAGGAGTCCTCTCATCTGGAGGCCATCGAGCGCATCGCGGCGGAGTTGGCCGGGAGCACAGGCCGGCTGATGCTGGGATTTCTCCGTCAATATCGAAAGACGATCCGCAACCTGCGACGTGTGCTTGATGGAGAGGAGATGGCTTCTCTCTCGACCCGGCCGTGCGCTCTCACCACCGAGCGATTCTTGCGGGAGGTGGAAGTGCGGGCGGCGGCAAGCGGTATGGAGGTGCGGGTGTGCGCCGCGGATGAGGATCTGATCTGCGCAGGTGCGCTGCCGGGAGCCTGCATCGATGCCGAGATGCTGCGGGTGCACGGCGTGACCGTGCTACCCATCAGAGACCCCGGGCAACGGGCTGCCTGTCGCTGCGTCCCCAGCCGCGACATCGGCATGTACGATTCGTGCGGGAACGGCTGTGTCTACTGCTATGCCAACAGAAGCCCGGAGATAGGGGCTCGCAACCTGCAGCTTCATCATCACCCGGACGAAGCAAGCTTGTTGGGCCTTCACAGATAGCCGCTCTTTCCGCTTGCCAAGATGTAAGGGTCGGTACACAATGCAGGTGGGGGCAGAATGCCGGCTCCGAATCTCGCGCCATGGGGGAGAAACATGGTTTCGGGGGCAAAGACCCGGTTTTCTTGGCATATCCATGCCTCGTACGCCGGCGACCGCGAGCTGATGGCGGTCGAGGTCCGTCCGCAGATTGGCGGCGTCATGAACTGGAGGTTCGCGGTGCCGACGGCCACGACACTCACCGCCTGGGGCTTGATGCAGACGGGGAGTGGGCGGGTCAAACCTCCCAAGCGGGCTCTCGTGGAGAGCAAGAAGGCAGTGCTGGGCAATCGCGAGGTACTACTGTATGGCGCCGCCGACCGGCTCTCGGAGGGGATGGCCGCCTGCGTGGTCTTTCGGAAGGAAGCCATGCCTCCCTTCGTGGCCTTCGGCGTGGAAGAGGTGACGGACCATCCCGGCGCCTGCACCATGGAACGCATCACCTTCGTTCTTCCCGGGGAGGAGATGCGGCCGGCCGAAGAAGGCACCTAGGGCGCCTCCCTGGGGGCGAGTCTCCGGCACAGGCTGGGCCTACACGTTGAAACGGAAGTTCACGATGTCACCATCCTGAACTACGTACTCCTTGCCCTCCAGTCTGAGGACTCCGGCTTCACGGCAGGCCTTCGTGGATCCCAATGACACGAATGTCTCATAGCCGACGACTTCCGCACGGATGAAGCCACGCTCGATGTCGGAGTGGATGACACCGGCTGCCTTCTGAGCCGTGTCTCCTCGTCTCACGGGCCACGCACGGACCTCATCCTCGCCCACGGTCAAGAAGCTGATCAGCCCCATCTGCTCGAAGGCGGCGCGGGTCACCAGGTCCGAGGCCAAACCCGGCAATCCCAGCTCCCGAGCGAACTCCTCCTGCTCCTCTGGCGACAGCGAGGCCACCTCCGCCGCTTCGTTGAGGGGCAGTCCCAGGACCGTGCGGTCCGCCGCCTCCGCGGTGAGGTCCACGGGTTCGGCGCCGGGCACAGTGTTGAGGACGATCACCTGAGGGACCAGGCTGAGCAGGCTGTAGGGGAGGAGGAAGGCGTACTCGTCAGGCAACAGCGGTATCAGGCGCAGTGGTTGCTCCTCATCCAAGGCGGCCTTCGCGCGCTCCAGGGAACGGCGACCGACTTCGCTCAGCTTGGCCTTGGCCGCGCGCTCCAGCGCCCTCTCTACCGCGATGAGATCCGCCATCAGGAACTCTTGGTCCAGCTCCAGCAGATCTCGCGCCGGATCCGGTTCCTCCGGCAGCAAAGGGTTGGGGAAGGCGCGCACCACATGCAGGAAGACCTGGGCACCGACCAGACCGATGAGGTACCGTTCCATTTCGCCGCGCCGTCCGGAGGCGGCTGGACGGTCCGCCACGCGAACCTTGAACTCGGCGAAGGTGGTCTTCTTGGGATGGAACATGTCAGAGAGACGTCTCACGCGCGGGTCGCCCAAGCGGACGGTAGCCACGGCGCCGTCCACCTGGCCTCCGCCGAGAGCGCCCATCAGCGTGGACGCGCCCGATCCTTTCAAGCCTACGATTCGTGCTTCCATGGTCTCCCTTTCTGCCGCATTATACTGTGACGCATGATGATGCTGGCATCCGACAGAGAGCTCGCCACGCGTCTTGAACTGCTGTACGCTGATGAGAGTCGGCGCTACGCAGAAGCGTGGAGTTGGCTTGACCCCTCCGTGCGGGCCTCTTCCCTACCTGTGGCGGGGGGGTGGTGCACGTTCACCGGGGCGGATTCACCGCTCACGCAGGCCGTGGGGCTGGGGACACAGGGTGAGGTCACGGCGGCGCAGCTTGACGCCCTGGAGGACTTCTTCTTTCGCCGGGGCGCATCGGCTCGGGTGGCGGTTTGTCCGCTGGCCCACCCTTCACTGCTCCAAGGTCTGGCCGGCCGCGGCTACGTCCCTTGGGAATTCGAGCACGTGGTGGTCCGGGACCTGGGTGCCGGCTCGTTAGGTGTGCCGGCGGCGTCCTCTTGCGTGGCACGCCGGGTGGAGCCGGACGACAGTGAGACATGGGCGCGAGTTGTGGCGCAGGGCTTCGCCGAGGGACAGGAGCCCGACCGCAACGGTGTGCTGTTGGCCCGAGTGTCGCTGCTGGTGGAGGGCATGCGCTGCTATCTGGCGTGGGAGTGCGAGGCGCCGGTGGCGGGGGGCGCCATGGTGGTGCGCGGCGATCTCGCCCTCCTGACCGGCGATGCCACGTTGCCTGCTGCGCGTGGCCACGGTGCCCAAACGCAGCTCATTCACCAACGCGTGAGAGAGGCAACAGCCGGCGGCTGCCGGCTGGTGACGGCAGGCGTGGCCCCCGGCGGCCGGTCTCACCGCAACTTCGAGCGCCAGGGTTTCCTGGTAGCCTATACCAGAATAACCGTTGGTAGGAACGCTCCATCCGGCTATGCGCCGGCCAGGTAGAAAGGTCGTGAACGTGGACGCAGCACAGGTTCTGGCCGAGCTTTGCCAGCAGGCTGATCCCAAGACGGCGGAGGGCATGACCCGCGTGGGCATCAGTCCGCGGGGTACTCTGGGGGTGCAGATCCCCAGCCTCCAGAAGATGGCCCGTGGCTTGGGGACCGACCACGGCTTGGCGGCTGACCTGTGGGCATCGGGCGTCCATGAGGCCCGCATCCTGGCTGCCATGGTAGAAGACCCCGCTGCCGTCTCCTCCGAGCAGATGGATCTTTGGGCAGCCGCGTTCGATTCTTGGGACGTGTGTGATCAGGTGTGCAAGTACGCGTTCGCCCGCACCTCGCTGGCGTACCAGAAGGCCGCGGAGTGGACAGGGCATTCGGGCCAGTATGTGAAGCGGGCGGCATTCTCGCTCATGGCCGATTTAGCGGTCAACGATAAGAAGGCGGACGATGAACGCTTCCTGTCTTTCCTGGCTCTGTGCGAGCGCGAAGCCTCTGATGACCGCAACTACGTCAAGAAGGCGGTCAATTGGGCCTTGCGTCAGATCGGCAAGCGCAATGTGGCCCTGAACCAAGCCGCTCTGGCCGCCGCCTCTCGTATCAAGGCGCAAGGGAGCCGCGGTTCCTCCTGGATTGCGGCGGATGCCCTTCGTGAGCTGAGCGCGGTCTCCGCCAAACGGGGCTGGGATACGGCGGCCGGCGAAGCCGGCACTGCGGACCAGGTGGTGTCGGTCACGCCGGAGGGCGGTATGACTGCGTCGGTCGGTAAGCCGAAGCGCGCGCCGCGAGCTCGCGGCACCGCCAAGGCGAAGGGAAAAGCGGAGGGCAAAGAGGGAGGAGCGGAGGCGCCTTCGGGGCACGAGGCGGCTGAATGAGCTTGCTGCCGGCCACGCGGCCGGATGTCATCCTGCTGCACGCCCCCAGCGTCTACGATTTTCGCAAGGAAGCCATTGTCTACGGTCCGGTTTCGGATCTGGTTCCCTCCACCCCGGTATTTGAGATGTACCCCATTGGCTTCTCCACGATGGCCGCCTATCTCACGGCGCAGGGGAAGAAGGTCCGGGTGATCAACCTGGCCGTGCGCATGCTGAACAACCCTCGCTTTGACGTCGAGCACTTCTTGGCAGGGCTGGATGCCACTCTCTTCGGCATCGACCTGCATTGGCTGCCGCACGCCCACGGGTCGGTGGAGGTCGCCGGGTTGCTGAAGAAGCTGCATCCGCGTACCCCCATCGTCTTTGGTGGCTTCTCTTCCACCTTCTTCCACGAGGAACTCATCCTCTATCCGCAGGTCGACTACGTTCTGCGGGGGGATTCGGCGGAGAAGCCGCTGTTGGCCCTCCTCAACGCGGTCGAGAAGAATGACGGTTTCGCTGCCGTCCCCAACCTCACCTGGAAGGATGCCTCCGGGTCGGTCCGTGCCAACCCCGTGAGCCACGTGCCTCTCCTCATTGATGAGTACGAGCACGGCTACGAGCAGATGACGCGCTCGGTGGTGCGGTACCGGGATCTGGCCAGCATCGAGCCCTTTGCAGACTGGATGCAGTACCCCATCATGCCCGTGATGGTGGTGCGGGGCTGCAACTGCGAGTGTGTCTTCTGCGGTGGTTCCAAGTATGCCTTCAAGGGCACCATGCAGCGCCAGATGAATGCCTACCGCAGCCCCGAGGCCCTGGTCAAGGACATGCGTTCAGTGGCCAAGCTGAGTCGGGGCCCCATCTTCCTCATCGGGGACGTCTATCAGCCCGGCCCGGACTACGCGCAGGAGGTGCTGCGTCTACTGGAGGAGAAGCCCCTCCACAACACCATCATCCTGGAGTTCTTCTACCCACCGCCTCCTGACTTCTCGGAGAAGGTGGCCCAAGCGCTGCCTCACCACGCCTACGAGATGTCCATGGAGACCCACGATCCGGCCATCCGTGCCCGTGTGGGAAAAGGCTACAGCAACGAGGAACTGGAGGAGAGCATCGAGGCGGCGCTGCGCTACCATGCCGAGCGCTTCGATCTCTACTACATCATCGGCCTGCCCGAGCAGACGCCGGAGTCGGTGGCTGCCACCATGGAATACAGCGACTACCTTTACAGCCGGTTCAAGGGCGATCCCCGGCTGCGTCTCTTCATCTCCCCGCTGGCCCCCTTCCTGGATCCCGGCAGTCGCGGCTTCATGCAGCCGGAGGAGTGGGGTTACCGGCTGCTGCGGCACACGCTGGAGGACCACCGTCACGCCCTGCTCGAACCCAGCTGGAAGTACACGCTGAACTACGAGACGGAGTGGATGACCCGGGATCAGCTGGTGGATGCCACCTACCAGGCGGCGTTGGATCTCAACCGCATCAAACGCAAGTGGAAGGTGATCCCGGAAACGGAAGCGGCGGCCACGGAGGAGCGGATCCGGCGGGCGATAGCGGTCATGGAGCGTGTGGACCACGTCGTGGAGACGGCGAAATCGCCGGAGGAGCGTCGCCAACTACTGCTGGCCCTCAAGACGGAGGCGGACCAAGCCAGCATTTCCACCGTCTGCGACAAGAGCGAGCTGGAGTGGCGTGGGCGGGGCCTGCTCAAGTTCCGGCCGCTGCACATCCTGCGCACGGCCTTCGGCTCTGTCACGAGCAGAAGGTAACGCCGGCGCGGGAAGAGAAGACCGGCCCCGACTCCGGCCGGCGTCGGCGCAGCCGGCGCGGCGCGGCGGTGGCAGCACGGCGGTCCGCGGGCGCCAGCATCGAACCATGGGTGTACAGACGCGTGCCTCTGCCTCTCCTACTCTTGGCCGGACGGCCGCCCCTCCCACAAGAGGGTGCGGATAGCACGGGGGAAGGAGCGCACATGCTCGAACGGCAACAATGGATGCAGCGGGCGGGTGACTACCCGCGCAGTGACGCGGCCTATTTCGCCCTCCTGGCGCGGGCGGTGTTCTCGGCGGGCCTGGGTCCGCGGGTGGTAGAGGCCCGGTGGTCCGGCATCATGAGCGGCTTTCGCGGGCTGGAACCAGAGGCGGTGGCACAGATGGACGCGCAGGACGTCTCATCCCTGCTGGCGGACCCGGGGGTCATACGCAACCGGCGCAAGATCGAGGCGGTGGTGGCCAACGCCTCCAGGTTTCTCGATGTGGTGGAGGAGCACGGCAGCTTCCGTCGTTTCTTGGAAGAGCTGGCACCGGCGCATGACTTCGAAGCCGCGGCGGCGAGGCTCTCGGAGCTGTTTGTCCATCTGGGGCCTGCCTCAGCAGCTCTGTTCCTCTACAGCGCCGGCTGGCGGCCAGGCGTTGTGGACCGCGGAGGCGTGAGGGCGGCGGCATAGCGGCGTGGCGCGTGGTGGCGGGGTCGGCTGAGCGCAACCGGCCTCGCCACCACGCACATTGCTGGTAGTGGGTCAGTTTGAATTCAAACTGACCCACTACCACATTGCTCACCCTGTGCACCCTTTCGGTCTAGAATGAGGTCATGGATCCCCTCATCATGAGAGAGTTGCGGGCGCAGTTGGACGACTGGGTAGCCCAGGGTTACCAGATTCTCGCGGACGAGGTTGACGGGCAGATCCGCGTGACGGTGGTCTACGTGGCGCGAGCGGACGAGCCCGGCAAGGAGCGGGATCAACAGATGTGGCCCCTCGTTCCTGAGACCATGGAGCTTCTGCAGACCCGGGGAATCGCCCTGGTGAGCCGGCCGCAAGACGTGTAGCCGGCCGCAGGCACCAGTCAGTCGCTTGGCATGGGTCTCCGTCCGCGGAGGGCGGGGAAGGCTCTGCGCGGGCCGCCAAGCGGGTGAGGGCAGGCGGACGGGAGCGATGCCCCCCGGTACCCGTGCCTACCCGGCCGCACCTGGTTCACTTCTTTCCGCAGCACCGGTGACCTCTGCAGGTACTGCGCCGCTCTGTGCGCACTTCCCTCTACTCAGGCGCGGAGTTGTAGCTTTGAGTTAACTGTTTGTTAACAGTAATGCCAATATCCCTTGCTACGATCAGTCCGCTCTATATACGAATATGAAAGGACACGTGAAGGTATATGAGCGGACGTGCAAGTAGGACAAGAGGTTTTGTGTTGGTAGGTCTCATCGTTGTTGTGGTCGTCGCTGCTCTGGTTGGGGGATGCGGAGACACCACGACCACCACCGCTGCCGCCACATCGACCAGCGGAGCAGCGCCCACCACCGCGGCGCCCACCACCACCGCGGCGGTCGCGGTCAGGGTCAGCCTGACCGGCGCTGGCGCCACGTTCCCCGCGCCTCTATACCTGGAGTGGATCGGCGCCTTCATGGATGCCAACGAGAACACCACCATCAACTACCAGGGCATCGGCTCCGGCGGCGGCATTCAGCAGTTCACGCAGATGACGGTTGACTTCGGCGCCTCGGACGCTCCCATGAAGGACGAGGAGATCGCGGCGGCGGAAGCGGCCGGCGGCAGTAGCGTTCTCCACATACCCACGGTCTTCGGCGCGGTCACCCTGGCCTACAATCTGACCGGCGTGTCCGACCTCAAGCTGGATGCCGACACCACGGTCGACATCTTCCTGGGCACCATCTCCACCTGGAACGACCCGGCCATCGTCGCGCTGAATCCCGGTGTCACCCTCCCCGGCGATGCCATCCAGGTGGTCCACCGCTCCGACTCCTCCGGCACCACCAACGCCTTCACCTCCTACCTGGCCGCCGTCTCTCCCGACTGGGAGGCGGAGGTGGGCGCCGGCAAGGAAGTGGAATGGCCGGTGGGCACCGGTGGTCAGGGCAACGACGGTGTGGCGGCGGTCATTCAGCAGCAGCCGGGCAGTATCGGCTACGTGGAATTAGCGTACGCCATCGAGTCCAAGCTGGCTGTGGCCGCCCTGAAGAACCAAGCCGGCAGCTTCATCACCCCTAGCCTCGAGTCCACCACGGCCGCCGCCGCCGGCGTGGAGTTCCCTGACGACCTGCGCTTTTCGGTGGCGAACAGCCCCGCGGCCGACGCCTACCCCATTGTCACCGCTACCTGGATCCTGGCCTTCGAGAAGATGAAGGACGCCAACAAGGCTGAGGCGCTCAAAAGCTTCCTCACCTGGGCGCTGTCGGAGGGCGAGGACGTGGCTCACGAACTCGGCTACGCGACTCTGCCGGACAACCTCAAGGCGGTGGCCCTGCAGAAGGTAGGAAGCATTCGCTGGTAGGCGAAGGCATCTCTGCCCATGCAGTCGCGGGGGCCGGTGCTCGCACCGGCCCCCGCGACATCTTCTCAGAGTACGGGCCATTGGCGACAGGTTGAAGCCGTCTCGCTGTCGTGGCGGCTGGGCCCTGCGGCGCGGTGCGGGACGGAGGTCATAGATGACGGGTGAGGCGCGTTCTGCCAAAGCGTCCCGCGTGGATGAGCCAGTGGCCGGCCAGCACCAGGGCCCAGAGACCGACCAGAGGCAGACTCCAGAGCCGCGCCGGCGATTGAGCCAGGTTGACCATCACCAGGTTCCAGCTACCGATGGCGTACACCGTGACGTGCTCGAGAAGTCTCTCGTCCCGCGAGAGGGGTCCGGGATGGACGGCGGGAATCGGCGGGGTGGCGGGCGAAAGGGCGCCGTTCGAGGCCATCATGGCATCCAGGATTTCCGCGGTCAGTCAGGGAGCGGATGGGCACCTCGCGAACCGCATGGACTTCACCTCCCTGTGGTATGACAGCTCAGCCCGGCCATGTGGCAGAGCGAACTCAACCTCAAGGTAAGGCAAAGTCACATGCGCTGTGTTATCGGATAGTGAACGGCAGGTAAACAATGTGCACTCCCGGCACAGCGGCTTGCTCTGGAGGTCCGAATGGGTGGCAGGAGACGCTACAATTCCGGTCCGTCCGCATGATCAGCGGGCGACCTCGTGTAACAGGGCTCTGACTGGAGCGGGGGTGGAGTGACCGAAGCACAGCCCAAACGCATTCTGTTGGTGGAGGATGACCGGACGATTTCCGATCTGATTGCCTACAACCTGCGTCGCGCCGGCTACGAGGTCCTCCAAGAGCACAACGGTCGGGACGGACTACAGGCGGCCCTCAGCCAGGGCGTCGACCTGGTGCTGATGGACCTCATGCTTCCCGTGCTCGACGGATTGAGCGCCACCAGGGAGATTACGCGTCGCAGACCGCAGCTTCCCGTCATCATCCTGACCGCGCGCAGTGAGCACGAGACCATGCTCAAAGGGTTCGAGCTGGGGGCGGACGACTACATCACCAAGCCCTTCGATCTCGATCTGCTCCTGGCCCGCATCCAGGCCCGGTTGCGCCGCGCCCCTACGGAGACTCCTTTCGCCGGAGTCAGCGTGGACGGAGGCGAGATGAGCATCGGCGCCCTGGTGCTGGACCGGGACGCGCACGTGGTGCGCGCGGAAGGCGGTCGAGTGGCACTGAACCCCAAGGAGCATGACCTTCTGGAGCTTCTGCTCTCCCGTCCGGGGCACCTGTTCCCCCGGGAGGAGATCGTGGAGCGAGTCTGGCATCAGCGCTACACGCCCGCCTCTCGCACGCTGGACGTGCACATCCGCCGCCTGCGCGCCAAGCTCGAGGCCATCGGGGCGGCGGCGGAGCTGCAGACGGTTCGAGGCGTGGGCTATCGGCTCAGCCCCAAGGATGACGGTGGGTCGTGCGCCTCCGCCTGAAGCTTCCTCTGGCCTTCGCTCTCACCACGCTGATCCTCGCGGCCCTGGTGGCCTTGGTGGCCGCCATCGCCCTACGCAGTGTCTACCTGGATCGCCTCGAAGATGACATGTCGCTCCAGGCCCGCCAGTTTGCCGCCGTGCTGCGTTTTGAAGCATCGACCCAGGCCGGTCTTGGCCCGGCGGATCTGCAGGTCCTCGCCGCCGAAGCCGGGGATGCCGGCGGCATGCGGTTGACCGTTGTCGCCCGAGATGGAACAGTGCTGGCCGATTCGGAGGCCGATCCAGGGACGCTCGACAACCACGCGGACCGTCCGGAAGTGGCCCGTGCGCTGGCCGGCAACGAAGCGCGGGCCCGTCGCGAATCGGCAACTCTCGGTCGATTGGAAGTGTACGTTGCCATCCCTCTCCCCGCGGCCTCGACCTCGTGGTCGTCGGGGGTGCTGCGGGTGGCCCAGTCGGCCGGCCGCATTGACGCCTTGCTGGTGGCCGCCTGGCGGGTGCCCCTTGTGGTGTGGGCCATCATGTTGCTGCCCATTCTGCTGGCTTCCTACTTCCTGACTCGTTCGATCTTTCGGCCCGTGGAGAGCCTGCGGCAGATGACCCGGCGTGTCGCCTCCGGCGATCTCACCGCCCGCAACAGCGTGCGCAGAGGGGACGAGCTCGGGGAACTGGCGGAGGCGCTCAATACCATGGCCTCGCAGCTCGAGGCTCGGGTGGGGCAGCTGGCCGCGGAGCAAGATCGCTCTTCCCGGCTGTGGACGGCGTTGAGCGACGGGGTGATCGTGGTGGACGCCGAGGGCCGGCTGCTTCGCGCCAACGCCGCCGCCGGGCGCATCCTGGGAGCCAGGCTGGAGGGTGAGGAAGGGAACCCCTTGGTGCACGTGGTTCGCTCCTTCCCGGGGCGTGCGCTGGCCCAGAAGGCGACCGCGGCCGGCATGGCGGTCACCGAGGTGCTCGAGTTGCCCGGCCCCAAATACGTGGTGATCGACGTCATCCCCTTGGAGGCGGTGGGAGCCGAGCAGCGCCAGACGCTCTTCGTCTTGCGGGACGAGACCGTCCGACTGTCGACGGAACGCATGCGGCGCGATTTCGCCACCAACGTCTCTCACGAGCTGAAGACGCCGCTGGCAGCTCTGTCGCTCCTGGCGGAGACCCTGAAGCACGCGGTGCGGGAGGACCCGTCGCAGGCGGAGGTCTTCGCGGACCGGCTCTCCGCCGAGGTCCGGCGGCTGACCGAGTTGGCCGCCGATCTGCTCACCCTCTCGCGGTTGGAAGAGCCGGATACGGGGGTCCGGGCCGTCCTGGAGAGGATGGATCTTGGGCTGGTGGCTGAGGAGACCGCAGCAGAGTTCGCCACCCAGGTGGAGGCGAAGAGCCAGGAGCTGAGCGTAGACGCAGACGAGCCGGCGGAGGTCCTTGGGGATGAGCAAGCCCTACGCACCATGGCGCGCAACCTCCTCGACAATGCGGTTCGCTACACCGGCCCGGGCGGCCACATCGCCGTCGCCGTGCACAACGAGGTCGATACTCGCGGGCGGTGCTGGGCGCTCCTCACGGTCCGGGACAACGGCGCGGGCATCCCGCAGTCCGAGCAGCAGCGGATCTTCGAGCGCTTCTACCGGGTGGACAAGGCCAGATCGCGGGAGACGGGAGGAACCGGGCTTGGCCTCAGCATCGTGCGGCATGTGGCCGATCGGCACGGCGGCCGCGTGGAAGTGGTGAGCGCGGTGGGGGTGGGATCGACCTTCACCGTTCGCATCCCGCGGGCGGAAGAGGACATCGGGCCCACGGTTGCTCCCGCGCAGTTTTAACGGTGCCGTAACGCAGCGTTAACAATCGACCGGTACCACGATGCTAGCCTCGGATGAGGACAAGAGCGTCGGAAGGACGGGTTTGGCCAGGTGAAGCGTCGTTTGTTCGCCCTCTCTCTTCTGCTGGCCGGCGCCTTTCTGCTCTGCAGCGCGTGCCTGGTGGCGTGCGGCGGTGTGCCGAGGAGCCCCGGTGAGTCCCAGGATGGATCCACCGACGGCAGCTCCACGGTCAGATTGGAGGGGGCAGGAGCCACCTTCCCGCAGCCCCTGTATCTGGAGTGGATCGGAGCCTTCATCCAGGAGCGGAAGGGTATCAGGATCAACTACCAGGGTATCGGTTCCGGCGGAGGCATCCAGCAGTTGACCCAGGGAACGGTGGACTTCGGTGCCAGTGACGCGCCTATGAAAGACGAGGAGATCGCCGCCGCCGAAGCGGCCGGTGGCGCCAAAGTCCTGCATATACCCATGGTCTTCGGCGCAGTGGTCCTCGCCTACAACCTGAAGGGAGTCGAGCACCTGCGTCTGGATCAAGAATCCCTGGCCGGCATCTTCCTGGGCACGATCACCCGCTGGGACGATGCCGCCATCGCTGCCCTCAACCCGGGAAGCGAGCTTCCCGCCACCGACATCCTGGTGGTCCATCGTTCAGATGCGTCGGGCACCACCAGCATCTTCACCACCTATCTGGCCCAGATCTCCGCGGAGTGGAGCGCGTCGGTGGGACAGGGCAAGGACGTGAAGTGGCCGGTGGGCGTGGGGGGACAGGGCAACGATGGCGTGGCGGCGGTGGTGCGGCAGCAACCGGGGGCGCTGGGCTACGTGGAGCTGTCCTACGCTCTGGAAACGGGGCTTTCCGTGGCCACGCTGCAGAACAAAGCCGGCAACTACGTTGCGCCCAGCCTGGAGTCCACCTTGGCGGCGGCGAAGGGTGTCGATTTCCCGGAGGATCTCCGCTTCTCTCTGAGCAACAGCGCCGCCCCGGATGCCTACCCCATCGTCGGCGCCACCTGGCTCCTCGTCTACGACAGGATGGAGAGCCCCGCCCAGGCCGTCGCTCTCAAGGCCTTCCTGACCTGGTGCCTGGAGAATGGCGCGACTGTGGCACGGGAACTGAACTACGCGCCTCTGCCCGATGAACTGCGCCCGTTGGCACAAGCCAAGATCGACCAGATGCAGTGACGAATGCACCCACAGACACCGTGGCCTCCCCGCTTGTGCCCCGCAAGGGTTTCAGCCGGATGGCTGATCCGGTGTTCGCTGCGCTGACCGGCGCTGCCGGCATCCTGGTGCTCATCATCCTGGGCTACATGGTGGTGGTTACCACGCTCACCGCGTGGCCGGCCATGCAGTCCCAGGGATGGTCGTTCATCTTCAGTACCACCTGGGATCCGTCTCGGGGTCAATACGGTATCCTGGCCTTCGTGTACGGCACCGTGCTCACCAGCCTCATCGCGCTGGTCATCGCCGTGCCCTTCAGTCTGGGTATCGCCCTCTTCCTGACGGAGATCGCCCCGGGGTGGATCCGGGGGCCGGTGGCCTATATGGTGGACCTGCTGGCCGCCGTGCCCAGCGTGGTCTATGGGTTGTGGGGCGTGTTCGTGCTGCTGCCGGGGCTTCTGCAGCCCCTGGCCGTCTGGTTGAGCCGCACTCTGGGCTGGATCCCCATCTTCGCCGGGCCGGGGTCGGGGCTCTCCTTCTTCGGCGCCGGCGTAGTTCTGGCCATCATGATCATCCCCATCATCAGTTCCCTGTCTCGCGAGGTGCTCAGGGCCGTCCCCAGCGATGAGAAGAACGCGGCCTTCGCCCTGGGGGCCACCCGCTGGGAGATGATCACCGGAGCGGTGCTGCCCCGGGCCAAGGCGGGCATCATCGGGGCGGTGATGCTGGGCCTGGGCCGGGCCCTGGGAGAGACCATCGCCGTGGCGCTGCTGGTGGGCTCGCGGGAGCAGATCACCGCCTCCATCCTCAAGCCCGGCTACACCATGGCCTCCATCATCGCCAACCAGTTCACCGAAGCCACGGGTGACCATATCCGGGCATTGGTGGGGGTGGGAGTGGTGCTCTTCATCATCACCATCGTGGTGAACGTGGCGGCGCGGGCGCTCGTATGGCGGATGGTGGAGGCATGAGCGTGCCGGTGGGCATGTCTGCAGGGACGCCCGCAGGGGCGGCTGCCGGTGCTCCTGCGGGAGCCGCCGCCGGCAATCCGCTGCTGATGCGGTCCACCTCGCGCGCCCGGGTGGTCAAGGACGTGGCGGCGCGGGTGGCTATGTGGTTGGCCGCCCTCATCGTGCTCGTGCCTGTGATCCTCATCCTCTACTATGTGGCGGCCAAGGGGCTGCCCACCATGGATTGGGAGTTCCTCACGCAGCCCACCCCTTACAGCATGCGCCTGCGTGGCGGGGGGTTCGTCAACGGGCTCATCGGCACGTTGCTCATGGTGGTGCTGGCGGCGGTTGTCTCCATCCCCCTGGGGTTGCTGGGGGCGATCTACCTGGTCGAGTACGGCAAGAAGGGGCTGCTGGCCCAGGTCATCCGCTTCTTCTCTGACGTCATGACCGGGGTCCCCTCCGTCTTCGTGGGGCTCTTCGTCTACACGGCCATGGTCATCCCCTTCGGTTTCGGCGTGGTCATGGGGGCCGCCTCCTTGGCCATCATCATGCTGCCCATCGTGGTCCGCTCCTCCGAGGAGATGCTCAAGCTTGTCCCCCGGGAACTGAAGGAGGCCAGCTACGCGCTGGGGGCGGGGCACTGGCACACCATCTCGCGCGTGGTCCTGCCGGCGGCGGCTCCCGGACTGACCACGGGAACCATGCTGGCCGTGGCGCGGGCCGCCGGGGAGACGGCCCCACTCCTGCTGACGGCCCTCAGCGCTCAGGAGATCGTGACCCGCCTGGTGGGGGAGGCAACGGCCTCGCTGCCGGTGCTCATCTACTACGGGGCGCGCAACCCCTTCCCCGCCGGCCAGGAACGGGCCTGGGCCGGAGCGCTGGAGTTGCTGCTGCTGGTGCTGGTGTTCACGCTGCTGGCCCGGGTGGCGTCATCGCGAAACCGGTTGTGGCAATGACGAGGAGTGGAGAGATAGTGAGCGAAGAACCGGCCTTCCGCGTGCGGGACCTCGCGGTCAGCTACGGCAGCCAGGTGGCGCTGAAAGACGTGACGCTGGATATCGAGCCACGCAAGATCATCGCCATCATCGGGCCGTCCGGCTGCGGCAAGAGCACGCTCATCCGCTGCTTCAACCGCATGAATGACTTGATCCCCGGCACGAGGGTTCAGGGCCAGGTTCTCTACCACGGGCAGGACATCTATGCTAACGACGTGGACCCGGTCACCGTGCGGCGTAACGTGGGCATGGTGTTCCAGCGCCCCAACCCCTTCCCCAAATCCATCAAGGAGAACGTGGCCTACGGGGCGCGCATCAACGGATACAAGGGCAACATCGACGAGTTGGTTGAGCGCAGCCTGCGTGGGGCGGCGCTGTGGGACGAGGTCAAGGACAATCTCAATCGCAGCGCGCTGGCCCTGTCCGGGGGGCAGCAGCAGCGGCTCTGCATCGCCCGGGCCATCGCTGTCCAGCCCGATACCATCCTCATGGATGAGCCGGCCTCCGCCCTGGATCCGGTGGCCACCTCCAAGATCGAGGACCTGATGCAGGAGCTCAAGGAGAGGTACACAATCATCATCGTGACCCACAACATGCAGCAGGCGGCGCGGGTCTCGGATAAGGCAGCCTTCCTGTACACAGAGGTCAACGAGGCGGGGACGGCGCGCTGGGGCGTGCTGGTAGAGTACGACGACACCTCCAGGATCTTCACCAACCCGAGGGACAAGCGGACGGACGACTATATTTCGGGCCGATTCGGATAGCGTCGACCGAGGAGACGTTGAGGAGCGATGAGAGAGCGGTACCATCGGGCGCTGGAAGCACTGGATCAGGACGTCGTGCGCTTGGGCGCGCTGGCGGAGGCCGCCATTGACAAGGCTACGCTGGCCCTAGTGGAGAATGACGCCGAGCTGGCGCAGCAGGTGTTGGACGGCGATGATGAGATTGACGCCCTCTTCGTGGATGTCACCAAGCGGGCGCTCACCATCCTCGCCGAGCAGGCACCCGTGGCCCGGGACCTGCGTCTGCTCCTCTCCATCATCCGGGTGGCCAACGAGCTGGAGCGCACCGGCGATCTGGCGCACAACATTGCCAAGGTGCCCCAACGCGGCATACCGGTGGGTGAGGTCAAGCATATCGGCGAACTGCTGCACGAGCTGGCCGTGGCGGCGAGGAAGCTGTTGGGAAACGCCATTGACGTCTGGGCACAGAAGGACGCGGGGCTGGCGGCGAACGTCCAGGAGTACGACGACACCATCGATTTGCTCTATCGCAGGTTCTACAAGGAGCTGTTTGCGCTGGGGAGCGATGAGACCACCTTCGAGATCGGCATGAATGCCGCTCTGGTGGGACGGTGGTTCGAGCGGGTGGCAGACCACGGCGTCAACATCACGGAAGCAGTCCAGTTCTACGTCACGGGTGATGACGCCTATCTGGGCTGACCCTGTCTCAATCCCCTGCAGGGCTTGACGAAGCCCCACTCACATCATAAGATATATCGAGTTATATCGGACAAATCCGGAGCGGGTGGATCGGTGCCCCGTGGGGTGCTGAGCGCGCGGGGTGGGCCGGAGAGGGGGAGATGGCCATGCATCGTCACGACTGGCACGGTTTGGGGCGGGAGTTCGTCGGGAGAGGCCGCGGTTTCTTTGAGAGGGGCGGCATCAAGTTCGTGATCCTTGATCTCCTCAGGGAGCATCCGCGCCACGGCTACGACATCATCCAGGAGATCGAGACCGGCTCGGGTGGCTTCTATGCGCCCAGTCCCGGTGTGATCTATCCCACGCTGCAGGCGTTGGAGGACCAGGGCTTCGTGCGCGGGACCACAGAAGAGAGCGGCAAGAAGGTGTATTCGGTCACCGATGACGGCCTGGCCTACCTGGAGGAGCATGCAGAGGAGGTCCGGGAGCACCGTGCCCGCATGGGGTCGCGCTTTGGGCACGTCAACAAGGACGAGTTGCACGATACCATCCGGGACATGCGGAACCTGTCCGAGGACATCCGTCACGCCATCCACGGGCTCATGAGTGATCCCGAGAAGATGAAACGAGTGCGCCAGGTCATCCAGGAGGCCCGCCGCAGCATCGCAGAAATCGTCTCCCAGTGACAATGGGCGGTCGGGTGTATCGACCGCCCAGACGGCTCAAGCTGCCCTCCCTGGCCCCGCAGTCTGAGTGGCATAAGGGGAAGAACTGGGACGGTACTTCGTGATAGCATTAGAAGCCGTCTGCAACAGGTATCAAGCCCGTGCCGCGGAGCCGGTGTCGGGCGCACAAGCCAGACAGTGGAGGGGGCCTTTGGCCCCCGCTTTGTCGTTTAGTATGCAAGGAGAGGAGTTCAATGGCTCGCGAAACCGTTATTCTGAGCGCCTGCCGTACCCCCGTCGGTCGTTATCTGGGGAGTCTGACCGAAGTGCCGGCAGTCAAGATGGGCGCCCTGGTCATCCGCGAGGCCATCACGCGCGCGGGCGTCCAGGATACGGATGTCGAAGAAGTCATCATGGGCAACGTCCTCACTGCCGGTCTGGGCCAGAACCCGGCCCGCCAGGCGGCCATCCACGCCGGCCTCCCGCAGGAGGTCCCGGCCATGACCATCAACAAGGTGTGCGCCTCCAGCATGCGCGCCGTCATGCTCGCTGATCAGATCATCCGCGCCGGCGATGCGGATGTCATCGTGGCCGGCGGCATGGAGAACATGAGCGCCGCCCCCTACCTGGTGCCCAAGGCCCGCAGCGGCTACCGCATGGGCGACGGCGTGCTGGTGGACGAGATGATCAAGGACGGCATCTGGTGCGCCTTCGGTGACTACCACATGGGTATCACTGCGGAGAACGTGGCGGAGAAGTACAACGTCAGCCGCGAAGAGCAGGACAAGATCGGCTACCGCAGCCAGCAGTTGGCCAAGAAGGCCGTGGAAACCGGTCTCTTCAAGGAAGAGATCGTACCGGTGGAGATCAAGACCAAGAAGAGTGTCACCGTCTTCGATACGGACGAACACCTGCGCGACACCACGCTGGAAGCCATGGGCAAGCTGCCCGGCGCCTTCAAGAAGGACGGCACCGTGACCGCCGGTAACGCCTCCGGCATCAACGACGCCGGTGCCTGCCTGGTGCTCGCCTCCCGGGAATGGGCGGAGAAGAACGGCAAGAAGATTCTGGCGACGGTAGTCTCGCATGCCGCCGTGGGCCTCGATCCCGCCTACATGGGCATGGGCCCTTACTACGCCACCAAAAAGGTGCTGGAAAAGACCGGCATGAAGATCGAGGACATGGACGTCATCGAGGCCAACGAGGCCTTTGCCTCCCAGTGCGGCGCCGTGGCCAACGAGCTCCCCGGCTTCGATCTGGAGAAGATCAACCTCCGTGGCGGCGCCATCGCCATCGGCCACCCCATCGGTGCCTCCGGGGCCCGCATCATCACCACGTTGCTCTACCAGTTGCTGCAGGAGAAGAAGACCTACGGTCTGGCCACCATGTGCATCGGTGGCGGCCAGGGCTCAGCCATCGTCATCAAGGCTGAGAAGTAGGCATATTCTCCGCATCATGTTGAGCGGTAGCGCGGGCGCCCCGAGGGGCGCCCGCGGTGTTCTGCGGGAGCATGCCGGGGCGCAACGGGTGTGCAGGATCGGCGCCCTATGGGAGAATAAGCCGAGCAGCACCGAAACCGCCGCCGCCGGTTGAGCGTCCGGCGGAAGGCTAGGAGGAGTGGATGAAGGAGCAGGTGGAACAGGCCCTGAATCAGATCAGGCCGGCTCTACAGGGCGACGGTGGGGACGTTGAGCTTGTTGACGTGGATGAAGCCACCGGAGTGGTCAGAGTGAAGCTGGTGGGGGCCTGCGGAGGCTGCCCCATGTCCCAGATGACGCTGAAGGCCGGCATCGAACGGACTCTCAAGCAGGCTATTCCCGAGGTCACCTCGGTAGAATCGGCGTAGTATCGCGGTATCGGAAGGCCCGGGGCCGGGGCGGCGCGTCGTGCGCCGCCCCGGCCCCATTTGCATTCGGGCGGGCCAGGCGGTAGGGAAGGTACTGCCGCCGGGCGCTACATCTGCCGCGGGATCTTCTTGCGTCTCTGGTAGGTGCGGGCCAGCTCCAGGAAGATCTCGACGTCGCGGTCCAAATCTCCCTGCGTGCCATCGAAATAGAACATGCGGATGGGAAAGCCGTCGTGCTCGCGGCTGACCTTGGGATACACGGCCTCGGTGATGATGGCGTTCATGCAGCTGAAGGGGCTGATGTCGGCGATACCGTCCCATCCCAACTCATAAAAGTGGATAGCGCCTCCGGTGGACAGCACCATCTCGCCTCCACAGCCGGCGGCGGGGAGGTAGGGCTTGGCCAGCTTGAGCAGGTGCGGCACGTGTGGTTCCTCGTAGCCGTGGAAGTCCTCCTGGAAGCATTCGTAGAGGGCGCGCTCGTCGCGTTCCATGACCTGTTTGGTGAGGACGGCGCGCAGCCAGGTCTTGCTGGCGCGGCGGCGCTCCTCTCGTAGCCTGCGAAACTGTTCCTCGTTCGTATACCAGACCCACTCGGCCACGCCGGCCAGCCAGCATTCGGCTCCTGCCGCCTCCAAGTGGCGGATGACCTCCTGGTTGGCGAAGCTGTTGAGCCGGGTGAAGATCTCGCCCACCACACCGATGAGCGGCCGGTTCTCTTGCCGTAGCGGAACAGCACGAAAAGCGTCTCGTATTCGAACCAAAGCGGCGGTGAGCTCCGCCATCCTGTCCTTGTTGGTCAGGGGGAGCTCGAAGATGGACTCGCACAGGTGGATGCCTCGGAGGTAGGCGGCATCCGCTTGGCCCGCCTTCACTTCATACGGCCGCGTCTTGAGCAGTAGCTTCATGAGGATGTCGCTACACACGATGGCCCGCCAGGCGGTACGGATGAGCTGCGGCGCGTGGCGGCCTATCCCCCGGTAGCCGTCGGCAGAGGAGAGGGACACCATGGGGATATCGGGGTAGCCTTGTTCATCGAGGATCTGGCGCTGGAGCCCCGCGTACTGCCCGAAGCGGCAGGGACCGTTGGCGGTGGGGAGCAGGAAGGCGATCTTGTCGCGGTCGATCTTCTCGACCTCCAGCAGCTTCATGAAGTCGCCGGTGACGATGCGTTGCGGGTAGCATTCCTCGCCGGAGGTGTACTTGCCTCCCAGTTCCAGCGTGACGCTGTCACCCATGGGCACTACCCGCCCGTTGATGCCTATGGAGCGGAAACAGGCGGCGAACAGCACGGAACCGCCCCACGGCATGTGAGGGATATAGACCGTGCGTCCGGCGAGATCGAGTTCCTGGTGGACGAATTCGCTGTCATCGGCACCGAAGCTGGCGGTGGGCTGAGGCGCGGGCGGCGGGGTGCCTGTCACCAGAGCCTCTGCCGGCAGCGCATCCTGCGCGCAGCGGGAGTCCCCCTTGCCGTTACCGCCGGCGGGAGCTGCCTTCTGGGTCACGTGATCCGGCATCAGGATGCCCCTCCTTCGCCACAGCGTCCGGCGACGGCTTCGTCCACCTCGAACACGGCTGCAGTGCGCACGCTCTTACGCCGCGTCCAGCTGCGTAGGAATCCCTTGCTGTCCAGGTACGCCTCCACCCGCGTCATGGCGCCGGCGTCGTTGCTGTGCTCGTCGAACTGGAGCACCAGGAAGGGGCTGCCTCCGGCGGCTCTCATGAACTGCTTGATGTAGGAATCGGGGCCGCACTTGAAGTTGGTGATGTAAATCAGGTGAAGGTTGGGGTTGCGCGCCGCGATCTTGGCTGTCTGCAGGATCTTGCGCCCGTAGTTCCAGAACATGTTCAGGGTGATGTCCCTTGTCTCCTCGTTCCATAGCGGAAGGAAATCGAGCGGGATGACGTTGGCTCCGTACAGCCGGCGAAGCTTGGCCGGGATATCCATGTTCATGCCGGCGTCGTAGAGGTTGTAGGGGCGGCCGATGAGCACCAGCCCCAGTTCGCTGTGGGCGGCCAACTGGTCCAAGGCTTCAGCACCCGCCTGCAGCAGGGCCGCCCGGAATCGGGATTGCGCGGCATAGGCCTTCTGCACGGCAAGGGCCGTCCGGCGTGGCGGGATGCCGAAGGGCTTCATGAAGTCAGAGAGCGTGCGGGTGACGAACTCGGGACCACGCCGGAAGTGGATGGTGGGATGCAGGATTCGATCAGCCGCGGCCTCGAAGGCCGGCGCTGCGACCATCACGTAGGGCAGGGTCTGGCCCCAGGCGCAGGCATGAGACTCTATGGACGGCGTATCGGTCTCCTCGTTCAGCTGATTCGGCAGCCAGACGTAGTCCACCGACTGCTCCAGGAGCCAGGCGACGTGGCCGTGAGCAGCACGAATGGGGAAGCATGGCTCGGCCACGGTGCTCTCGATGCCGGATTCCTTGATCTTCCGATCCGTCTCGCCGGAGATCAGGAGCTCGAAGCCCAACTCCTGCAGGAAGGTGGCCCAGAAGGGGAGCCGGTCATACGTGTACATGGTGCGCGGGATGCCCACCACTCTGTGGCCAGGCCGCGCCTTTGCCCCCCGGCCCCGAGCGCTGCTGTTGCCGTCACGGCCGTTGCCGTCGCCGCTTGGGACGCCGGTAGCGATTGCGTTCTCCGCTCCAGGGCTCCAGACCGGGCCGGAGGTATCCAGGTCCGGGCGGGGATTCACGAAGGCGAACATCAGTTTCTCGCGTAGGGCGGGCAGGTCCGGGATCACCGGAGTCGTCTGCACCTTGGGGCGTTTCCGGTAGCGGTCGGAGCATTTGTCGCCCCAGTACGTCTTCTCGCCGTCGATGGTGAATTGCCTGATATCGCACTCATTGGTGCAGCCGTGGCAGACGAATTCCCTGACTGTGTAATCCACCTGATCCAGATCCCAGCCGCGGAACCGCGTTGGACCGCCCACCGCTTCCATCTTCTCCTTTGCCAGCAGGGCCATGCCCACCGCGCCCAGCACGCCATTGTGCGGGGGCACGATGATCTCCTTGTCCAGCACCTGGCTGAAGGCGGCCGCCACGGAGTCGTTGTAGGCGGTGCCACCTTGGAAGTAGATGGTGTTACCGATCTTGCGTCTCGCCACGAGGCGGTTGAGATAGTTGTGGACGATGGAGGAGGCCAATCCTGCTACCAAGTCCCGTTTATCCGCACCGCGCTGCAGATAGGAGTTGACGTCCCGTTCCATGAACACCGTGCAGCGCTCGCCCAGGCGCACGGGGGCTTCGGAGGAGAGCGCCAGCTGGGCGAACTCGCCGATGATGCTCACACCCAGCTTCTCCGCCTGCTCCTCCAGGAAGGAGCCGGTACCGGCGGCACAGGCCTGATTCATGGCGAAATCCACCACCACGCCGTCCTGGAGGCTGATGAACTTGGAGTCTTGCCCCCCGATCTCGAAGATAGTGTCGGGGACCCGGCCGTCCAGCAGCGTGTTGCCGACAAAGGTGGCGCCTGTCTTGTGGGCGGTGATCTCGTCCGTGACGATATCGGCTCCGATGAGCTCGCCCACCAGTTCGCGGCCCGAACCGGTGGTGCCCACCCCGAGGATGTTGAGCCGTAGGCCCATCTCCTCCCATATGTCCGAGAGGCCCTTACTCACCACTTCCACCGGTCGCCCGTCCGTCTTGGTGTAGATCTCCTTGATGAGGTTGCCCTCGGCATCCAGCACCACCAGGTTGGTGGACACCGAGCCGATATCCACGCCCAGGTACGCGTCTACGCGGCCGCCATGCTCCGTGGCGGCCGGCCACTGATAGGGATGGATGCGGTCCCGCAGCAAGATGACGCGGTCCATGGAAAGGGGCTCTCCGGTGGGGAAGCCATCCCCCCGGGCGCGCTGGAGGGTGTCGGTGCTGAAACTGGCGCCCGAGAGCGGGTCCGTAACCTGCTCACCGCTGCCTGCTGTTGCGGCAGTCTCCGTTTGCCGGTCCTGCTCCAGGAGGGCGGCGCCGATGGCGCCCATCCAGGCGTAGTAGCGAGGAACGAAGAAACGCTCCTCGGGAAGCTCGAAAGCCTCGCGCATGGCCTGGGCCGCACCCTTATTGGCGGCCACTCCGCCCACGAAGGCCACTATCCCGTCGATGGTCTTGCCCCGGGCGATGGCGCCACGGAAGTTCCGCACCACGGCGTCGCAGAGGCCCTTGAGGACCTCGGGAGGCTGGTACCCTTTTTGTTGGGCGTGGATCATGTCCGACTTGGCGAAGACGGAGCATCGGCCGGCCACGGTAGCGGCCTTCCCAGCCTGCAGCACGATGTCGCCCACGTTCTCAATCTCGTAGAGCAGGCGGTTGGCCTGTTGGTCCATGAAGGAGCCGGTCCCGGCCGCACAGTCTCCGTTGGTCTGGTAGTCCGTGATACCGGTGCGCCCTGTCTCTCCGTCCACATCCAGTTCGATGAACTTGGAGGTTTCGCCGCCCATCTCGAAAACGTAGCGTGCTTCCGGGTAGAGCGCGCCCATGGCTCGGGCGATGGCCTTGAACTCGTTCTCGAAGGTGAGCCCCAGTTGAGCCGCCACCACTCGAGATCCGGTGCCGGTCATGCGAATGCCGGTGATCAAGCCGGCGGGCACGCGCCCCCGGAGCCCTTCCAGCAGGGCAAGGGCGGATTGGCCGGGACTGCCCTTGCTGCGGCGATAGGTGGTGACCAGCAGAGGAGGAGCGGTCTCTGTGGGGGAGAGCCCCGTCAACTCAGCGGGCGAGGCGAAGAAGCCGTCCCCTTCCGCCTCCCGTGCCAGCCGGGAGATGGCCTCCGCCTCACCGGGGTTCGCGACCAGCGCGGCCTTCACACTAATGCAGCCGATATCGATGCCAAGGGTAGCCATGGGCTTTGCCTCCTGCGCACGGCGGCTTGTTCCGGCCGCAAACGCGGTCCGGCGTCGAGGCAACCACCCCGCCGCCGTAGCCAGTGAAATCTGGGAAATGTCTGCCGCAAAGCTTACCATGCGGGGCCGTTCGCACCCTGAAGCAGGTCGGCCGGCCCGAGAAGCGGGGGGGCGGCGCCGCGAACGCGGCGCCGCCCCCAATAGTTGCCTGGAACAGCCGGGTGAGCTACTTCTTGACCGGGCCGATGGGCAGGAGCACGCGGCCGTACACCTCGTTGAGCACCTGGGCGATAGCGGCGTACACGGCCGAAGCCCCGGTGAAGATGCCTTCCCAGCCGGCGATCTTGCCGACCATTTCGCTACCGGTCCAGTCGCGGATGGCCAGCAGCAGGAAGAGGACGGTCAGCGTGAAGAACACCACCTGTAGGGCGCGGTTGAGCTTCAGCGTGCCGATGTACATGCAGCCGGTGAAGATACCCCAGAGCAGGAAGTACCAGCCCATGTACTCAGCCGGATCTGCCTTGTACCATCCCCATTTGCCGATGAGAAGCAGGGCCACCAGCGACAGCCAAAAGAGGCCGTATGAACAGAAGGCCGTGGTTCCAAAGGTGTTGTTCTTCTTCCATTCCATAATGCCGGCGATGACCTGGGCGGCACCGCCGTAGAAGATCCCCATGCCGAGAACCATGGGGCCCAGATCAAAGAAGCCGGCGTTATGGATGTTGAGGAGAATGGTGGTCAGGCCGAAGCCCAGGAGGCCGAGCGGCGCTGGGTTCGCCGTGGTGTCCTTGATGCTGATGGTGCTACCGAGTTGATCAGCCATGCAGAAGTTCCTCCGAGTTGCCAAGTAGACATGACAGCCGGCGCAATCAGCGCGATCCCGAGAGGGAGCACTCCACATGAGGCCTTAGCAAAGACGGAAGACGATGGGGATCGCGAATCGAGCCGGGTGGTGGGGCGGTGGCTCCATGTAGCCGTCCGGCCCCTCAGGCAAGACGATATGTCCGGTGCCTCACCCCCTTCCTTGCCACACCGCGCGAGTATCTCGCCGAAGGATATCAGTCCAAGAAGCTAGCACGTGGTGAGCCAGGAAGGGAAGCGGTACGCGCGGATAATGCAGCGTACAGGGCTCGGGTGGGTCTGGGATTATCTCCTATGAGCCTGTCGGGCAATCACCAGGTGAGATTCCTCGATCGATGGTCTTCCCACCGGCAGAAGGGAAGGCTGGGCCGGTCTTCATGAGGCCGAGGCCAGGGCAGATTGAAAACAAGGGCATATC
>JAAYAL010000041.1 GCA_012719395.1 Gaiellales bacterium | reverse complement strand
GATGCTCTGGCGATCCAGGTGATGTCCTCCACCCACCAGCCCCGCGGTTGGCAACTCTTTCGCCTGAGCGAAGGGCACTGGCAACCGTCTGGTCCGCTCGCCGAGAACTCATGGATGAAGGCCGCTCCGCTCGCGCTGGACGAGAAGGCCGCGATGGCGTGGACTGTTCTGGACGGGGGGAATCTGGGCGCTGACGCAGAGGTGGCTATTCTCTCCTATGACTTCCGTTTGGGCACGTGGCAGGAGTGGATAGGACCGGAGAATCTGCGAGCTAGACTAGGTCGGTACCGCGTCGAGGCAATCATTCCCGCTGCTGGGTCTCCTCTAGCTGATTGATGCCACGAACATGACGGTGCAGAAGGGGTTCAAGGCAGGGGGCCGAAGCCAACGCCTGGCGCGAGACCACCGATGCCGAGATCGTCACCCTGGCGGTGGCCCAGGTCCTTATGGGCGTCCCTCTGACCGCTGCTTCCTTGGGGTTGCCACCTGCATCTGCGTTGCGTGCCTGGCGGGACTCCCCGGGGAGTCCCACTCGCCCCGGCCAATCGTCCGGAGCGGGGGGTGGCACTTCTTACGTTCTCCCGCGCGCTCAACCCCCGCGCGCTCAGGGGGCCATCGTCTGCGACAAGGGGTATGCGGGCAAAGACATTGTCAGTCCTCCAGCACAACCGCGGCAAATACGAAGGAGCCCAGGTTCACCTGCATATCCTCGGAGCGAAACCACTCCCCCCAGTCTCCGGTCGTAAAGTCATGCGATAGAAGCACCGTCTTGTTGTAGACCGTGCTTTGAGACACCACCGTCCAGGCGTTGGTCCCGTCATTGCTGAGCAGGCTTGGCGGCTGATACATCCAATCCACCTCAGCGACAGGTCCGGCCGGCTGCCACTCGGAAGCTTCCTGACCAAATACCTGCCACCCGTGCCCGCCGTTCCAGTCAGCGGACTTCGCCACCATGAGGACAAGCGCAGTGCCGTCGGCGTTGACACCTCCGTGCCCCGCATTCGGCCAGGCGGTATCGAGCACCACCGGCTCATACGAGCCGTCTCTTGCGTTCCAGAGCACTGCCTCGGCCGGATCGCCCATGCTTGTTCCCAGCACCAGACCACCGGGCGCGAGGTCCCAGATGTAGTCGAGTTGGGGGATGACCTCCAGAAGATCGGCGACGGGGTCGTAGAGGTAGGTTTCATACGGGTCCCCGCTCAGGCCGACCAGCAGCTTGTACTCAGGCAGCCACTTCAGGGTAGTCAGCCCACAGCGGCCACCATCTTCTATCCGCTGCCGCACGAAATCGTTCAGCGTCTTCTCCACCGTCGCTGTGCCCGAGCTGAGGTCAACGACCGTCACCGACCATGGCACCTCGTCGGCCGCATCTTCACCCTCCGCTTGTGGGTCTACCGTCACGAGCGCAGCCAGGACGCCGTCGGAGGAGATCGCTCTCAGCCAGGTGTGCCCCTCGGTCTGCACGGTGGCTCGTTGGGTGACGGTGCCGTCCGCTATGGAGCGGACGACGATCTCCTTGTCATCCTCGACGTAGGCGATGAACTCGTCGTTACTGCTCACGCCCAGTCCGTCCAGCCCGGAGACGATCTGCGGGCCGCGGACGGTGTCGGTGGTCAACGGCTGATCTGCGTCTTCAGCCTCTTGGCTCCACCTCACTCCGCTGGCGTCGACGACGTAGAGGCCGTCTTCGCCACTCAAGACCACAGCCTCGATACCGGGCGGCCAGCGGGAGGTGATGGGCTGGGATGAGGCAGCGGTAGAAACGGTGCTCGCGGTGGTGGCGCCGGTTATGGTGGTGTCCGGCGCGTCTTTGACAGATGGCGTCACCGTGGGCGAAACTTCTGGTGAGCAGCCGGCCACAAGGAGGACAGAGACCACCCCCGCGACGAGCGCGCCTACAAGGAGCAAGGCTGCTCTTGCGCGCTTGAGAACCATCAGGTCCCTCCAGATACGGGATGTGCTCATTCGAGGAGTGGGAAAACTCGCAGGAAGTGCTCCTCTGATTCTACAACCTCTGAACCGGCTCTTGCACGGCATCCTTAACGTGTGACCGTATACACAGCGAGCATCCGAAAGATGATGTCGGCTGTGACGTCTCCAGTCCACGTCCCCACCGCCCCCGCACTGTTCCCCCAGGGCAGCCACATCACGACCTGTCGGTCTAGGCTCTGACGCGACTCGGCTGAGTTCTCAAGCTCCAGGACTTCTAAACCGAAGGATTCGTCGACTGCATATAGCAGAACCGGGCGGCCCTCCGCCTGGGCTGAATGAATGCGCGCGATCGTCCGAGATGCGCTGACATCAACCTCGTTGCCAAAGACCCATAGTGGCACCTTGATGGTTCGTGGATCGGTGTAGACAGGCACGTCGTCTACTACCCGAAGCTCCGTGGTTGGCGTGGGACCGGAGAAGAAGTAGTCGGGAAGTGTCTCTGGCTCTGCGGGTATGGTCTCGACATTGCCCGCCCAAAAACCGAAGTACTGGCCGTCTTCCAAG
>JAAYAL010000040.1 GCA_012719395.1 Gaiellales bacterium | reverse complement strand
TCTTCATGTCCATGCGGTAACCGTTGCGGTGGCGACGCCCCGGGTCCACCAGGATGCGGATGTTGGGCTTGCGGGTGAGGATCTCCAGCGCTTCCTCCTCGTAGGCGGGAGCGGAGACCACCTCGATGAAGATCTTGGCCATCTCCTCGGCCAGTTCGGCGTCCACCTCGCGGTTGAGGGCGTAGACGCCTCCGTAAGCGGAGGCAGGGTCGCAGGAGAAGGCACGCGCGTAGGAGACGTTGATGTGCTCCGAAATGGCCACGCCGCAGGGGTTGTTGTGCTTGATGATGCAGCAGCAGGGCAGGGCGAACTCGTCGACCACCCGGCGGGCGGCGTCCAGGTCCAAAATGTTGTTGAAGCTCAGTTCCTGGCCGTGCAGTTGCTGGATCATGGGCGGTGTGTCCTCGATGTCCGCCACGTCCAGGTAGAAGGCGCCGCGCTGGTGCGGGTTCTCCCCGTAGCGCAGGGATTGGGCCCGCCGAAACTCCAGGTGCAGTTCCCGCGGGAAGTCCCCCTCCGCTTCGTTGAACCACGCGGCGATGGCGGAATCGTAGTGGGCGGTGTGGTTGAAGGCCTTCTTGGCCAGCTCCTTGCGGGTGCGCAAGGTGAGGCCGCCTTCGTTGGCGGTCAGCTCCTTGAGGACCGCTTCGTAATCCGAGGGATTCACCACCACGGCCACACCGGTGAAGTTCTTGGCTGCGGCCCGCACCATGGTGGGGCCGCCGATATCGATGTTCTCGATAGCCTCCGACTCCGTCACGCCCTTATGGGCCACGGTGGCTTCGAAAGGATACAGATTCACCACCACCAGATCGATGGCCTTGATGCCCAGCTCTTCCATGGCCCGCAGGTGCTCCGGTACACGGCGGTCCGCCAGGATGCCGGCATGGATATTCGGGTGCAGCGTCTTGACCCGGCCGTCCATGATCTCCGGGAAGCTGGTCACCTGCGACACCGGCGTGATAGGTACGCCCCGTTCCTTGAGGTAGCGCGCCGTACCGCCCGTGGATATCAGCTCGATCCCCATGCCGGCCAGTGCCTGCGCGAAGTCGGCCAAGCCGCCCTTGTCAGAAACCGACACCAATGCGCGCCGGACCTTGATGGTGTTTTCGTCCATTACTCCTTACTCCGTTGTTGTGAACCCGAGTGATACAGAGCCGCTGCCCGTGCGCACGCACCGGGACCCGGGCCCAGGCGGCATGACAGAGCCGCCCGCGATCATCTCGACGACTTCCGGCAGCACCACGTGCTCAGCGGCATGGATGCGGTCGGCCAGGCTGTCCACGGTGTCGTCATCAAACACGGCAATGGGCCGCTGCGCGATCACCGGCCCGCTGTCCATACCCTCGTCCACGAAATGGACGGTGACGCCGGTGACTTTGACACCGTAGCTGATGGCATCATCAATGGCGTGCGTCCCCGGGAAGGAGGGGAGTAACGCCGGATGCAGGTTGATGATGCGGTAGGGAAAGCGCTCCAAGAACTCAGGCGTCAGGATGTGCATGTAGCCCGCCAGCACCACCAGCTCACAGCCGGCCGCCACAATGGCGTCCGCCATGGCCAGGTCCCGCGATCCCCGGTCGGCATAGTCCTCCAGCCGGAACACCGCGGTGGGGATGTCGGCCGCCCGTGCTCGGTCAAGCGCCAGCACGCCGGGCACGTTGCTGATCACCAGGCCCACTTCCACCGCCGCCCGCTCGACCGAGGGCGGCGCCGTGTGCAGCTTGTCGATGATGGCCTGCAGGTTGCTGCCACTGCCTGACACCAGCACCGCCAGCCGGAAGGCCACTACCTCTCACCCTCCAGACTCACGCCCGCGCCTCCCTTGACCACCCGGCCCAGCATGAGCACCTCCTCCCCGGCCTGCTCCAACAGAGCCGTAGCGTGAGGCGCCGAGTCGTGCGGGACCACCAGCACGAAGCCGACACCCATGTTGAAGGTGCGGAACATCTCCGTTTCCTCCACCCGGCCCACGTCCTGCAGCAACCGGAAGAGACGCGGTACCTGCCAACTGGTGAGATGCAGACGGGCGGAAAGGCCGTCGGGGATGACGCGAGCCAAATTCCCCGCCAAACCACCACCCGTGATGTGGGCCATGGCACGGATGGGAACCTCGTGCTCCAGCAACTGCAGCACGCTCTTCACATAGATGCGGGTGGGACGAAGCAGGAGTTCGCCCAGCGTCTCCCCGAACAACGGCGGGACCTCGTCAACGTCGGGGCCGCCCGCCTCCAAGATCTTGCGCACCAGTGAGTAGCCGTTGGAGTGGATGCCGCTGGAGGCCAGCCCCAGCACGGTGTCACCAGCCGCCACCTTGGAACCGTGGATGATGGCATCCCTCTCCACCAGCCCCACGCAGAAGCCGGCCAAGTCGAACTCATCCAGGGCGTAGAGGCCGGGCATCTCCGCCATCTCTCCCCCGATGAGCGCGCAGCCCGCTTGGCGACAGCCCTCCGCCACGCCGAGCACGATCTGCTCGATCTCCGCCGGCACCAGCCGGCCGACGGCCACGTAGTCCAGAAAGAAGAGCGGCTTGGCGCCCAGAGTAAGGACATCGTTCACCGACATGGCCACCAAATCGATGCCAACCGTGTCCAGCCTGCGCAACTGCTGGGCCAGGAGCAACTTGGTACCCACACCGTCCGTGGCGCCCACCAGCACCGGGTGCTTGAGGCCGGAAGGAAGCTCGAAGAGCCCACCGAAACCACCCAACCCACCAAGCACTCCAGGGATGTGGGTGCTGCGCACAGCCTCGCCTATGCGCTGCACTGCCTCTTCACCCGCGTCGATATCGACGCCGGCGGCGGCGTATGTCAGCCTCCGAGGCGGTGCGCCGGCCTCGTGGGGAGGTCTTCCGGGTTCTGGGTCTGTATCGCCACTCATTGCCGCTGATGGTACCATCCGGCCGCCATGTGGGTCATTGTGCATACGTGTTCCGGTCTGGCGCTGGGGGTACTCCTGGGGGGGTGGCCCCTGTGGATCCTGCTGCCGGCGGCGCTGGTGCTCCACGCGCTGCTGGACCTGGTGCCGCACTGGGACTACACCGCCCAACGACGGCGTGTGCTGTGGGCGGCGCTGGACCTGGCCGCCTCCCTGATGGTGGTGTCCGCGGCCATCTGGCTCTATCACCTCCCCACCGCGGCCTGGCTCGCCGCCATCGTGTCGGCCGCTCCCGACCTTGATGTGTTGGATGCGCTGCTCCCCGGCACCCGCCGCGTCCGCTTGTTCCCCAGCCACTTCGCCCGCTACCCGCACGGCAAGGCCGCCATGGCGCCCGGAATCGCGGTGCAGGGAGTAGTGGCGGCCATCTCGCTGCTGGCGGTGGCGCTGGCGGTGTGAACCCGCGGCGACAGGTGCGGGCGTCTCAGCCGGCCGGCTCTGCAGCCCCTTGGGGTGCCGCCGTGCCCCGATGGCTCAGCGGGTTCGCTCGGCCGACCTCTCGAAGCGAAGCTTGGACATCCGCACCTCTTCCGGCACCGCGCAGGGGTAGGAGCCGGAAAAACAGGCAGTGCAGAAACCGTCGCCACCCATCCCGATGGCCTTGAGCAGGCCCTCCAGCGAGAGATAGGCCAGGGAGGTGGCGCCCAGCCACTCGCCCACCTGCTCCACCGTCCTCTCGAATGCGATGAACTCGTCCTGGTTGGCCATATCGATCCCGTAGAAACAGGGGTAGATGATGGGCGGCGAGGAGACGCGCAGATGCACCTCGGCCACGCCGGCGCTGAACAGCATGTTGACGAGTTGGCTGGTGGTATTGCCGCGCACAATGGAGTCATCCACGGCCACCAGTCGCTTGCCCCGGATATCGGCCGCCAACGGGTTCAGCTTCATACGGATACCCAGACGCCGCAGTGAATCGTCCGGCTCAATGAAGGTGCGCCCCACGTAACGATTCTTGACCAAGCCGGTCCCGAAGGGAATGCCGCTCTCCTCGGCAAAGCCGATAGCCGCCGCGACCCCCGTATCCGGCACGGGGATGACCAAGTCGGCTTCCACCGGCGATTCCTGGGCCAGCTGGCGCCCCATGCGGCAGCGGGCATCGTGCAGGGTTTGGGCCCGCATAACGCTGTCCGGCCGCGCGAAGTAGATGAATTCGAAGGCACACAGCGAATCGCGCAGCGGCGGCGTGACCTGCCGGAAGTGGTAGCCGCTTTCGTCAATCCAGCACATCTCGCCGGGGAGGATCTCTCGCACGGGCGTGGCCCCGATGATATCGAACGCGCATGTCTCGCTGGCAATGCAGTAACGATCCCCGAGACGACCCAGCACCAATGGGCGGATGCCGTAGGGATCACGGAAACCGATGACCTGGCCGTCCGTCACCACCACGGCGCTGAAAGCCCCGCGCAACCGCGGGATGACCTCGCTGACGGCCTCTTTCACATCCCGGGCCGGGTGAGCGGCCAGCAACGCTGCGATCACCTCCGTATCCGAGCTGGATCCCAGGGCGACACCCCGAGCCTCCAGATGGCGGCGCAGCTCGTCGGTGTTCACCAAGTTGCCGTTGTGGGCCAAGGCCAAGGGATCACCGGTGGTGCGGCTGCGGATGACGGGCTGGGCATTGGCCCAACCCGTGGAGCCCGTGGTGGAGTAGCGCACATGTCCTATGGCCATCTGACCGGTGAGGCTGCGCAGCACGTCCTCGCGGAAGACCTGGGAGACCAGCCCCACGTCCTTGAAGACCAGGATCTGCCCCTCATCCGACACCGCGATCCCCGCCGACTCCTGCCCCCGGTGTTGCAGGGCAAAAAGCGCGAAGAAGGTGAGCCGGGCCACATCTCGTTCCGGCGCGTAGATGCCGAAGACGCCGCACTCGTCGCGCGGTCCCTCCCGGCGCGTCCCTGTCATGCCCCGGCCTCTGTCAGACCCCACGTCCGCACCTCCTGCAGTGCCAACACCGCCACCCCCACCTGTTCGCCGCGGATCTCAAACGCCAAGCTGTCCCCACCGACATGCCCCAGCGCGATCAACGGAATCTCGCCGGCGGCGCAGAGACGCTCCAAGTCATCCACACGCTCCGGCGCCAGCGAGAGCACCGCCCGCGTGGCGGCCTCCCCGAAGAGCGCCACATCAGCGCGCGCACCGCCGTAGGCAGGCGCAGCGCCGGGGATCCGATCCAGGTTGAGCCGGACGCCCATGCCTCCCAGGCAGCATTCCGCCAAAGCCACGGCCAAACCGCCCCGCCCGCAACTCCGCGCCGACCGCACCACGCCGGTGGCCACGGCCTCCCGCACCACTTGCTGCAGGTTGGCCTCCACCCGAAGATCCACATCCGGGATGATCCCCTCCATGCGTCCGAACCACCTTCGCTGGTATTCGGAGCCGTCTATCTGCGGGATGGCATCCCCCAACAGGACCACGGCATCCCCCTCCCGCGCGAAATGCGCACCACCACCACGGGCAGTACCGCCCAACAGGCCCAACACGGTTGTCACCAGGGAAAGAAGACCAGGCTCGCCGGGAACGTCGTTGGTGAAGAAGGCGTCGCCGGCCGCAGGCGGGCTACCAAGAGCCGTGCAGGACTCCACCACCCCGCTCACAATATCCGCAAGCGGCAAGGCGACGGCGCCTTGCCGCGGGCTCGGACCGCTGAGATAGTAGGTTGACGCCACGGGAGTGGCCCCCAGGCAGGAGACGGTGAGAGCCGCCTCCGCCACGGCCTCCTTGCCCCCTCGGTAGGGGCTGAGAGAACACCGCGGCCCCGTGCCCACGGTGCAGAGCACAATCCCCGGCCGCCCACCGTCCGCACTCAGCAACCCGGCGTCTATGCCCGAAACCGCGGCGGCGGCTCCGCGCTCTGGTTGCTCCTGCAGCCAACGCCATCCGGCGATATTGGGGCTGCTCAACAGGCCCAACAGGATCTCACCGGAGGTAGCAGGGGGCGGGGGGTAATCCTCCAGGCTCGCGCCTCCGCCGCACGCCTGTACCGAGCGTCCAGACGGCGTCTGCTCGTGCATCTCAGTCATGGCCTGCTCCCATTTGGTGTTCGGGACCCGCGCTCAGACGCGGGTCGGAGGCGGAGGCTCGCCGGGCCCACCCTTGACGGCGGCCTGGTCGGCCTCGGGCCCAGGCGAAGCCGCACAATCCGGCCCGGCACCCGGGATCTCGCGCCAATCCAGCTGGCTCTGGCACACACGGCACACACAGGTCTCCGGCAGGAAACCCTTGATGAAGCTGTTCTTGTGCCCGCAGCGCGGGCACACTGTCTCAGCCATCACACCCCGCCTTCGCCGGCCATCTCCCCCACCGCTCTAGTCGGAGATCCTACGCAGGATCTCCGCATATGCGTCTTCCACTCCACCCATGTCCCGCCGGAAACGGTCCTTGTCCAGCTTCTCCCCGGTGGCACTGTCCCAGAAACGGCAGGTATCCGGCGAGATCTCGTCACCCAAGCGCACCACGCCCTCGGCATCCTTGCCGAACTCCAGCTTGAAGTCCACCAGCGTAACCCCGCGCTCCGCGAAGAAGGCGCCGAGCACGGAGTTGACCTGCTTGGACAGTTCAGTGGCCCGCGCCAGCTCCTCCGGGCTCACCACGCCCAACTCATCCAGGTGAGATTGGCAGAGCAGCGGATCTCCCAGCTCGTCATCCTTGTAGTAGCACTCCACCACCGGCGGGTTCTTGAGTGGCGTTCCCTCCGGGTAGCCGATGCGCTTGGAAAGCGAGCCGGCAGCGACATTGCGCACCACGAACTCCACCTTGAACATATCCAGACGCCGGATGCGCATGGCAGTCTCCGTCTCCACACCCAGGAAATGAGTGGGGACGCCGGCATCCTCCAAGAGGGCGAACAGCCGTGCGGAGATGGCGTTGTTCATGCGGCCCTTCTGGGTGATGGTGCCTTTCTTCTTGCCGTCAAAGGCGGTGGCCGAGTCTTTGAAGTCCTGGATGTAGACCTGAGCGTCGTCGGTGGCGTAGACCACCTTGGCCTTGCCCTCATGGAGCTTCTCGCGTGGGATCATGAAGCCTTTCCTGATCTCAGAGGTGCGAAAACGGCTGCGGCTCGCCGAACACGTCGATCGGGCCCGGCCAATTCTATCACTGCGCCCGGCGGGCGCCGCAGCCTGCGCCCGTAACCCGTGGGCAGCGCTTCTCGCGAACCATCGACGACCATGAATTAGTACTACCTAATCTCGTGACTTCGGTATACTTAAACCCATGCGGGCGGCGGTGAGCGGAACAGCAAGCATCACTGGAAGGGCTGAGATGCGAGACGAACAGCGAGAGATCTGTCGGGAGGATCGCGAGGAGTGCCTTGAGGCTCTGTATCGCATGGAGACCCAGGGCCGCACGGCATCACTGGCTGATCTCATGGCGGAACCTGATCTGTCGCAGCGGCCGGTGGCAGACACCCTCACGGATCTGGCGCTCGAGAGGAAGATCAGGCTGGAGAACGAGATCGTCAGCCTCACCCCCCAGGGGAGGCACACGGGGCAACGCGTCTTCGAGCGGCATGAGCTGGCCGAAAGATTGCTCCGCTCGCTCGGGCTGCGGGAGGCCTCGGCGCACGAAGAAGCCTGCCGCGCTGAGCACCTGGAAGATGAAGGTGCCGTGAGGGCGGCCTGTTGCCGTCTCGGCCGGCTCGGGGCCATGCTGGACGAGGGTGTGATCCGGCTGTGCGACGCCGACAACGGTGAATATCGAGTGGTCCTTCTGAGCGCCGGACGATTCCAGAGACGGCGGTTGGAGGATATGGGGGTGGGACCGGGCGCAGTGGTGCGGGTGGAGAGACGGCACCGCCACGGCCCCATCACCGTGGAGGCGCACGGTGCTCGCTTGGCCCTGGGTCGCGGCGTCGCGGCCAAGATCCTCGTGGCCCCCGTGACGCAGTGCGCAAGCCACCCCGCCCCTTCCGCCTGACATGTCACATCCACCCGTCACTCCCTCGCCGCTTCTGCCCGCCGGCACGCCGCCCCAAGCGAAAGCCGGGGCCGAGCCCACGTTGGTGCTGGTGGGGAATGCCAATGTGGGCAAAAGCGTGCTGTTCAATGCCCTCACTGGCATGAATCAGACCATAGGCAACTGGCCGGGGAAGACCGTGGAACTGGCCAACGGGACCTTCCTCTTCCAAGGCAGGCACCTGCGGGTGGTGGACCTCCCCGGCATCTACTCACTCTCCACCTACTCCCAAGAGGAACTGGTGGCTCGGGAGTTCCTCGCCACAGGACTGGGTGATGTGGTCATCGACGTGCTGGACTCCACCGTCCTGGAGCGCAACCTGTACCTTGCGCTGCAACTGCGGGAGCTGGAGACTCCCGCCGTCTTGGCCCTCAATCTGACTGACATCGCCGCCAAGCAGGGACTGGATATCGACACGGAGCTGATAGCCGCAGAGATGGGTGTGCCCGTGGTCAAGACCACGGCCGCCGCCGGCAAAGGGCTGGAACTGCTCGTGGAGACCGCCCTGGCGCATGCCGGGAAGCAACCGGCCCCGGCGCCGCGATATGGGCGGGAAGTCGAGGAAGCCGTCGCGCGGGTGCAGGGATTGCTGGCAACCGCCACCCTCCCCGCGACGGTGACCGGCATGCCGCCCCGGTTCGTGGCCCTCAAGCTGCTGGAGAGAGACCCGGAGATGGAGCGTCTCCTGGCCGGCTTCCCCGAAGTGGTGGCTGAAGCCCAGAGCATCGCGGCCGAATTGGAGGCGGTGCACGGCCATGAGGCGGCCGGAATCATCGCGGCGGAACGATACGCCGTGGCCGGGCGCATCGCCGCGGCGGCAGTGCACCGGAGCTCGACCGGGAGGGCGAGCGGAGCGGAACGGCTGGATTCACTGCTGCTTCATCGCGTCTTGGGCTGGACGGCGTTGGTGCTCGTCATGTTCGCCATGTTCGCTCTCATCTTCCAGGTGGGAGGATGGGCGGCCGGTCTGCTGGACGGGGCCTTCGCAGCCCTGGAGGAGGCCTTCTACGGTTTGGGGCTCAGCCAGGTATGGGCCAACTTCCTGTGGCAGGGGCTGATCCAGGGCGTGCTGGCCGGTATCTCGGTGGCACTGCCCTACCTGGTTCCCTTCTACGTGATCCTCTCCGTGCTGGAGAACTCGGGCTACCTGGCCCGCATGGCCTTCCTGACGGACACCATCATGCATCGCTTGGGGCTGCATGGTAAGGCCTTCATCCCCATATTCCTCGGCTACGGGTGCAGCGTACCGGCGGTGCTGGGCACGCGCATCATGGAACGCGACCGTGACCGCCTCATCGCCGGAATCCTGGCCACCCTGGTGCCCTGCTCCGCCCGGACCGTCGTGATCCTGGGCCTGGTGGGGGCCTTCGTGGGCTTCTGGCCGGCCGTGAGCCTCTACCTGCTGGACCTGCTCATCGTCTTCCTGGCAGGCCGGCTGCTCAACCGCCACCTGCCCGGCGAGAACGTGGGGCTGATCATGGAGATGCCCCGATTGCGCAATCCGGGTCTTCGCCTTTCGCTCAAGCAGACCTGGTTCCGCCTCAAGGACTTCGCGGCGTTTGCCTTCCCCATCATCGTGGCCGGTAGCTTCCTGCTCTTCGTGCTGGAATGGTTGGGCTGGCTGCAGCCCATCGCCGCCTTCCTGGCGCCCTTCACCCAGACTGTCCTGGGGCTGCCCCCGGTCACCGTCATCGTGCTGGTGTTCGGCGTGCTGCGCAAGGAACTGGCCCTCATCATGCTGGCCGCCCTGTTGGGGACCACGGAGTTCGGCCTGGTCCTCAGCGCCCAGCAGATGTACGTCTTCGCCCTCATCGTGCTGCTGTACGTTCCCTGCATCAGCACCATCGCCGTCTTCCGCCGCGAGTTCGGGACCAGGATGGCCGTGCTGGTCTCCGCGGGCGAGGTGGCACTGGCGCTGGCCCTGGGTGCCACGGTCAATTGGGTGTGGAGGTTGGCGGGGATGATCGTAGGCTGACCTCGGGGCGCGCACTGCCGTCCGTCCCCTTCAGCAGCCACAGGGGCAGTAGCGCTCGTGGCCCGTGGCCGGCTCTCGGCCCAGCGCCTCCTAGAGGGTCCCCCGAAAGTCACCCGGCATCAATGTGAAGGCCTGGCCGCGACTGCCACGGAAACGTGCCTCCATCATGCTCTCCTTGCTCTTGAGGATGGGGGCGCCGGAGCGTTCAGGCGTGCCGGTTCGAGTGTCCGCCGGGCGAAGAAGCTCCAGCACGGATATCTGTCCCGCCCCGCCCATTGGCCCGCCTCGCTTCGGGTCCGGCGTCAGTGGTCACACGTATTCTCGCCGATCTGGAGTTTGCCTGAGATGTAGTCGGATATCAGATGCTCAGGGATATCCGGCGCCACTCCCAATACCACCTGGATACCTTCATCCGCGAGAAGCTCCTGTGCCTGCTCTCCCATACCGCCGCAGATGACAACCTGCACTCCCTGCTCCCCCAGCCAGCGCGGCAGAACACCGGGCTCGTGCGGCGGTGGCGTCGCGTCACGTCTCTCAAGGACCCTCATGGTGCCCGACTCGACATCCACCAACGTGAAGCTCTCGCAATGTCCGAAATGCGGGCACAGCCTGCCTTCCGCGACGGGAACGGCCACCCGCACCGTCACACCCAAGTCCTGGCCCGCGCCCACCTCCGCCGTCCCCGCGTATGCAGAGACCGCCAACACTCCAGCATCAGCACAGGCCGCTTTGAGGGTGTTCGTCGAGAGAAGCGCGCAGTGCACGTGATCCTCCGGTAGGCCGCTGAAGGCATTGATGACATGCTCCGGTCCCAGTTCCTCGATCTCCGTCAACGGCCGACCCTCCGCCATGCAGGTGGTCATGCTCCCGCATGCGTGCGAGATGGCGCACCCGTCAGTGGTGAACGTGGCCTGCTCCACCACATTGTCACGCACCTGCACCCAAAACTCCATGGTGTCGCCGCATGGGCCTGTGATCCGTGCACGCCCACTGAAATTCGACAGGGCGAAGTTGTTGCGTGGACGTTGCGCGTGATCGATCAGCGCCGCGCTGACCACGTTCCCAGTCCTTCCCTCTTGTTCCACGTCCGTGCCCTCATCTCGATTAGGGGTCTACTGCTGACGTCCCGCCAATATCGCAGCCATCTGGGCAAAGGACTGCGCAGGCACCGAATCCGGATGCGACTCCACCACCGGTGCGCCGCTGTCACCGCATTCCACCACGGCAGGATCGATGGGCAGCGAACCCAGAAATGGCACCTTGAATTTGGCGGCCAGTTCACGCCCACCCCCTGAGCTGAAGATATTGTAGTGGCTTCCGCAGTTGGGACAGGTGAAACCGTCCATGTTCTCCACCACACCCAGGATGCGTAGCTTGAGCAGCTGGCAGAAGCGGATGGACCGCCGCACGTCCACAAGAGCCAGATCCTGCGGCGTAGTGACGATGACCGCACCATCCGCCGCGGTGGGATGCATCATCTGGATGACGGAGAGAGGCTCGTCACCCGTCCCGGGCGGGCAGTCAACCACCAGGTGATCGAGCTGACCCCACTCAGTGTCGCGAAGCAGCTGCTCAATGGCGCTGTACTTCATGGGCCCCCGCCACACCACGGCCGAGTCGCTGCTATCGAGGAACAGGCCGATGGACATCACCGGCAGGTGACCTCGGTACATGACGGGTAGCAGGTTCTGTTCATCGATGGGCACCGGACGATCCGACAACCGCAGCATGGTGGGGACACTGGGACCGTGGACATCCACGTCGAGCAACCCCACCTTCTTGCCCGCGCGCTGCAGGGCCAGCGCCAGGTTGACGGCAACGGTGCTCTTTCCCACGCCTCCCTTGCCGGAGAGCACAAGCAGCTTCTGAGAGATCTGGCTCATGCGAGACTCAAGGCGCTGGTCGGTTTGTTGGCACTCCATACTCATCAGAAAGCCTCCGCTTCTCCTGGTGATCTCCCGGGCTCCCTCTGAAGCCCTCCCACCACACAGCTATATGCCAATAACAGGTATATGGTATTATGCAATCATGGGGTGGCGGATGCAAGGCCGTATCCCAGCCTCGGTGACAGGCCACGCGTAGAGGTTGGTGACGAAGTCTCCCTCCCACACGTGGCGCCGGCGGAGTCTCTCTCCGCCGGCGCCGACACTTCGTGAACCTCGGGTTCTGTCGCCGGGCGATGCTTCACCCAAGGGATCCGGGGGGGGACCCCGCCGTCACCGACCCACACTCATCCCTTCTCCATCAGCGAGACCAGCCGGCCCCAGACCTGACGCACGTCCTGTCCGGCGTCCGCATCCGTCTCCACCACCGTTTTGACGTCCACCTGCGCTTTCGTGACCTCCCGGTCATACCTGACCCGGCCCACGGGAACCGCGCCGGTCTCCGTCGCCATCTCCTCGATACGGCCGGCGTGATCGGGATTGAGATCCCACTTGTTGACGCATACCGCCGCCGGCACCTCAAAGTGCCGGGCCAACTGCAGGACCCGTTCCAGATCGTGCTCTCCAGACACGGTGGGCTCAGTGACCACGAGCACCAACGACGCCCCCGTGAGGGAGGCGATGACCGGACACCCTATGCCCGGAGGGCCGTCCACGATGATGAGGTCATGTCTCCCTTGCTCCGCCACGCACCGGGCCTGCTGCCTCACGGTGGTCACCAGCTTCCCCGAGTTCTCAGCGGCTATACCCAACCGCGCGTGGACCATCGGTCCGGAGCGCGTGTCGGACAGCATCCACTCACCGCAGACGCATTCCGGAAAGTCGATGGCCGATTCCGGGCACTCGTGCACGCATACACCGCAACCCTCGCAGGCCACCGGGTCTATTCCGTACACCGCGCCTTCCTCTGTCTGCTCCCTTTGCTGCACGGCACCGAAGCGGCACACCTCGGCACAGATACCGCAGCCGGTGCATGCCTCGGGGCGCACCACAGCCTGCCGGCCGCTCCGGAACTCGTGGCGCTCGCGAATCTGGGGAGCCAGCAACAGGTGAAGATCCGCAGCGTCAACGTCGCAATCGGCCACCACGGGGCGCGGGGCCAAGAGGGCGAAGGAGGCGGCCAGGCTGGTCTTGCCGGTGCCTCCCTTCCCACTGATGATCACCAACTCCTTCATCGCCCCTCCGCCAGGTCAACAGCTCTTTCCCACAACGCCGCGAAACCAGCCCGGTACTCCGGGAACTCATCCACGGCCGGCCGCCCACGCGAGTACGCCTCCGCGATCCTGCGGTCATCGGGGATCTCCAGCAGCAGAGGAATGCCCTGCTGCCGGCAGAAATGGTGAACACGGTCGTCACCCACTCCCGCCCGGTTGACCACCACCCC
>JAAYAL010000039.1 GCA_012719395.1 Gaiellales bacterium | reverse complement strand
TATCGCTCGCCCATGGCAAGCGGGTCGGGACCACCGCACGACTACTACCTTTGGTCTACGGCTACTCCCAAGACCGCTCGGTCCTTCAGGCGCACGTACCCGCGGTGGGTGACCCGGAAATGCGGTATGGCCGGTGTGGCCAGCGTGATGAGCGAGAGGACCGGGTTCTCCCAGGGCACCCCCGCCTGGACCAGGGCCTCACTCAGGCGGCGCATGCCGTCCGCCACCTCCCGCATGGACCCCTCGGACACCAAGCCGCAGATGGGGCTCTGCAGTTCCGTCACCACCTCGCCTCCTCGCGCATAGACGGCCCCCCCGCCGGTTTCGGACAACCGGGCCACCACGGTGCGCAGCGACGTCTGGTCACAACCGATAGCCAACACATCGCCCGTGTCCCAGCACACACTCGATCCAACCGCGCCCTCCCGCAGCCCATAGCCTTTGCTCAGGCCCAGGAAGGCACCTCGAGCAGCCAGCCGGTCCACGGCCAACAGTAGGTTGAGATCCCCCCGGCCGTGCGGAGGGGGATCGCCGGCCAGCAGAGCCCGTGCGGCAACCGCCTCCGTCCCCTCCGGCTCCAGGTTGGTCTCCTTGGTCACCAGACGACTGACGTACTCCAGGCAGCGCAGGCAGGCACCGGCCGCGATGGGCTCCGCCGGCCAAGCCGGCTCCGCCGCCCCCGGCAGGTCCGCGTTCATGGTGTGGTAGAAGGCCTCCGGGAAATCCGCACCGGCGGGCCGCACCTTGCGCCCTCCGGCTTCGTACAGGATGCGGCCTTCGCACAGAACCAGCTCCGGCCGGTAGTCCTGGGGCGAGGGTATGATCACCAAGTCGGCGTAGTGACCGGGGGCGATCACACCCACCATGCCGTCCAGTCTGAAGTGCTCGGCCGCATTGATGGTCACCATTTGGTATACGATGCGCGGAGCTACTCCGCGGCGCAGCGCTTCGCGCACGGCCGCATCGAGGTAGCCTTCGTCAATGAAGCCCTGTGGGTTCTGGCCATCAGTGGAGAGAGCCAGGCGCCGGAAATCCAGCGGCAGGTCGAAGACTGCGGACGCACCCTCCAACTCCTTGCGCACCCCGCCCTGCCGCAACAGCACCCACAGCCCCAGCCGCAGCCGATCCACCACTTCCTCCGCCGTGATGGGCTCGTGGCACGAGGAGATTCCTTCGGTCACGTAGGCCTGCAGCTTGTTCCCCCCCGCTCCGGCGGTGTGCCCTTCAACCAGCCGGCCTGCCGTCAGCGCCGCATTGATCAGACTCCGGAGCCGCTCGCCCTGCTCTCCCGGCAACAGCAGGTTGCTCCAATAGACCTCTCCCACACCCAGGCAACGAGGGTCGGAGAACAACGTGGCGATCTCCTCCCACCCCGGAACCATCAGCTCCTCTGCCGGCGTGAGCCCACCCAATGGCGAAGCGGTGTAGAAGAGACGAAGCGGCTGCACAGCCGCCTGCCGAGCCACCTCACGATAGCCGGCCATCCCCACCACGCGTGGCAGGTCATCAGTTTCCAAGATGGCCGTGGTGACCCCGCTGGGCACCACGTGCTCCACGAACTCCTCCAGCCGGACGAAGCTCAAAGGGTGGGTGTGGGCATCTATGAGGCCGGGCACCACCGCCCTGCCCCCCAGGGGGATCTCCGCAGCCCAGTCGGACGGCAATTCCGGCCCCACATATGCGATCAGTCCCTCTTTCACCCAGATATTGAGCCCGGACAGGAACTCGCCGGTCACGCCGTTGAAGACGACGCCGCCGGAGAGCAGCAGGTCAGGGGGGAGTTCGCCCATGGCGCAGCGACGTGCCTCCAGCCGACGGGCAGTGCGGGGCGGGCGCACGGAAGGCGGCAGAACGGGATCAAGCCCTCGCACGGGATCTAGGCCTCCTCGGTCGTGGCCCAGGAAAGGTGTGCCAGAGCGTCACGCCGCAGCAGGAACTTCTTGACCTTGCCCAAGGCGGTGCGCGGGAATTCGTCCACAACGCTCACGTAGCGGGGAACCTTGTAGTCGACCAGGCGCCCCCGGGCCCAGTCTGCCAAGGGCTCGTGACCAACCGCCGCGCCTTCCCGCGGTATGACAAAGGCATAGCCCACCTCCCCGAACTCCTGGTCGGGAACACCCACCACAGCCACCTCCGCCACGTCCGGGTGCTGCGAAAGGATGCGTTCCACCTCCGCCGGGTAGACGTTCTCGCCGGCAGAGGTGTACACGTCTTTCACCCTGTCCACCAGGTAGTAGTAGCCGTCCTCGTCACGTCGGGCCAGATCACCCGTGCGCAGCCAACCGCCGGCCATCACCGTCTCGGTGAGCTCCGGATCCTGCCAGTATTCCTTCATGGTGACGCTGCCGCGCACCACCAGTTCGCCCACGGCCCCCGTCTCCACCGGCCCGCCGTTCTCGTGCATGAGGTCGACCTCGGCATGGAACACCGGCCTCCCCACCGTGCCTGGGCGCTCTTTGACTTCTTCCTGGGTGGCCCACAGCAGGATGGAGGTCTCCGTCTGACCCATTACCACCCGCAGAGGGAAGCCCGAAGCTCCACACTGCTCCATGATCTCAGGGGTGACCCGCTCCCCACCGATGGCCGCCACCGCCAGCGACTCCAGATGCCCCCGGCGCTCTTGTTCAATCTTGAGGAGAGCACGGAACACCGTGGGCACACCCTGGAATTTGGTCACCTGGAAGCGCTCGATGTCATCGTAGGCCCGCTGCGGATCGAAGCGGCGGTGAAGGATGATGGTGGCACCCTTGTAGAGCGAGGGCGTGGCCTGGATGAAGAGACCCCCGGAGTGGAAGAGCGGCAGGGCGATGAGCATGACGTCGTGAAAGCCCATGTCGAAGAAGTGATCCGCATTGAGGCAATTGAAGAAGGTCTTCCGATGCGTGAGAACCGCGCCCTTGGGCCAGCCGGTGGTACCCGAGGTGTACATGATGACCTGGGGATCCTCCAGATCGTCGGGAGACAGCGAGGGCGTCAGCACCGGGGTCTGGCCTTCAAAGGCGGCCGTCTCCGCCGCGTAGTCCGCGATGCCCCGGGCCAGATCCTCAATCCCCACCTCGCCCACCATCGCCGGGAGCAACGGTGGTCGATACTGGGCCAGGTGCACGTGGTCGATGGCCGCACGTACCCTATTTCCCCACACCACCAACCGTGGGCGGCAGTTGCGGATGACGTAGTCTATCTCCTCAGCCATCAACCTGTAGTTGAGCGGGACGAAAATGGCTCCCAGGCGCGCACAGGCCAGATAGAGCTCAATGAACTCGGGGCAGTTCTCCAGCAGGACGACCACGCGGTCGCCCTTCTCGATGCCCGCCGTCTGCAGCCAGGTGGCCACAGCCCGGGTGCGCCGGTCAAGATCGGCGTAGGTAGTGACGTTCTCCTCGAAGATGATGGCGGGCTTCTGCGGATACAACTCGCTCCAGCGCTTGACCCACCACGCGCAGTTAGTGGATTTCACCCGTTCTCTCTCCTGCATGCCGTGTCGGGGACAGCACAGCGAGAGTAACACGCCCGCCCGCCCAGGGCTGCAGCAAAGCCTAGTGCAGGGAGCCGAAGCGAGGGATGGGCCAGTAGACGAAGAAGGCCCGCCCGAAGACCGTGCTCACCTTCCTGGTCCCGAAATAGCGCGAATCGGCGCTGTCCGCCCTGTTGTCGCCCATGACCCACACCTCACCCACGGGGATGGTGACAGGGAAAGGCAACGAGTAGGCGTCTCGCCGCGAGTCCTCCACGTACGTCTCCGGCTGTCGCTCGCCGTCCAGGTAGACCCAGCCGTTCCGGATATCCAGCGTCTGGCCCCCCACGGCCACCACGCGCTTGACCAAGGGCGGATCCCCCTGAGTGGGGTTGTCCAGGACCACGATGTCTCCCACTCGCGGCTCGCGGAAGTGGAAAGTGATGCGGTCACACAGCACCAGGTCCCCGAGCTGGATGGTGGGCAGCATAGAGCCCGTGGGCACCTCGTACGGCTTCACCACGAAGGCCTGTATGAGCATGGCCAAGGCGAAGGCCGCCACCACCATGGCAACGACCTCCAGGATGCGCCGCCACAGAGGCAGCGGCTGACCGGAGCGGGCACTGTCAGGCTCAGCCTGAGGCAGAGGCTGTTGGTCGGGAGGCGCTGTTGATTCCACCGGCATCATTCTACACTCCCCCGCAGAGAGACGCCTCTGACCGGCAGGAGCGCTCACGCGACATAGGTTGACGAGCCAACTGCCTCAGCGTAGCGTGGGGAGGCTGTCGGCGGCGACATGAGGTGGGGAAGAAATGATCAGAGCGGTGGTGTTCGACCTGGATGGCGTGCTGCTGGATTCCCAGCAGATCTGGGACACCACTGTTCGCGAGTTCATCAAGGCACAGGGGGGGCGTTGGCGCCCCCTGACCGTCGACGAGACTCTGGCCGGCGGCTGCTCACGGCAGTGGGCCGCCTGGCTCAAGGACCGTCACCAGCTGACGCTCAGCCACGAACAGATCCGCGCTGATGTGATCGCCGGGCTCTTGGCCCGCTACCGCCTTCACCTGCCCGTGATGCCCGGTGCGGAAGCCGCCGTCCGGCGCCTGGCCCGCGATTTCCGATTGGGGCTGGCCTCCAGCTTGCCCGCTGATGTGATCGCCTTCACGCTGGAAACCATGGATGTAGCCCGGCTGTTCTCGGCCTGGGCCTCGTCTGACGACGTGGGCATCGGCAAACCGGCCCCGGATGTGTACCTGGAAGTGTGCCACCGACTCAGTCTTCCCCCCGCATCCTGCCTGGCCGTGGAGGACTCACCCGATGGGCTGCGCTCGGCACGGGACGCCGGGCTGCGCACCGTGAGCGTGCCCCCCATACACGCGTCGGCCGGAGCGCTCAACGCCTCCTTGGCCGATGCCGTGCTGGAGGGCCTGGAGCAGCTCACCACCGTCTTCATTCGCGCCCTGGGCTGAGCTTCGAGCGCAGCGACTCCGCCGCGGAGTCGGAAGGCGCCGTTTGCCGCGGGGAGCACTTCCTCAGCGGCGCGCCTCGATCATCTTCCCCTTCAGCTCATCCTCCAGCCGGCGCAGCTCCACCTCGGCTGCCTGCCGGGCCACCCGGCCCTCTGCTTGGATCTGCAGTGTCTCCTCTATGGTGGCCAGGAGCTCGTCGTTCACTTTCTTCAGTGTCTCCACATCCACCACACCCCGCTCGGTCTCCCTGGCCACGGCGCCCGAGCTCTGCCGCAGCAGTTCCGCGTTCTTGGCCAGCAGCTCGTTGGTGGTCTTGCTCACCTCCTGCTGCAGCTCCAGGGACCTGCGCTGCCGGTAGAGGGTGAGGGCGATGATGATCTGGTTCTTCCACAGTGGGACAGTGGTGGTGATGGAGGTCTGTATCTTCTCAACCAGCGCTTGGTTGTTGTTCTGGATGAGCCGGATCTGGGGGGCGGTCTGGATGGAGACCATACGGCTGAGCTTGAGGTCGTGCAGGCGTTTCTCGAAGCGGTTGAGGGTCTGGCGCAGATCCGCCACCTTCTGCGCGTGCAGCGGGTCGCGGGTCACGGCCGCCTCTGCCTCCAGGACGGGGAGCACCGTGGTCTGCGCCTCCTCCAGCTCCTTCTCGCCGGCAGCGATGAACAGATCCAGCTGCTTGAGGTACTCCAGGTTCAGCTCGTACATCTTCTGCAGCACGGTGACGTCGCGCAGCAGGTTCATGCGGGAGCGCTCCAGCGCGTCCAGGATCTGTTCGATCTCCACCGACAGCTTCCGATACCGCTGCGTGAAACGGCCGAAGGAGTCCAGAAACCGCCCGATCAACGGGATACGTGACCCTTCCGCCGACGCCGACAGGGCGTCCACATCCACATCCTTCACCCGCTGCAGCAGGCCGTTGAGGGCTTCACCCACGTAGCCTGTGTCCTTGGCGCGCACATCGGCCAGCAGCGTGTCGGCGAAGGCGGCGATACGGTTCTGTGCCGGCAACCCGAACTGCAGCACCGCTTGAGGGTCATTCAGGTCAATCGCCTCTCGGATCTCCTGGACCTTGCTCTGCTCGGCCGGAGAGAGGCGCGTGTAAGGTGCCACCTCCATGCCCGGCTCCGCGGTCAGAGCTGGCACAGCCGCGGACGAAACGGACGCGGCGTCGGCTTCCGGGCTACCCATCGAGGTCCTCCTCGTGCTAGGGGCTTGGTCTCACACCAGGGCTGGGGGTCACGTAGTCTGAAGGTAACCACACACGGAGAGAGACTGCCACCTCGGCAAAGGAGACCGTATGGCCAACCATCTGGCTCAGGAATCCAGCCCCTACCTTCGCCAGCACGCCCTGAATCCCGTCGACTGGTATCCCTGGGGTGAGCAGGCCTTTCATCGGGCGCGGGCGGAGAATCGCCCCGCGTTCCTCAGTATCGGATACTCCGCCTGCCACTGGTGCCACGTCATGGCTCACGAATCCTTTGAGGATCTCGACACCGCCCGCCTTCTCAACGATACGTTCATTTGCATCAAAGTGGATCGGGAGGAGCGGCCCGACCTGGACGCCATCTACATGAAAGCGGTGATCCACATCGCCGGGCAGGGCGGGTGGCCCATGAGCGTGTGGCTGACGCCCGAGGGCATGCCCTTCTACGGCGGCACCTACTTCCCGCCCACGCCACGCTGGGGCCGGCCCAGCTTCCGGCAGGTACTGCAGGCCGTGGCCGACACGTGGCGCACACGAGAGGCGGAGGTACGCGAGTCCGCCGAACGGATGGCCGTCGCCCTTGTCGGAGGTGAAGGTGGCAACGAAGTGGCCGAGGCCGGGCTCTGGACGGAAATGGGGACGCAAGGCGGGCGGGAAGCGGTGCGCCACATGCTCCGGCAGGCGGCGGCCGACTTGGTGGAGTCGCAGGATCAGGTCAATGGGGGTTGGGGGAATGCCCCCAAGTTCCCCCAGGCCTTGGTGGTGGACTTCCTCCTGCACCACTACGCGCTGCACCGTGACACCGCCGCGCTGCAGGCTGCGCTGTACGCCCTCGAGGCCATGGCCGCGGGGGGCATCTTCGACCACCTGGGCGGCGGCTTCCACCGTTACGCCACCGATGAAGTCTGGACGGTCCCCCACTTTGAGAAGATGCTGTACGACAACGCCTTGCTGGCCCGCGCCTACCTGCACGCCTACCGGCTCACCGGCGACACAGAGTTGAGGCTGGTGGTGGAGGAGACCCTGGATTTCTTGCTGAGGGAGATGCGCCACCCGGCGGGAGCCTTCTACAGCACGCTCGACGCCGACACGGAAGGCGAAGAGGGCAGATTCTACGTATGGGAGCAGGGCGAGGTGGCCCAAGCCGACACGCCGGACGGGCTCTATGCCGAGGTGTACGGCGTGACAGAGGAGGGCAACTTCGAAGGGCGGAACATCCTGCGCCGCGCAGGGCGCCTGGACCAGATCGTCGCGCGACCCGCGGCAGCGCGAGGCCTATCCTCCACCCATGCCGCCGAAGCCTTGGCAGGGGTGCGAGACCGGTTGCGGGCCGCCCGCGCGAAGCGCGTGCGGCCACATCGCGACGACAAGATCCTGTCCTCCTGGAACGGGCTGACGCTGATGGCGCTGGCGGAGGCGGGAACCGCGCTGGGACGCCCCGACTACCTGGAGGCCGCGCGTGCGAACGCCACCTTCCTCCTCCAGACCATGCGACTGCCGGACGGGCGGCTGTCGCACAGCCGGCTGGAGGGGGCCCCTCGGCGCGAGGGCTTCTTGGAGGACCAGGCCTTCGTGATGGAGGGACTGCTCGCCCTCTACCAGGCCGACCTGGACGAGAAGTGGTTCGTGACCGCCCGTGACCTGGCGGAGAAGATCCTTGAGCACTTTGCCGCGCCATGCGGGGGGTTCTTCGATACGCCCCACGATCACGAACCGCTTATCTCCCGCCCCCGTGAACTGCAGGACAACGCCGTCCCCTGCGGTGGCTCGGTGGCCGCCACGGCGCTGCTGCGCCTGGCGGCCCTCACCGGTGAGGACAGATACAGGCGGGCGGCAGAGGCGGCGCTGGCCACGGTGGGAGACCTACCCCTGCGCTACCCCACCGCCTTTGGGCAGTGGTTGATCGCGCTGGAACTGGCGGCCAAGGCGGGATGGGAGGTGGCAGTGGTGGGCCCGAGCGGCCGAGCAGACACCCAGGACCTCCTCTCCGCCGTGCGGGACCGTTTCCTTCCGCACGTGGTGCTGGGCTTCCGTGAACCGGGTCGCCCCACCCAAGTCCCGCTCCTCAAAGGCCGCGAGCCCCAGGGGCCGGATGCCGCTGCCACAGCTTGGGTATGCCGAGGTGCCTCCTGCTCACCGCCGGTCACGGAGCCGAGCGCTGTGACACAGGCCCTCTCGGAGTAGAGACGCCGCGGATGACGAGGATCGGGTAGGGGCCGGGCTCACCCCGGCCCCTCCCACACCACCAGACATGCGGGCCCGCATCCGGCGGTTCGCCGAGCATCCCGAAGCTGACGGTAGGGACCGAGAAATCCAGCCAGACCCATCTCTTGCCAGTATGAAACCGGGAGGGCGCGCTGGAGCACGGGTGAACCGGCAACGCGCCAGCACGCCCGACCGGAGCCGGCCCATTTCCGAGCCAGCCACGGCGGGATGCCGCAGGCGACCAGGCCGCGGTAGCGACCCGTCCGTTTCTTCCACTCCTTCCAGCGGACCTGCCTCAGCCTTCGACGAAGCCATTCGTCGAGTTCTGCGAAGACTGAGAAGGTGTCGGCCAGCGCGAAGTAGGCGACCCAGCCCCACGTGAAGCGGTTCAGGACCTTTATCCGCACTTCCATGGAGACCCGCCAGGAGCGTCCAGTCAGGCGGCGAATCTTAGCTTTCGCCGCCGCCTTGGCCTTTGGGTCGAGCCTCACCTTCACCTCTTTGTCTCTGCGATAGCAGGCGAAGCCGAGGAACGGGCGACTGGTGGCGGGAGCCACCGCTGACTTGGCCTCGTTCACCCGGAGCTTCAGCCGCTTCTCGACGAAGGTCCTGGTGCTCGCCATCACCCGCCCACCGGCTCTTGCGCTCTTCACGTAGATCATGATGTCGTCGGCATAGCGGACGAACTGGTGACCCCGAGCGTCAAGTTCCCGATCGAGGTCGTCCAGCATGATGTTGGCGAGAAGCGGCGAGAGCGGTGAGCCCTGGGGAGTACCTTCTTCTTGGGGCGCTTTCACGCCGTCCTGCATGACGCCCGCCTTCAGGTAGGCACGAAGGAGCCGAAGCACTTTCTTATCGTCTATCCTGTGCGCGAGACGAGCCATGAGGGCGTCATGGTTCACCCGGTCGAAGAAGGCTTCCAGGTCGAGGTCGACCACCCAGGAGTGACCGCGTGCGATGGCTTCTTGAGCCCGGCGCACGGCCTGCTGCGCCAAGCGCTTGGGCCGGAAGCCGTAGCTCGCCTCCGAGAAGCCGGGATCGAAGATGGGAGTGAGCACCTGAAGAAGAGCCTGCTGCATAAGACGGTCAAGGACCGCCGGCACCCCCAGGCCTCTCACCTTGCCGCCGGGCTTGGGGATGAAGACCCGGCGCACGGGTTGCGGGCGGCAGGTGCCTGCGTCAAGACGAGCGCGGACCTCCGGCCACAAGCTGTCGTTCATGCAGGCGTACGGTGGGGCGGCCCGGGGGCTTGAGCCCCCGGGCCGCCCCCGGTCACTCTACGTCTCGACTGGCACGAGACTGAAGTTGACAGCCGCTTCGCTGCCGCTGAGCAGGCTCACTGCGTTGGCGGTGGCCTCGTCGGCCTTGTCGTTGTACCACTGGACGTCGAAGGCTTCCGCCTCAGCCTTCACCTTGTACGTGCCCGGCGGCAACGCCTGGCCGTACGTGCCGTCAGCGCCCGTGGTGGCGACGACCACCTCCGTTGTTGTTGCGCCCTCGACTCTGTAAATGGTGACGGTGGCGCCCTTGATGGGTTCCTCGGTCGTGTCATCCTTCACCACACCGCTCAAGGTGTAGGTGAAGGTGAACGCATCTTCAGCGGTGACCTCGCCTCCAACAGCTCTGACGAAGACGTCGAACACCCCGCCGGCGTGAGAGGGAACCGTCACACGCAGGGTCTGCTCATTCACGGTTTCCGCCACGCAGTTGGTAGTGCCGAACCTGACCGCGGTCACGTCCACGAAGTTGGTGCCCGTGATGGTCACGTCCACGGGCGGCCCCGCGGCCGGCGCCGAGGTGGGGCTCAGCAACATGATGGTGGGAGGCTCCACGAACCGATAGGCCTCAGGAAGCGTAGCGCTTCCCCCCGGTGTCCCCACCACAACGTCAACCTTCTGCGCCACGTGGGCCGGCGTCTTCACGGTGACGGAGCGACCGTCCGCCGCCGTGCTCACCACGGTGGCGTCCTGCCCGCCGAAGGTCACCTCACTGAGTTGGAAGAGATGGTATCCGGCAATGGTCACCGTCTGCCCCCCACCGTGCGGCCCGGCCTCGGGATCCACGTGGGTGAGGGTGGGCGGAAGCAGATACATGTAGCCGGCCGGCAGCGTGGCCGTGCCCACGGGCGTCACTACCGAGACCGCCACCGCCTCATCACGCGGGAGTTGTCCACTGCCCACGGGCTGCGCCGGTACCACGGCGGTGATGGTGCCGTCCGCCGCGGTGAGGATCTGGCCTGCTTGAGCGCCGAAGCTGACTCCGGTTGCCCCTGAGAGGTGGGCGCCGGTTATGGTCACGGTGTTGCCACCCACGACCGGGCCCGAGCGAGGCTCCACCGCGCGGAGGGTGGGCGCCACGCCGTATGTGTAGCGGGCCGCCGGCAGGGCCTGTGAGCTGGTACCTCCACCGGCCGTCACCTGCACCGTGACGTCGCCCGCAAGGTGGGCAGGCGCCGTGGCCGTGATGAGCGTGCTGCTGCCGACGACGTAGGCGGTCACCGTGGCGTCCCCGAACATGATGCTGCTGACGCCCACGAAGTTGGCCCCGTGGATGGCAACCTCGTTGCCCCCTGCAGTTGGGCCGGTGGAGGGGCTCAGTAGCGTGATCACCGGTGCCACCAGATACGTGAAGTTGTCCGCCGGTGTGTTGTCTGAGACACCAAAGCTGTTGGTCACGGAGATGTCAACGCTGCGACCGGAGCCGACGTCAGGTGAGATGGCGGTGATGCTGGTGCCGCTGTTGACCGTGAACGACTCCGCGTCCTGGTTCCCAAAGCCGACCCGGGTCACGTCCACGAAACCGTGCCCCTGGATGACAACAGCAGTGCCGCCCCCCACCGGGCCTTCCGCCGGCGTCACCGACGTGATGGTGGGGAGACCCGACTTGGCCACTTCTCGCGTGGTGCGGAGGATCATGGCCACGGCGGGCGCGCGGTTCAGAGTGGCCCCGGGCGACAGGTACCATTTGCCTCCCACCTGCGAGCCGAGCACCACCTGACGCGAGACCAGATAGGCCGTGGCCGCCCGGTGCACCGGTTCAACGAGACTGGCGTCGGTGTACTTGCTGAGAAGGGCGAGTCCCTCGGCTGAGTACCACTGGGCCAGGTTGGCGTACGTGCCGTCCTCGCCCACTAGACGGCCGTAGGTCGCGATCTCGAACGAGGACAGGTGCTTGCCCAGGATGGAGTAGGCCTGCTGGCGCAGCAGGTTGTCATCCGGGCCATAGGTGCCGTTCACATACCCGCCGATTATCTCGGCGGCAACGGCGCCCTCCACATACGGGTAGAAGGTGCTGCCCCACGGCACATCGGGGAATGTGGCCTCCCCTGGGGTCAGCGTGGGCACGTCCAGCCCCAGGACCGCCATCTTGGCGAACTGGCCCCTGGTCACGGGCTCCGCGGGCTTGAACAGGTTCCCGGGGTAGCCCTGGGCCAGATCGTGGGCGTCCGTGGCCGTCACATGGTAGACAGACAACCACTCGGCATCGCTGATGTCGCTCCAGATATCGGCCAGGGCTGCCGCCGGGGCCATCAACAGCACCAGCAGGGCCAGCAGCAGGCAGAGCACGACCGCGGCCGCGGCACCTCGCCTCACGCGCGCGGATCCAACTTCCGTCATGGCAGCACCTCCCCTCGCTGAGCGGCACCGACCGCCCAACCTCGCTTCCCACACACAGCTTTCAGACACCCAGTGCACTGCAGAGCCGCACCCGGCGGTCAGCGCCCCCGGCCGCGGGTGAAGAGCCCCAGGACGGCCAGCAACACCACGGCTCCCAGCAACGCCACCACGAAGCTCCGCCAACTGAAGTTGGTCACGCCCGTGGAGCCGAAGAGGCTCATGATCCAGCCTCCGATCACGCCCCCAATCACACCCACGGCGATATTGGCGATGCAGCCCATCTGGCGGTTGCGATGCATGATGAGGCTGGCCACCCATCCCGCCAAGCCCCCCAGCACAATCCACGATAGTATGCCCACTCAGACTTCCTCCCGGCACGGCAACTCAGCAACCGTTGGCATCCACCTCCCGGCGGGAGATCCTGCGCCGCGGGCCATCCTATCTCATACGTCCCGAGAGGCTCGTTCCCTGCCCCGCCACGTCGGCAACGGCACCGATGACGCCGTCCGCGTCCTCCTCCGGATTGTAGCGGCCGAAGGTGAAGCGCGCGCTCCCATGCGCCTGAGGCGGCCGGTTGCCGGCGTTTGCTCTATCCTTGCCCGACAGTGAGCGTGTAGAGCGGAGGTACTCGTGCAGATTTCGCCGTCGCGGAGGTGGTGAAGGGCGTCATCGAGAGCTTTCTGCGACACCCGGTTTCTGACGCCACCCCACGACCGCGAGGTCCGTGGCACAACCGGACTGGAGGCACCCCATGTCACAAGTCGTCACCATGACCCTGAACCCAACCCTGGACTACTCGGTCGACGTGGACGAAGTCGTTCCCTACGACAAGCTGCGCTGCACCTCCCCACTCCGCGAGCCGGGAGGCGGAGGTCTCAACGTGGCCCGGGTGATGCAAGCCTTCGGAAGTGACGTCATCGCCCTCTTCTGCGCGGGTGGCCTCACCGGGAGGCTCCTGGAGCAGCTGATCGACCAAGCCGGTGTGCCCCGGCACGCAATTGACGTGAAAGGCGCCACGCGCGAGAACTTCTCGGCCATGGAGACAAGCAGCGGACGTCAGTACCGCTTCGTGCTGCCCGGTCCTGAGCTCAGCGAATCGGAATGGCGCTCTTGCCTGGACGCCCTGGAAACCGAACTGCAGAAGGGCTGCACGCATCTGGTGGTGAGCGGGAGCCTGCCGCAAGGGGTCCCGGCGGATTTCCACGCGCGGGCAGTTCGCTTGGCCAAGAAGCACGGCGTGAGGGTGGTGCTGGACACATCCCAGGAGCCACTGCGGCTGGCTCTGGAGGAGGGCGTCTACCTGGTCAAGCCCAACCGTCGGGAGATTGCCCAACTGACCGGCCACGGCATCATGACCATGGAGGAACTGGCTCAGGCCGCCCGAGATCTGACGGAAAGTGGCGCAGCCCAGATTGTCGCGCTCACACTGGGTGCTGAGGGAGCCATCTGTGCCTGGCCGGAGGGCCTGCTGCGCGCGGAGAGCCCGCCGGTTGAGGTCAGCACCACCATCGGGGCGGGCGACAGCTTCGTGGCCGGCATGAGCTGGGCCCTCGCGCATGGGAAAAGGGTAGAGGAGGCCTTCCGCTGGGGAGTGGCCGCAGGCACGGCAGCCGTGACGCGGACCGGCACGCAGATGGGAGACAAGGCTACAGCCGAGGCCCTCTTCGAGCGAGTGACCACCACTCCTATGCCCTAGCGGCCTCGGCTCACACCTCGACCCAGCATCCCTCGCCCTGCTCCACAGCTCTGTGGAACGCGTAGCCCGCCGCCGCCACATCCTCAATGGCCAGTCCCATCGAACGGAACACCGTCACCTCCTCAACGGAGCGTCTCCCCGGATGCCGCCCCAGCACCAGATCCGCCAACTCCGCCCGTATGTGGGCAGGACCGGGTATGAGACCTCGCCGCAGCGCCTCCTGATAGTCGGCGGCCTCATGTACCAGGGACTCCCTTCGGTCCGCGAACAGCGAGGCCTCCGCCACGGTTTCCGCGTCCAGTTCCTGCTCCGGCGGTCGTGAGGCGCCCACGGCGCAGATGTGGGTTCCCGCCCTCACCCATTCCCGACGAAGAATGGGCTCATGAGAGCTGGTGGTGGTCACCACGATATCGGCCGCCGCCAGAGCCTCACGCAGGCTTTCCACGGCCCGCACGGGAAAGGCCAGGCTCGCGTCCACGTCCTCTGCCAATGCCCGCGCCTTTTCCGGCTCCCGATCCACCACCAATGCCTCCCGCAGTGGCCGCACCTCGCCCAGTGCCTGCAGATGCGCCCTCCCCTGCCTGCCCGCCCCTATCACCACCAAGGTCAGCTCTCCTTCGCGCGCCAGGTAGCGGGTGGCGAGAGCGGATACCGCCGCTGTACGCCGGGCGGTGACGGCGCCGGCATTGATGACCGCCCGCAGTTCCCCGGTATCAGGACTGAAGAGGAGTACCGCGCCCTGATGGGTGTCCAGACCCCGGCCCGTGTTGCCAGGAAAGACCGTCAGCGCCTTGACGCCCAGCGCGGGTGGTTGACTTCCCACATACCCAGGCATGAGAGCGATGACCGCCTTCTGACCGGGGATCGTGGAGACGCTGCGCAAAGGCTGGGCGGCGCGACCCTCGCCCAGCGCACTGAAAGTCTCCTCCATCAGCCCGATGATCTCGTCGAAAGGCAGCAGGGTGCACACGGTGCAGTGGTCCAAGACGAGAAACCTAGCCATAGTCACCCCCCAGACACCCGGTGCACGTCACCGGCATGCTACCCTGATCTCGTCACAGATACGCGCGGTCCTGCGGCTAGGTGCGTCCCACGGCCGCCGCGTTCTTGGCCTGGCGCTTCCGCTCCTCCATTTCCAGCACCGCCTTGCGCACCCGCACCGACGTGGGCGTGGCCTCCACCAACTCGTCGGCGGCGATCCACTCCAGCGCCTGCTCCAAGGTCATCTTGCGCGGGACCTTGAAGCCCACGTCGATCTCCTTGGTCTCCGCCCGGTAGTTGCCCAGCCGTTTGCTGCGCGTGGGGTTGCAGGCCAGATCGTCAGGGCGGGAGTGCTCGCCCACGATCATGCCCTCGTAGACCGGGTCCGTGGGTGACACGAAAAGCGTGCCCCGCGCCTGCAGGCTCTCCAGAGCGTAGCCGGTGGCCGTGCCGGACTCCATGCTGATGAGCGACCCCCGATCCCGGTGCGTCACCTCCCCACACCAGGGCCCGTAGCCCACGAAGCGGGACGACATGATGCCTAGGCCGCGGGTATCGGTGAGGAACTCGTTGCGATAGCCGATGAGGCCCCGGGTGGGGATGCGCAGCTCCAGCCGCACCAGCCCGGCCCCGGCGTTGTGCATGCCGGTCAGCTCCCCCCGGCGCAGCGCCAGCTTCTCGATGACCGCGCCCTGGTACTCCTCGGGCACATCAATGATGGTCTCCTCCATGGGCTCCAGCAGATGCCCGGCGGCATCACGCTGCGTGATGACCTCCGGCCGCGAGACGCACAGCTCCATGCCCTCGCGCCGCATCTCCTCGATGAGGATGCCCAGGTGCAACTCCCCCCGCCCCGAGACCTTGACCCCGTCCGCCCGTCCAATGTCCTCCACGCGCAGCGCCACGTTGACCCGCTGCTCGCGCTCCAGGCGATCGCGGATCTGGCGCAGGGTGACCGCCTTGCCCTCTTTGCCGGCGAAGGGCCCGCTGTTGACCAGGAAGAACATGGCGACGGTGGGCTCCTCGATCTCCAGCGGCGCCAGGGCCTCACTGCCGCGCTCCGGCGCCTGCAGCGTGTCACCGATGGTGATGTCCGGCGGGCCCACGATCCACACGATGTCCCCCGCCTGCACCTCCTCCACCTCCTGCCGCTCCAGGCCGCGCGTCACGTAGAGGTGCGAGGAGCGGGCGTTCTCCAGCCCCACTATCTCCCAGTCCTCCGGCCCCCGTCCCTCGCCCACCCAGCGCGTGGAGACCCGTACCAGCTCATCCCCCCGCCCGTGCCGGCCCTCCAGCACGCGCCCACAGCCGATGCGGCCCAGATAGTCGCTCCAGGCCAGCGTGGAGACCTGCATGCGGAAGGGCGCGTCCAGATTCACCCGCGGCGGCGGCACCTCGTTGACGATGGTCTCGAAGAGCGCCTCCATGCCCTCATGAGCATCCCGGTCCGGGTCCCGCACGATCCAGCCCTCCAGGGCCGAGCCGAAGACCACGGGGAAGTCGGCCTGCTCGTCGGTGGCGCCCAGCTCCAAGAACAGGTCGAAGGTCTTGTCCAGGGCGCCGTGGGGATCGGCCCGCGGCCGGTCCACCTTGTTCACCACCACGATGGGCCGGTGCCCCAGCTTCAGCGAGCGCATGAGCACGTAGCGCGTCTGCGGCATGGGGCCCTCATTGGCATCCACCAGCAGCAGCACGGAATCCACCATGGAGAGGACGCGCTCCACCTCGCCGGAGAAGTCGGCGTGGCCCGGGGTGTCCACGATGTTGATGAGGTAACCGTTCCACTCCACTGTGCAGTGCTTGGACCGGATGGTGATGCCCCGCTCCCGCTCCAGCTCGTTGTTGTCCATGACCCGACGTTCCACCTGCTGGTTCTCCCGGAAGACGTGAGCGGCGCGGAAGATGGAGTCGATGAGCGTGGTCTTACCGTGGTCGATGTGGGCCACGATAGCGATGTTGCGGATGCGGCCGCCGCCGTCCGGGGGTGGCGCCGAAGAGCTGGAGGCGACGGCGGAGGCGGCCGAGGCACGCACGGCGGCGCCGGTCGGGGAGCTTGCGGACGTCAGGTGGTCAGTCATACATACAGGCGCAGCCAGGCGCGCGATACCTCTCAGGATGGTGGGGCCGGGATCGTGGGGCGGGGCCCCGAGAAATGCGGCTCAGGCAGTATACCGCGTCTGCATGGGGGCTGTGGGGACCTGCGCGAGTCTCCGCGCCATCGTTACGGTTGGTCTTCGAGTGACCCACGGCGGCCCCGGGCTCTTCTTTCGGCCGGGAGTTATTGATGGAGGCCGCCGCCTCGATCAGGGTCGCATCCACCGAGAAGTGCTCCTTGGAAAGCAGGCGGCGCGATTCAGCCTGTCGTCTGATGGCCTCAAAGAAGGCAGTGAAGATCTCAGGGGTAAGAATGCGCTCCCGGTTGCGGGAGAAGGTGGAGCAATCCCAAGCGGCTTCTGAGAAAGGCAGGCCCACGAACCAGCGGAACAGCAGGTTGAACTCCACGTGCTGGCAGAGCCCGCGCTCCAAGGGAAATACGTAGAGCTTCTGAAGGAGCGCCGCGCGCAGGAGGTACTCGGGCTGGATCGAAGGCCGCCCCACCTCGGCGTAGAGCTGCGCAAACAGGTGGCCGAGATCGGCAAGGGCAGTATCCACCAAGCGGCGGATCTTGCGCAATGGGTGGCCGACCGGCACGCGGTCCTTGAGCGACTCGAGCAAGAAGACCGCTTCCTGGCGCTCCTCATCCCCACGCATGCCAGTTCTATCCCCACATGCCGGCTGCCGTAGGTGGTCTTTCAACGGCCTGCTAACACTTCAGGCGGTACTCATTCCGGAGGCCGGACCAAAAGTAGCAGCCTGGGGGGACGATCCAGTACAAACCCACATGACCTGGGAGCCAGACGTTCATGCGGCGTGGGGAGAGCAAAGGCGGCGGCAGACTCTACCGCCCGCGCCGCCTTTGCTGACTCAAACCGCGCGGGGCTATTTCGACTTCGTCGTACTGAGGTAGCCTGAGATGGCGGCTTCGAGATCCGGGCGGGCCATCCTCTGTTCCCCCTCGAGATCGGTCTGCCCCAGGCAATTGTACGTATCGCCCTCCATCCGCCACATGGAATTGACATCAGAAGGTAACCAGTAGGCCGCCGGAGTCCAAGAGCATTCAGAGCCAAAGCGATGGTCATCGAGACCGAAGACGATTACTTGCTGACCGGAAGCGATCGTCGAGAACTTTGCATCCGCTCCTGCGTTCGCCGCTTGGCCTGTGTCTCCGATGATGCCTCCGACGACCCGGAATGGAATTGGCGTACCGAACTTCGATTCGCCTTTGAGGAGTCTGGTCGGCTGTACATAGAACGTGGTGTAGACCATAGCCAGCGAGCCCTCTTCCTTTGGCTCCCATTGCTTGCCGTCCGGGCTGTTCCATCGCGCTGGGTCGACTTTCGTCACTTCACCGACGGCTATGATTTCCGCTGTCTCCGTCTGGGTCTTGATCGTGCGGGTGCCGTAAGCCCAGCTGGCATCCATGGTCCACTTCTCCGCCGTCGGCGCATTGCCGCAACCGGCCAGTCCAATGAGGCACACCAGCGCCAAGAACAAGATCGGACGGCGGATCGCTGTCTTACATCTGCTTAGGGCTGTCATACACTCACCTCCGCAATCACGAAGAGTCAGCCTTACCATGGGTACAAATTGCATATGCCGGTAACATCCCCCGCGGCCAGCGACCTTTGGCAGATGTCATTCGCGTAGCAGCTTCCCTCCATCGTCGGCCTCGAACTCTGCAACCAGCTGCCTTGGAGATCGAGGAGCCGCAGGCAGTGCCCAAATTCATGCGTCGCGCAAGCCTGCCGATCATATTGGCCGGCCACTGCCCCGTTGCACCAGGTTGCCCTGGTGGTGAAGCGCATATACCAGGGACCGATTTCAGCTCGCCATTGCTGGCTGTCCCATACGGCCCCGCCATACACGCAGGCGGTTGGGCCGCCAGCCCCCAGGTCGGATAGACCGATGGTATGGTCGGTTGAGCTATCTCCCAAGGGAAGAGACTCGAAGTAGAAGCTGAAGTCCTGATGGGTCCAAGTGCTTGCTGCGGCGTTCACCGCTGGGCAACTGGACAGAAACCGTCACAGCTCGGAAAACACGGCTCATCGCCAATCAAGCGGGAAGCCGGGGTGCGCGACCATCCCGTCGTAGGCCGTGATGGCGATCAGATAGAGCAACCTCGGGTTCAGCAACGCGCCGCCTCGACCCTGTTGCGCCCTGCCGACTTCGCCCGGTAGAGCGCGTCATCGGCGGCTGAGATCAGAATCTGTGGATGGTCCCCTCGAGCCGGGATCATGGAAGCAACACCCAGGCTGACCGTGACGACTGCGCTCACACACGAACCCGGGTGTGCGATGCTCAGCGCCTGAACCTCCGCCAGCACGCGCTTCGCAACTTCCTCGGCCCCCGCCGGTTCCGTGTTGGGTAGAAGCAGGACGAACTCCTCGCCGCCGAAGCGAGCGGCCAGATCTCCCGGCCGCCGAGCGGCACGCCCCAGCACCTCGGCGATCCTCTTGAGGCACTCATCGCCCTCGGGGTGGCCGTACGTGTCGTTGTAGGCTTTGAAGAAGTCGACGTCCGCGACCACCAGCGACAGCCGACAGTGCTCCCGAACCGCCCGCAGCCACTCGGTACGCATCCGAGTATCGAAAGCGCGGCGATTGGCCAAGCCCGTCAGGGAATCCGTCGAGGAAAGCACCTCCAACTTCTCGTTGGCCTGCTTCAGCGCTGCATTGACCTCTTCCAGCCACGCGCTCATGGCCAGGGTGCGGTTCTCTGCCGTCTTCCTAGCGGTGACATCCATGATTGAACCGATGATGGCACGCTCGCCTTCATACATCGCCGCCGCACCGTACTCCTCCAAGTAGACCAGCTGTCCGGTCTTCTTCCGCCCTCGAAAAGAAACCGCGGTGCCAACGGCAGCTCCCTCCAGTCGGTCACGGACGCTCATGCGAACCACGCGCCTGTCGGCCGGCACCACGAGCTGAAGCAGACCCATTCCGGCCAGGAACTCCTCCCTTGTGTACCCGAAGATCTCAGTCATCTTGGGATTGACATAGGCAAAACGGTCCATCGTGGTGACGTATATCCCCACCAGGGAGCGCTCGCTGATGAGCTGGTACTTGCGCATGGATTCCTCCACCGCCTCAGCCGCCATCTTGATCTCGGTGAGGTCGCTCGTGGTCTGGATCACGGCCTCTATCCGCCCGGCGATGCGCACCGGCAGAGCCTCGAACACCACGTAGCGCCGCTCCCTCGTGTCGGCCTGCAGCCAGCCCTCGTCCCGCCAACCTCCCGGCTCCGTGTGCGAGGGGACGGCATTCGGATAGAACCGCGCGATCTGCTCGGCGTCCTGCTCCAACACCAAATCCGCCAAAACCGGCCTTCCGGTCTCATAGAAGCCCCGCCACTGTCGATCGGTCCCCACCGTGTCCGCGGACTGCACGCCGGTTAGATCGGCGAGGCTGCGATTCCACAACAACACCTCATGGTTTCTGCCGATCACGAGGCTGGGCACGGCAATGCGATCCAGCAACTCCTCCGCGAATCTCTTGGCGTTCGCGAGAGCGCTCTCCGCATTCCTACGGTCTGTCACGTCGCGCAGCGATTGCACGGCGCCGGCACCTTGTCCCTCCTCGTCATACAGAAGGGCCGCCTTGCCCCAGATGTAGCCGCCCCTACCCCCATAGAGATGCGGCACGAAGGCTTCGGCCACAACGCCGTCCCCGTCCCTGCAGACCTGTTCGTAATCCCCGTCACTCGCCGCCACGCCATCCAGCAGGACATCCACGAGCATCGGCCGTTGAAAGCCGTAGAACGCCTGAGCATGCCCAGTTGTCCCGAGAACCTCGTCCCCCGGAGTGTCGGTCATGGCCTCCATGGCCTTGTTCCAGGCCGTCACACGGTGCTGCGCGTCAACCACGAAGGTGGGATCGGGTAGGAATTCGATTATGGCCGACAGGTACTTCTGGGCACGTCTGTAGCCGTCCTGCGCCGCTTTCAGCTTCGTTACGTCAACTACCGTCCCCACCACACCCAGGGCCGCTCCACTCTCGTCTTTCATGACTGCTTTGCGAGAGATGCCGTGCGTCATCTCGTGTGCGGCTGAGGCCAGATCAGACTCGTACTCCACCCAACCCGATCCGTCCAACGGCGCACGGAAGCCGGCCAACAACTGCCTGTCGATCTCCTCGTGGCGCCGTGCGGTGTCTTCTGCTGTGATCTCCTGAACGGTGCGGCCGATGATCTCGGCGCCGTCCCGTCCCAGGAACCGGGCGAACGCCTCGTTACAGACCCGGTAGCGGCCGTCGAGATCCTTCAAATACACGGGGCTCGGGATTGCGTCAAGAACCCTCTGCAGGAAGGCCACCTCTCGGCGAGCATTCTGCAATGCCCTGTTACGCCTCGCCGCGAGAACCCCCCGAGCAGGTTGACGGCGAACCCGCCCCTCCCCCGTCTTCCCCTTCATTCACACCCCGCAGCACGATCGCAACGCAGCTGGAACTCTCCCCCCAAGCCCCAGTTCTGGACTCAGCTCACCCGGCCCCTACCTCACTCCGAGGCGGCCGGGGTTGATTGAGCAGCGCGAGCCAGATCATAAATCATCGTTCATTGGGCCACTGTTATTTGTTCAGTATATATTATAGGCCAATAGGCTCGTCGCGAGGTCCGGTTCTTTCCACCCGGGTGTCGCCGCCGTTCTCTGTCGAAGGCGATTGCGGAGACTGGGGCCCGCCCCTTGGTTCGGTTGACACGCGCCGGGGCCGGAGGCCGGCCGCCCTGCTAGACTTGCCGAGCTTCTGAGTGGACAATCCAGGGGAAGGCCCACCCGCCCCTACATCAGGCCGAAGGAGAGCAACCCTGACCGCTGACCATCACGCCGTTGTGGCGCAGGAACTGAGCGTGAGTCCGGGGCAGGTGGCCGCCACCGCCGCCCTGCTCTACACCGGCGCCACCATCCCCTTCATCGCCCGCTACCGCAAGGAGGCCACCGGCTCCCTGCACGAGGTGGCCATCGCCACCATCCGCGACCGTCTGGAGCAACTGGCCGAGGTGGACAAGCGCCGCGAGGCCATCGTGCGCTCGCTGACGGAACGGGAACTGCTCACTCCCGAGCTCGCGACCTCCCTGGAGTCGGCCGGCACCCTCAGCGAACTGGAGGACCTCTACCTGCCCTTCCGACCCAAGCGCCGCACGCGGGCCACCATCGCCCGGGAGCGCGGCCTGGAACCGCTGGCCACCCGCCTCTTCGCCCAGGATCCCGCCGACCCCTTCGAACCCTCGGAAGCGGCCGCCGCGTTTGTCAACGAAGAAGCGGGCGTGCCCACGGCGCAAGACGCACTGGCTGGCGCCCGCGACATCATGGCCGAGTGGGTCTCGGAGGACGCCGCAGCCCGCTCCCGCCTACGCGACCTCTTCGCCCGCAAGGGGCTGCTGGCCTCCACCGTGGCCCGAGGCAAGGAGGAGGAAGGAGCCAAGTTTCGCGATTACTTCGCCTGGTCGGAGGTAGCAGCCAAGGCCCCCTCCCACCGCGTGCTGGCCATGTTCCGCGGCGAGAAGGAAGACTTCCTGGTACTCCATCTGGAGCCGCCGCAGGAGGAGGCGCTGGCCCTGCTGGGTGCACGCTTCGTCGCCGGCCGGGACCCGGCCGGCGAGCAGGTGTGGATGGCGGTGCAGGATTCATACGGACGCCTGCTGGGCCCGTCGTTGGAGACGGAGGCCCGCGCCGACATCCGGCAGAGGGCCGGGGAAGAGGCCATCCGCGTCTTCGCCGAGAACCTGCGCGAGCTGTTGCTGGCGCCGCCGCTGGGCCAGAGGGCAGTGCTGGCGGTGGACCCGGGGTTCCGCACCGGCTGCAAGCTGGCGGTGCTGGATGCGCAGGGTGCCCTCTTGGACCACGATGCCATCTTCCCGCACCAGTCGGAGCGGATGCGGGAGGTGGCCGGGCGCAGAGTACGCGAGTTGGTGGAGCGATACGCCGTGGAGACCGTGGCCGTGGGCAACGGCACGGCGGGCCGGGAGACCGAGGCCTTCATCCGCGGCCTGGGCCTGCCCCCTCAGGTGGTGGTGGTCATGGTCAACGAGAGTGGCGCCTCCGTCTACTCCGCCTCCGAGCTGGCCCGGGAGGAGTTCCCCGACCACGATGTCACCGTCCGCGGCGCCGTCTCCATCGGACGGCGGCTGCAGGATCCGCTGGCGGAGCTGGTCAAGATCGATCCCCGTTCCATCGGCGTGGGCCAGTACCAGCATGACGTGGACCAGGCCGCCCTGCGCCGCGCCTTGGATGACGTGGTCATGAGCTGCGTGAACAGCGTGGGAGTGGAGGTGAACCAGGCCAGCGCCCAGCTCCTCACCTACGTGTCGGGGCTGGGCCCCCAGTTGGCCGGCAACATCGTGGCCCACCGGCAGGAGAACGGGCCCTTCACCTCCCGTCGCGAGCTGCTGAAGGTGTCCCGGCTGGGACCCAAGGCCTTCGAGCAGGCGGCCGGTTTTCTGCGCATACGCGGGGCCGCCAACCCCTTGGACGCCAGCGCCGTCCACCCCGAGCGCTACGCCCTGGTGGACCGGATGGCGCGCGATCTGGGCGTCACCGTGCCCGACCTCCTGCGCGACCCGGCTGCGCGCGGGCGCCTCCACCTCGACCACTATGTCTCCGCCGAGGTGGGCCTCCCCACCCTCATGGACATCATCGCCGAGCTGGCCCGCCCCGGCCGCGACCCCCGGCGCGAGTTCGAGGCCTTCTCCTTCGCTCCCGGGGTGGAGAAGCTGGAGGACCTGGAGCCGGGGATGAGGCTCCCGGGCATCGTGACCAACGTCACCCGCTTCGGAGCCTTCGTGGACGTGGGCGTGCATCAGGACGGCTTGGTCCACATCAGCCGGCTGGCCGACCGATTCGTGCGCGATCCCGCGGACGTGGTCAAGGTCAACCAGAGAGTCAAGGTCACCGTGGTGGAAGTGGACCTGAAGCGGCGCCGCATCTCCCTCAGCATGAGGGGCGGCGACTGACCGCCCATCCTCCCTCCGCGGCGGCGTATGCTGATCTGCGAGTCCCTGGGCAGCGACGCAGGCCCTCAGCGTGGGCAAAGCCATCGACTCTCGAGCCGAAGTACCGCCGTGGGTGAACAACGTAGGCATCTGACACAAGCGTCGGAGGCGCGGCCGGCCGGGCCCGGCTCCTCCCCCACCGCTGAGATTGGGGTTCTGCCCGCGACCGACGCCGTCGCCGCCACGCACGCGGCGCCGGCAGGCCGGGCGGAGCCACAACCGGCCACTCCCGCGGTTCCCTCCCGCCGCGACGCCGCCTTCTCCACGTTCTTGGTCGTGGCCATCGGCGTGGTGATGCAGGCCGGCTCGGCACTGGCCGTGCGGGTGATCGACTCAGTGGGAGTGATCGAAGCCCTGTGGCTGCGGACCGTCTTCGCCGCCGCCGTGCTGGCCGCCCTACGGCCGCGCTCGCTGCGGCTGCCGGCCCGGGGGCATCGTCTGGGCATGCTCTGGCTGGTGATCTCGCTGCTGGGCATGAACCTCTGCTTCTACGAGGCCATCAGCCGCGCACCCGTGGGCATCGTGGTGGCGGTGGAGTTCGTGGGGCCGCTGACGCTGGCCGTGGCCGGCTCTCGTCGGGCCCTCGATATCCTGTGGGTGGTGCTGGCCGCGGCCGGCATCGCCGTCCTGGCCAACCCCTCCGGCTCGGCGGGCGTGGTAGGCATCCTGTTCTCGCTGGCCTCCGGCGCCTTCTGGGCCCTCTACCTGTTGCTGGCCAAGCGCACCGCCGGCAACATGGACGCCCTCCGGGCCACCACCCTCATGCTGGCGGGCTCCTCCCTCCTGCTCACGCCCTTCCTCCTGGCCAGCGGCGTGCGCATCGCCGGGCAGGGCCGGGCCATCCTGCTCGGGCTGGCTGTGGCCATGCTCTCCTCGGCCATCCCCTACTTCCTGGAGATAACCGCGCTGCAGCGGGTGCGGGCCTCCACCTACAGCGTCCTGCTCAGCATCGAGCCGGCCATCGCCGCGCTCATGGGCTTCCTCATCTTGGCGCAGCCGCTCAGCGCGGCGGAGATAGGCGCCATCGTGGCCATCGCCGCGGCGGCGGCCGGCGCCGGCTGGGCGGCGGCGGGCAGAGCGGGGAGCGCACTGCAACCCATGTAACGCGACGCTACCCGGGACTGCGCCGCCCAGGGCCGGCTTCTCCACTGCTCCCCCGCACTACTGTTTCGAGGGCGCTTCCACCAGCAACTGACCGGCACTGGCCGCCGCGCGCGCGGCATGCTCAGCCTTGGTCACGTGGTTCAACATGGCCTTGCCGGCAGCGCGGCCATTGCGCCCCAAGAGAGCCTCCAGCACCGCCTGATGCTCCCGTAGGATGGCCTCGGGCCTTCCGGGGATGGCCAAGAGCGCCTGTCGCGTGTTTGTCACCATATGGCCCAGACTGGTAAGCACATCCGCCAATAGGACATTCCCGGATGCAGCTCCCAAGGCCTCGTGAAATTCGCGGTCCGCCAGGAGCATGGCTTCGTTGTCTCTTCGCTCGATCGCTTCACGCAGTCGCTGAATGCTGCGGCTCATGGTGATGAGCTGCTCTTCATTGATGCGCTCCGCCGCCAGCTGCGCGGCCCTCACCTCCAGAACCTCGCGCAACTCGAAGAGCTGCATGACATCATGTTCGTGGGTGGGGATCCAGGAGACCAGCTCGCCTATCTGGGGCTGCATGCAGTCCTCGCGCACCCAAGTGCCCCGCCCGGGTACCACCCGCAGCACGCCCATGGTCTCCAGGATGCGGATGGCCTCGCGCAGGGAGGTACGGCTCACGCCCAGACGCGTGATCAACTCCCGTTCCGCCGGCAGCTTGGCACCCGAACCCAGCTGGCCGCTGCGCACCAACTCCAGGATTTGGTCCACGGCGCTATCGGAGAGCCGTTTGGGCTTGACAGAGCGAAAGACTTCGTTGTTATCCACGAGACCGGCCTCCTGTCCGCCGGTGACGACGTCCGGGACGCTACGCAGCCGTCACGGATGCGATCTGCTCAGTGGCCCACAAGATATCAGACTCCGAGACCTGCAGGTGAGTGACCATGCGCACAGAACGCTCGTCCAGCGCACCAAAGAGAACTCCGCGGGCGGCCATCTTGGCTTCGAACTCCCATCCACTCATCCCGCCACCTGCCAAGCTCACGTTGACGATATTGGTCTGGACCGAAGCCGGATCAACCACCAACCCGGAGATCCGGGCCAGGCCCTCGGCCAGCACACGGGCATTGGCGTGGTCCTGCGGGATGCGCGCCACGTTCTGCTCGAGGGCGTACAGTCCGGCCGCCGCGATCACTCCCGCTTGGCGCATGCCGCCACCCAGCATCTTGCGGACTTTGCGGGCCCTGCCTATGAACTCGCGCGGGCCCACCACCACGGACCCCACCGGCGCACCCAGTCCTTTGGAGAGGCAGAACTGCACGCTGTCGGCCGCGGCCGCCACGCGGGCGGGCGGCACATCCAGATAGGCCGCGGCGTTGAAGATGCGGGCGCCGTCCAAGTGAACAGGAAGGCCGTGCTCTGCAGCCAGCGCCGCCACCTGTTCCATGTAGTCCAGCGAGAGCACCCGACCGCCCATACGGTTGTGGCTGCTCTCCAGGCAGATGAGGCGCGTGACGGCGTAGTGGATATCGCTGGGCCGGATGGCGGCGGCAACGTCCTCCAGCGCCATGGAGCCGTCAGCCTGATTGGGAACCGGGTGGTAGCTCACCCCTCCCAGAGCGGCGGCACCCCCCACCTCCGCCCAGTAGATATGCGCGTGCTCCCCCACGATGATCTCGCCGCCCCGGCCGCAATGCGTGAGAACGGAAACCAGATTGCCCATGGTCCCACTGGCCACGAACAGACCTGCCTCCTTTCCCAGAAGGTCGGCGGCCGTTTCCTCCAGTCGGTTGACAGTGGGATCCTCGCCCGAGACATCGTCGCCCACCTCCGCGCGAGACATGGCCTCGCGCATGGCCGCGGACGGCTGAGTCTTCGTGTCACTGCGCAGTTCGACAACCCGCATGCCGGCCCCTTGGTTGAAGTTGACATCCCCGAGCGTGCCTTCTAGTATGTGGTCTGATGAGTTGACCGCAGCCCAATTCTCCCATACTGCGGCCTCTTCGTCGCGCTCCAAACGAGTCACTAGGGGAAGACCATGAGCATTTCCATACCATCCGAAGAGCCACCCTTCGACCTCAACGGCTGGCGCAGCCGCATCCCGCTGTGCCGGAAGCTGGTGATGATGCACAACTGCTCGCAGACACCCCAGTGCGACTATACGCGCATGGCGGCAGAACGCTATCTGGAGTCCTGGAACACCGCCGGAATGGATTGGGATGCCTGGACCGATGAAGTAGCCGCTGCACGACACGAGTTCGCCCGGCTCATCAACGCCGACCCCGACGAGGTGGCCGTGTCCACCTCCGTCTCCGAGGCCACCGGCTCCCTGGTGAGCGGCCTCCCCCAGGACGGCCGCCGCAAGATCGTCACCACGGGGGCCGAGTTCCCCGGTGTGGCTCACACGCTGGTTGCCCACACCCGCTACGGTCTGGAACTGAGCTGGGTGCCGCTGCAGCCGGACGGCACCATCCGCCTGGAGGACTACGACGACGTCATCGACGATGACACGCTCCTGGTCTCCGCCACCCACGCCTTCTACCAGAGCGGCTACGTGCAGGACATCGCCGCCATCGCCGCCAAAGCTCATGCCCACGGTGCCATGGTGTACGTGGACGCCTACCAGACGGCCGGGGTGGTCCCCATTGACGTCAAAGCCATGGGCATCGACTTCCTGGCCACCGGCAATCTCAAGTGGCTGTTCGGCATACCGGGCGTGGCGTTCATCTACGTGAAGCGGGACCTCACCGAGCGCCTCCATCCCGCCCTCACCGGCTGGTTCGGCCGCACGGACGCCTTCGCCTTCAACCCCCGGCTGCTCGACTGGCATCCCACCGCCCAACGGCTGGAGACCGGTACCTGGCCGGTGGCCGCCGCCTACGTGGCCAGAGCCGGCCTGCAGATCATCCGGCAGGTGGGAGTGGGCAACATTCGCAGTTGGACGCAACGCCTGTCCGCACAGCTCATTGAGGGCGGCAGAGCCCGAGGTCTTCGCCTCTACGGTACAGACGATGTGGAACGCAAGACCCCGGTGTGCGCCTTCGTGTGCCCCGGTGACTCCCACCGAGCCGAGACACTCATGAAGAAGGCCGACGTCATGGTCTCCGCCCGAGGCTCCGTCATCCGTCTGGCACCTCACTTCTACAACACGCCGGAGGAAGTGGAGATCGCCTTGGATAGGCTGGCCGATGTGTATGCCTCTCCAGAGCTGGCGGCCTCCACGCCCCGGCCGTAACAGCCGGCCCCTGTCGCACTCGCTCCTCCTGCCGGGCGGGCCACCGTCCGCCCGGCCTCATTCCCACCCCGGCGCAGCTGCCTCCGTAGGAGCTCGGCCGATACGTGGAAAAGGAGTCTGGTGGTATACCGAAAGCGAGGGTTACGTGGTCCCCGTAGGGGTTAGGCAGTCGTGCCGGCCGGGCGCCGGTCTGAGCGGCACACGGGTTATCTGTGCGCCTCTGATCTGCTGTAGATTGTTACTACTGTCACCCATACGATATGGGAGGGTGGAAGGACAGATGCTTGATCTCAAAGCAGTCAATGGAAAGGCGGTCATCCCCGGCACCGGCATCGTGGAGACGGGGATCGGCTGCAAGGACGGCAAGATCGTGGTGCTGGCCAAAGACGCCGACCTGCCCGAAGCCGCCAGCGTGTATGACGCGGGCGGCAAGTACGTCATTCCCGGCGTTATCGACCCGCACTGCCACCTGGGCATCTTCACCGGCGACTTCGCTTACGAAACCGAGCACGAGACCCGGGCAGCTTTGGCCGGTGGCGTCACCACTGTGGGCCTCTTCATGGGCGGCACCGAGCCATACCTGCCCCAGCTCCCCGGACTGGTTGACACTCTGAATGCCAAGGCCTCCGCCGATACCTTCCTGCATCTGGCTATGTTCACATCCCAGCAGATGGACGAGATGGAGCGGTGCGTCAAGGATCACGGGGTTGCCGAATTCAAGTTCTACATGACCGGTATCCCTGGGGTATTCCCCAACGTTACCGACGCCTTCATCCTGCAAGGGCTCAGGAGGATGCGCGGGATCAGTGACAAGCTCACCGCCTGTATCCACTGCGAAGACCAGTCCATGGTGGACGCGGCGCTCGCCGAGCTGGTGGCAGGCTACGGTGATTCCGCAGGCGGGGACCTCTGTGAGTGGGCCAAGATCGGCCCGGCGGAGGCAGAGGAGCTGGCGGTCATTCGCGCCTGCTACCTCGCCCACGTCTCCGGAACGAAGATCTACATCGTGCACATGTCTTCGGAGGAGGGCGTGATCGCGGCCGCCGACCACCGGCCGGACAATCTGTTCGTGGAGACCACTTCGCCCTACCTATCCCTCACCAAGGACGACCCGGCCGGCCTCCGGGCCAAGATGCTGCCGCCGATCAAGGACGAGTGCGACCGTGAGGCGCTGTGGGAAGGTGTCATGGAAGACATCATCGATTCCTTCGGCACCGACAACACGCCGCTCAGCCTGGCAGTCAAGGGTGTCGAAAAGGGCATGATGGGCGCTATGCCCGGCTATCCGGTCATCGCCACACACCTCCCTGTACTGCTGCACGAGGGCGTCAATAGCAGGGGCGTGCCGCTGGAGACCATCGTGGAGAAGGCCTGCGCCAATCCGGCCAAGATCTTCAACCTCTACCCGCAGAAGGGGACCATCGCCGTTGGCTCCGACGCCGACTTGGTGGTTGTCGACCTTGACAAGGAGCGGGTGGTGCACGCCGCCGAGCTCTACTCCTTCGCCGACTACTCCATCTGGGAAGGCCGGACGTTGAAGGGCTGGCCGGTGGCCACCATCAAGGGCGGCGTCGTGGCCGTGGAGAACCATGAGATCAGAGTCGAGCCGGGCATCGGCAGATACCTTGCTCGGAGTATCTAGGGGGGAGACGCCCACCTTGTCCCTGATCAGAAGCACGGCAGGCGGCGGACACCGGTGGACACCGGTGTCCGCTCTCCGCGCGGCCTGCGAGCCGTCGCACGCCACGCCCCAGACGAGCCTCATGGGAGTGGCCACATGACCGGCATGGATGACGGCTGGGCGACCGTGCCCCAGGGCCCGGGCGCCGGGCCGGCCACCGAGTACGCCGGTGGCCGGCCGTTCTACGGCTTCGTGGTAGGCATCCTGGTCTTCGATTCCACCACGCCCCGACCCCCGGGCGACCCCGCTCATGCCCAGACCTTCGACTTCCCGGTGACCTATGAGGTCGTCCCGGGTTTCTCTGCCAATGATCTCCGACACTACGACCCATCGCGCCTGAGGCCCGTCCTGGAGGCGGCTCGTAGGCTGGAGGAGCGCGGCGTGCATTTCGTTTCCACCGACTGCGGGCTCTTCTCCCTCTACCAGAAGGAGATCGCGGCAGCGCTCCACGTCCCGTTCCTCGGCTCCGCCCTCACCCTCTTGCCGCTGCTGCAGCTCCTGCTCCCAGCTTCACTCAAGGTGGCGGTAATCACCGGGCACACCGCATACCTCACGGACAACCACCTCACCGCCGTGGGCGCTGATCTGGAGCGAACCGCCGTGGTGGGGATGGAGAACTGCCGCGAGTTCGTGCGCGCGGTCATCAACCGCGGCCCCAACCTGGACCCCGATGCCGTACGCTGGGGCATGCTATCGGCGGCCGCCGAGCTCCGTGATCGCGAGCCACGAATAGGCGCATGGCTGCTGGAATGCCCCAACCTGGTGAGCTTCAGAGCCGATCTGGTCACGGCATACTCGCTGCCGGTCTTCGACCTCATCGCGCTGATCGAGATGAGCGCCGGCGGCCTGGAGTTGCGGCGCTTCGCGCCACGGTATCCCACCAAGTAGCATCGGGGGGGCGGCGCCTCCCAGCGCCGCCCCCCCGATCCACTCCCGAGATCACAGGCCAAGCCCTGCACCCCCGTCGAGGTGCCCTTGGGCCACTAAGCCACCCTTTTGGCCTCGGCCTCCTTGGCAACCTCCCCCTGAGCGAACGACCTCGCCGCTTCAGCCGCCACCGGATTGTAGGTGGCCAGCGCCGTCGCCACCAACAGCAACAACCATCCCACAATGTGAAGCACCGGCATCCACAAGAGGCCCGCGTCGCGCTCAATGACCGACAGCACCAGCAACACAACCGCGGCGATTGCGAAGATGGCGGCCCCCACCCTACTCATCTTCATGAAGTGACCTCCCCTCGCATGGAACCTTACCTGCCCATAGCTTAGTGAGAGATGCCTAAAAAATGCCCAAAGGGTTTGGCAGGCGCCCTAAGAGTCCCCTAAGCGCCAGGTAAGCAATGGGTAAGGTCCTGGCGCCGTCTTAATCTTCATTCGGCCTTCAAGCGGTAGCCCACCCCCGGCTCGGTGAGCAGCAGACGCGGCCGCGCCGGATCCGGCTCCAGCTTGCGCCGTAGTTGACCCACGTAGACCCGCAGGTAGGGGAGCTCCGTCTCATAGCCCGGTCCCCAGACCTCCTGCAGCAGTTGACGATGCGTGACCACCCGATCCGCGTGCTTGATGAGCGTGATGAGCAGCCGGTACTCCCGTTTGGTAAGGTGGATTCCTTCCCCCCCCACGGTTACCTGCCGCTTGGCCATGTCCACCGTGAGATCCCCCGCCACAAAGACCGCCTGCTCATCACTCGCAGCCTTGACGGCATGGCGGAGCGAGACTCGGATACGGGCAAAGAGCTCGCCCGTGCCGAAGGGTTTGGTGAGATAGTCATCCGCTCCCAGATCCAGGGCCAAGATCTTGTCGTCCTCCCGCCCTCGAGCCGAGATGACCACTATGGGCGTGTGAGACCACTCACGCACGGTGCGGATAACATCCAACCCGTCCATGTCCGGCAGCATGAGATCCAGTAGTATGACCTCTGGATTGCGAAAGGCCACCGCCTCGATCGCATCCTTGCCGGTCATGGCTTCCAGCACCTGAAAGCCTTGGCTGACGAGAGTGGTGCGGAGAAAGCGCAGCATCTGAGGCTCGTCCTCCACCACCAACACCGAGGCTTCGCCGCCGCTCATCACTCTCCCTCCACTAGGTCATCTTCCCGGGCCGCGGACAGAGCGAGATCAGGGGGATTGGCCTCAATGGGTAGAAAGACGTGGAAAACGGAACCTCCACCCTCCCGCCGCTCGGCCCATACCCGCCCGCCGTGCACCTCGATGATACCCCTCACCACGGCCAATCCCAGCCCCGCCCCACCCATGCGGCCCGCGGCACCCCGGTAGAACTTGTCGAAGACCAGGGACTCCTCCCCGGGCTCCAGGCCGGGGCCACGGTCGGCCACCCGAATCTCCACGCCTCTCCCCAGGGGCCACGCTTCCACCTCGATCACCGTGCCGGTCGGCGTGTGTCGGGCGGCATTGTCCAGTATGTTGCCCAGCGCCTGCTCGATGAGCACGGAGTCAATCTCCATCAAGGGTAGCGCGTAGTCCATCTTGACCGTCACCTCGTGCCCTGCAAGCTCAGAGGCTCGACGCGTCAACGCCGCCCCAATGACCTCTTCCAAGGGCTGCCACTCCTTGTTGGCGGCCACCGCCCCCGCCTCCAACCGCGTCATGTACAGAAGGCTCCCCACGAGTCGGTTGAGTCTCACGGCCTCCTCGTAGACGGTGGTCAACAGATCACGGCCGGGCTCGGAGCGAAGCAGCTGCTCGTCATCCAACAACGCGCTTGTGGCGCCGGTGATGGCACCGAGAGGCGTCCGTAGATCATGGGACACGGAGCTGAGCAACGCGCCCCTCAAGCGCTCCGTTTCCACGGCCACCCTGGCCTGCTCCGCCTCCACCTCCAACTGCGCCCTCTCGATGGCCAAGCCGGTCTGCGCCGCAAAGGCCTTCAGCTGAGACGCCTGCTCGGCGGAGATGGTCCACGCTGTATCTGAGCGAACCACCAGAGCCCCCAGGTTGCCTCGCGACCCGGTCAGCGGTACAGCGGCCGACCCCGGAGCGCCCACGACCGCAATGTCCTCGTCCTGCCTGGTCGCAAAGGCCCTGGTGGCCAGCTCACGCCACGACACGTCCTGGTTCACCGCGTCGAGCTGCGGCTGCGCTTCAGCGGCCCTCCCTCGGCTCACCCCCGCTGCAGCCAGCACGTGCAGAGGCTGCGCGTCCTCCGCCAAGAACACAGCGGCGGCGGCAGAGAAGAAGCGCCCCACGTGCTCCGCCGCCTCCGCCGCCAGATCCGCAATGGACTCGGTCCGCGCCAGCTCACGGCTCAGAGCCAGAAGCGCGCGCGTCCTCTCCTGCTCAACCGCCACCACCGTGATCTGGTGGAGCAGTCGCGCCGTCAGCGTGCTGATGACAAGCCCCAACGTCAGCAACCCCGCCACCGTCACCAAATGCTTGAGGTCGGTGGGTACAAAGCTGAGGCGAGGCAGCACGAAGAAGAAGTCAAATGCCGCCGCGCACATCACGGCGGTGACCGCCGACGCCATGCGGCTGAACTGCAGCGAAGCCAGCATCACTCCCAGGATGTATACCATGACCAGCTCGGCCAGCGGAAAGAGGGTGGAAAGCGGGAGGCAGGCCAGCGTGCAGGCAGCTACCACCACCAAGCCGAGCGCCAATTGCACCCACAGCGGCTTGTCTGCGGCCCCCGAGAGACGGGTCTTCACTCGCGGCACGGCCCACACTGCCCCTGATCGACCCTGAAGCGATCTGCATACTCCACCATGTTTGCCGCCACCCGCACGGCCCTCAGAGGCGAAGAAATCACCACCACACCGTATCGGCCCCAGTCTGGGAACACGCCTTGGGCGAGGGGAACGGCGGCAACGCTGAGGATGGGCTTCTCGTAGCGCTCCATGAGGGAGATCAGGTGACGGATGAACTGCTCCCGCCGGCGCGCGAAGAAGCCAGGATCGGCGAATTGCCCCTCGTTGAGCTCAATGGCTCCCTCCGCGTTCAGCCGCTCCGCCTGGACGAGAATGGCTTCGGCCAGCCCAAAGACGCTCACCACGCCGGACACGAGGAGGAGGTCCACCGAGTCGGAAGCGATGATCTCCTCCACCACCCGCTCGGCAGCCCCCTCCACCAGCGTGGCCACCAGATCCACCGGATTACCCCTACTCCAGTAGGGGGGCAGCAGGCCATCCAGGCGAGACAGGAGTCCGGGGTCAAACTCGGCCAGGCTCAGCCCGGTACGTGCCACCTCGTCCGCGCTCAACACTCCCCATCCGCCTCCCATGGTCACAATGCCCACACGATCGCCCCGAGGAAGGGGGAGATAGGAGAAGGCCAGCGCAGTGTCGAGGAACTCGTCCGGATCGAAGGTGAGCAGCATGCCTGCCTGTCGGGCCGCACCCTCAAACACCTTCTGTGCGCCTGCCAACGCCCCGGTGTGAGAGGCGGCGGCCCGCCGCCCGTAGTCGCTGACGGCGGCACGCAACACCACCAGCGGCTTCTTGGCCGCCAGCGCCCGTGAGCTCTCCAGGAGACGGCGACCGTCCTCGTAACCTTCCACGTAGGCGGCCACCACCCCCACGCGTGGATCGTCCTTGAGGTAGTCCAGCAGATCCGCCGTCTGGTAGAGAGCCTCGTTGCCAACGCCCACGAAGCTGCCTATGCCGCCACCCCTCTGTTCGGCGCTCACCATCAGCTGCGCACCGATGTTGCCGGATTGGGAGACGAATGCCGCCGGCCCCGGCTTGGGATGCAGAGGCACCGCACCCACACCGAAAAAGCGGGCGGCCGACGACACCACGCCCATGCAGTTGGGACCTATCAGAGCCATTCCGTGGCGCGCTGCCGCCTCCGCCAACTCCCGCTCCCGGTGGCGGCCCTCGGCCCCCGTCTCGGAGAAGCCGGCGGTGACCATCACCACGGCACGCACTCCCTTGACACCGCACTCCTGCACCACGGGCAGGGCGGCGGAGCCGGGCACGGCCACCACGGCCACATCTGGTGCCTCCGGCAATTCCGAGACAGTGCCGTAGGCCTTCATGCCCATCACCGTCTCGGCGGCGCGCGCCACCGGATACAGCCGGCCCGGGTAGCCGCCGGCGATCAGGTTGGTCAGGATAGTCCCGCCCCACTTCGACGGGTCATTGGACGCTCCCACTATGGCGACGCTGCGCGGCGCGTAGAGGGCATCCAGCGCTGCAAGGTTGACGGGCAGACGCGCGGGCGCGGCTGCGGCGGGAGGCTGCAGACGGATAAGGCAGTCGGCAGCCACGGGACGCCTCTGGTCTACCAGAAGCGGATTGAGATCCATCTCGGCGATCTCCGGGTACTCCAGCGCCATGCGCCCCAAGATGCAGAGCAACTCCACCAAGGCCCCCCGATCCACGGCCGGCAGACCGCGGTAGGAGCCCAGGATTGCGCGCGCCTGCAGCGCCTCGATCGTCCGCAGCGCATCCGCACGGGAGAGCGGGGCTACCGCGAAAGCCACATCATCGAGTACCTCGGCCAGGATGCCGCCCAGGCCGAGCATGATCACAGCGCCGAACTGAGGGTCCCGAACCATGCCGGCCATGAACTCGCGCTCGCGCGGGAGCTGGCGCTCCACGAACACGCCGCTGAGCGCGTCACCTCCCGCCTGGCTCAGTGCGGCGAAAGCGACTCGCACGCCCTCCTGGTCCTGGATCCCCAGGCGCACCAGGCCGGCCTCCGTCTTGTGCAGGATGGTGGTGGAGATGCCTTTCATCACCACCGGGTAGCCGATCCCGCCTGCGGCCGCCACGGCTTCCTCCGCGCAGGTGGCCGGCGCTCCCTCTGGGACCGCGATCCCCTGTGAAGCGAGAAACTGTTTGGCCTCCACCTCGCTGAGCGCCGCGCGGCCGGCCGCCAACGCCGCCCCGACCCCGGCGAAGCGATCGCCACTTGACCCGCCCTGGCCGGTAGCAGTCATCTCCAGATACTTCCCCTCGGTCCGGTGAGCGTTGGGGGTACAGTACAATCAATCCGCTGAGGAGGGAAGCACCTATGGTCTCGGCCTCCTTGAGGATACTCTCGCCGAGCTCCAAGTGCCCGTGCTCAAGAACCGCTCCGCGGACAGCCACGCCGGCTGCTGGAGCTGGACTCGCTGCAGTTCGTGGCATTCGCCTGACTCCTGCCTCGGCCCCTCGGGCTCAGCAGTGGATGTGAACCGACAACCCGATGAAGAGGTGGCGCCGTGGATGGCGGGCCAAGCCGGGACTGCGGGCGGGTGCGTGCCTGCCTCAGAGCACCCGGCCCAGGGCCGGAGACGTCCCCGCCGGGCGCAGCAGCCAGCAACGGTGTGTGGGCGGGCGGCGGCGGAAGTCGGGAGGCAAGGTGCGCTCGGTGATGTCCTCCACCGTGAGCCCCAGCTTCTGCAACCGGGAGCCCTCCAGCCGAAAGCGGCGGCGATTGGTGGAGAAGAGGAGGCGGCCGCCCGGCTCCAGCAGCCGGGCGGCCGCCTCCAGCAGCTGCGCGTGATCCCGCTGCACATCAAAGGTGTCGCGCATGGCCTTGGAATTGGAGAAGGTGGGCACGTCGGCCAGTATGAGCCCGTATCGGCCGCGGGCACGCGCCGGCCACTCCAAGCAATCGGCATGCACGAGCTGATGGGCCCGGCCATCCACGAAACCGTTCCGCAGGAGATTCCGCCTGGCCCAGTCCAGGTAGCGGCGGGAGAGATCCACCGAGGTAGTGGACAACGCCCCACCGTCCGCCGCATACACGCTGGCCGCGGCTGTGTAGCTGAACAGGTTCAGGAAATGGACGTCCCTGGACCATTCACGGACCATGCCACGAACCACGCGGTGGTCCATGAAGAGCCCAGTGTCCAAGTATTCGGCCAGGTTCACCAGAAAGCGCAGCCCGCCCTCGCCCACCTCAACCTCGCCGCGCTGTGGTCCCTGTGCGCCGTACTGACCCCCGCGCCGCTGAGGCCGCCGCAAACGATAGACCACGTGATCCACCGGCACCCCCGTCACTTCCTGAACGGCAGCCAGCCCTTCACGCAGGCGCCTTCTGGCCTTGAGCCGATCTATCTCCGGGGGCGCTTCGAACTCCTGCACCACCACCCAGTCCTCGTACAGGTCCACGGCGAAGTTGTAATCAGGGAGATCTCGGTCATAGAGGCGATAGCATGTGACTCCCTCACGTTTCGCCCAGGGCTTCAGCCGTCGCAGGTTCTTCCTTAAACGGTTGAGGAGAGACTGCTGCCCGTTTTGGTCCACGGTGGATGACGAAAGCATTGCGTATTCGCGGGGGGCGGCCGCAACCTCCGGCTCGGGTTGCGCGCCGCCGGCACCAACACGGTGAGACACCTCCCGGCGTGGCGGCGAACCCAGGTGAAAATGAAGAAGCAGGCAGGGCACCTGGCCGTTGTAGAGATGATGCACCTTGTGCGCTCTCAGGCCCAGCCCGTAGCCCAACTCCTCGTCCTCCACCAACACGGCCGCTTCCCATCCCCCGAACTGGGTGCGCAGCCGCGCACCCAGCGTGGCATAGAGAGGCCGGAGTGAATCGCGGTCACCCAAACGCCGACCGTAGGGAGGATTGGTGGCTATGAGCCCCGGACGGTCCCGCAGCGTCTCCGGGACCGTCAACCCGGCCACATCGCCGGTCAGAATGGAGACTTTGCCACGCAGCCCGGCCGCCACTACGTTGCGCTCGGCGGCCTGCACGGCCAACACATCGTTGTCCAGGCCCAGCACGGGGGGGAGATGTGCAACACCGGCCCGAGCGCGCTCCACCGCTTCACTGCGCACCTCTTCCCAGACCGCGCGCGGCAACCCGCGCCAACCCAGGAAACCGAAGTAGTCGCGAATCAAGCCCGGAGCGATATCCGCCGCCATGAGCGCGCCCTCAATGACCAGCGTCCCCGACCCACACATGGGATCCAGCAGCGAAGCGCCGGCGGAGGCGAAGGCAGGCCAGTGCGCCCGCAACAGCACGGCCGCCGCCAGGTTCTCGCGCAGGGGTGCCGGCCCGCCCGCCCGCCGGTAGCCACGGTTGCTGAGAGCTTCACCGGAAAGATCAAGACTGAGGACAGCCTGGTCACCATGAAGGTAGAGGTCAACCTTGACATCGGGCCTCTCCGTCCTCACCTCAGGCCGCCGACGCTCCACGCGGCGCAGGCGATCCACCACCGCATCCTTGACCCTGAGGGCGGCAAAGCCGCTGTGTGAGACGACCGAGGCGGAGACGTTGGCAGAGACGGCGAAAGTGCAGGTGGGGCTGAGATGCTCCTCCCAGGGGATGGCGGATGACCCGGAGTACAGCTGGTCTGCATCGGCGGCCGGGAACGCGCCAAGGTGGAGCAGAACGCGACTGGCCACCCGCGACCAGAGGCAGGCCCTCAAGCCCACTGCCAACGATCCAGCGAAGGCGGCTCCCGCCCTGGTCTCCTTCACCCGCTCCGCCCCCAAGCCGCGCAGCTCCACTGCCAGGAGATCCTCAACTCCCAAAGGACAGGCGGCGAAGAAGACATGCGTGTCGATGATAGCGGCGATGGCAGCAAGTATACGCCCGGCGCACCTCGCGATACGGATTCCGGCTCACGTCGTGATATTCTGGAGGTGTGAAGGGGAGTAGCCGGTCTACCCGCCACAAGTGGGTAGGCGGCGCGTTCGTCAGGACGGGATTCGAGCTATCGAGATCCCCGGGCGCGTCTCGCGGCAAGACCTTCGGCAGCAGCTGCGCCGGAGGTCTTTTTTTGTGGCCTTCGCCGCAGCGACACTCGATGGGCGCGGAGGTGGCATGTGAGCGGCTATTGGCCATGGGTGGCGTTCGGGATTGCGGTAGCAGTGCTGCTGGTGCTCGATCTCGTGGTCATTAACCGTGGTGAGAAGGAGTTTTCCGTACGCGAGGCGCTGGGCTGGAGCGGCTTCTGGATCGCGCTCTCCTTCGCGTTCGCCGGTGTGATCTGGATGTGGTTGGGGGCCGCAGAGGCCAAGGAGTTCATCGCCGCCTACCTGGTGGAGAAGTCGCTCAGCGTTGACAACATCTTCGTCTTCTTGCTCGTGTTCACCGCCTTGGGCATCCACCCCGCCCATCAGCACAAGGTGCTCTTCTGGGGCATCTTCGGCGCCATCGTCTTCCGCCTACTGTTCATCCTGGGCGGGCTGGCTCTGCTGGAGCGCTTCTCCTGGACCATGTACGTCTTCGGAGCCCTGCTCATCTACACCGCGGTGCGCATGTGGCGAACAGAGAGCGCCAGCGTTGCCCCAGACACCAACCCTCTGGTCAAGTTCGCCGAACGGCACCTTTCCTTCGACTTCGGCTACAAGGGCCATGCCTTCTGGTTCCGCAAGAACCGCCGGCTCCTCTTCACACCGCTCATGCTGGCCGTGCTGGCCATCGAGTCTGCCGACTTGGTCTTCGCCGTCGACTCGGTCCCGGCCGTCCTGGCCATCAGTCGGCATCCTTTCATCGCCTTCACCTCGAACGTGTGCGCCATCCTGGGCCTACGTGCCCTGTACTTCGCCCTGGCCGGGTGCATCAACCGCTTCGCGTATCTCCACTACGGCTTGGCGGTCATTCTGGGTTTCGTGGGCATCAAGATGCTGTTGGCGGACTTCTATCACCTGCCCACGGTGATAGCACTGGGCGTGATCGCGGCCGCGCTGGCGGCTTCCATCGCCGTCTCCGTGCTCAGGACCAGGCGCGTTGGCTGCCAAGTGGCGCCGGTGATGCTGGAAGAGGAATCTCTGGTGACAGTACCCAGCCGATCGATCGCACCAACGGACGACTGAGCCCCGGGGTAGAGAACCGCCTTCCGTGGCGGGCCGGGGCGCCGCGTGGAGTCAGCCACTGACCTCTACCGCCGCCGCACGAAGGGCCGTTGCCCAACGCGATGCCAGCGTCGATGGATCGAGCACCCGCCGGGCCAGGAGACGGGTTACGAAGGGGCGGGCGGTCTCGATGATGTCGATCTCCGGGTAGAGCGCGCGGGCCACCCCTTCCACCGTCACCAGCGATTTCACCAGTAGCCCGTAGCCTTCGGGGATGGGCACGTGGTGCCGCCCCAAGATGCCCAGGAGGCCCACGCCAAAGCCCTTCACGTCCGTGCGCCCCACCCGGCCATCCCCCCGGCCTTCCCTCAGCGTTCGCTGCATAAGGCCGCCGACCTCTCCCACCAGCCGCGCCCGCACATCCGGCGGCACCTCCAGGCCCAGCAGTGAGGAGTAACGAAGTGCCCGTTCCGCATCGCGGAACACCAGCGCGGCCAGCACCTGCGCCACCCCGACACGCTCAGCCGCAGACAACCTGCCCACCATGCCGAAATCCAGATAGGCGATGCGGCCGTCGGGCGTGAGAAGTAGGTTGGCCGGGTGCAGGTCCGCGTGGAAGCGCCCGTGCTCGAGCACCTGTCGCATGAAGACCCGAGCGCCGTGCGCAGCCAGCCCACGAGCGTCGACACCGGCCCGCCTGGCCTCTTCAACGCGACTGAGAGGCCAGCCCTCCACGTACTCGGTGGTGAGCACCCGACGAGAGCTCAGCGGCCACACCACGCGCGGGACGCGAACCAGCGGGTCATCGCGGAAGTCAAAGGCAAAGCGCACCGCCACCCGCGCTTCGTTGCGCAGGTCCGATTCGCGCCGGAAGGAATCCCGCAACTCCAGAGCGTACGCAGGCAGATTCCAACGACGCAGAAGGCCTCGATGGTGGAGACCGCGGGCGAGCCGTGCGGCTGCCTCCAGATCTGCAGCACCCTCCTCCTCGATGCCCGGCCGCACCACTTTGACGGCCAGCGCCGTGCCGGCGGGAAGAGTGGCGCCGCACACCGGTCGGTAAGCCTCCCGCAGCCGCGCACGGTGCACCTGAGCGATGGAGGCCGAGGCAATCGGCACCGGGTCAAAGGAGCTGAACAGCACCTCTGCCGGAAAACCGAGGTCGTGCTGGATGACCCCGCGCACCAACGTGGGATCCACGGGCGCCACCGAATCGCGGAGTGCGCCGAGCTCAACCGCCAATTCCGGCGGGAACACATCCGGACGCACGGACATGAGCTGTCCGATCTTGATGAAGGCAGGCCCCAAGTCCTCCAAGGCCCGCCGCACCTCGACGGCCAGCATCCGGCGTCGCTCTTCACGCGAGACCAGGCCGAACCGTGTCCCCTTCGCAGCCGCCAGGCTGTGCCCGACTACTACAGTCAGAATACGGCCGAAACGGGACATCTATCCGTCTTCACCTGCCGGCGAGCGGCCACCTCAACCGCACCGACCCGTCCCTTCACGGGAAGCGACCAATCTCTCGACGCCGGCCCGCAGGCCATCCAGGAGCTGTTCCACGGCCTCCAGCCGGCCCCGCATCTCCGCCACCTCAAAGCGCAGCTCGGCCATTTCCCGGGCGAGCGCGTCGGGCTCTCGCGCAGACACATCACCCTCCGCCCATTCCCGACGAAGCCTGTCTCTCTCCTCGGCCACCAAGGCCGCCAACCCGTCCAGAAAGGTGTCAGCCCCAGCTCCCGGCGCCTGTGGCCTCTGCGCGCGCCCCCGCTCCACCGCCGCCCTCCACGCGTCATCAGCCAGTTCGTGAAGGAGCGCCAACGTGGCCAGGGCCCTGAGGGAATCGGCGGACATGTTCAGTTCTTCTCGTCCCGAAAGCCGGCTTCTCTGTGGCTGCCATCACAATGCGGCTTGTTGGCCGACTCCCCGCAGCGGCAGAGGGTGCAGTGCTCCGTGCAGACCGGCGGGGACTCCACCTGCCCCTGGAGTCCGGGGCCCCCCACCACTTCGTACAGGCCATGCCGGCAGATGGAGACGCCAGCCGGGCGTTCCCTTTCCTCATGCCGCTGCCCGTTCTCACTGTAGGCCAGCGCCCCGGACGGACAACGGCTGATGGTCTGCTTCACCACCACCGGGGGATCGCCTTCCGCGCTGATCCAAAGGCGCTCATCCTTGCGGAACGTTCCCGGAGCCCCGGCGGTGCAGTAGCCCACGTGAGCGCAAATGCGGCGGTTGTCATGCACCGTGAGCACCCGCCCGGGGTAGTCCTTGAAGGCATCCTGGGAACCGCAGACGCGCCTCTCACCCGAGAAGCCTGCTGCCTCGTGCGAGGAGTCACAGAAAGGTTTGTCCTTGGAGCAACCGCAGCGACACAACCACATCTCCCGATCCCGGGAGATGATCTCTCCTCGAGAACTCCTGAGCTCCACCACGTCCCGCACGCAATAAGGGCCGTCTGGCGGGGCCTCGATGGCGGCGTCTCCTGCTCCCGGTCGTTCAACCCACCTCCCTTCGGCCGCTCTCCGCTCTTTGGATATATTACTCTAGGCTCGTGTATGCTCCGCCCCCATGAGCACGCTCACTTTCAGCGTCCTCCTGTGGCTAGGCTCAATCGTAGCCGGGCTTCTGGGCGCCATGACCGGACTGGGCGGCGGCATAGTGCTCATTCCCTTTCTGACCCTGGCCCTGGGCGTGGATATCCGCTACGCTATTGGTGCCTCGCTGGTGTCCATCATCGCCGTCTCCTCCGGCTCCACCGCCGCCTATCTTCGCCAAGGCTTCACCAACCTGAGAGTGGGGATGCTGCTCGAGTTGGCCACGGCCGTTGGGGCGATAGGGGGCGCCTACCTGGCCGGCCTTTTCTCGCCCGGCCGGCTGCAGGTGGTTTTCGGCATCGTCCTTCTGGTGACCATCGCCCTGACCAACCGCACGCGCAGGAAGAATGGGGGCGAACCCAAGGTCGATCCCTTGGCTCAGCGCTTGAGCTTGGCCTCGTCCTATCCGCGGGATGGGGTGCGCGTGGCCTACGATGTGCACGGTGTGGGCCTAGCCGGCTCGGTGATGCTTGGCGCAGGCGCGCTCTCCGGGCTTCTGGGCATCGGGGCAGGGGCCTTCAAAGTTCTGGCCATGGACCAGATCATGAAGTTGCCGTTCAAAGTGTCCACCACCACCTCCAACTTCATGATGGGAGTCACGGCCGCCGCCAGCGCGGGCGTCTACCTCAGCCGGGGCTATATACACCCGGCCATCGCCGTGCCCGTCCTGCTCGGGACCCTACCCGGAGCGGTGATGGGCTCAGCAGTGCTGGGCAAGGTGCGGACCGGGGGACTGCGCCTGGTCTTCTCCATCGTCGTGACCATCATGGCCGTGCGAATGATCTACCAAGGGGTGGGCGCAGGTGGGTGACCCCTGTGGACCTCCGCCGCAACCGCGGGCGAACTCACAAGCGGTGGAGCACGTGCTCAGCACGTTCCTGCGAGCCGTCTTGGCCACCGCCGTCTGCCTCGGCTTGGCGGGAGGGATCTACTACTTGGTGCAACACGGCTCCCAACCGGTGCCCTTTGACGTGTTTCAGCCACTCCCGGAGGACCTGTGCAGTCCGGCAGGCATTGTGTCCGGAGCGTTGGCCGGGCATGCCTCGGAGCTGATCCAGTTGGCCGTGCTCCTCCTGCTGCTCACCCCACCGGCCCGAGAACTCCTGGCCGTGGGCCTGCTGGCACAGCGCCAAGAATGGGGATTCGTTGCCGTAGGCCTGGCCTCCGTGCTGGTCATGTCCTACGGCCTGCTGTTCGGTTCCTGACGTGCTATCGTTTGGCCATGAGCACAGAGAATGACACACCCATCCTGGCCCGCTTGGGCTCCATCACGTTCTCCCGCCGCAGCTACGATCCCCTCACCGACCTGCTCGAACTATGGAATGGAGAGCGAGAAGGCTTCGCCCGCCACCTGACACCGGAAGGGCACGAGGTTCTGCTGGATCAGGAGGGATCGGTGGTCGGCCTCGTGGTGAAGGAGTACCAGGCCCGTCTATTCGACGGCCCCATTGAGGTGACCCTTCCCGGGGAGCACGAGCACAACCCCGCCAAGTCCGACCGACGCCACCTTTGGATGCCGTCCCTCTATGGGGGCACGTGCGCCTAGATAGAGGCGGCTGTCGGCAATAGGAGGGGGGGAGTGGCTCAACGCAGCGCCGTCATGCCACTCCCCGTGGTCGGTTGCCGCCGGCGTGGCGACCTGTTCCCTGAACGAAGACTACTGGCAGCCACCGCCATGGCCGCCACACGCGTGGGCGGGAGACATCATGGGAGCCGTCCCATCGAGCACGGCTTGGAGGCCCTCCCGTACCGTGCCCTGCTCCGGCATCACATAGACGCGCACCCCGGCGCTCAACAGCCCATTCAGGGGCCGCAGTCCCATGCCGCCTACCACCATGTCAGTCACACCCCGCTCTACCAGCCGGAGAACGGGCTCGAGACAGCCGCCCTCTGAATGAGGTGGGTTCTCCATGGTATCCACGCCGATCATCTCGTCACCGGCAAGGTACACCAGAGTGTGGTAGTCCGCATGACCGAAATGACCCGAACGCTGCGCCTCCAAGCCATCTTGGCTGAGACTTGGTATAGCGAGTACACGGGCAGCAGTAGGCTTCGTTTCTACCTTCGTGGTTTCCGTAGCCAAGGTTCCTCCTTTGTGCCCCAGGGTGAGGCGGATTGCATCCTGCGTCAAGTTGGCCGGTCGGAATTACGCTTCCTAATCAGGTGGACAAACCGCGCTCTCTTGACCGGCACCGGCAAACGGCGGCTCCCCCAGCGCGCTACGACCCCAGCGTGCCACGGCCAGCAGGCCCTCGGCACGCCTCTCCAGGAACACACACCACGTGCGCAGGAGGTCAAGGCCGGCGGGCATGATCTCATACACCCGCCGCCCCGGGCCGCTGGTGGGCGACTCCCAATGGGAGGTAACGCACCCCTCTGCTTCAAGGGCACGCAGTATCCGATACACAGTGCCCGGATCCACGCAGGCCTGCCTACCGATCAGCGAAGCGGCCGAGTCAATGAGCGAATACCCATGCGCCTCCCCTTCCGCCAGACGCGACAACAAGGCGGTCTGCAGCAGTCCCTGCCGCAGCCTGCCCCGCCCGGCTCCGCCCCGGAGACGGGGGCACGTGCCAACGGCATCCTCGTTCAGCGTCGGTCCCGTGCGGCTACCTTCACAGTTGTGACCCATTGCCCGCTCCTACCGCGTTGAGGTCACGGCCTCGGCATCTATATGTAAACTGCATGTAAGCAGTAGAATACCGAGCGCAGCACGGCGCTGCAAGGGGAAACGCCGGCAAATGGGCCGCGGCCCATGGCGATGGTCTCCTGCACCGGCGAACGGCGCCAATCCCTGACCGGAATCCGCCCCGGCACGCCGTCGTGACGGCCACGCCGAACCACCGCGGAGGCCCCACTCCCGCACAAGGTGAAGATCCTCGACCCTGTCCCCCACACCCACACCCACACCGACCTCAGGTCAGCCAGTAGATACAATGGTGATGCGTAGCCGAAGGGAAGGAGCAACGGTTGAGTGCCGACAAGGAAAACGCTCCCGTGCACATGGTCTTGGGCGCTACCGGCAACCTGGGGAGTGCTGTGAGCCGCCGGGTGGCCGCAGGCGGCTCCCGCTTGATCATCGCCGCCCACGACGGCGAGCGCCTTGCAGCGCTCTCGGATGAGCTTCGCGCTCCGGCGATGTCCCTCGACGCCACCCGCTTCGATCACGTGGAGGCCGCCCTCGAGCACACGCGGCGCTCGATGGGAAGGTTGGATGGAGTGGTCAGCTGTGTAGGCACCCGACCGGTGCGGAAAGACGTGGCCGACATCACACCTGACGAGTGGCTGGAAATCCTCGCCAAAGACCTCACCTCGGCCGTGGCCACCGTACGGGCGGCGGCCACGGTCATGCGGCATCACGGAGGCTCCGTGGTGCTCTGTTCGGGAGCGGCCACCCGCGTGGGCTTCGGCGGACTGGAGTTGTGGTCGGCAGCGAAGTCGGGAGTGGAGGGACTGGTACGCTCCGCCGCCTCCGCCTACGCGCGCTTCGATCTGCGCTTCAACTGCGTCGCACCCGGCCCACTGGCGGACCCGGCCATGGAAGGGTGGGACCCGGAGATGACCGAGGTGTTCCCCTCCGCACTGCCCCTGCCGGCTCTGGGCCGCGAGGGAGGCGCAGAGGAGACGGCCGCCGCCGCGACCTGGCTCCTGGCCCCGGAACAAGGCTGGATCACGGGACAGGTGTTCCGCGTGGACGGGGGGCTCAGCTGCTGCCGGGACTGAGCAGGCGCTCAGGCGGGAGTGCTCAGCTGAGAACGTCGTCTGCCCCGCTGGGCCGTGCGCTTCGCATAACCGGCCTTCTGGCCCTTGTGGCAGCGTTGATAGCCGCCCTGGGACTCCTGGCACCGGGGGCCCTTCACGCCCAGGAGACCGCGGTGCGCCCCCTCGCCGTTGTCAACGTGAACGTGATTCCCATGGATGGCGGACACTCCCCCCAGGGGAATGCCGAGCAGTCGGCGGCAGCCGCACTCCACGTATACCCGGAACAGACCGTGGTGGTGCGCGACGGGCGCATCGTCTCCGTGACGCCCTCGGCCACCACCACCCTCTCTCCAGATACCCTGCAAATCGAAGGTCGAGGTCTCTTCCTGATCCCCGGCCTCGCTGACATGAACATCAACCTGGCCGGCTACGACCAGCCAGCAGCACTCTCCCTGCTCCTGGCCAACGGCGTCACCACGGCCCGCAACTTCGGAGGCAGGGAGGAACACTTGGACTGGCGCGGGCAGATTGCCCGAGGCGAGCTTGACGGACCCACCCTCCTGACTTCCGGTCCCGTGCCGGCGCCCTCCTCGGTGCTGGGCGGCGCGGCTCACTTCATCCGGCCACTCATGCTGATCGGGTTGGCCGCCTTGCTCTTCGGGGTAGGCTGGGTGACGCTCCGCACGGCCCGAGGCCGCTACGGGTTCCCACGGCCCACCCGGCGGTCCCTCGCCGGGGTCGCCTTCGCCGCTCTGGCAGGGTCAACCTACTTCGCGCTGTGGGTGTTCGGCTTGCCAGATGTAGCCGGTCCCTACGTGGCCCTCATCGACTCTGCCCAAGAGGCGGAGCGTGCCCCCTCCGCCCAAGCACAGGCCGGCTTCGACTTCACTGCCGTGGCCGCCGAACTGCCTCCGGCCCTCTACGACGCTCTGCTGGATGGCGCCGCAGGCACCGGCGTACGACCGGCAGGGGAGATCCCCTGGGGCGTGGGGCCGCTCATCGCGCTGACCCGCGGCGGACAGGACCTCGTCCGGGTGGATCAACTCCTCCCACTCATGCAGCGGGATTTCGATCCTGCCCATCCCTACGCTGCCTACGAGCTCGATACCACCTCGGCCGGCGACATCGCACGCCTGGTCGCCACCTCCCGTGCCTCGATAGGCAGCGGTCTCTTCCTCGCCCGGCAGGTAGCTCTGCAGGCGCGGGACGTCGACGCAATCCTCGAGCGCCCCGAAACCGTGTACCTGCCGGATGAGGTCCTCCGCTCTTGGAGCCGGGAGGAGAACATCTACGCCGCGCGATACGGGGAGCAGGCAGAGCAGATGAAGGCCTACGCCGCGACCCTGGCCGAGCTGGTGCCGGCGCTACAGGAGGCAGGAGCGCTCCTGGTGGCAGGTTCCAGCGCCGGCGCGCCGGGCGTGGTCTGGGGATTCGACCTCCACAGCGAGCTGGAGGCACTGGTGGACGCAGGAATGACCCCGTACCAAGCATTGGCAGCAGCCACCAGCCGAGCGGCGGAGAGCGTGGGGCACACGGGCGAGTGGGGCGTCATCTCGCCCGGCGCTCGAGCCGATCTGGTGCTGTTGGGGTCAAATCCCCTCGAGGACATCAGCCGCGTGCGCGATATCCGCGGCGTCATGGCCGCCGGGCGCTGGCACTCCCGTACTGATCTGGACGGCCTATTGGCCACGCTGGAACGCTAGGAGCCCTTCCAGAGGCAACCCCCTCAGCTCTCGATGCCGCGGCGCGCCTCCACGCCCTTGCTGTAGTAGTGCTTGACCTCCACCATCTCCGTGACCAGATCGGCGCGGTCGATGAGTTCAACGGGGGCGTACCGCCCCGTGATCACCAGTTCCACTCTCGGCGGCCGCATCTCAACCACCCGCAAGAGATCCTGCGCCGAGAAGAGCCCGAAGAAGACGGCCACATTGGCTTCGTCCAGTACCACCAGGTCGTAGACGCCGGATGCCAAGGCCTCCGCGGCATCGGACAAGCCGGCTGCCGCCAGCCGGCAATCCTCCTCCTCCGGCTCCCCCACGATGAAGCAACCCCGCCCATACCGGCGCACCTCGATGAGATCGCTGAAGCGGGCCAGCGCCGCCAATTCGCTGTAGTCCATGCCCTTGATGAACTGGGCGAAGAGCACGCGCAGCCCCGCGCCGGCGGCACGCATTGCCAAGCCCAACGCTGCGGTGGTCTTCCCTTTCCCGTTTCCCGTGTAGACCTGCACGTAACCGGTCATCCTGGCTCCTCTTCTCCGGGTACCCTCGGTCCTATCCCCCGCATCACCTTAGCGCGACCTCTCCGCGGCTACAACGTGGCGCGCCGCTCCGCCGGCCGAGAGGTAGCAGGCGCGCGGACTTGCATTCCCGCTCCCTCGGGACTACGATGCAGGTGCGTATCAAGTTCGGCGCGCGGCATGGCCAAGGGAAGCCGGTGAGAGTCCGGCGCGATCCCGTCGCTGTAGCCGGTCGCCGCCACCGCGTTCTCCGTCGCCTCCAGGGTGCCGGAGAAGCCACTGGGTTGGAAACCTGGGAAGGCATGCGGAGGCGGGCATGAAGAGGACCGGAAGCCAGAAGACCTGACCAAGCCGCCAAGAGCTGCTAACCCACGCGGATGGGTGCTCGGCAACCATATGGTGAAGTGCACCCCGCTGCAGCAGCAGCGGGGTTTTTGTTTCTAGGGGCCCTTCACAGCGCAGCGGCCGCGCCGGCGGAGAAGAAAGGAAGCTGGAAGATGAAGAAGCCCCTGCTGGCCGCTGTCCTCGCGCTGCTCCTGTTGGCAGTGACCGTCCCTCCCGCGCTCGCTGTGGATGTCACCACCCGTATCCAGGGTTTGGGCTGGGAGCTCTCCTCCCCTTTGACCCTGACCGTACCGGAGCAGTTGACCGCCGTTGACGCCGAGGGCGTGGTCATCGAGTGCACCACCGCCAACCCCTTGGGCGCGCTGTATCTCACCACGCTGCACAGCGAAGACGATTTCGCCACCACCTATGGGGGGGCCTTCATCGGTTCCATCGCGGGGATTGGCGGACCGGCCGCCGACTGGGCCAGCTGGTGGCTCTATGCGGTCAACGGCTGCATGCCGGCGGTGGGGATGCTGGACTGGGTGCTGGACGAAGGGGAGACGCTCCTCTACTTCGAAGCAGGCGGCGATCCACTGGCGCCCTGGACCATCAAGGAGCTCGTGGTCGAGGGGTCGTCAGCGACGCCGGCCGGACAGGCGGTCACCTTCACCGTGCGCGGGGATGACCTGGGCAAGGCCAACTCCCCGGACGACGCGCCCAAGTTCGGGCTGGATCCCGCCACTCAGGTGGAGACCGCCTCGCAGTTCGCGCCGGTGGTCGGAGCCAACCTGCACGTAGGGGATCGCACGTACCAGACCGCAGCGGATGGGAGAGCCACCATCACAGATCTGCCCGCCGGTGCCTATCGCGTGTGGGCGGAGAAGCCCTTCGACGACCAATGGCAGTACGTGAGCAGCTCGCCCAGCCGCGTGCTGGTGGCGGAGTTCAGTGACGTGCCCACCGGCAACCCCCACTATCAGGCCATCCACCGCATCGCCGCTCTTGGCATTGTGGGTGGCTATGCCTCGGCCACCGGCACCGAGTTCCGCCCCTTGGCCTCGCTCTACCGCGCCCAGTTTGCCAAGATGATTTCTTTGGCCGTGGGACTGGATGTGGTGCCCGGGGCTTCCTCGCCTTTCTGGGATCTGGGCGAACGCCAAGCGGGCAACCCCTACCCGCACGACTACGTGGCGGCCGCGCATAGGGCCGGCATCGTCAATGGAACCGGGGCGAACTCGTTCGGCCCCTATGAGGACGTGAGTCGCGCCCAGGTGGTCACCATGGTGACCAGGGCGGCCATCCAGCAAGGACTGACGGCTGAACCACCCGCCAACTTCCAGAGCGCCTGGGGCAACTTCTCCGAGGTCCATGCACCCCTGGCCGCCCTGGCCCAGCACAACGGACTACTGGAGGGCCTCGACCTCCACGGCTCTGCCGCCGACCCCTGGGCGCCTATGCCACGGGCTGAAGCCGCGCAGGTCATCAACAACTACCTCGACCTCAACGACTCGCTGGCTGAATGACTCCGCGCGCGGACACCACGCGAAGGCGAGAAGGCCTACGGGCCATGGCCCTGCTCGGCCTTCTCGCCTTCGCGCTGTTCCTGACCGGGTGCTCGGTTGACACCGCTCCCACCACGGCCGTCCTCAATGCCGACTCCGTGAGCTCACCCGTAAGGCTGCTCATCACACGAGATTTCGGCGCCCAGGTGCTTCTGGACACCACCGCTCCCCACGCGGACGGCATGACGGCCATGAGCCTGCTGGCGTCGGCTACGGAGGTGGAGACCGGCTACGGTGGAGGGTTCGTGGGAGCCATCGACGGTCTGGCCTCCACCTTCGGCAGGAGCGGGGCCTCGGCGCCCCACGACTGGTTCTATTGGGTGGATGGCTCGCTTGGCGAGGTAGGAGCGGGAGACCACGCGCTGGTCGCCGGGCAAACTGTGTGGTGGGACTATCATCCCTGGTCGGGGGCCGCGATGATCCAGTCGACGCTGGCGGCGTTCCCCCGCCCCTTCTCCGTGGCGCCCGTGCAGGTCCTGGGCCCGGACACCGCAGCGGCGCTGCGCGAATGGCTGGCCGAAGCCGGGGTGGAAACCGCGCTCCCGCATGACCATGATGGCCCGGACGCCGGCGACGTGCCAGGCGCGGGCCATGCCGCTGCCGCCTACACACTGGACACCGGCCTGCCGACGTGGGTGATGGAGGCGCTGAAGGCAGGCGCCCGCGCCGGCATCTTTGCCCAGGTGAACGGCGAGAGGCTCCAGGTGCTCACCGAACAGGGAGATGTAGAGGGACCGGCAGAGGCGATCGCTCTGGCCGTTCGCAACCCCTCCGCGCCGGATGCCCTGGTCTTGCTGGTGCTGGCCTCTGACCAGGCCTCTCTTGAGGCATTCCTCCAGCAAATCTCTCCCGGCGACCTGAGTGGTCACGTCGGCGTGTACCTTTCGGATGACGCAGTCCAAACCCTGCCGGCCGGAGCCGGCTCGTGACCGGGCGCCCAGAGTACCGTCGGCAGAAGGCGGCTCGTGGGCTGGCCGCCCGCCATCCCCTGGCGCTGCTCACCGTCAGCGTAGCCATGGTGATGGCAGCTCTTGTGGTGGAGAATCCACTGGCTCTGGTCATTCTGGTGGGCCTCAACCTGCTGACCCTATGGGCGGCGGGCCGCCTGCCCGCCGCCGCCCCCTACGTGAAGGTGGGCCTCTACACGTCTCTCGTGGTCTTGGTTATCAACCCGCTCTGCAGCCAAGGGGGAATCACTCCGCTCCTCACCGCCCGAGTGGGACCACTGACACTACGCATCACCTGGGAAGGGCTGGTAGCAGGCGTGGGCCAGTCCCTGCACCTGCTGGCCGTGGTGCTGGCCTTCGGACAGTTCAATTCCCTGCTCGACCCAGACGATCAACTCTCCCTGCTGAGCCGGCTCTCCTTCCGTTCGGCCTTGGTGGTATCCCTAGCCACCAGACTGCTCCCCGTGCTCTCCCAGGATGCCTGCCGCATCAGCGATGCGCAGAGGTCCCGGGGAGCGGAGCTGGACCGCGGGCGATGGCACCGCCGCGCCGCCGCCCGCGGGCCACTTCTCAGCGGTCTCCTGGGCCAGAGCTTGGAGCGAGCCGGTGACGTGGCCGCCTCCATGGAATCCAGGGGATTCGGTAGGCGGCATCGCACCACGTGGTCCGGCCGCAGACGTTTTGCCAGGGGTGACGCCCTCCTCACCGGCATCGGGCTGACCGGCACGGCGTTGGCCGTGACTTGCGCGGCAGCCGGTTCCGTGAGCTTCGCCTACTTCCCCGCCGTCGACGACCCGCTCTCTACCTTCCTCTCGTTCTGGCCGATGCTGCTGCTCGTCTCGCTGGCCCTTCCTGGAATCGCAGGGACGGTATGGCGCCACTCATAGAGTTCAGAAGTGTCAGCTACAGCTACCCCGACGGTTGCCTCGGCCTTCGTGACATCAACCTCAAGATCGGCGAGGCGGAGGTGGTGCTGCTGCTGGGTGCCTCAGGCTGTGGTAAATCCACCCTGCTGCGCGCCGTCAACGGCCTTGTCCCCCACTTCGCGGGAGGAACCTTCGGAGGCCAGGTGCGCGTCGGAGGCTGTGACACCCGCTCCTGCCGTCCGCGTGATCTGGCAACCATGGTGGGCATGGTGTTTCAAGATCCGGAAAGCCAGGCGGTCATGACCACAGTGGAGAGGGAGATCGCATTTGGGCTCGAGAACATGGGCATCCCCGCGCCAGCCATAGGACGTCTGGTGGAGGAATCGCTGGTGTCGCTGGGGCTCTCCCGGCTGCGCCGCGCGTCCCTGGCCACCCTCTCCGGGGGAGAACTGCAGAAGGTGGCGCTGGCCGCCGTCCTGGCACTCCAGCCGCAGATAATCTTGCTGGACGAACCCACATCGCAACTGGACCCGGTCAGTGCGGAGGAACTGCTTTCCGCGCTACGGCGCCTGAGTGAGGACACCGGCTCCACCATCCTCTTGGCAGAGCATCGTGTTGACCGATGCCTTCATCTTGCCTCACGCGTCCTTTTCTTGGAGCAGGGCTCCATCGTCAAGGACGCCGCTCCACGTGAGCTGTGCTCGTGGGCCGACACACACAAGCCTCTCTACCTACCGCCGGTGACGAGCCTCCTGGCCGCGTCGCCACACGCACAGGGGGACGGGCAGGGTGGGAAGTCCGTGCTGCCGCTGACGGTGAAGGAGGCCCGCCGCGCTCTGGGAGACCGGGGATTGACGGCGCGCCGGGTGCGACCCCCGCTCGCCCCTTCCTCCCACCGCGGTGTGGCGCGCATCGTAGCGCACGGCCTGACAGTGGGCTACCCACCGGATGCACCGGTACTGGACGGGCTGAGCCTGGCAATCCATGAGGGGGAGTTCACCGCCCTCATGGGCGAGAATGGCAGCGGCAAATCCACGCTGATCCGGCACCTGATGGGCCTGAGCCGCCCACTCGCGGGACAAGTCATGTTGGGGGGGACGCCTATCGAATCGCTACCCGCCGCACAGAGAGCCACGCGCTGTGCGCTTCTGACCCAGAACCCGCGTGACTACTTCGTCAAGGACACGGTCGAAGAGGAACTGCGCTACTCCTTGACCCTGCGCGGAATGGGTGGAGTGGAGTTGGAGGCCGAACAAGCACGCATCACACAGGAACTGCACCTCCAGGGTCTGCTGGACCGACATCCCCGGGATCTCTCCGGTGGCGAACGTACCCGTGCGGCACTCGGGCTGGTGGCCGCCGGCCATCCGGACGTGCTGGTGCTTGACGAGCCCACGCGCGGCCTGGACCCGGAGACGAAACTGCTGCTCGGCACCGTTCTAAAAGACTGGGTGGGCACGGGAACCGCCGTGCTGCTGGTGACCCACGATGTGGAGTTCGCCGCCCGCTTTGCCGACCGGGTCGTCATCCTGGGAGATGGTGGCATCGTGGCGGACGGCCCGGCCGGAGAGGTACTCGATGGTTCCCTGTTCTTCTCCACCCAGATCAACCGGCTACTCAGGCGCAGCCTCCCGGGGGTGCTGGTGGTGGAAGACGTGGCCTTGGGCGGAGAGGAGGCCACCTGTGCCGCCTGAGAGAGACATCCCTACGGGCGCTGCGGCGGCCGCCCTTCGCTCTGCCCCGACGACGCCGAACGCGCCGGCTCATCATGGCGGTCTCTGGCCCGCGCTCGCCATGGGCGCCGGATGCTTGGGGTTGGTGGCTTGGGGGCTCATCAGGCCTGGCACGCTCACCTGGGGAACCTTCTCCATGCTGGCGGTGCTCCTACTCTGCGGGCTCCTCTATGCGTTGCTGTCCCGGCGCGTGCAGACGGCGCAGCAACTGGCTCTGGTGGCCACCCTGGCGGCAGTGGCCACCGCCGGCCGCGTCCTGTTTGCCGCTTTGCCCAACTTCAAGCCGGTGACCTACCTGGTCTTCGTGGCCGGGGCCGCGCTGGGACCGGGACCCGGCTTCATGGTTGGAGCCACCACCGGTTTGATCTCGAATCTATTCTTCGGGCAGGGCCCCTGGACACCTTGGCAAATGCTGGCCTGGGGATTGATCGGCCTAGCCGGCGCCGGCCTGGCCGGCCGAGGCCGGATGCCGTCACGGTGGATGCTCGTCGCGGTCGGCGCCATGCTGTCCGTGCTGTTCGACTGGTTCGTGTCCTTGTGGATGTTCCTCTCCTTCACCGATCACAGTTGGCCGTCTCTGCTCGCCCTCTACGTCAGAGGCCTCCCTTTTGACGCTGCGCATGGTGCAGCCACCGGCCTCTTCTGCCTCCTCTTCGGGCCCGCCACCGTTCGCATGTTGACGCGCTACCGGGCCCGTACCAACTGCCGCTTCCTCCCCCTGGAGACCTCATGAGCCATCGTCGTCGCTTCTCACACGCAATCCACCCCCGGACGACCGCGCTCTCGGCGGCCCTGCTGGTCCTCCTCCTGTTGACGGCGGCCGCCATGCCCTCCGCCGCGCAGGCGGCCACACCCGAGCAGGCCTCAGCCAAGGGGCTTGACTACCTGCATGCGCAGTGGCGTGACAACGGCGGTTTCTCACCCTCTTCGAGCACCGGCGACCTGGGCTCCACCCCCTGGGCCATCATGGCCATTTCCGCCGCGGGCTACGATCCCAGCACCTGGATGGCAGATGGCAACGATCTGGTGACTCTATTGCGTGACGCAGACCTGGAACAGGAAGCGGAGCGAGGCTCGGGCAGCAACAACACGCCTGCTTTCTACGCCAAGCTGATACTCGCCTTCACAGCGGCCGGCCGGCCGGACCTGGCTGTGCTGGCCGGCAATCCCTCACTGGACCTGGTCTCCACCCTTCTCTCCTACCAGGATGCTGCCGACGGGCGGTTCCGCATATCTGCGGGAAGCACCTCGGCGGACATCAGCACCACCATCTGGGCCACACTGGCCCTGGCGGCGGCCGGTCGCAGTGAGGATGCGGCCCGGGCGGCTCAGTGGCTGTCAAGCGTGCAGGGGGAAAACGGCGGTTTTGCCTTCCAGTCCTCCAGTGCCGCGGCCACGGACGTGGATGACACCGGGGCGGCGGTACAGGCGTTGCTCGCAGCCGGCGTGGATGCCGCGGATCCCGCGGTCACCCGCGCGCTTGACTACCTGCGTAGCAGTCAGTTGCCCGATGGCGGCTTCCTGGGCTGGGGCGTCAGCAACAAGAGCACGGCCGAGTCAACCTCCTGGGCGGTACAGGCCATACTGGCCGCCGGCGGGGACCCCTCCACCTGGACCACTTCCGAGGGGGCCAACCCCATCTCCTACCTCCTGGCGCTGCAGCAGGCCGATGGATGCTTCGCCCACTACCAAGGCCAAGTGGCCACTCCGGTGATGACCACCACCCAGGCCATCATCGCCCTGTGCGGCCGGCCCTTTCCGGTGACGTTGACGGCGAACGCGGTTGCCCCGGACTATGTTCCCATCCTGCACTCCTTCGCTCCGACAGCCGGTGCGCAACTGCCCTCGGGGGCCTTCGAGATCGTGGCCTCCTTCGCCGACAACACCGGCGGCACCGGCTTGGACCAGGCCCGCATACATCTGAAGATCAACGGGGCGGAGAGGCAGGTCCCCGCCAACAGCGCCACGACAGGCGGCTTCACCCTGGTCATCGATGACCTGGGCGCCGGTCAACACAGTCTCTCGCTCACTATCGGTGACCTGGCCGGCCATACGCTGACCCAGGAGTCCACCATCTCGGTGGCAGCCACCACAACCACCACCACAACCACCACCACAACCACCACCCGCCGGGTCACCTATGTGGGCGGAACCGGATCCGGCGGCGGTGGTACCTCAGGCGGTTCCACGCGTCCCGCCCGCATCGGTACTCCCTCGGGTTATGATCCTCTGGGGTACACCACCAGCACTGCCCGCACCCGCATCGGTACCGACTCTGCCGGACACGCGCAGACCCGGGCAGGCGAGGCCATGCCTCTGCAGACCAACGATGGGCTTGTGGCGGGCACAGCCATGCAGACTCCGGAGGACGGCACCTTTGGCGAGGCTGACGGCGGCGACATCGCCGTGACCGGGCAGAAGATACCTGAGGACGAAGGGGAGGGGAAAGCCGCCACCGGGCTCCTGGTGGGAGGCATTGTGGCGCTGCTGCCGCTGGGTGCGCTCCTATCCCAGGCCTCTTTGCGCAAGCGGACCTCGCTCCTGGGATCGGTGTTCCAAGAAGTGGGCGCCGTTCTCCCTGAGGATGATCCCGACGCCCCCGTGCCTCCGGCAGACGTGACCGCCGCCCGCGACCAGGCCGCGTGGGTCCAGTTCCAGGGTCGCCTCCGGCACCGGCTGGCGCACCTCCCTCTCCCCGATTAGGAGGACATGTGGTTGCCATCTCTCTGGCCCAGGCCATAGAACAGATCATCTTCGTGGTGGCCCGGGCGCTGCTCTACCCGGTGCTCATCGGGGCAATCGCCTGCCTGGCCTGGGTGCTGGTGGAGCTCGGCTGGATGGGATACGAGATCTACCTGCGCACGCGGTACCGGAACCTGGAGAAGCTGGAGTCCCGCGCGCTCTATGCGCGACAGTCCTTCCTCAACGGCAGGCCCAATGAAGCCTACACCTACCTCTCTCAGAACCGCTACTCGCTGGTGGTGGTGCGCTTCCTCTACGAGTTGATCCGTAATTACCAGACGGCTCAGATCCCGGAGAAGCCGCTGAAACTGCTGGAAGAATTCGAGTTCCAGACGCAGCAACGCCTGAGCAAGACCCGGGTACTGGTTCGCGTGGGCCCCATGCTGGGGCTCATGGGCACGCTCATCCCGCTGTCCCCCGCACTGACCGCCTTGGCGGAAGGAGACACCCAGGTTCTGGCCAGCAATCTACGCGTGGCCTTCTCGGTCACGGTGTTGGGTCTGCTGATTGGCGGCCTGGCCTACGTCATCAGCGCCATCAGGGAGCGCATGTACTCGCAGGACATCTCGGACCTCGAGTACATGCTGGAGTTGCTCGAGTCCCGCGGACCGCAGACGACACACCTGCCGCTGCCG
>JAAYAL010000038.1 GCA_012719395.1 Gaiellales bacterium | reverse complement strand
TGCGTCCGCTCGAGATCTACATCCCCCAAGGCACGCTGCTCAACGCCGCCTACCCTGCCGCCACCACCTACGGCAACCACCTCTGTCCCAACAATGCCGACGCCATCATGCGCGCGCTGGGGCCGGTCATCCCGCAGAGAGTGACGGCGGAGTGGAACGAGGCGCTGGTGAGTCAGTCCACCGGACCGGATCCGCGCAAGCCGGACGGTGCCCCCTTCGTGGACATCTACTTCATGGGTCAGAAGGGCGGCTCCGGTGGCATCTACGGTACAGACGGGTACGATCACATCGGCATGATCGACACCTCGGGCGGCATCCTGGATCAAGACTACGAGATCTTCGAGCAGGCCACTCCCCACCTCATCCTTGAGCACGAGCTGCTGGTCGATTCCGCCGGCCCCGGCCGTTGGCGCGGCGGTCTCGGTACCACGGCCTCCTACAAGGCAGGGGCTGAGAAGATGATGATCGTCACCTTCGGCGATGGCGATGTGGAGCCCTCTCACGGCTCGCAGGGCGGCGGCGACGGCGCGCTCAACATCATCAAGATCCAGTACCCGGGCCGGGACGATTGGCGGGTCTTGAAGACCAAGGAGATCGTTGAGGATGTGCCGAAGGACACCATCTACTACCAGATCTCCGGTGGCGGCGGTGGCTGGGGTGATCCCTTTGAACGTTCGCCGGAAAAGGTGCTGCGTGACGTGAGGAACGGTGTGGTCTCCTCGGAAGCCGCTCGCCGCGACTACGGCGTTGCCATTGACACCGATAGCTGGACGGTGGATGAGGCGGAGACCGCCAAGCTGCGGGAGGCCGGCTGGGCTGATTGATGAGGCCACGCAAGGTGGAGGACATCGCAGGGTGCCTGCGCCGCGAGATACAGGGCGGCGGGTACCCGCGCGGTGGACGGCTGCCGGCGGAGCGCGAGTTGGCCGGTGGGATGGGAGTGGCGCGCAGCACCTTGCGCGCCGCCCTCAGCCGTCTGGAGGGCGAGGGCTACGTATGCCGCAGGCTCGGCTCCAAAGGAGGGTGGTTTGTCACCGATCTCAGCCTGCCCATGGATGCCTGGTGGCGAGAGATGTCCCGTCATCGCGACGATGTGCGGGACGTGCTTGACTACCGTGTGGCCGTGGAGTGCAGGGCGGCGGAGTTGGCGGCTGAGCGCTCCGATGCCACAGAGCGGGAAGCCATGGGCGTTACGGTGAGCCGCATGCGCGAGGTTCTCGCTTCTCATCCGGCGGGTCGGGCGGAGCGGGCGGTGGCCGCGGACCTGCACGCGTTGGACGGTGAGTTCCATAATCTGGTAGCGGCCGCCTCGGGCAGTCGTCGCCTGGAAGAGGCCGTCAGGCTGGTGAGGGCGGAGCTTTTCGCCGTGGAAGCTCACGCTGTCTACGCGGAGCTGCCCGCCGATCTGCCCGTGGACCACGCACGCATCCTGGAAGCCATCGAAAGCCGGGATCCCGCGTCCGCTGCCGCCGCCATGCGCCGACACATTGAGCGTGGCGCAGAAGTGTGGTTGCGACCGACGGCCGAAGTGGCCTGCTAAGGCTATGCGGGGAGTGGCAAGCGGGTTAGTTCCCCTCGGCCGCTCCCGTCAGGCGACCGATGTCTGCGACAGCCCGCCTGACGGCCTCCATCAGAAGCGCAGACCTTTCCCCCCGGGCTTTCACGCAGATGCTGCCCACCGTGTGCCCGTCCTCGGTGGGCAGCTGGAGGTTCCCCACTGCCACGTAGCCCTCGACGTGCACGTCGCTCATAGGGACAATCACCGCCTGGGCCCAGGGCATGGTGGTGAGCCCCGTGGTTCCGGCGGCCACCTCGATGGCGGCCGGGAGCAGGCGCACCGTGGCCGACTGCAGGGGAGCCGGCCAGATGGAGAACGCATCCAGCATCTGGCAGTAGACGCCTTGGTCCCGGCGGCACTCGTCAACGAGGTGGTTCAGCTCCGTCTGAAACGAGAGGAAGGCCTGGAGCCGGTCCGGCTCCCTGTCGAACCGGGATGGTCTGATGAAGGTGATGCGCAGGGTGGCGTCCGTCCCGTTCGTCGCCGGCATGTGCACGGGCAGGAGCATCTTGCGTCCCTTGAAAGCCTCTTGCTGGCCCAATCCCCAGAGCAGAAGCCCCGGCAGGGTGATGCCGCCCGTCACCGCCTTGTGGCCTGCTGCTCTGAGGCGGTCACGTGTCTCAAAGAGCGGCGCAGTGTCCACAAAGTCGTGGCACATGACGACGGGTCCCGAGGCGTCGAGCGAGCAGATGCTGCAGGAGGCCAATCCCCCCTCAGCCCATGCCGCCGGAATTCTCAATTCCTCAGTAATGCCGCATGTCTCCCGCAGGCGCCCGGCTATCGCGGCGAGGGGGGAACCTTCTATGAGGATGTGACTGGCCCGGAACCAGACATCGGCGGCGCTCAGGTCGGGATGCAGGCGAAAGAAGACGCTGAGACCTCCCGCGCCTGGATGTTTGCGGGCCAGAAGCGGTGGAGGCTGGAAGCGGGCCGCCGATTCTGCGAAGCCGGTTCCCGGGGACGCGGTCTCCACGTTGACCAGCACGGACGACAGCAGACGGGATAGAAAGGCCCGGGCCTCGGCTCTGTCCCCTGACGACGGCGCAGCGGTGGCGGCGGAGTAGACTTCTCGCATGCCTCTTGCCAAAAGAGCACGCGGGAGCCTCTTGTCCGGAATGCCTCGTGTGGCGTTGTAGGCCGTGATGAAGGCCTCCTCCACGGCCGTCCTCGGTTGCGGCTCCAGACGAGGCGCGGACGAGGGGTCCGGGTGAAACGTCACGGAGGCAATGCTCCCGTCGGCGCGGAAGCCCGCCTCAAGGAGGTCGACCGTGTGGTGGGGTATTACCTTCACCCCCACGGCACTCCATCGCAGCGCCCGATGCAGGTACCTGTCTGTGCGCAGCGATTCGCCCAGCGCCTCCACAAGCCACCGGGTGGCCTCCGTGTGGTCGGTCGGCCGCTCCCCACCCGGTACGCGCAGGTTGAAGACCCCGATGCCGTGCTTGGAGTGCTCGGTTCGGAAGAAGGCCCGCGTCATTCGCCTCCACGCGTCCTCTGGAGAGGTGACGCCGGCTCGTCGCAGCAGCTGCAGTGCCTTGACCGCGCCGAAGAAGACGATCTCTGACGGGTTCCAGCGATCCATCATCTCCCGCTGGGGATCTTGCGGCGTGCGCTTCGCGTTACCTGGTGGCGGGCTCGCGGCCCGCCTGGGAGCCCCTCCAGGAAGCTCGGCCGCCGCCGCCGGATCCACCGGGCGACGCATGGCCCTTACCATGTCGCGAACTCCGGCGATGACGGGCGTGTAGGAGATGCCCAGTTCGCGCTCCGCCTTGCTGCCGTCAAAGCGGATCTTCTGCCGTATGGTGGCCACTTCGTCAAGGGAGAGGCCGAAGGGCGGCGGTTTCTTTGTCACACGGGCCACGCCGGTGAGCAGAGCAGCCCCTGCGGTTGCCGCCGCCGCCGCCGGCAGGGTGAGGCGGGGGGGCGGGACACCGGCCGTCTCCGCCGTCCAGGTTACGATCTCCCGCATGGACCGCTGCTCCTTGCCGGCCAGATAGCGTTGGCCGATATTGGAGGGGTGCTCGGCCGCGCGCGTGATGATCTCGGCCACGTCGCGCACGTACACGAAGGTCAGCTTCCTGTGGGGGCAGGGCACGGCGGGCAACCCGCGTTCCACGACCAGTCCGGCCAGCTGCCCAGTGGCCTGCGGATCGCCCGCACCGAGGATTGGGGGGCGGGGTGGATGACCACCAGCGGCAGCCCTCGTGTGCGATGGAGCTCCCAGGCGATATCGTCGGCGGCCCTTTTGCTGCGGGCATAGTGGCTGAAGCAGGCCCGCCCCGGTTCGCTGTCCTCCACAAAGGGGCAGTCGTTGGGCCGCCCGTAGGTGGCGCAGGTGCTGACGTGGATCACCTTGGTCAGTCCGGCCTCCAGCGCAACTTCGAACAAGCTGCGCGTTCCCTGCACGTTCACCCGCTCATAGATGGAGGGGTCGGGCTCCCAGAAGGAGTAGATGTTGGCGAGATGGATCAGGCAGTCCTGTTTGGCGAGTGCAGAGCGGATGACGTCCGTCGATCCCAGATCTCCTGCCACCGCCCGCGCTCCCAGATCGGCAAGGTGGCCAAAGCGCGCGGGATCACGCACGAGGCAGGTGACGACGTGGCCCCGCGCTAGGAGCCGCGGAACAAGGTGCGAGCCCACAAAGCCCGTGGCACCGGTGACGAAGATGTCTATCTGTCTCCGCAGCGGGGGTGTTCCCCGCAGGGGCGAATCACCAAACCGATGCCGTGCAGACCGCTACGTCAATGCCACCACGATGGGTCGGTGGCAACGCAGGCACCGCTTGCCTTCGCGACGGGCCTGTTGGTCGCTGAAGCCGTTCTCCACCTCCGTGAAAGAACCGGTACGGACGTCGGGCGCGAGGCTCGGCATGCGCTCCCGTTCCCCCCACTCCGCCGTCGGAAGGGGTTGGCGGCTTTCCCGGGCCCCCAGGGTGACGGCCACGCGTCTCACCAGGTAGCGCGGGTCTTCCACCACCGGCTGCCCGGAGAGGAAGCGCTCCACGTGCACGGCCGCCTGTTTGCCGGCGGCGATGGCCTCAATGATGAGTCCGCCGCCCGACACGGCGTCTCCGCCCACGAACACGCCTGCACGGCTGGTCATCAGCGTACGCGGGTCCATCTCCAAGTAGCCCCAGTTGTTGAAGGCCAGCTCCCCGGCCGTTCGGAAGGGGCTGAAGTCTGGTCGCTGCCCCACGGCGGCGATGACCGTGTCGGCCGCCATGGCAATGGGGTCGCAGGAGCGGGCCACGGGGCGCCGCCGGCCACTGTCATCCGGTGGTCCCAGCTCCATAGGCTGGCACACAAGCTGCGTCACGCAGGCGTCTCCGTCGCAGCGCACCGGCGCCGCCAGGAAGTGGAAGCGGACACCCTCCTCTTCCGCTTCGTCCACCTCCCAGGGGTTGGCCGGCATCTCTCCCCGATCGCGCCGGTACACCACGGTCACCTCGGGGACTCCCAGGCGGAGGCAGGTGCGCGCGGCGTCCATGGCTGAGTTGCCGCCGCCGATGACCAGCACCCGTCCGCCCAGCGACACCTCCTCGCCCAGGGCAACCCGGCGCAAGAAGTCAATGGCGTCGAGGGAACCGGGCAGATCTTCGCCCGGGATGTCGAGACTGCGGCCGGCGTGGGCGCCGATGCCCAAGAAGACGGCCGGGAAGTCTTCCAGCAGCTGGCCAAAGCCTACGGCCTTGCCCACTGGGGTGTCGTAGCGGATCTCCACACCCTCGCGTTCGATGAGTGTCACTTCCTGCCGGAGGACGGCCTTGGGGAGCCGGTACTCGGGAATGCCCACGTAGAGCATGCCGCCGGGCACGGGCAGGCGCTCGAAGATGACGGGGGCGTAGCCGGCGCGGGCCAGGTAGTAGGCGGCGGAGAGCCCGGCTGGCCCGGCTCCCACAATGGCCACGTGGGTTCGCACCGGCCCCGGCGTGGGCGGCCGCGCCCCCGGCCGCGCTTCGGGCGGCCCGGCAGAGGTCAGCTCGGACAGCTCGTACGGTCCGGTGTCCCGAGCGTCCATGCCGAGCCCCTCTGCACGGTCGGCGGCCCAGCGCTTCAGCGAATTGATGGCGATGGGTTGATCCACCTGGGTGAGCGTGCAGTTGCCCTCGCAGGGGTGCGGACAGGTCCGTCCGATGACGCCGGCCAGCGGGTTGTCCTGCCGCACCACGGCGGTGGCCAAGTGCGGCATGTGCTCGGACACCTGGAAGATGTAGCTGGGACAGTCCACGCCGCCGGGGCAGGTGGAGCGACAGGGAGCGGCCAGCCAACCGGTGGTGCGCTCCGGGGGGCAGGTGGCACCGGCTGCGTGCCGGGCGAAGTGCTCCGCACCCAGAGTCAGCAGGCCCAGAAAGGCGTCGCGCACCGTGTTGGCGACTCCGCACCATGCCGTATCCTCGATGGCGTCCGCCAAGCGCTGGAGCTCCTCCACGTCTCCGGTCCTGGCCGTGCCGTCCTGCAGGCGCAGCAGGATGTCGCGCATGATGTGTGTGCCGATGCGGCAGGGGGTACAGCGGCCGCAGGACTCGCGCTGCAGGAGGTCCAAGTAGGCAAGGCCCAGGCTCACCCAGCAGGTATCGTCGTGTCCGGCTGCTCCCCGCCAACAGAGCAGCGCGCGGAGACCCTCGGACACATCCGGCTCCAGAAGCCGGGCAACCTCCTGCGGCGATGGGCCCTGCCAGCGATTGGACAGCGCGGCCTTGAACGTTGGGGCATGTGTGGCTTCCGGCTTCGGCGGGGTACTCCGGCTCTCCATTGACCAAACCTCCGTCCCTGCTTGCTCCTTCCTCCCCCATGATTCCACGTTCCCTTCCGAGCGCGCCAGGGCACATCTGGCCGAACCTCTCCCGGGGGATTAGCATGAGGCTACGTATTCCGCGCAGTGGTGTGATGGGAGGTTGAGATGGCGAATGCGGAGATTGGCGAGGTCACCCGCTATTTCGGCAAGATCGGCGTGGCGGCGATCATGATCACGGGCACTCCGTTGCGCGTGGGCGATCGCATCCGCATCGAGGGTCACGGCGGCGAACTGGAGCAGGTGGTCGATTCCATTCAGATAGACCGCGAGAGCGTGCAAGAAGCCCGGCCCGGCCAAGAGGTGGGGATCAAGGTGGACGGCCCGGTGCGACCCAAGGACATGGTGTACAAGGCGGAATAGGCAGGTTGGGTTGAGCGGCGGGAGTGGAAGCGGGGGCGGTGGAGGAGGCAGTGGAGATCGCAAGGCACCATTATCGTGCTTGGGAGCAGAGCTCATGAAGCCGGATCTCTCGCTTTCCAACCTGGGCTCCTATTTCCCGGAAGACCTTTCCCCGGCGGAGCGGGCTTCGGCGCAGACGAGGTTTCTGGAGGAGCTTTCCCTGAGGGTGCATGCTCTCTACCGCGGCAAGATGACCACCATGCCCAAGGCGGGGCTCTTCGGCTTCAACTGGTTCAACGTGTACTACACGCCGGGCGTAGCCGCGGTCTCCACGGCCATCCGGGATAACAACGACCTCTCCTTCGATCTCACCAACCGGGACAACCTGGTGGCCATCGTGTCGGATTCCAGCCGGGTGCTGGGGGAGGGCGATGTCACGCCTTCCGGTGGTTTGGGTGTCATGGAGGGCAAGGCCTTCCTCATGAAGTACCTGGCTGGGGTGGACGGGGTCCCCCTTTGCATCAGCAGCGCGGACGCTGCCGGCCGGCACGATCCGGACCGCATCATCGAGTTCGTCAAGATGGTGCAGCCCAGCTTTGGGGCCGTCAACCTGGAGGACATATCCCAGCCCAACTGCTTCCACGTGCTGGACCGGCTGCGGGAGGAGTGCGACATCCCCGTCTGGCACGACGACGCTCAGGGCACGGCCGCCGTGACGCTGGCCGGCCTACTTGGGGCGCTGCGGGTGGCCGGCAAGGAACTGGGAAGGGTGAAGATCGTGCTGCTGGGTGCCGGGGCCGCCAACACCACTGCCGCCCGCCTCCTGCTGGCGGACGGTGCAGACCCGGAGAGGATGATCATCTTTGATAGCCGGGGTGCCCTGCACGCGGGACGGACGGATCTGGAGAAGGATCCGGCCTTCTACCGCAAGTGGGAGCTGGCCCGAGTCACCAACCCGGCCGGGGTGGAAGGCGAGTGGAGGGCCTTCCAGGAGGCGGATGTGGTGATCGCCGCTTCTCGGCCGGGACCGGAGGTGATACGGCCGGAGTGGGTGAAGTCCATGCACAGCGGGGCCATTGTCTTTGCCTGTGCCAATCCCGTGCCCGAGATCTACCCCTATGCCGCCAAGGAAGCAGGGGCACTCGTGGTCGCCACCGGTCGCGGCGATTTCCCCAATCAGGTCAACAACTCCATGGGCTTCCCCGGTATTCTCAAAGGCGCTCTCCTCTGCCGGGCCCGGAAGATCACGGACGGGATGGCCATCTCCGCCGCCCATTCCATTGCCAGGTACGCGGAGGACGCGGTGGGCCTGGATCCTGACCGCATCATGCCCAGCATGGAGGACACCGACCTCTTCCCCCGGGTGGCCGAGGAGGTGGCCCGTCAGGCCGCGGAGGAAGGGGTGGCGCGCCGGCCCCTGGCGGAGGGTCAGGCCCTGCGGGAGACCGGCGAAGCCATCAGCTCCGCTCGCGCCGCGATAGAGCTCCTGATGACCCATCGTGTGATTGCGGCCCCCGATCCTGGGATGCTGGAGGAGGCCCTGGAAGCGGCGGTTTCGGCAGTGCGGGCACGGAGAGGCTGCCAGGAGTGACGGCGCAGCGTTCATGGGGGTCAGGGGCTTGATGTCCCAGGATGTCATGCCTGCTCCTCGCTGATGGCAGCCTGCTGTGCGGAGATGTGCCGGAGAACCGCACCTGCCCCCAGCTGGGCTTCATCATGGACGACGTCTCCGGCGCCGGCGTGGATCGGCACGTGCCTGGGTCTTGCCGGGGTCGCGGTGATGGGCCCACAACACCGGGGCGGTTGCCGAATGGAAGGATGCTAGACTGGGCGCCAGACAGGTGCCCCTCTTCGCACCTGCGAGAGGCACGCCCTTCCCCCCGGGACTGTGAAGGAGATGTCATGAGCACCCAAGCTCGACCGCCGGTAGTCTCGCGTCTGACGACAACGTCATTTCGAGCGATGAAGGAAGCCGGGAAGGCCATTGTCATGGTCACCGCCTACGACTTCAATTCGGCCCGTCTCGTGGAGGCCGCCGGCTTGGACGCCATCCTGGTGGGCGATTCTATGGGAATGACCGTCATGGGCGAGAGCTCAACGCTGCCGGTTACGGTGGACGACATCGTGCGCGCCACCCGCTCCGTGTCCCGTGCCACCCAGCGCGTGCTGGTGGTAGCCGACATGCCATTCATGAGCTACCAGGCCGACTATGTCGAGGGCATGCACAACGCCGGTCGCCTGCTCTCGGAGGGTGGTGCACAGGCCGTCAAGGTAGAGGGTGCAACCGGTTCCACGCTCACACTCATCAAGGGTCTGGTGGGCGCGGGTATCCCAGTTCAGGGGCACATTGGTCTCACGCCGCAGTCCGTACATACCCTGGGGGGGTATCGTACGCAAGGCAAGGACGCCCCAGGCGCCACGGCACTGGTGCTGAGCGCGCTCGCGCTGCAGGACGCCGGCTGCTTCTCCCTGGTGCTGGAATGCGTCCCGCTTGAGCTGGCCGAGAAGATCACGGCAATGCTCTCCATCCCCACCATCGGCATAGGCGCGGGCGTAGGTTGCGACGGACAGGTGCAGGTGTTCCACGACCTGCTGGGCTTGGGCGATTTCACCCCGAGGCATGCCAAGCGCTACGCAAACCTGGATGAGGAGACCACCCGGGCCATGCGCGCTTACGCGGACGACGTGAGGAACCACGTCTTCCCCGGCGAGCCGCAGAGCACTCATGTCGACCCCGCTGTGCTGGCCGACGTGAGTTCGCGGCTGGAGGAGTCACTCAGCACCGCGGGGGAATAGGCTCGTACTGAGCCGGGCCGCCGGAGCGCGGCAACCACACGGGCTGGCGCCGGCCCACCTGCGCTGATCTCGGAGGTTTCCCAGATCAGGCCTCTGGGCATCACAGCGATGTGGAGCCTGTCGCAACCCCTGCGCCGCGCCCATCCCGTATCCGCCGACCTCGGGACCGGCGCAAGCCGCCGCGGCGGCTTGCGCATCCATCAGGCAGATAGGCCTATGCGCCCGGAGCGACGCCTCCGCAGTATTCCTCCAAGCTCCCCTGAGGAGGTGGACGCGCTATGGTCAACCCGATCGTCCATTGGGACCTGATCGTCAGCGACGCGAAGAAGGCCAAGGCCTTCTACGGCGCCCTCTTCGACTGGCGCTTCGACGAATCCACTTTCCCCGGCTACACGGTCATCGACGTTGGGGAGGAGGGGCGAGGCGGGGGCATGATGCAGCGGCCGGCGGACGCCCCAGGCTGCTCACTCAACACCTACTTCGGAGTGGACGACATCGACGGTACGTTGGCCAAGGCCGTCGAACGCGGCGCCACTGTGCTCGTGGCGAAGACGGAGATCACGGGCATTGGCTATTGGGCCATGTTCCTGGATCCGGACGGCATCCCCATGTCGCTCTTCGAGCCGGTATCGCAAGCCTAGCGTCCGGCCGCGCGGCGGCCGCGCCTACCGGCGCGGCCGCCCAGCCTTCATCGAGTCCGGTCACCTGGCCGCCCCGGCCACTTCAGCCACGCAGCTGGCGCGCGCTTGAAGCAGCTCCCAGGCCTCGTCCGTCTCGCGCTGGATCTGCTCGATCATCTCCGGCGTGAGGTGTTTGTAGCGGCCCTGGGTCTTTAGGTATTCGGAGACCGGGATCCCCTGCGGTCCGCGGTTGATCGTGTACTTGACTCCGTTTTCCACCTCATACAGCGGCCAGAGGCCGGTGTCGACGGCCAGCCGCGATACCTTGACGCCCTCGTTGTCCTTGACACCCCAGCCGGCCAGGCACGGGGTCAGGACTACGATGAAGCGAAGCCCGCCCTTCATGTCCCGCGCCTTGGCCACTTTGCGTGCCAGGTCATCCGGGAACCCCGTAGTGGCCGTGGCCACGTAAGGGATCCCGTGGGAGGCCATGATCTCCGGGATGTTCTTCTTGGTCGTCGGTTTGCCGCCGGGGGTGAAAGCCGTGTACACCAGGTGCGGCGAAGCGCCGGACTTCTGCGCGCCGGTGTTCATGTAGCCCTCGTTGTCCAGACAGACGTAGACGATGTCCTCGTTCCGCTCGGCAGCTCCGGACAGAGCCTGGAAACCGATGTCGTAGGTTCCGCCGTCACCGGCGAGAGCCAGGACGTTGGTATCACCCTTGCCCTGGCGGATGAGGGCGCGCTTGATCCCGGCCGCCGACGCGGCGCTTGCTTCCAGCGTGGTCTGGTAGACGGGGATCTTCATTGAGCTGTAGGGCTGCGGCCCGGAGATGATGGCGATGCAGGACGGAGGCACCACCGCGATGGTGTCCTCGCCCATTGTGTTGACCACATAGCGAACGGCCAGAGCCTCGCCGCAGCCGGGGCAGGCGGCGTGTCCCGAGAGGAAGATATCCTCTTCCGGTATCTGATAGTTCTTCTTCGTTTCAGCCATTGTGTTCACCTACACCCATATCGATTCGGGCACGGGCTGCTCCGCCAGCGCTTTGTGCGTCAGTTCCACCATGCGGTCATCCGACACGTTGACGCCGCCGACGCCGGCCAGGTATCCGTGTACCAGCGGGGGATCCGCCATCCCGTACAACGCCGCCTTGAGCTCCTGATGCAGGAACCCGCCGGCGCCCGGGCTGTAGTTGCGTTCCATGACCACCAGCCGCGGGATGCCGGCGACCGCTTCCTGCACCGCCCCGATGGGGAAGGGGCGGTACAGCCGGATCTTGACGAGACCCACTTTCTCGCCCGCCGCCCGCATCTTGTCGACCGCTTCGCGCGCGGTACCGCACATTGCCCCGAAGCCCACGATAGCGATGTCCGCGTCTTCGCAGCGGTACTTCTCCAGAACACCGCCGTAGCCTCGGCCGAAACGCGCGGCATACTCCTCATCAGCGGCCTGCAGAAGACCGGGCACGGTCATCATGGAAGCGTCCATGTCCTTCCGGTGCCGGTAGAACATCTCCTGGTTGATGACGTTGCCCCATGATTCCTTCAGCCCGGTATCCAGCCGGTGGATCGGGTTGAAGGGCGGAAGGTAGGCGTCCACGTTTTCCTGGGAGGGAACAGTGACCGGCTCCAGGGCGTGGGAGACGTAGAAGGCCTCGTGCGCCACGATCGCCGGCAGGAGGCATTGCTCGGCCACCTTGTACGCCATGATGATGGTGTCCAGCGATTCCTGGCCGCTCTCCGTGTAGATCTGGATCCAGCCGGTGTCACGCTGGGCGAGGGTATCGGTTTGGTCGGGCCAGAAGCCCCACGGTGAACCGAGGGTCCGGTTGACGCAGGCCATGACGATCGGCACGCGGGCACCGGACGCGTAGTGCAACATCTCGTGCATGAGGAACAGGCCCTGCGAGGCGGTTGCCGTGAACACGCGCACGCCGGTCAGGGAGGCGGTGATGCAGGCTGACATGGCCGAGTGCTCGGATTCGGCGGTCATGATCTCCGCATCGAGTTCCCCGGAGAGCTGCAGATCGGCGATCTTCTCCACGATCGGGGTTTGCGGGGTGATGGGGTACATGGCGATGACCTCGGGACGGCAGCGCATGACCCCGTAAGAAACGGCATGGTTGCCCTTGAGCAGCATCCGGCGCTCGGCGAGGAGCTCAGGATCCACCGTGGGCCTTTCAGTCTTGACGGCGCTCATTTCGACTCCTGCTTCATGACTATGCAACCACGTGGGCATTCTGCCGCGCAGAGACCGCAGCCTTTGCAGAACTGCTCCAGGATCCGATAGTGCTCGGCCATGTCGGGTGCTTTCTCCACGGCCATGTCCGAGCAGAAGATGAAGCAATTGTCGCATTCGATGCAGGTGCCGCAGCTCATGCAGCGAGCTGCTTCGCGGAGCGCCTGTTCCTCGGAGAACCCGACCTTCACGTCCTCCTGGCCAGCCAGCCGCTCGGCCACCGGCTTCTTGCCGCGCTCTTCCCGAGCCGCGATGGCGAAGTAGAACGGGTTGATCTCGTTGCGCTGAACGGCGTCCTCAAGTGTCTCGATCGGAAGCGGATCGACATCCGGATAGCCGAGGTGCTCAGCGATCGCCCAAGCCGCTTTCTTGCCCTGGCCGACCGCCACGGACACGTACCGGTCCATGGTCGCCGCGTCCCCGCCGGCGAACACATTCGGCAGGTTCGTGCCGCAGTTGTCGTTGACCGCGAGCATGCCCTTCT
>JAAYAL010000037.1 GCA_012719395.1 Gaiellales bacterium | reverse complement strand
TGTCCATGCCTCGAGGGTCACGCGGTCCTCATCGGCAACAACCAGGGCAGGGGTCATCTCGGCCATAACCCACTATGGCATCTTCCTGGCCTACTGTCAAACTACTTATGACGCAGGACACTAGAAGCCGTCCAGAGGGGTGAGCAATGGCATCCACATGTGGGTTCTCCGCAGCCGCTCGCAGGCGGCTCATGATGCGTTCCAGGGGCTGGGAGAAAGCCGAATGGATGCTGGCGATCACGAAATCGAGGCCGGCAAGGGTGTGGTCAGGTAGATCGAGCGCCCCGTCAGCCAGGATGTCCACCTCGCAGCCGGCAAGGATGGTGATGTCCGTCAGTTCCAGGTTGCAGTCGCGGATCTCTTCCCGCTGCTGCTCCAGCCGAGCCGGGTCCAACCCGCGGGCCATGGCCAGAGAGCGGGAGTGGTCGGTTATGCAGATGTACTCCAAGCCGCGGGATCGGGCGGCCAGTGCCATCTCCCGAATGCCCTCCCGGCCGTCAGACCAGGAGGTGTGGACGTGCAGGTCTCCGCGCAGGTCTCCCGGTTCAATGAGCCGAGGCAGCTCGCCTTCTGCCGCCGCCTCTATCTCGCCTTGGTCTTCACGCAACTCCGGGGGGATGAGATCCAGCCCCAAGTGTCTGTAGACTCCTTCTTCCTCGGCGAAGGGAAGCGATCGAGCCCGCCCCACGGCTTCCACCCCGTTTTCTGACAGTTTGAGGCCGCGGTGTTGTGCGTGGCGGCGCAAGGCAACGTTGTGTGCGGCGCTGCCGGTGGCGTGCTGGAGGAGGTTGCCATACGCTTCCGGGCTCACCACCCGAAGGTCCACGCTGATCCCATTCTGTGTCTCCGCCACCAGCTTGGTGGATCCCACCTGGATGACGCGCGAGAGGTCGGCGGTTGTGGCAAAACGGCGCAGCACGGCCGGGGGCTCCGAGGACCCTGCCACCAGGTCTATGTCCTTGACCGTGGAGCAGCGCCGCCGCAGGCTCCCGGCGCAAGTGGCCTGAACGACACTGTCGCAACCTGCGAGCCGTTCCAACAGCCTCAGCGCGGTGGGCTCCACCGCCCCCAGGAGATGGCGCCCGGTCCCTGCCGCCGGCCCTCGGGCGAGTGCCTCCAGAATCCTTTCCTGCGTACGACGACCCATGCCCTTGAGACTCTCCACGCTTCCGGCCAGGCAGGCTTCGCGCAGCCCGGCGGCGTCGCACACCCCCAGGGTCTCCCAGAGCCTGCGCACGGTGGCGGTTCCCAGGCCCGGCAGCTGCAGGAGCTCGAGGAGGCCCGCCGGATAGCGGGCCTCCAGATCGACCAGCAGGTGGATCAGCCCGGTGTGGAGATACTCGAGCACCTTGGCCTCCATGGCCGCGCCGATCCCGGGGAGGCTGCGCAGTTCCCCCTGCAGGGCCAGTGTGGCGGCCGATGCGGGGTAGTCCTGCAGGACGTCGGCTGCCCTCTCGTAGGCCAGCACGCGGTAGCCCTCCTCTCCGTGGAGGGCGAGATAGCCGCCTATCTTCCGGAGCAGCGCTGCCAACTCCGCGTTGGAAGGCAGTGGGGCATCGGTGGCCATCAGCTCGCGCCGGACGTGAAGGGCCGCCCATCCCTGCGACAGACCAGTTGCACTGCGTGGCGCCCGGAGAGCAGGGTGGCAGGCGCCCCACCTCCCGGGACGGTCCAATGGCCGGCCGTGACGAAGTGCTGCAATCCGGGCAGTGTTCGCGGCACCGTGGCTACTGCCACCCGTGGTGTGGGCAGCCAGCCCCTGTAGCTGCCTTGGAAGTTGCCCGTGGCCCGCCATGTGGTGTAGGGGGTGGCCACGTCGGTCATCTCCACCTTTCGTACCACGCCGGGGAAGTGGTACTCGAGCCGCCTGATCACCTCACGCGCCATCCGCTCCTTCTCTGCCTCGTAGGCGGAGCGGTCGGTTTGGGCGAGCGTGCTCCAGTAGGCCCAGTCGGACTCGAACCAGGCCTGCACCACCGTCTTGCCTGCCGGGGCGAAGGAGGGGCAGTAGTTGAACAGGCGCAGGTGGAGACGGTCCACGGTCTTGTCACCTACGAAGAAGGGCCTGCGTAGCAGGAGGAGGTTGTGCGGCGGGAGTTCGGAGAAGAGCCGGTTGATCCCGAGCGAGACCATGACCAACGGCTGGTGCAACTGCCAGTCACGGAAGCGGGCCAGCGTTGGCTGGTCCAGGAAGTCCCCTCCCAAGAGATCGTGAGTCATGACGTGGGTGTCAAGGGCGCCAATCAGGTAGTCGGCTTCCAGAGCCTCTCCGCTCTCCAGTTCCACGCCGCGTGCTTCGTACTCGCCTCCGGCCAGAGGCAAGGTCTTCACCCCAGCCACTCTGGTGCCTGTCTGCAGGATGCCACCCAAGCTCAGATATCTTTCCTCCAGCAGGCGCACGAGGCTGATGGAGCCTTCAGGCAGGAGTGCCATCTGGCCGCGTGAGAAGAGACTGAGGTTCAGCATCAGATGCCACAGCGGAGCCTGGGGGAAGGTGAGGCCCAAGAGGACGTTCCTCACGAACTGGTCCTCCAACTTGCCCAAGATGTCGGCGACCGGCTGGGCATAGAACCCCGTGAAGAAGCGAAGCGTGCTCCGCATGCTCCACGAGCGCCGGAGTTTCTGGCGGGCACCCATGAGCTCAAACGGCATTTCCGCGGTCTGCACGTCGATCAGGCCGATGTGCTTGGAACCAAACGCGATGTCGTTGATGAGCTCTTCGTCGGAAGGGGAGAGTGTCTTGAGCTCGAAGGCCAGCCGGTCCAGGTTTCGGCCTACGTCCAGCGAGCGATCCAGAGACTCGTCGAAAACGCGCAGAAGGACCGGGGGCTCAATGAGGCGCAGGCGCGGCAGAATGCCCAGCTGCCGGTAGAGATCGTAGGCGGCCAGGCCGGGCTGGGTACCGGTCAGGTGGAGCAGGCCTCCATCGATGATGTAGTCGCCACGCGTCCACGTAGCCGCGAGCCCGCCGGCCTCGTGGTGTTGCTCGACCACGGTGCAGTCGTAGCCGTTGAGCAGGGCATAGCAGCCCGCCGCCAGGCCGGCCAACCCACCACCTATGACAATGATGGTATTGTTTTTCATAGAGGTTCGATCGAGTATCGCACACTGGCCGTGACCGTTTGCCGAGTTAGGGGGCTGGGTATCGATCTGTCAGAGGCTGAGATGTGAACTCCGCTTTGCAGGCGTCTTTCTGTGGGACACACGGTATCAAGGGGAGGGAACATGGCTGACAAGAAAGTGGAACGCAACGTCCGTTCGTCTGAGGAAGAGCGCCCCGGTACCCCGGCGGAGAAGCTACAAGGCTCTATCTCGGACAAGAACACGCTCAACATGGCCCAGTCCGCAAGAGACCGTGCCAAGACCGCATTGCTGGATCGTTTCCGTGACCGGGAAGAACGCTTTCGGCGGGACCAGGCCGCCCGGGCTCGCGAAGAAGAACCCTCCATTCCTCACCGCGCGCCCGCGCCCCCCGCGGGGGATGAAGGCGGCGGCCTCGCCTCAGATTAGCCGGGCCTCTCGGCCCTATCGCTATTTTTCTTGTACCGCCACCTCAAGGAAGGGTTGTCCCCATGATCGACAAGCAGTACCTGAAGGACCTGGCGTCCCGTAGGAGCGAGCACGGCCTCGTGTTGACTGCCTGCTTGTCCACCAGCCGCTTGGATGACTGGAAACAGACGGCTCCCACTTTTCTCAAGAGCGAGTTCAGCCGGATCCTGCGTGAGCAGGCCCTCTCCAAGGAAGTGAAGCGGGGGCTTGAGGAAGATCTGCGACGCATACTGGAAGTGGCAACCTACGAAGTGGGCCGTGAGAGCCAGGGGCTTGTGGTCATGGCGGACGGGAGCCAGGAGTTGTTCGATTCCGTGCAGCTGCCGCTGCGACTCAAGAACAAGCTCATGGCTGAACCGTATCCCCATATCCGCCCTCTGGTGCACGCTCTGTCGCTCATGGAGCCCTTCGTGGTGGTCCGGGTCAGCCGGGACGACAGCAGCATCTACGTCGTGGACTGGTGGCAGGTCACTCACGAGGACGATTTCACCGGTCCGTATCTTCGCTCCGGGGACAGGGAAACGGGGGAGATCCCCGTGAAGGAATACTTTGCGGCGGCGCGCCAAGAGTCCTTGGTGGACCTGCACTTCAAAGAGGTCTCGACGGCGTTGGACCGGCTGCTGGAGGAGACAGGCATTGACCGTGTGGCGTTGTGCGGTCAGCATGATATCGCCGCGTGGTTCCGGCGCGGCCTCAGCCAGCGCACGGCCGCGTGTGTGGCGGCGGAGATCTCCTGTGATGCCACCGCCAGCCCGGCACAGCTGCTGTTGGGTGCCCGGGAGGCGGTGAGGGAGGCACGTATCGCGGAGATGGAGAAGCTGGCAGAGAGGATCAACGAAGGCCTGGGCCCACAGGGTATGGGTGTGGCGGGATTCGATCAGACCTACGCGGCTTTGGCACGTGGACAAGTGCAGACGCTGCTGGTGGAGCGGGGCTTCAGGCCCAAAGGGTGCATGTGCGAAGCCTGCGGCCACATCCAGGTGGACCTGGCGAATAGCTGCCCCTCATGCGGAGGCCAGGTCACGCCGCTGGACGATGCCCTGTCGGAGGCCGTGCGCATCGCGGTCCTGCAATCATCTGAGGTGGAGGTGGTGGAACGAGTCGCTCTCCTTCATGAGATGGGTGGTGTGGCGGCCCTGCTTCGGTTCAAGTAAGGCTTGGCCGTGTCGCTGCGTGGAGGCCATCGTCGGCTCAGGCCGTAATGCCCACTCCCCGCCTGTCCGATATCTGTGCCATGGAAGCCGACACCTCCACGGCATACACGCCCTGCCCGCAGTGCGGCGTCCCGATACTCATCCCTCCGCGCGGACAGATCTTTGCCTGTACTTGGTGCGGCAGTACGTTGCAGGTGAGTGAAGGGGTGCCGCTGCACTACTTGGTGGAACGACCCAGGCTGAACCGGCGGGAGGCGGAGGAGCTGGCGCGGGGCCGCCTGGGAGTGCCTGTACCCGGACGGATGCGTGCCGCCTCTATCTCGTTCGACGTGGGTGCCGTTTGCTACTTCCCGTACCTGCGCGTGAGGCGGGAGGGAAAGGACGAGATCCTGCCGTTGGCGGCACTGCCCACGGTGGATCTCTTCGATTTGGCCGAAGTCCCGGCTGATCTCCAACCTCTGAAGGGGTGTCTGCCCCAAGGCGCGGAGCAGGCGGATGAGGCATTGGTTCGTGCCCGCCTGCGGGAGTCGGTGGCCGATGGCGCAACCCAAGGCCTGTCTGTTGAGTACCGAGCATACTACCCGGTGGCTTACACGGCGCCTACCGGGTCTTTCTCGGCGCTCGTGCCGGGTGCGGGGGGCGGGGTGTGGGCCGCGCGCCGCCCGGCGCGGCGCGCGGCCGCGGCAGAGAAGCGTATGTCCGCGGGAGTGGCTACCGTGTTGTTCGCCGAGGCTCTCCTGCTGCCCGGTCTGTGGCCACGGGTCTTGGCTGTGCTCATCACGGCCGTGCTGCTGTTTCTGGCTCTGAGGTGGGTGCTTGCCCGGCGTGGCTGAGGCGCGCGCACGCCTGCGATCGGTTCACTGCCCCCAATGCGCCGGGCCGATCGGCACGTCGTCCGGGGACTCGTTCCTGAGCTGCGAACACTGCGGACAGGACTACTTGGTGGCCGGCGGCGGGGACTACTCCCTGCGGTATCTTCCCGCCTCGGTGCAACGGCTGCAGGCGGTGGGGGCGGGAAGCAGCTGGCTGGGAGAACAGCCGGGGACACCTCGCGACTTGAGACTGGCTGTGTTCACTCAGGCTCACCTCATGTACATCCCCATCTGGCTGGTGGAGGCCTACGTGGTGGGATGGGAGTTCGGCAAGAAGATCCGGGCGCGTCAGCAACCCATCCGGCAGGGGGATAGTGAGTACGTGACACTTCAGCTCGTGGAGGAAGGTGTCCAAGAAGGATCCTTCAAAAGGCGGCGACTCTACCAGGCTGGAACAGACCTGTCTCTCCTGGGAGTGGGTCGCCCGCAGATGTCCGGCCGCGAACCGCTTCTGCCCTACGTCCCTGGGGAACTGGAGCGGGAAGCTGCGGTTCTGGAGGCCTCGGTGGACTACGAGGAAGTGAGGGACAGGGCTCGGAATGCCTTTCGCACTCCACCGCAGGGGAGTAACGGGTTCTCTCGTTTTGACGTGTTGAGCGAACAGACTGTGCTCATCTACTATCCGCTGTGGTCCCTCCACTATCGGTACAGGGGGCGCTTGTACCAGATGACCGTCGACGCCCGCACGGGAGGGGTTCATTCCGCCCGGGCTCCAGCCGACGGCACACGTCAACTGGCGGCCATGGTGTCCACGTATGCGGCCCTGGCCGTGGCCCTGGCCGTGGTAGTCTGGATGTGGCTCGGTTGGGGGGTGGCGCGGGAACCCGCTGCATATGCGGGCATAGCCATCTTCATCCTCGCGGCCGGTGCCTATTGGCGGTTCTATCTGGTCAAAGAGGTGGAGTACCACGAGCCCTTCTCCTATTGATCTCATTCCTCTCAAGTGCTCGGCCTGTGGCTCTCGTCTGGGGCCACGCTCGCAGGCTGCAATCTACTTGTGTCCCGAGTGCGGGCGGGCGTACGAGGTCAGGGGGGGGAAGCTGGGTCCACTCAAGGCCTATGTAGCGGCTCCCACCACCCATTTGGCTCTCATCTCGCCCGTCCGCTATCTGCCGGTGTGGCGTTTTGCTGCACAGGTACAGGTCAGAGAGAAGCTCTCGCGTTCGGGAGCGCCTGCGGCGAGCGTATGGGACCAGGTGGTCAAGGCGGCGCAGCCGCGTGTACCTCATGTCTACGTCCCCGCCTTTGCCTTCGGCAGGCAGGTGGTTCAGCAATTGGGGGCCGGGTTGGTGGAGCGCCAGCCGAGACTGCAATTGCGTGAGGGTGTCCCCCCTGGCCAACTGGAATGCGTGGAATACTCTGCGCCGCAAGAGGAAGAGGAGGACGGGCCGGGCTTCGGCACTACTGCACCAGTGCTGCTCTCGCGCAGGGACGCGGAGACGGTGGCGCATTATGTCTACCTGGCGGTGGAAAGCCGCGGAACGACGGACATGAGGGGCATTGACTACCAGATGGATCTAGGGCCGGGTGAACTGGTATTCCTCCCGGCTGTGTACGACAAGAGGTACGTGAGAGACTCGGGTTGGCGACTTCTGCTCGAGGAGTTCGACGGCCTGGTGGCGTGAGGAGGAGGGTCTAATGGGGGATGTGGGCGGCAGGATAGAGGAGAGCAAGAACTGGTTCGAGCGCGCGGCGTCTCGCGTGCCCGGGTACAAGGGCTACAAGGAGAAGGAGTGGCGGCGGGAAGCGGACAAGATCCAGCGTCGGTTTACGGCCGATAGGCTGGAGGCTGGGCGGCGAGCGCTCGAGGACGTGGCGCTGGCCATCAGTCGCCGGGGAACGTTGGACATGATGGGCGTGGTTGACACAGTGCAGCGCAAGCTCCGGACCGTGAAGGACCGCTACCTGTACGCCGATTACGGATACGCCGGCTGGTTCAATGCCGTCAAAGTGGATGAGGTTGTCCTCGACGCGATGTATCAACTCGACGTGGAGGCGCAGGAGGCGGCGCTGGCCATTGAGCAGTTGGCCAAGTCCCTGGATGCAGACAGCCCTTCTCTGCGGGCAGATGTGAAGATTCTGGAAGACAAGATTGAGGCTCTGGACGAGTTCTTTGCCAAGCGGGAACACGCCATCACTGGAGCGGGGAGGTAACGTATGGCCCTCATGGACCTCATCGAGTTAGTCGATCAAGCCGGGAACGAAATGGTGCACCGCATCCCCGAGAAGGGGTCCGGTGAGTTCAGGATTGGCTCTCAGCTCATCGTCCGTGAGAATCAGTGGGCCGTCTTCTATAGAGACGGAAAGGCTCTGGACGTCTTTGAGGCAGGGCGGCATACGCTTTCCACCCTCAACATCCCCATCCTGACAAGCGTGCTCGCCGCGCCTCTGTTCGGGGATTCGCCCTTTCGCTCCGAAGTCTATTTCGTTACCCAATCGGTCTTCACCGACCTGAAATGGGGCACAGCCGAGCCCATCCTCTTCCGTGATTCTGAGTTCAAGATGATCCGTCTGCGGTCCCACGGCATCTACACCATGCAGATTGTGGATCCGAAGCTGTTTGTGGAGAAACTGGTCGGCACGCGCGCCATCTACACCAACGCGGCCATCGAGGACTTCCTGCGCGGCATAATTGTGGGTCGGCTGGCGGATCTGCTGGGCGAGAATCTCGATACGGTACTGGATCTGCCTCGCTACTTCGACGAGCTGGGTGCCGGCCTCAAGGCTCGGACCAAGGAGGATTTCTACCAGTACGGCGTCTCCATCGTCGATTTCGTCATCAACGCCATCACCCCGCCGGAGGAAGTGCAGAAGCGCATAGACGAGCGCTCCGGCATGGAAGCGGTGGGAGGCATGGACAAGTACTTCCAGTTCAAGGCCGCCCAGGCGTTGGGCAATATCGGCGCGGGAGGGCCCGGTGGGGCCGGCGGTGGCGACCTGGGTAACGTGGCGGCGGCTGGACTGGGTTTGGGCGCGGGCGCCGGGTTGGGAATGATGCTGCCCGGCATGCTCCAGAACGCTATGGCCCAAGGGGCGCAACCCAAGATGCGCTGCCCCAACTGCAGCAAGGACATCCCAGCGGACAGCAAGTTCTGCCCCGAGTGCGGTCATAACCTCCAAGCCACGGTCACCTGCGCGAAGTGTGGCGCCGTGCAGCCGGCATCCTCCAAGTTCTGCACGAACTGCGGGAACAATCTGGCGGCCCCGGTGGCCCCGGCTCCGCAACCCGCCGCGGAAGCTTCGCCGGCAGACGGTCCCGCCCCCGCTGGGCAGGATGAAGGCTCGGCCGGTGGCCAAGCGGCTCCGTCCGCGTAGGAGGCCGGGGTTGAAGCGATCAGGTCAAGCCCGTGTGGGACGATCGCTGCCGTCGGCGGCAGCGATCGTCCTCTGCCTTCTCTTCGTGCTCGTTCCGTGTGGGACGGCCCAGGCCAAGTCATGGACTATCGATAGGATGCAGGTCCTCCTCGACGTGCAGAAGAACGGGACGGTCAACGTGGAAGAGACGGTTTCGTTCACATTCGAGGGCTCATTCACATATGTGGGTCGCGTGATCCCTACTGATAACCTCGAATCTCTGAAGGCTATCGACGTACTGCAAGACGGGCGGTCCCTACCTGTGGGTGACAGCCCCGGAACGTGGAAGACGTTCCGGGAGGGCAAGGATCAGATCATTCAGCTGAACTTCGATCTGACTGACGCTTCCGCAGCATGGACCATCCGCTATCAGGCAGTGGGGGCCATCCAGTACTTCGATGAGGGGGATGAGCTGCGCTGGTACGTGTTCGACGCGACCACCCCGGTTCCCATCGGTGCCGTCAAGACCACCGTGCGTTTGCCGGAGGAGGTTGCGGTAGACAAGATGACGGCTGCCATCAACACCGGTCCCACGGTGGATCGCGCGTACAGCGCTCCCTCTCCGGGCACCATCGAGTTCACCGCGGCTGAGGTCCCCGCTTACACCAACTACTGGGTGGTGGTTGGTTTCCCGAAAGGGGTAGTGACGTACCAGTGGACGGTGAAGCGGATTCTGGCGGCGGTAGTGCCTCGTATGGCGTTCCTCCTGCCGGTGGCCGCCTTCCTGACTATGCTTCTCCTGTGGCGCAAACGCGGTCGTGATGCACCGTCCGCCGCGTTCGCCAAGTACGTATCGGAACCGCCATCGGATCTCCCCCCGGGTCTGGCGGGCGCCGTGATTGACGAGGAGGCGAACGTCACTGAGGTGACGGCCACCATCGTGGACCTGGCCCGTCGTGGCTATTTGGACATGACGGAGGATAAGGAGGGGGGTCTCTTTGCGAAGAGCGTAGTCGCGTTTCGGAAGCTCAAGCCCTTCGATGATCTGGAGGGCTTCGAGCAGAAAGTGGCCAAGGCGCTCTTTGGCGGCAAGGACATGGTGACCACCAAGGATCTCAAGAACAAGTTCTATGCTCACGTGGCGCCTATTTCGCAGTCCATCTACGAGGAAGTCACCAAGCGCGGCTACTTCCACGGCAACCCCAAATCGGTGCGGGATAGATGGGCGGGGCTGGGCGTGGCCACGGCGGTGGTGCTGGGAGGGCTGGCCGTGCTCCTGGCCATGTTCGACATCGCCGGCTGGGGCTATTGGGTTATCGGCTCCGTCATTGCCGTTGTCATTGTGCTGGCGTTCTCAGGCCACATGCCGCAGCGTACGGCCAAGGGTGCAGAGGAAACCAGGAAATGGGAAGCATTTCGCAATTACCTTCGTGATCTCTCCCGCTACCAGGACATGGAAACGGCGAAAGACACATTCGAGAAGTACCTGCCCTACGCCATTGCCTTCAAGGTGGAGAAGGATTGGGTCCGGCGCTTCCAGGATCTGAACGTGCCGGCGCCCACGTGGTACACGCCGGTGTTCATTCCTACCGGTGGCGCGTGGACTGGGACCCCGACCGCTCAGAACATGTCTCCCATTGGAGGGCCGTTGGCCGGACCCGTGGCAACCTCTGGAATGCCGGCAGGCGGCGGAGGTTTCAGCCTGGACTCCATTTCCGACAGCCTCTTCAGCAGCCTGAGCAGCGTCTCCAATGTCCTTACCTCAGCGCCATCGAGCTCGGGTTCGGGCCGGGGAGCCTTCGGCGGTGGCGGTGGCGGCTTTGGGGGCGGCTTCGGCGGCGGCGGCGGCGGCGGGGGTTTCCGCGCCGGATAATCAGGGGTGGCTGGGCGGCTTGGCCGCCCAGCCACTGCCACAGTGGAGGTGGCGCATGCAGAGCAGAATCATCGGCGTTGTGCTCATCGTCGTGGCGTTGGGTATCGGGGGCTGGCTGGCTTCAGGCTTGGCTTCCGGTCGCTCCGTGAGCGGCGTCATGCTGGGGGTTGTCATATTCTGCCTGCCGTTTCTCGCGGTGGGCCTTTACTTCCTGCTCAAGTCCGGCGGCGAGGTCAGACAGCAATCGGTGGTGGACAAGCAGCGCTCAATCTTGAACGCGGTCACCACCCGCGGGCGGGTGGGTGTTGCCGATTTGGCCATCGAGACGGACTCAACCCGGGATGAGGTTCGTCAGTACATCTACGATCTCATCGGCAAGGACCTGTTCACCGGATACGTCAACTGGGACAAGGGCGAACTGGTATCTGCTGAGGCGGCGAATCTCAAGGACGGTGCGTGCCCCAACTGCGGCGGCGCGGTGGAGTTGGCGGGGAAAGGGCTTGTGAAATGCCCGTACTGTGGGGCGGAATCCTACCTGTCCAAGAAGACGGAGGGCTGAGGCTCCGGCAGGGCCCGAAGGACGACGAGGTGATTGCCCGGTCTCGCCGTCGGGCTACTAGACCGATGGTGAGACCAGTAATTCCTCGGTAAGGAAGCGATGCAGGTTCTCGAGTGCTCGGAACTGTAGGGCCTTGACAGCCCCCTCCGTGCGCAACATGGCGGCAGCCGTCTCCTGGATGGAGAGCTCGAAGAAAAAGCGGCACTCCACTACCTCTCGCTGATCCGGCGTGAGCTCGCGCAAGGCTTCGCGCAGTGTTCGCTTCCTCTCGTCCAAGAGCACCTTGCGTTCGGGATCCGCACTTGGATCTACTCCAGCCGCATTCTCCGGCTTCACGTCCGCGTCAATGGGGATCTTGCGCTTGCGGTAATGATCGATGATGCAGTTCTTGGCGATGGTGTACAGCCAGGTCGAGAACTGGGCCGGTTTGGGCTCGTAGCGGCTGATCGCCGCCAGGGCTTTCTCAAAGACAGTGTTGGCCAAGTCCTCCGCGTCTTCCCGGTTGGAGATGCGGAAGCTTATGAACGTGAAGACCTGCGAGAAGTACAGGCGGTAGAGTCGCCCGAAGGCTTCAGTGTCATGGCAGGCGGCGAGGCCGGCGATCGCCTTGATCTCTTTCTCCGCGACGTCGCGTGCACCTGTGGCGGGACGGACGGCGAGTGCGCTGAGCATGGTGGAGGCTCTCTTTCAACCGTTACACAGAAGTGTCATCGGTCGAAAGCGCCCCTGCCTTGAGCAGACGGCGGTGGCCGTTTGCTCGTTGCCCCCCCGGAGCGGACTTGCCCCTTCTCCCTACCGCCTATTCCGCTTCAGGTGCGGTTGTGGGCGGAGACGTTGTGGTAGGGGCGGCCGTGGTGGCAGGTTTGCTGGTTGTGGGAGTGGGCTTGGTAGTAGTCGTGGTCTCGGGCACCTTTGTGCCTACCTCGACGGTCTTGGGGTACATGGGGTACACGCTGCGGAAGGTATCCTTCGACACCACGGAACCACCGATCTCCACTGTGCGCGTTACCGTGCAGCTTCTTCCGGTCTGCCCGTAATCTTTGACCCGGGTGTCTCCGGCGGCGAGCTCACTGTTCTCGATTCTCTCCTCCGTCTGGGCCACGATGTCATACCAGTTGCTGGTGCTGTACGACACTTGGCGGCCGTCAGGGGTCCCGTAGATCACAAAGGTCACACTGCTGCCATCGGCGTGCGCTCTGACGAGCAGCCAATGGTCGGTGTTGTTCCGGAACTTGAGGTCCGGCCAGCCCCAGCTGACGGCGGCGTCGCGGCCCATGGGGTAGTGGTCTATGTAGAGCGAGTGATTCTGGCGTTCCACGATCTCCAGGCCGGCGAAGAAGGCAGCGTTGAACAAGGTGGTGGCCACTTGGCAGATGCCCCCACCCAGGTCATCCTCCAATTGGCCGTTGCTGTTGATGACCGGCGCGCTCCTGAACCCTCGATCCTCCGTGCGCTGCCCCACGACGCTGTTGAAGCTGAAGACATCCCCCGGGGCCAACAGCCAGTTGTGGATGAGTTTGGCGGCGCGTTGGATGTTGTTCACGCGGTTCTCCGAGCCGGAGAATGAGGTGGTGTATTTGCCGATGGCGCTTGCAATGCCCATCTCCTGGGCCTGCTCGGTGGTGCGCTCCGGTTGGAGTTCTTTCAGGGAGGCCTTGGCTGTCCGGCCGGTGGCGGCGCGGGCGGCCGCGGACAGCGACTCGGCAGTCTTCTGATAGTCGAGCATTGTGCCCACTGTTGCGGGGACGACCCAGGCGGTCTGACCGTCCGCCTCCCAGGTGGCCTTGTTGGCATCAACCTTCACATCTTCGTTCACGGCGTTGAGGAAGTCGACTGCCTTGTCCGGGGAGATGTAACTGGTCAGGCGCTCGCGACCCGCAGTGACCGTGACTGTGAAGTCGAGGGAGTGCTTGATCTGTTCGCCCGAAATGGTCCACGACGCGTCCTCGTGGGTCAGCTCCACCGGCGCACTGATCATGGTGCGGGCTTCGGCCACGGCCTCGGAGGTGTCCGCGGCCCTGACGCTGGGGACCGCTTTGACCATGGGGATCTCAAGGTCCGTCGAGTGCAGGCTGAGCAGCTTGCTGGTCAGCGAATCACGCAACGCATCTTGGTCGACCACGAACCCTTCTTTGTCGTGGATCACGATGATGTCGTGCCCCGAGAACCTCAAGCCGGCGTTCACCGGCGGAGTGTCGAGTTTCTCGGCCACCATGGCGATGATCTTGTCCATCTTCTCTGCTTCCACACCACCCTGCAGCGCGATGTCCTGGTTCTTGAAGTAGAGCGAGACGCGCTTGGCCAGATCCTGGAAGACATTCCCGTTCCGCGCGACGGTCAGCGCCTCCGCCACCGTCTCCGGAACATCAACGCTGGTACCGAACTCGTCCGGCAGCACGGGCCATCGATTCTCTTCTCTCACCAGGATGACCGGCTCCGCCTGCGCTTGGTCCACCAATTGCTGCAGTTGCCGAACAGCGTCGTCCTCAACGGCCCGGTTGAACGACACCCCCGAAATGGTGACCCCGTAATGGATGCGGCCACGGAACACCAGCCCGTCCACAACGAAGAACAGACCAAGGAGCGCAACCACGGCGACGGCGACAACGATGAGCCGGCGGCGCTGATGCGGGCGACGCCGGGCACGCGGGGAAGTTCGTGCCACAATGGGGGATGAAGTCAACTCACACCTTCGTTTATCGTGAACAAGATACCAAAATGGCTTGACGCCGGACACCTACAGACAATAGACGAGCGGATCGGCTCGGCAGTTCAGTGCGGCCTCTTCGCCTCCGGCTCTGCCCGGCGCCTGCGTCTGGCTGCCCGTCTCCTCAACGGCGAGATGGTCTCCGGGGAGGCCTTGGCCGCGGATCTGGGCCTGTCGAGGGCTGCAGTGCACAAGCAGGTGGAAACCCTGCGAAGCTCGGGCTGGGCGATCGAATCCAGACCTGGCACCGGATACCAAGTCAACAGGATACCTGACAGCCTCGAACCGGGTGCGGCCCTTCCCTGGGTGCTCGCGCAAGAGGAGCCGGTGGCGCCGGGCGCGGGTGGTTTCTTGGGGCTGCCCTATCACTTTCGGCGGAAGGCTTTCTCCAGCAACGACCTGCTTCGCGCGGAGGCGGAGAAGGGCGCCCCGGAGGGTGCATTGGTGGTGGTGGAGGAGCAATCGGCGGGACGGGGCCGCTTGGGCAGGCACTGGGTGAGCAGACCCGGTGACGGGCTCACCTTTTCCCTGCTGTTGCGGCCACGCATGCAGCTGTCTCAACTCGGCCTGCTGCCGTTGGCTGCGGCGCTGGGGATAGCGTGGGCGTTGGCCCGCGATTGTGGTTTGGGCCGGCGGGTGGCCATCAAGTGGCCCAACGACGTGCTTGTGGATGGCGGCAAGGTTTGCGGCATCCTGGCCGAGGCGTCGGTGGACATGGACGCCGTGCACTGGCTGGTGGCCGGGATCGGTGTCAACGTCAATGGGCATCCCGCCGCCTATATGCCCAAGGACGGCGTGATTCCCGCCAGGGAGGCAGCGGTGTCCCTGGAGGAGGTATTGGGGCAGCATGTCCCCCGTGGCCCCTTGTTGGGGATGATGCTGGCGACCCTGAGGGCGGCTTTCCAACTGGCGGCCGACGACGGGCGCGCTCTGATCCGTGAGTATGGCTCCTTTGACTTCCTGCGGGGCGCGCTGGTGCAAGTGCAGCGAGGAGTCGGCGGGGAGCCACCGTTGCGCGGGATGGTTGAAGGAGTGGCGCACGACGGCTCGCTGCTGGTCCGCGACGCGACTTCCTCGGTCATCCCCGTCTCGGCGGGGGATGTCTATCGTGTACGGCCGACATTGTAAACCATAGCACGTGCAGTGGTTGACATACTGACCGCCTGCGCCCATACTCGCGATATGGAGGCAGGCAACAGATCTGGATATCACGACCTGGTCAGGGAGAGAACCCGTATCCTGGCAGCGTGCGCGGTCACCACGGCGTTACTGGCGGTCATGTCATGGGTGGCGCTGCCGTTGCCCGTATCGCCGGTCCCGGTAACACTGCAGACGCTCGGCGTGTACCTGGCCGGGGGGCTGCTGGGACCCCGTTGGGGCGCGGTGGCGGTGGTGGCCTACTTGCTCCTGGGCCTGTGTGGGGTTCCGGTGTTCGCCGGGGCGGAAGCAGGCCCCGGCGTGTTCGTCGGGCCCAAGGGGGGCTATCTCGTTGGCTTTCTTCCCGCGGCGGCGCTGGCGGGAGTGGGGGTCGGCATCGTGCGGGGCAGGTTGCGGGGTGCGCTCGAACTTGCGGGGTTGGCCCTCGTGCTGCTGCCGGCGACGGTTGCCATCTATATCGCGGGCACGGCTTGGCTGATGGTCGTGGCGGGATTGAACGTCGGTCAAGCTGCGCTGGTGGGGTTTGTGCCTTTCCTTCCCGGGGAGGCTCTCAAGCTGGCGGCAGCCGTAGCTCTACTCCGCGCTCTGAACTCGCGTGTGCGCCGGCCTGTGACGCGCGCTTCCTAGCCGCACGGCTCTTTCTGAGGAACGCTTTCTGGGATATCCTCCCCCAGGTCGCTCCTCGGTCTTATGAGGGGCGTGGTTCTACGCCTCGCGCCGGAGTGGGAGCATGACGACATTTGAGGCCGCGCTTCTGGGCTTTGTGCAGGGGCTGACTGAGTTCCTGCCCGTCTCCAGCTCGGGACACCTGGTGGTGGTTCCCGAGTTGCTGGGCGTGCCCTCGCCGCCGCTTGCCTTCGACGTGCTGCTTCATCTTTCGAGCGCACTCGCGGTCATGGGCTACTTCGCGCGCGACCTTCTCCAAATGGCCAAGGCCTATGTCAGCCCCCGCTCCATGCGACCGGCGGAAGTCCGGTTCTGGCGGCGGCTGTTGGTGTTCTTGGTGGTGGGCTCCATCCCGGCTGGCGTGGCGGGGCTTGTCTTCGGCGGTTTCTTCGAGAACCTCTTCAGCAGCACGCTGGCCGTTGGCCTGTTCCTCATGGTGACGGGGTTGCTCATGCTGGCGGCGGACGCGGTCCTGGAGCGGTCGGTCGGGTCTCGCAAGACCGGCAGAGACATGAAGGTTACGGATGCGCTTGTCGTGGGGCTCTTCCAAGCCCTGGCCATCGCCCCGGGTCTCAGCCGGTCCGGGTCCACCATCTGCGCCGGCATGTTCCTGGGTTTCGAGCGCAGATCCGCCGCCCGGTTCTCCTTCCTTCTCTCCATCCCCGCCATCCTGGGTGCGGGACTGATCAACCTGGGTGATCTGAGGGACGGTTTCAGCGGGCAGGGTGGCGTTTTCCTGGTAGGCGCGGCCGTGAGCTTCGTGGCCAGTGCCCTCGCCGTCTACGGGATGCTGCGCTTTCTGCGCTCGCACCGTTTCCGTCCTTTTATCATCTACACGCTCTTGCTGGGCGCGTTCGTGGTCGTGCTGTCCCTGGCATAGGGCGGCGGACAGGGAAAGGGGGGAAGCATGTGCGCGGTGCGCGCAAGCGGAGGACGATTCAGGCCGCGGGCGTTGCCGACGCGGACGTGGTTCGCCATCATGGTGCTGGCAGTTGTGTTCGCCGGGTGGTGGTCCGCAGATCCCTGCCTTGCGGTGCCGGCGCCTGTCATCACTCGAGGCCCCGCGGACCGACCGTACGTGGCACTGACGTTTGATGACAACTATCGGCCGGAAACGGCCCTTCACTGCCTGCGTGTGCTGCGGGAGCGGGAGGTGCCCGCTACCATCTTCGTGTGCGGCAACTACGTCAGGGACCAGCCTGCCATCACGCGCAGTTTGGCCCTGGGCGGCTTCGAGATCGCGGATCATACCCTGTGGCACGCCGATCTCACCAAGTTGTCCTGGGGCGACATGATCGAGCAGATTGGTGGAGGAACGGATGCCTTCCGTGACCTTACCGGAGTGCGTACCGTCCCCCTCCTGCGCCCGCCCTACGGTGCCGTGACGCGCTCGGTAGCCGAGGCCGCCGCGGCTGAAGGGTTCCTCTATATCGTCAACTGGGATATCGATACGAACGACTGGCGGGGCCGCTCGGCGGGGGAGATCACCCAGACCGTGCTGTCACAGGCGCACAATGGCGCCATCGTGCTCATGCACCTCTCGGCTGCGCACACATGGGAGGCTTTGCCCGGCATCATAGATGGCCTCCGGAAGCGCGGGTATGAGTTGGTGACCCTTTCCACGCTCCTCAAGGGAGACTGCCGCTTCCTCGATGTCACGTCGGCCACGCCAGGGCGGGATGCCGTCTTGAGGTTGGTAGAGCTAGGTCTCATGAGCGGCTATGACGAGAACTGGTTTGGCCCGGGCGATCCTGTGGCCAGGGCCCAGCTGGCCAAAGTGGCGGTGCTGGCGGCCGGTCTGCACACAGAGGACGTGGAGGGGGTGGCGGAACCCAGCTTCGCGGATGTCGTGCCTTCCCCCAGGCCTGAGGGCGGATACCAGGCCTACCCCTTTGATTATGTGGAAGAAGCAGCGAGAGCGGGCATCATTGCGGGGTCCACCGCTGATTCCGGTTGGCGAGTCTTTCGCCCCTACGAGACGCTCACCCGCCTGCAGTTGGCCCAAATCACCGCCCGTATGGCGCGGAATGTCAGGGGATACCCGGACCCACTTTCCGAGGAGGCGCCCACTTTCCTGGACGTTCCTGACTACGCCGTGGCTGACGCCGCTCTGGTCGCGGCGCTGGGTTTGATGAAAGGATTCGGGAACGGTGAGTTCGGTTCGTACCAACCGGCGCAGCGGGCGCATGTGGCGTTGGTGGTGAGTCGTTTCCTCGATCTGTCTCCTTATGCCCCGTCTCCTTACGTCCCACCTCCCAGCGACGGCACGGCCACAGTGGTGGCAGGTGAGATCACGCCGATGCAGTCTCCGCCGCCCGAGGATACAATCAATGTGGTGACGGGGCCTGACGCAACGACCCCCGTGGTGTCACAGCCGGCGGGAGTGGCGACGGACTAGACCGAAGTTTTCGCCCCGGCTGCCCATCATCGATGGAGGGTGAGACCATGAGGAAGAAGACAGGTGCCTGGCTCGCCATGATGGGAGTGGTGTTGCTGGGACTGATGCTTGTGGCCGGCTGCAGTGAGGTTCTCCCGTCGGGCACAGCCACCACTCTTCCGGCGTCTTCCACCGGGCCCATCGCCACCACCACGACTGCTGCTACCGGCGGTTTGGGGAATGCTACTTCATCCACCGGCTCGGTCACACCGACGACCATGGTAACCACTCCCGGTGATGGTCCCACCAGCCCAGCCGTGGCGGTGGCGTCTCAGGTGGGCCCCAGCGTGGTCAACGTGAAGGTCAAGGGGGTGGCGGCGGGCATGTTGGGAGCTCAAGCCTGGGAGGGTGAGGGCTCGGGAGTCGTCTTCTCCACCGAGGGAATGATTGTCACCAATAATCACGTGGTCAGTCAGAATGACCGGCCGGCGGAGGACATCCTGGTGACATTGGCTACCGGCGAGGAGCTGGAGGGCCGTATCATCGGACGGGACTCCCTCACCGATCTGGCAGTGGTCCAGGTCGACAAGGAGGATCTACCTGTCCCTATCTTCGTGGAGGATATGTCGCAGGTCCAGATCGGCCAGTACGCCATCGCTATCGGCAGTCCTCTGGGATTCTCCAATTCGGTAACCATGGGTGTGGTGAGCGGCATGCACCGTGAGATTCCCGTCTCCGCCGCAGAAGGGGGCCAGTCGCTGATTGACCTGATCCAGACGGATGCGGCTATCAGCCCGGGCAACTCGGGCGGGGCGCTGGTGGATTCCTCCGGCCACGTCATTGGCATCAATGTGGCTTACCTGCCCCCCGGTTCCACGGG
>JAAYAL010000036.1 GCA_012719395.1 Gaiellales bacterium | reverse complement strand
TCGTGTGTGGTGTCGCCGGATCGGCTGAGGGGCTCAGCCCCTCAACGTGATGGGTGACGCGGGCTGATGGCTCCCGCCGGCTCCTCGTTGGGGGGAGCCGGATAGGTGATCAGGCCCTCGTGGACCACGGCCAGCGGGTGGAGGCTGTGGGCTCGGGCCACGCCGGGGGCCATGAGGTGCGCCACGGGCAAGCCGCGCACCAGGAGGGCATCGGCAATCAGGTAGCGGTGGCAGCGCCAGGGGACGGCTTCAGCGCACATGATGACGGTGGGTCTCTCTTCAGCCAGTGCGATGAGCGCCTCCAGCGCCTCCGCAAACGCCTGAGTCTGCATGTAGTCGGCGAAGCCCCGGAAGGAGAGGTTGCGCCAGCCCAGGTTGGGGGAGTCGGCTCGGGCATGGCGCAGGCCGCCCAACCCCCGCAGGTGACGGTAGCTGAAGCGGCGGTTGCGCAGAGCGGTGGCCAGAGTTCTGCGGTCGAACTGGGGATTGTGCCGGGAGTGGGGGATGGTGCGCACGTCCACCACGCGTTGCACTCCGAAGCCGCGCAGCAAGGCGACGAAGTCGTCAAGGGGGCGGGTCGAATGGCCCACGGTGTAGACGGTGGGGGTCTTGGGGTTGGACATCAGCGGGATTCCCCGCCGGGTTCGAGTCGTATGACACGATCATCGCCGGTCTGCGGCGCTCCCCGCCCGTCAGGGTTGCTGGCGGCGATGTATGCGGCGGCCGCTGAGGGGGCTGAGCAGGGCATGGATGTGGTTGGCGCCGACGTGGTCGACGCAGAACTGGTCAAGGTGTCGGTGCCGGTGCCCCTCACGTCAGGTTCCTCGGACGTGCCGCAGGAGGAGGCGGCCGGCGCCAGGGGGAGGATCACCGCGTATCCCGCTGCTCGTCTCACCATGTGAGCTCCTTCGGCCGTGGAGGTTCCGTGTGGATGACGGTTCCTGGTGTGTTCGATAATAGTACGATGGATGGGAGCCGACACACCTTACGGGTGGCACGGCAACCACAGCCAATCAGGAGGCAGGCAGATGGAGGACGTCCAGAAGGAAACACCTCCCTTGGAGGATCAGGCCCCGGAGCCGGCGGATGTGGGCGCTTCCACCGGCGAAGAGGACGTTGCCGAGCGAGATGTGGCCGGCGAGGAAGCGGCCGGCGAGGCGGGGCCCTGCGCCGAAAACGAGGAGTCGGAGGGCGTGGAGGTGGAGGTGGGGCAGACGCTCACGTGCACTCAGGTGATTTCGCGCCTCAAGGCCATTGTGCTGGAGATCGAGGGCGGCAGCTTGGTCGTGGGTGGAGTGTCCGTGGGACGACTGGCCGAGTCGGTGGAGTTCGAGCTCGAGTACGCGGAGAAGGATGGGGAGCACGAGATCGAGATCGAACTGAAGTGGCGGTAGCGCGGGCAGGAACCGCGGAAAGGGATGTCCGCTCCCAGCCGGTGACAACTGCTGGGTGGCGCCAGGTTTGACGAACGCACCCAGGCGCGCATAGTGTCATCAGCGTGCCAGCGTGCCAGCGTGCCAGCGTGCCAGCGTGCCAGCGTGGCGCGGGGCCAACGGTATTTGAGGGAGGGCCGGTGGGGGAGATTGCATCGCGCGGCGGCGGTGACCCTGAGGGCTCGGTGTCGGCAGCCAGGGAGCAGGCCGCTCATCTCGCAGCGGTGCTGCAAGAGCAACTGGGGCCTTGGTGGCGGGCCGTGGAGGACCCTGCTTTGGCCCAGGACGCCGTGCTTCGCGGGCTCATACGCGACTATGCCCGCACCGGCTACGGCGCCGGCCGTGGAGCAGAAGCCTTGGCCTCGGGAAGCTTCGACGCGGAGGCGGCCGCCCCCACCGGCCTGGTTGCCGCCTACCGCCGCTCCTTTCCCATCATGACCTACGACGACTACCGGCCGATCATTCAGGACGTCCTGGCCGGTAACACCGCTGCGCTCCTCTGCGAGGAACCGGTGGGATGGGCTATCACCCGTGGCACAGTCGATGGCGAGCCCAAGTTCATCCCCATGACGCCGACCGACCTGCGTATGCGGGTGAGCGCCGGGCGCGCCATGATGGCGTATGTGGCTGCGAGCCAACGATTGGATCTCATTGACGGGGTCAATCTCAACCTCAACTTTCCCTCCGTCGTAGGCTCGGTTCGCGTGGGCGATCGGGATGTCGCGTATGGCTACAGTTCCGGCATCTACACCAAGTACGTCTCCATGTTCACTCCCATTCGCTCGGTCCCTGCCCAGGAGGAGATCGACAGCCTCGGGGGCGGCACTGCCCGGCGTGACTGGGACAACCGCTTCGAATTGACCATTGAGAAGGGCGGGGGCCAGAACGTCACGCTGATCGGGGGTGTGTGTCAGACCGCTCTCGAGTTCGGGAGGTACCTCCGTCGACGCCACGGCGTCTACCCCAAGGATCTCTGGAAAACACAGGTCATGACCCTGGGCAGCACCCCGGGCATCAACACCCGTCACGCTGCGCAACTGACCGCCCTCTACGGCCCGGTGGCCATAAGGGAGATCTACGGCGCCACCGAGGGCATGTTCGGCCAGCAGCGGGACGACCGCAGGGCCTGGGTGCCCAACTACGACCTCTTCTTGTTTGAGGTGCTGACGCGCGGAGGCGTCAAGATGATGCACGAGATGAGGCCGGGGGAGTTGGGCAGCCTGGTGGTCTCCACCCCAATCCTCGCGCGCTATCGCATCGGCGATGTCATTCTGGCGCTCCGCCCGCCGTATTTCCGTTGCATTGGGCGGGAGAAGTGGTGGACCGGCCTGGACTACTGGTGGAAGGAGCTGGTCGGGCTCAACCTGGGAAGGCTCTAACGCCGCGGCAGGAAGCGTCCGGCCAGTATGGCCACCCCGACGGCGATGATGACGATGGGGCCGGCCAGCTCCCAGGCCTCGAACCAGAGGCCGAAGCCCACCCCCACCAGAATCGCCGCCCACACGAATGTGCCCAGCACGGACGTCCGCCAGCGGGGCGTGGCCAGCCTGACCAGGGCCTGAGCCAGGAGTATGGCCCCGGCGCCCCAGGCGAACACGGCCCACCCCCGGTCGTCATCGGCGATGACCTCGAGGTTCTGCAGCAGGAGCACCACCCCCAGCCAGATGATGAGCACAGTGAAGCCCACGAAGCCCACTGGGTTGCGCCGGTACTTCTCGTCCAAATTCTGGCCCTTTTCCTCTCCCTTCTCGCGCTCCTTTTCCTCTCCCTTCTCTCCCCGCTTCTGGCTGGGATCCACAGGATCCATCTCCTTCACCCCCAAGACCATGCAGACTCATGCGTCAGCTCTGTGTACCCGGGTGAGCGTCTCTCTGAACCGGCCCGAAGCCGTCCTGACCGGCCCAATCAGCTCTCCCGGCATATCGCGGCCCCTCAAGCGCCCGGCTGGTCACCCGGTAACTGAGCCAAACACCATGGATCCGTGCCCCTGAGACGGAGCGGGCGGCAGTGATCAGCTGCCCGCCTTCCGTCGCTCCTCGTCTCTGATCTCGCGGCGCAGCAGCTTGCCCACTTTCGACTTGGGCAGCATGTCTCTGAATTCGATGTACTTGGGCACCTTGTAGGCGGCTAGGCTCTCCCGGCACCATCCCAGCAACTCGTTGCGGCCAACGTACCCCTTGTACGTGATGACGTCGGCCGCTCGGTCCACGTAGCGGATGAGGCCGTTCTCGCCCAGCCTCACGTAGTCTTTGGTGCGGTACCAGATCTTGCCGTCTATCTCCACGAAAGACGCGGCCGTCTCCTCAGGCTTGTTCCAGTACGCTTGTGGGAGCGTCTCCGAGTGGACCAGGAGCTCACCCGTCTCGCCGGCCACGACGGCGCCGTCGCCGTCTACCTCCGCGATGCGGATCTCGCGCGAGGGGATGGGGATGCTAATGGTCCCGGGGACCGGCTCCGAGTCCAACGGGCTCAGGCAGGTGAAGCCCACCTCGGAGGCACCGTAGACCACCGGAGGGTGGGGCTGGTGACGCTTGAGAATCTCGCGGAAGGAGTGCACGTTGTCCGACCGTTCCACGGTGCCGTCCGGGATCTTGTCGAACAGTTCTCCCACGATCCGCTTGTAGAAGGGGATCATGTCCACGTAGTTGCCTTCTCGCTGCGTGCGCATGGCATTGCCATCATGCTGACGCGGGTGTGGGACCACGCAACCACCCGCGCGTGGGGCGGCGGGAGGGACAGCGTGGCGCACGGGTGGTGAATCAGCCGCCCCGGCACATCCCTTGGAAGGGCCAGTGAGTGGAGCACTGCAGAGCGTGGGCCATGTCTGTGACGTACTGTGGCCGCACGCTGTCGCGCCAGGTAGGCAGGCCGCCACGCCAGACATAGAGGAGGAGCTCACGGAATCCCGGCCGGTCAAAGACGAACTCGCCCAGGGAGATGTGCCCTTGCTCCCGGTCGAAGCGCACGGGCATCTGTGTGGCTGTTGCCCACTTCTGCAGGATGGGCTCCACCTCGCGGCGCACGCGCCCGCCCTCCGGCTGTTGCCTGAAGTCCTCCGGGTCATCGGGGAAGGGCAGGAGTTCGTACACGTCGGACAGGAAGCCGTGGTGCCGGCATCCCAGCTCTCCCCAACGACGATTCCCGATATCCACCGGGTTCTCGATGACGTAGACGTCCTGGAAGCCCTCCGCGGGTGGCCCCTCCTGCGCCCAGCCGGTCACCCAGTAACAGAAGTCAGAGGCGAAGAAGAAGTGGTTGTTGAGGAGGAGGCAGTCGCATTTCACGTTGAAGAACCCAAACACCACGACTCCGTGGCTGAGAGAGGTGTGTCCCAAGGGCATGGTGCGCTCCTCGTCGGTATGCGCCGGTGACGGCAGGGGCAAGGCATCACCTGCAGTTTCGCCCCGTGATTCTACACCAGCGGTTCAGTGCGATTCGGTGTATGCTAGGCGCGTCATGGTTGTGGCTGTTGGGCTGCGGCCGACTGGTCCAGGGCCGGCGGGCCCGCAGTCGGAGGAACCGGCCCAGCCATTTCCAGCCGAGTATTGCCTGCCGCGTGTTGCCGTTCACATCGCTACGCTCGGCGGCCTCGCCGCACTGGAACAGGCGATTCGGTGCTTTGTGCCGTTGTCGTGTGGCGCTTGCCTTGGGGCGGAGGGGAAGCGGCTGGAACCAGCATCTCAAGTAGAAAGGGACGAATCGCGTGGAAGCTGTCACTCTTGCCGTTCAAGCCAGGAAAGAGAAGAAGGGCTCAGCCTCGGCCCGCCGGCTGCGTGCGGGGGGAGGGATCCCGGGGGTTGTGTACGGGAAAAAGAGCAAGACCATGGAGATCTCCATTATCGATGGGGAGTTCCGCCGTGCCCTCCGCCACGGGCAGACTGTGCTACTGGAGCTGGACTACGGGCGTGAGGCGGCCGGCGCGGCGCGGCAGTACGCGGTGATCAAGGAGATTCAGCGCGACATGCTGCGTGACGTCATCCTCAACGTTGACCTGGAGCAGGTCTATCTGGACGTTGAGATTGAATCTCGCGTGCCGGTCGAGGTGCACGGTGAGGCAGTGGGGTCCGCTGCCGGGGGCATCCTGTCGCAGTTGGTGCACGAACTGGATGTTCGGGCGCTTCCCGAGAAGATGCCCGTGAAGTTCGAAGTGGATGTGACCGGGCTGGACGTGGGAGATCGGATCACGGCGGGCGAGTTGCTGACGTCTGCGGACTACGTGCTCTTGGCCGACCCCGACGAGGTGATTGTGGCGGTGCTGGCGCCGAGGGTGACGGAGGCGGAAGCGGAGCCGGAGGAGGCTGGAGCGGAGGAGAGCTTGTAGGAGGCGCACGGTTGGCGCGCGTGCTATAGTGGCCAGAGCATCCGTCAGGAACATTCTTCAGGCGAACGCGCCGAGCCTCGCAACCTCTCCGCTCAGTCTCCAGTCTTCTCCTCTCGTGTGTCGTCAAGCAGCTCCGTTTCTGGAGGCTCGCCACAGGCGATCTGGTGGGACGCCGGCCCGTGCGGCCGGCGTTTCGCTTTCCGGGGAGGTGTTGTCCCTCTCACGCGCCCGGCCGCGCCGCGAAGAGACGCGGCTGCTGCCGTGTTCAGTACGCCGCAAGAAGGAGGATCGTAACGTGATAACGGGTGACCAAGTGCGTAAAGGCGAAAGTGAAGGCGGAGCGGAGCGCAATCCCTCGCAGGCGACAGGGGGCGAGCAATGAGGGTGGAGATTATCGCATCGCGTCGATCAACTCCGGAGAGCCCACAGTATGTGTGCCGCGTGTGGTGCAACGGCCAGTGCGTCGTTTCCTGCATGGGGTCGACTCCCGAGGAAGCGAAGCAACTCGGGATGGCCGAATATCATGAGGCGGACCGGAGAAAGATGGAAGCACACCAGGCAAACTGGCAGAAGCGCCGCGACAATCTCCTGTGGGGCTGATACCGCGTGTGAGGCTGGGACGCTAGTGAAAGGCCGCTTTCACGTCCTGCCGGAACAGGTACCAGAGTATGACGGCGTTCAGGATGAGCGAGACAACGGCGGGGAAGGTGGTTGCGCCGCCTGCCAGCCCCACCACGTCGCTCAGCAGGCTGAGACCGGTGACTACCACGCCCACGGTCCAGGCCCACCTGCGCAGGCGCCACAGGCCGATTCCCACCACCAACTGAACCAGAGATAGCAGTAGGAGAAAGACCCCGGCAATGATAAGGATGCCGGTGAAGAAGCCCAGCGTGAGGATGGTGATCAGCCCTCCTACGATGCCGAGCACGGCCTCGATGATCACCAGGGCCGCCAGGATTGTCACGCCTGCAGGGCGTTGCATGATGACTCCTCCCGCCGTTTGCCGGTAGTCTACGCAGGTCTGCCGGGCTGACGACATCTCGAGCGCCGGTGCTCTCCTCGGCTTCCTGCGCGGTTGTCTCCCTCCGAAGGTACAATGCCGAAATGGACGAGTGTTCCGCCTCATCATCCCTCTCCAGCCGGGGACCGTTGCTCCTGTTGGATGGGAGCAACATGGCCTATCGTGCCTTCTTTGCCCTGCCGGAAGCCATCGCCACCAGTGCCGGCTTCCCCACCAACGCCCTCTTCGGCTTCGCATCCATGCTCATCAAGCTGCTGGCGGACTACCGGCCCTCGGCCGTGGTAGTGGCGTGGGACGGGCCGGAGAAGACCTTCCGCCACGAGGAGTTCGTGGAATACAAGGCACAGCGCAAGGCCATGCCGGAGCTCCTCAGCGAGCAGTGGCCCTACTTCCCGGAGCTGTGCCGGGCATTCGGCTTCGTGAACGTGACCCTGGCCGGCTACGAGGCGGATGACATCCTGGCCACCCTGGCGCGGCAGGCGGAGCGGGAGGGCCTGGAGGCGTCGGTGGTCACCGGGGACAAGGATGCGCTGCAGCTGGTCACGGACTCGGTGCACGTTATCGCCAACACCCGCGGCGTCACGGACGTGCGTGTGTACGATCCCATGGGTGTGCGTGAGCGCTTCGGGGTTGTGCCCTCGCAGATCCCGGACTACATCGGTCTGAAGGGTGATACCTCGGACAACATCCCCGGAGTGCCGGGCATAGGGGAGAAGACGGCGGCGTCGCTGCTCGCGCAGTACGGCAGCCTGGAGGAAGTGCTGGCGCATGCCGGCGAGATCGGGGCCACCAAGCGTCGGCAAGCGCTGCTGGAGCACGCGGAGCAGGCCTTGTTGGCGAAGGGGCTTGCCACGCTTGACCGAGATGCCCCTATCGATATCCACGCGGCCACGCTCCAGCCCCAACAGCTGGACAAAGCCCAGCTTCGTGAGCTGTTTGCTCGCTTCGAGTTCTCCGTGCTATGGGAACGCCTGCAGGATCTCCTGCCTCGGCCGGACGCGGGCGGCGCGGCTGTGGCGCAGGCGGTGCGGGCGGAGGTGGTTGCACCTGCCGCGCTGGAGAAGGCGCTGCGGTGGGATAGCCCGGTGGCCGTGGCCGCGCAGGGCGGCACGGTGTGGCTGGCGCAGGAGGCGGACGGCGGGCCCCGGCTCTTGGCTCTGGAGTTGACGCTGCAGCTGGTGCCCATCCTGCGCGCCCTGCTGGCCCGTGCGGGAGCCTGGTGCCACGATTTCAAGGGCTCTCCGCTCCTCCACTCCTTGCTTGTGCAACCCTCGCACGACACCTACCTTGCGGCCTACCTGCTGGCGCCAGGACGGCGCACCTACCCACTGGAGGAGCTACTCGCGGAGGCGGGGCTGCCCCGGGCGGCCTGCGCCGGCGTCGCGGATGGCGCGGCCGCCGCCGACCTCACGGGTGGGGCCGCCGCCCTTGAGGTTCTTGCGCTGGCGCCGCTCCAGGAGCGCCTCCTGCGCCGGCAGGGCATGTGGGCGCTCTTCCAGGAGATCGAGCTGCCGCTGACGCGCGTGCTGCTGGCTATGGAGGAGGCGGGGGTGAGGCTGGACTGCTACCGCTTGGGAGAGATCACGGCCAAGTTGCAGGACCAGATGGAGGGGTTGGAGGACTCCATCCACGGGTTGGCTGGAGGACCGTTCAACCTGGGTTCGCCGCCACAGCTGGCGGAGGTGCTGTTTGAGCGTCTGCAGCTACCGCGCGGGCGGAAGATCAAGACCGGCTATTCCACGGACGCCAAGACCTTGGAGGGCCTGCGCGCGTTGCATCCCATCATCGAACGCATAGAGACGCATCGGGAGCTGTCCAAGCTCATGTCCACCTATCTCCTGGCCCTTCCCGCGTGTGTCAACGAGTCCACCGGGCGCCTCCATTCCACCTTTCACCAAACCGTGACGGCCACCGGGCGCCTCTCCTCCAGCGACCCCAACCTGCAGAACATCCCGGTGCGCACGGAGCTGGGGGCCCAGATCCGGGAGTGTTTCACGGCGCCGGACGGCGGTCGCTTGGTGGTGGCGGACTACTCCCAGATCGAATTGCGCCTCATGGCGTACCTGGCACAGGAGCCGGCGTTGCTGGACTCCTTCCGCCACGGTGAGGACATCCACACCCGCACGGCCGCCGAGGTCTTCGCGCTGGCGGAGGATGAGGTGGATGCCACGCACCGTCGCTACGCCAAGGCGGTCAACTTCGGCATTCTTTACGGCATCTCCGCCTTCGGGCTGGCACAGCAGCTGGGCGTGGAGCGGGAGGAGGCCGCAGCCTACATCGAGCGCTACATCGAGCGCCTGCCTCGGGTGCGCGCCTTCATCGACGCCACCATCGCCGACGCCCGCTCCCAGGGCTTCGTGACCACCATGTTCGGTCGCCGCCGGCCCGTGCCCGAGCTGCATTCCGGCAGCTTCCAGACCCGGTCATTGGGCGAGCGCCTGGCGGTCAACAGCGTTATCCAGGGAAGCGCGGCGGACATCATCAAAGTGGCCATGATCCGCTGCTTCCGCCGCCTGCAGCGCGACTACCCGGAAGCGCGGCTGGTGCTGCAGATCCACGACGAGCTCATCCTTGAGACGCCGGCGGAGCAGGCGGAGTCCGTGTGTGGGGCGGTGGCGGAGGAGATGGTGGCCGCGTACGAGATGGACCCACCACTGGCGGTGGAGGCGGGCATAGGGGAGAATTGGCTGGTAGCCAAGTAGCTTTCGCGTTTCTACTCGTACAGGTATACTGGGGAGCAGTGCGCGGGTGGGGTGAGAGACCCGGGCGCAAACTTGTTGAGGAGGAACGAAAACTACATGTCAGATCAACCAATCGAGGAAACAACCGAAACCCTCCAGGGTGGCCAGGATCTCATGATCGAAGTTGATGGCCAGATGGTCCCCAACTATGACGCCACTCTCGTCACCTTCGAAGAGGGAGACATCGTCACCGGGACGGTAGTGAGGGTAGACAAGGATGAAGTCCTTGTTGACATCGGCTACAAGAGCGAAGGGGTCATCCCCGTCAACGAGCTGTCGATCAAGAAGTCCATTGATCCCAGCGAGGAAGTGTCTGTTGGGGATGTTGTGGACGCTCTCGTCCTCACCAAGGAGGATGCGGACGGCAGGCTGATCCTGTCCAAGAAGCGCGCCCGCTTCGAGCGTGCTTGGCAGAGGATCGAGAAGGCGGCCGAAGAAGGCACTCCCGTGGAAGGGACGGTCATCGAGGTGGTCAAGGGCGGTCTCATCCTTGATCTGGGCGTGCGTGGTTTCCTCCCCGCTTCCCTGGTGGACATCCGCCGGGTGGCGGACCTCGACGAGTTCCTGGGCAAGATGCTGCAGTGCCGGGTCATCGAGCTCAACCGTTTCCGCAACAACGTGGTCCTCAGCCGTCGCGCCGTGCTGGAAGAGGAGCGCCGCGGCGTTCGCGAGCAGATCCTGGACAGCATGAACGTGGGGGATCTGGTGAAGGGCACCGTCTCCAACATCGTGGACTTCGGTGCTTTCGTGGATCTGGACGGCATAGACGGCCTCATTCACATCTCCGAGCTCTCTTGGAGTCACGTCAACCATCCGTCGGAAGTCTTGGGTATCGGCCAAGAGGTGACGGTGAAGGTCCTGGATATCGACCGGGATCGCCAGCGTATCTCCCTGGGCCTCAAGCAGACGCAGAAGGACCCGTGGCAGCAGGTCTTCGAGAACCGCCAGGTCAACGAGATCGTGCACGGTCGCGTGACCAAGCTGGTCTCCTTCGGTGCCTTCGTGGAGATCGAGGAGGGCGTGGAAGGTCTCATCCACATCTCCGAGCTGGCCAACCACCACGTGGAGGAGCCTTCGGAGATCCTGCGGGTGAACCAGGAGATCAACGTCAAGATCATCGAGCTAGATCCAGATCGTCGGCGTCTCTCCCTGAGCCTCAAGCGGCTTGAGCCGGAATACCGTATTCACGAAGATGTGATGGAGGAGCAAGAGGAAGAGGGCTACGAGGAGCCTGCGCCTGCTGAGCCCTCCGACTACGAGGAGGCGGAAGCCGCCGAGCAGCCGGAAGCAGATGTGGAGTCGGATGCAGACGAACAGGCTGGCCCAGAAGACGAGTAACCCGGTCGAAGGACGCCTTCACCGAGAGTGTATGTTGAGAGGGCGCTTGCGGGCGCCCTCTTCTGTGGCTAAGGTGGAACGTAGTGAGTCGGGCGGAGCTGCCGAGTGGTGGGAGGGTCGCTAGATGGAGAATGAGTCGGGCTTGAAGGAGATCCGGGGTCGGGCCGTGGTGGTTGGTCTCACCGGCGGGATCGGCGCAGGGAAGACAACGGTCCTCAAGATGCTCGGCGAGTTGGGGGCTCAGACGTTCTCCGCGGATGACTTTGTCCACGAGCTTTACCGCAGGCCGGACATCATGCAGATGCTCAAGCAGCGGTTCGGTGCGGACATCATCGGGGTTGACGGCGAAGTGGACCGTCGCGTCCTCCTGCGCAAGGTGGGTCAGCAGCCTGACGGCCTGAAGTGGCTGGAGAGCGTGGTGAACCCGCAGGTTACCGCGGAGCGCATCCGGCTCATGGAGACGGCCTCTCCGGGGACGGTGGTGGCCATTGAGTCCCCATTGCTCATCGAAGGCGGTTTCCAGCGTGGCTACGACCTGGTTGTCACCATCGAAGCGTCGTTTGGTGTCAGGCAGAAGCGATTGGCCGCCCGCTACGACGACAAGAGCATGCAGGTCTTGGAGAAGCGCCGCCTGACCACCGGACAGCGGATCGCGGCCGCGGATATGCACTTCAACAACGATGCGGGCATCAGCGAACTGCAGTACTTTGCACGTATGGTCTACGAGCGTGCTCTCGCCATGGCCGGCAAGTCCGCGGGGGACAAGGGGTAGTCGGGAGGTAGCTCCCGCCGCCCCTCATGCAGTGCCCGGGTTGGGAGCGGGGGCAGGAGGGTGGGGTGAAGCTTGCTCTCGCGTTCCTGCTCATGGTGGTCGCCGTCGTCGCCATCGCCGGTCTCTGGCTGGGTCCACGCGTTCCTTCCGGCATCAGCCGGTGGGTCAATCCCATCTCGTACGAAACGGAGATCAGGGCTGCGTCCCGGCGCTACCATCTCGACCCTTATCTGGTGCTGGCCGTGGTCAAGTGCGAAAGCAGTTTCCGCAGCGACGTGCGTTCTCCGGCCGGTGCCGTGGGGCTCATGCAGGTGCTGCCGTCCACCGCGGAGTGGATCGCCGGCCAGAATGACTGGGACGGTGTTGCCTCCCCGGAGCTGACGGCGGTGGAGGATAACCTAGCGCTCGGTTGCTACTACCTCCGCTTCCTGCTGGATCTCTACCAGGAGGCCGAAGTGGCGGCGGTAGCCGCGTACCACGCCGGGCAGGGGACGGTGGGCACGTGGCTGTCCGAAGCGGGCGGTAAACTGGTTGTGGAGGGTATTCCCTACCCGGAGACCAGAGACTATGTGGAGCGGGTGCTGGACTACCGGGATTTGTACGTGCGCATCTACCCACCGTTGGGCGGTGGTGAGATCGTGGGTGGCGGGACGGGCCCGGGCGTGGAGGGCCCCGTTGCCGGCGGGGAGAGGTGGGAGTCATGGGCGGGTTCATGCTCCGGGGTGAGTATCGGCCGCGGGGTGATCAGCAACAGGCTATAGACAAATTGGCGGAAGGCGTGGCCCGCGGGGATCGCTTCCAGACTCTGCTGGGCGTGACCGGCTCCGGCAAGACCTACACCATGGCCAACCTCATCGCGCAGGCGCAGAAGCCCACCTTGGTTATCGCCCACAACAAGACGCTGGCCGCTCAGCTCTGCAACGAGTTCCGCGAGTTCCTGCCGGACAACGCCGTGGAGTACTTCGTCTCCTACTACGACTACTACCAGCCGGAAGCCTACATCGCCGCCACCGACACCTACATCGAGAAGGACGCGGCCATCAATGAGGAGATAGACCGGCTGCGCCACTCCGCCACCAGCAGTCTCATCGCGCGACAGGATGTGGTGATTGTGGCCTCCGTCTCCTGCATCTACGGCCTGGGCTCGCCGGAGGAGTACCTGGCGCGGGTGGTGCTGCTGCGCGAGGGAGAGGAGATCGATCGCGACCAGGTGCTGCGCAAGCTGGTCTCCATCCAGTATGAGCGGAACGATGTGGGCTTCGCCCGCGGCAAGTTCCGCGTGCGCGGTGACAGCTTTGAGGTGTGGCCTGCCTACGAAGACGTGGCGGTGCGGGTCAGCCTGTGGGGAGACACCGTGGAGGAGATCGTGCGGCTGGATCCGGTGAGCGGCCGGGTGCTGGAGCGGCTGCCCCACGTGGCGGTGTATCCCGCCACCCACTTCGTCACGCCGGAGGGCACCATGGATCGGGTGGTGGCTGATATAGGGGCGGAGTTGGCGGAGCAGACGGCCAAGCTGGAGGAGCAGGGCAAGCAGCTGGAGGCTTACCGCCTACGCCAGCGCACGCGCTATGACATGGAGATGCTGCGGGAGATCGGGTACTGCAGCGGGGTGGAGAACTACTCACGCATCATCGACGGGCGGCGGCCGGGCGAGCCGCCGCACACGCTGTTGGACTACTTCCCGGATGACTACATGGTCCTCATTGATGAGTCGCACATGACGGTGCCACAGTTGCACGGCATGTACCACGGGGACCGCAGCCGCAAGATCGCCCTCATCGAGAACGGCTTTCGCCTCCCCTCGGCCCTGGACAACCGGCCGCTGCGCTTCGAGGAGTTCATCGCCAAGGTCCCGCGGGCGGTATTTGTCTCGGCCACGCCTGGGGAGTGGGAGCTGAGCGCCTCCGCCCAGGTGGTGGAGCAGCTGGTGCGGCCCACCGGCCTGGTGGAGCCGGCGGTGGAGGTCCGTCCCACCAAGAACCAGATTGACGATCTCATGAACGAGATCCGCCATCGCGTGGAGCGCAAGGAGCGGGTGCTGGTCACCACGCTCACCAAGAAGATGGCGGAGGATCTCACCGACTACCTGCTGGACATGGGCTTTCGCACCCGCTACCTGCACTCGGAGGTGGACACGCTGGAGCGTATCCGGTTGGTGCGTGAGCTGCGTCTGGGCGAGTTTGACGTGTTGGTGGGCATCAACCTGCTGCGGGAAGGCCTGGATCTGCCCGAGGTCTCGCTGGTGGCCATCCTGGACGCGGACAAGGAGGGCTTCCTGCGTGGGGCCACCTCGCTCATTCAGACCATCGGCCGGGCGGCGCGCAATCTGTCCGGCAAGGTGCTGATGTACGCGGACAAGGAAACGGATTCCATCCGCACAGCTGTGAGTGAGACCAACCGCCGCCGCGTCATCCAGGAGGAGTTCAACCGCGAGCACGGCATCACTCCGCAGACCGTGGTCAAAGGTGTCTCCGACATCACCGAGCTTCTGGGACTGGATGACGTGCGTGGTGCGCCGCGGAAGCCCAAGCGCCGCATGGGCGAGTCCGGGACGGAGATGACGGTGGAAGAGATGGAGAAGCTCATGGCCACGCTGGAGGAGGAGATGCTTGCCGCGGCGGAGGATCTGCGTTTTGAATACGCCGCCACTCTGCGCGACGAGCTCAAGGAACTGACGCGGGAGCTGGCCTTCCTACGGCAGAGTAGCGGGGTGGCATAGGCTGTGGCCTACCGGGCGGCCGCCGTGTGCACTCCTTCCAGACGGGTGAGCTCCTGGACCAGCCGGGCCTTGGTCAATCCGGCCGGCAGCCTCACGTTCATGGTCACGCCGCCGCTCTCCTCCGTGCCGACACTGGCCTCCATGTCCTGAACGCTCACTCCCAACTGATCCAGAGCGTTGATGAGCCCATCCAACGCGCTCTCGTCCTCGGGGGGCAACACCACGTGAACGATCGAGCGCTCCTGCGCCCGGGGGTTGATCAGCTTCTCCTCCAGCAGGCGCAGCGCCACCAAGCTGACGGCCACGGCCAGCGTCACGATCGCTGCCAGCACAAACCAACCCAAGCCCACCACCATGCCCAGCGCGGCCATGGTCCAGAGACTGGCGGCCGTGGTGAGCCCGTGCACGGAGACGCCCTGACGGATGATGGCGCCAGCCCCCAGAAAGCCCACTCCTACCACCACCTGCGCCGCGATCCGGGCGGGGTCACTGGTGAGAGGCAGCGGTGAGGAGGCGATGAGCCCGTCGAAACCGTGGATTGACGTGAGGGTGAAGACTGTGGAGCCCAAGCAGACCAGAAGGTGGGTGCGCAGACCGGCGGGTTGGTCGCGCAGTTCGCGCTCCAGTCCGATGAGCCCTCCCAGCACTACAGATACGGCGATGCGGATGATGAGATCACTGGTGGCTATGTGAAACCTCCTCGCGGCGGCCGGCGGTGATTGCGGCTGAGCCGGTAGTGCGTGCACAAGTTGTTCAACGAGTGGCCCCCCCTTCCTCCCGGGGGTCGTTCCATATATACCCTATGGGGTATAATAGAAACGGATGTTCCCGGCGGATAAGGAGGTCGGCCACGGAAATCGCGCTCGTTGTTGTGATCATGATCATCATCGTAGGTGCCATGGTCTTCGGCCGCCGTGGTGGAGGCTCGGGGGGCGGAGGTTCCGGTGGCGGAGGTTCCGGTGGCGGGGGTTGAGGCATCTTCTGACCTGGACGTGTTCCGGGCCTGAGTGGGGATAGTGGATGTGAGCGGGGGTGGGACCGGCGGAGCCGGTCCCACCCCCGTGTTTCTGCACGGCATGTTCTCAGAGACGGCGTTCTCCGCGTGAGCCTCGGAGAGGCGCTTTCGTTAGGCTGCAAGCGCGGTGCCTGGGATACTCCGTCCAACAGGACCATGATGGAGCGGGCGGACCTTTGGCGTCGCGATCGCTATGCGCTTCGCATCGCAGTCTCCCTCCAGCACCTCCACGCGGCCGCCCCGGGCTAGGTAGCGAGATCCATGGCTCCGGTTGCAGGTGGCCGCCATCTCCTTGTAGGGCTCGTAGGCTGCGGGATCGGTGACGTCGATGTTGGCGATGATGTAGGCGGGCATGGCGCCTCCTTGGGGTGGGGACGGCAGGTCGTGGTGTGGGCGACGACCGCAGCATAGCCGATGGCTCTTCCCAAATCCGCGCGCATGTCATAGTTTCCAGGTCCGGCGGTGTGTTGGGGGTGACGGGAGAGGACACCGCAGAGACACGGGCACAGACGGGGGGTGGGTGGAGGCAGTGGATCCGGGCAGGGCCGAGCTTCCCATGGCGGCTTCGTCTTCGCGGGGCTATGCCTCTCCCGAAGCGTTGTTCCGGGCACAGTATGCGCCGCTCTACCGCACGTTGTCTGTCTTCTGCGGCAACGAGGAGATGGCGGCCGACGCCGCCCAGGAGGCCTTTGTGGAGGCCTGGCTCCATTGGTCGCGCGTTCGTGGCCTCGACCGGCCGGAGGCGTGGCTGCGCCGCGTGGCCGTCAACCGGTTGCTGAATCGGAGGCGGTCCCTCCTGCGCCGGGCGAGGGCGCTCTTGCGGCTCCAGCCCCGGGCGCTCCAGCCCACGGAGGCGGTAGCGGACCCCGATGGCCGGCTGGACCTGGCCGCGGCGCTGCAGGCGCTGCCCACCCAGCAGCGGCTGGCCACGGTCCTGCGCTACGTCGACGACCTGTCCCTGGCCGAGATAGCCGCGGTCATGGGTGTCTCGGAAGGGACGGTGAGCCAGCATCTTGCCCGCGGTCGTGCTCGACTTCGCACGTTGTTGGAGGGCCACCATGAATGAAGACGAGCTGTTCCCCTACGATCTCAAGGCGCTGACCGGGCCCTGCGACGTCGAGGGCGCCTTGCGGCAGGTCCGGGCCAAAGTGACGGCCGCCCGCCGCAGAAGGGTGGCGTGGCGGGGAGTGGCCGCCGTGGCCGTGTTTGCCCTGGTCTTCCTGGCCGGGTGGGGGGCCTGGCAGGTGTTGCAGCCGGCGCCGGTGGTGGTCATCACCGATGACTATGAGACCGGCGGGGAGTCGATCACCCCTACCACGTCCGCCGGGGCGGCGGTCGCTGGGGCTCCGGAACCCGTGGAGATCGTCACCAGTATCGCCGGGACGGCCGATCTCATCGGGCCGCGCCTGGCCATCCCGGTCTCTTCCTACGAGTGGGGGGCGGAGGCCGGCCGTTTCGGCCGCGCCGCCGACGGCGCCGGCTTGGGGCCCACCGTCTTCGCCACGGCCCCGGACACGCCATTCATCGCCGTCCTGGATTCGGCCAACAACCGCGTGCAGATGCTGGAGCCCGGCGGCGGCTGGCGCTCCTCGCCCACGCCGCTTCCCGAGGGTGGGCCCTTCCTGGACCTGGCCATCTGCGCAGACGGCAACCTGGCGCTGCTCGCCGCCCAGGAGGTGGTGCTCATCACCCTCAATGGGGAGGTGCTGGGCCGCCACGCCATCGGCTGGGACGGCTTCCTGCCGGAGCAGCTGCTGAGGAGCGGTGCCGACCTTTGGATCATGGGCACGCAGCGGGCTTCCGGGGCCGACGGGCGGGTGCGCAGCTATCCCTTCCTGCTCGATGGTGACGTGATCTCACGGGAGGCGGCGGCCGCCGGGAGCCGGGAGGGCTGGGTGGCGGCGGGGGCCAGCTTCGAGCTGATCCAGCGATCGAGCGCCCTCCTGCAGGTGCGGATCACGCCTGAGCAGGGGCAACCGCTGCTCTGGAGCATCGTCTCCGAGTTGCCTCTGGAGGAGAGCTATCGGCCGCTGGGCTCCGATGCGGCCGGCAACTACTACCTGGCGGTTCTGGTGGGCCCGCCCGGCGGCGGCGAGCCCGCTGAGGCCGGCTGGTGCGTGGTGGGGCTGACTCCCACCGGCGGGCAACTGGGGCAGGTGCGGTGGCCGGGCGTCCACGAGCTCGGCGGTGGTTTCGAGATCAGTTCCGACGGCCAGGTCTACGACTTCCAGGGAAGCGCCACGGGTCTGCGCTTCGTCCGCTACGGGCTGGAGACGGACGTGGCCTACGTCATCCAACCCGCGGAGAACCTCGTCCAAGGCTACCTGGAGGCGCTTGAGGCGCGCTTGGTGGCGCGCGGCATCGAGGTCGTCAGCGTGACCACGGACACCGGCAACGCGGCGGACATGCAGGTGGCCCAGAGCGGCCTCCCCCCGGGCGACGTGCTGCCCCTGGTGTGTGTGCGCGTGCCGGCGGCCACGCTCGCACCTCCGGACGGCATCTTCCGGCGCCGGGCCATCGAACACGAGGTGCTGTACATGGTCCGGCACGGCGTGCCCCTGCGCATACTGGCCGTGGTCAGCGTCAACGACGATGGCAGCGAGCACAGTGAGAGCCTGGGCATGCTGGGTGACCTGGCCTATTCCAACACGTGGGACCTCCCGGGCACGGTGGGCGAGGAGGAGTCGCGGGCGCTTCTGGAGGAGGCGCTGCGTGAGGCGGCGAAGCAGGCCGGCGCCACGCTTGTCTCTCTCGATCTGGGCCCGGGCGACGACGGTTTCCATCCCCACCTGGTGGTGTCGGTGGAGGGTGACGTCTCGGCACAGACCGCGCTGGTCTCCGAGCGCGCGCTGCAGGCGGTGACCGACCTCGCGGAGCGCGGCGTGAAGATCCCGGTGTTCAACCTCTCCGTCGACAGCAAGGCGGGCGAGCCGCTGCTCCGCACCACCAACGATTGGACCATCGGCGGCGGGAGCTACAGCAGGTGGACCGCGCCCGGCGTGACGATGGACTCCTACGGGCCGCCCTACATGTCTCAACCGGTGCCGGCGCCGGAGACCACGGTGGCGGAGTAGCGGGATGGGGAGGCGGTGGGCGGTAGGCGATCAGGGAACCGCCGGTGCGGATGGCCACGACGGTCGATGAAGGCGAGTGGGGTGGATAAGAAAAGCAGCATATCTTGAAGAATGATGCTATATTCATCCACATGATGAGAACAACGGACACAAGCCGGACAGGGCAGCGTGCGATCGCGGCCTTTCGCGAGCACAACGGTATCCTCAGGACGCGGGACGCGCTTCGGCTCGGCATCCATCCGCGCACGCTGTACTCCATGCGGGACTCGGGGGCACTCGAGCGGATCAGTCGTGGAGTCTACCGCCTGACCTCTCTTCCGCCGCTCTCGGAGCCCGACCTGGTGACCGTGGCCACACGCATCCCGGAGGGAGTGATCTGTCTCGTTTCAGCGCTGGCCTTTCATCAACTCACGCGGGAGATCCCTCACTACGTGTACCTGGCCCTCCCCAGGGGCGACAGGCCACCCCGGCTGGAGCATCCGCCGCTTCGGGTGTTCTGGCTCACCGAACGGGTCTTCCGGGCGGGGGTGGAGATCCATACCCTGGACGGTGTCACGGTTCGCATCTACGGGCCGGCGAAGACGGTGGTGGATTGCTTCAAATACCGGAACAAGATAGGCATAGGAGTGGCAGTCGAGGCCCTCAGGATGCTCAAGGCACGAGGGGTGCTCGACCCTGACCAGGTCATCGGCTTCGCGCGCATCTGCCGCGCGGAGACCGTCATCAAGCCATATCTCCAGGCGCTGACGTGAGCCAGAGATCGGTGGTGAACCTTGCCGCGTCGATACATCGGAGGCTTCTAAACGAAGCGCGCGCCGGCGGACGTCCTTTCAACGAACTCCTGCAGCACTATGCCATGAAACGGTTCATGGCAAGGCTCGCTCGGTCTCCGCATGCTGAGCGGTTTGTTCTGAAAGGCGGTCTGCTCATGGACGCCTGGAGTGCCTCAATCACCCGACCAACCGTAGACATCGACCTCCTCGGTTACGTCATCAACCAACCCGCGACCATCGAATCCATCATCCGCGACGTGTGCTCCACCCAGGTTGAGCCCGACGGGCTCGTCTTCTCAGCTGAGAAGGGCAGGGCCGAGAGAATCACAGAAGACGCTGAGTACCACGGCGTGAGGATGCGTTTCGAGGCTCGGCTGGGATCAGCACGAGTGCCGATGCAGGTCGATGTCGGATTCGGCGATGTGGTCATCCCGGGAGTCGACACGGTGAGCCTTCGTCCGGTGTTGGACTATGTCTCTGGTCCCGTCCGTGCCTACACGCGCGAAAGCTCGATCGCCGAGAAACTCCATGCCATGGTCAAGCTCGGCGCCATCAACAGTCGCATGAACGACTTCTTCGACCTGTGGTACCTGTCGACCACCTTCGATTTCGACGGAGAGACTCTCGGCGCAGCGATCGCTGCCACCTTCGCAGCGCGTGGCACAGTGACTGTGTCCACGGTGACGGCACTGAGTGACGGGTTCGCCAACAGCGTCGAGAAGCAAGCGCAATGGTCATCATTCCTCCGCAAGAGCCGGTTGGATGGGGCGCCGGCGAGCTTCGGCGAAGTGGTGGGACGGATTGCGGGCTTCGTGACCCCGGTGCTGGAGGTCCTGCAGGAAGGCAGGTCGTATCATCTGAGATGGAGGTACCCGGGCCCCTGGGTGTGAATCGCCGGTACAGGACGTGAACAGAAGGCCCGGAATCGGCGGCGATCCGAGGACGCAATGGGTCGATGCCAGGTGCAAGGGAGGGCGAGCGCGTGATGCACGAGCAGTCGCAGGAATCGCGGGAGAAGATGGGGTACCTGGGCTCCGAAACCGCCTTCGGCATGGGCAACGCGGGCACCTCCTACTGGATGCTGAGGGCACGGCGAGGGGAGAGCAACCGGCCGATCGAGGAGGATGAGCGCCCCCTTCCCATCGCTGTCCTGATCTCCCTGGTCACGCTGCTTGCCATGGGGGCGGCGGCGTTGTGGCGTTTGGTGAGGCGCAAAGGGGCAGGACGGCGGCGGAGGGCGCCCAGGTGCTGAGGAACCTGCTGTGTATGGATCTGAGGCAACCGTGATCCGCCGCGTGAAACGCGTGGACTTCGGCCTCTGGACGCTGCTGGCTACGGCGCTCGGTCTTTCCCTCTGCGGCTGCGGCCCGGACGATGAACAGCTTCTCCAGCAGGCCTTGGCCTCCATCGCGGCCGATAAGGGCGTCACCGTGGAAGCCTGGTACGGCGGCCGGGGGATGCGCGCGCTCACTCCGGCGGAGGCGGAGGAACTGGTGACGCGCCTGGGAGCGGCCACGCTGAAGACGGGGCGGGACCGCAGCTGGGATCCTCCCACGGGGGAATGGGGCGCGATCCTGAGCACGGCCGGGGGCGGTCGGGTGGAGCTCAACTGCTGGGATGAGACGGACGTCGAGATGGGCTGGTACTCGCTTCGGCTTCCCACCGGTGAGGTTTCCAATAGCGAGCGCTCGCTGGTGTTGGAGGCGGCGCAGGTGGCGTCGTGGCTCAAGGAGGGAGCGTGGCCTGCCGCCCTCCCCGCCGACCCCACGGCCGGGCAGGTGGTGGCCGCGGCGGTGAGGTGGATCGAGGCGGCCGATTGCATGGCCATCGTACTGGACCTCGCGCAGCCGGGGAACGCCTGGTTCTATCGTCAGGGGGGCGAGGCCGCCGTGGGCTATGGAGGGTCGATGGTCATCACCGGTGACCGCCTGCTGGTGGCCGTGAATGGCCAATTCGATCTGCTGTCCGCGCCGGCGGAGAGCGAGGTTCCCGCGGCTCCCCGCTACTGGGAGATCTCGGCGGCGGACTTCCCCGAGAGGGCCGGCGTCCAGGCCGCGGAGCGGGTCATCGCCGTGTGGTGGGGGTTGCTCAGCGAGCCCTATCACGCCCTCAAGCTCATTCGGCCGGAGGCGGGCGTGGAGAGAAGCACCGATGGGTCCACCTTCACGGTCCGCGGCGTCGTGCGCAGCGATGACCTCTGCCGGCCCTACCTGGGCGCCGCCACGGATTGGGCCATGGAGCTGGGGTACATAGTCCGTATCGAGATCCCGGTGACGCTCACGGTGGACACCTGGGGCCGGCCGCTGGAGACGAACGTGGCCTACTTCGGTGATCTGATCACCGCGCAACGTGTCGGTTGGGTGCGGGATGTGTGGGAGGTCGACGGGGCGCAGGTGATGGGTGTCTCGGCCTACCTCGAGTCGTTCGAGGGTGAGTAGGCGAGGGGAGCGAGAATGGTGTCGGTGTCCTGGCGAGGTGGCGGCGGCGGCCGATCGCCGGTACCGGGCGATGACAGGAAGGAGTGGGGCATGAGGCAGACGAAGAACCGGGTTGCCAGGCCAGGGTGGAGGTTGGTGTGGCGCGTGGTGCTGGGCCTCGCCGTGGTGGTCGCTGCGGTGGCGGTGAGTGTTGTTCCGGCGGGCCCTGCCCTGGGGGCTCAGGCCTTCGTCACCACCGAGGTCACCCGCAACAACGTGGACGACGAGATCCCGTTTGTCTGCGGTGACCGCATGGTGTGGCGTGCCTGGGACGGCCACGATCACGAGATCATGTTCTACGACTTCGCCACGGGCGAGATACGGCAACTGACGGATGACTTGGGCCGGGACGACTACCCCGAGGTGTCCGGCAATCACGTCGTCTGGCTGCATCAGGCCGACCCTGCCTCCCGCGAGTACTACCCGGCCATGGACCTCTGGGCGCTGGATCTGGAGACGGGCGGAGCCGCACGGTTGGGTGGGCCGTCCGGCATCGGCGGGTATGACCTGGAAGGCGACCTCGTGGTCTGGGTCACCTCCCAAGCCGGCGGCAATGGCGCTCCGGTCACCACGCTTCTCGGTAAGAACCTGGTTTCCGGTGAGGTGCGCACGCTTTCCAGCGCGTCTCCGGCGCGGGCGTGGACCGACGGCCGGTACGTACTCGCCCAGGAGACGGCGGCCGCAGGCGGCGCTGTCCTGCGGCTCTACGATTGGACGACGGGCTCCTGGACGACCCTGGCCGAACTGGCGGCGCCGCTCGCCGACTACAGCGACCATAGGCTCTTGGCCGCGGGCAAGGCCGTCTGGGCCGCCTTCGACGGCCAGGACCTGGAGATCTACGTCCACGACATCGCTGCGGACACCACCCAGCGGCTCACCGACAACGACCTCACCGACTACGAACCGGAGGTGGGCGGCAACATGGTGCTCTGGCACGCCTCGCCGCTGCCGAGCGTCGCCTGGCTCTCCGCGACCGCGCGGGACGTCATGCTCTGCGACCTCGCCACCGGCCATGTCACCACCCTGGCTGCCGGGTTCGCGATGGGGCGCCTGCAGAAGGACGGCGCCTTGGCCATCTGGACCGACAGCGCGCAGCTGTTCAACGAGCTTCACCTCTACGATGTAGGCACAGGCATCACCTCCGTGCAGGGTACGCCAGGGCTCCAGGGCAGCTGGCCGCAACTGGACGAGGGGCGGGTGGTCTGGTATCGGGAGATCGAGGGCGCTCTCACCGACAGCCGCGAGATCGTGGTCACCACGGCCGGCACGCCACCGGCCACGCCACCTGGCCCCACCCCGCCCTATGTGACCTTCTGCGATCTCGAGGCGAGCGCCTACCCCGATGAGGTGGCAGATGCCGGTCGCTGGGGCCTCATGCGCGGCTATCGCCTGGCGGACGGCATTGAGTTCCGGCCCAAAGAGCCGCTGCTGCGGTCGCAGGCGGCCGTGGCGCTCATGTACACGGCCGATCTCAACCCGGCTGCGTCTCCCCCGGCGCCGTTCACTGATCTGGATGACGCCATGACCGGTCTGACCCGACAGGCGATCAACGCCACGGTTGAGGCGAAGCTGGTACGTGGTATCGATGGCAGTACGTTCGCACCCTGGGCGGAGCGTAGCCGCGCGCAGTTGGTGACGCTGGCCGTGCGGGCGGCGGCCGTCATGTCGGTGGGCGAGCTCTCCGCGCCCGGGGATTTCGTCGGTGCGCTGGGCAACTTTGATCCGGCTCACGCCGAGGCCATGCGCGTGGCCGAATACCACGGCCTGCTGAGGGGGATTGCCGGTTTCGGCCCGGGCTGGGATCCCTGGCGGCCGGCGACAAGGGAGGAAGCGGCTGTGGTGCTGTCGCGGGTGGTCCACCTGCGCGACGTGGGAGAGTAGCAGCGCGCGGCGGGTGTGACTGGATGCGGCGCGAAGGAGGGATCGCGTGCCTGGAGTATGCCATCACCGGCCCCAGGCCGCTGAGTGAGGATCTGAGGTTCTCCTTCGCGTGGCCGTCCGGCCAGGAAACGGGGGCAGTGGAGAATCAGGCTTCGTTCGGTGTGTTACGTGGTAGAAGCGGCGAGTCTGGCGTAAGAGGAGGGGCAGGATGCCAAGGAGCAATCGACTACTGTGGGCGACGCTGGCATTCGCGCTGCTGGCGGCCCTCCAGTGGGCACAGCCCGCCATGGGGGCGCCGGCCGGCTGGGAGGTGGAGTGGACCGCGGAGCGTGCGGCGGTGGGGGATTGGCAGCAGTTATCGGTCGACGCGGGCCGTATCGTCTACCACACTGCCGAGGATGCAGTGGTGCTGCGCAATGCCGTCGCCGGCACCACGGTCACGCTCACAGCGCCAGGCACCCGGGGGGCTGCTCCCGTGATCGAAGGGGACTGGGTAGCTTGGCTCACCTTGTCTTCAGACCAAGGCATCGATGGGCTCCTCCTACATTCGCTCTCGGGCGAAGATGACCGCCGGATAGCCTCCGGATTCGTCTATGGGGCTCCGGTGTTGGAGGGCGGAAGGCTGCTGTGGCTGGGAGGCAGCAACGAGAGCGTCGTACTCAACCTCTATGACATCGCCGCCGGCACCAATACGGCGTTGAACGAAGGCACTTTCGGGTGGAGTCTGCCCCTGCTCTTGAGTGATCGCTGGGTGGTGTGGCGGGAGCACCAGGCGGACGGGAGCGATCTTCTCTTCGCCTACGACACCAAAGCAGCCGAGAAACACGTGTACCCGGAGGTCCAGGGCGGCCTCTACGCTCTTCTGGGCGACCGGGTGGTTGTGTCGGCACCGGTCTTGCCGGGGGAGTCCGTGGCCAAAGGCCTGGCTCTCATGGATCTTCGCGACCGGACCTTCACGCGTATCCCTGAGTCGGAGGATGGTCGTATCTCCTCACTGGCCGCAGACGAGACCGCCCAGAGGCTGGCCTGGACGGCCATGGACGAGGCAGGCGCCTTCGTGGCGATTTATGACCTGGAAGCGGGGTCCCACGAGCGAGTGCCCATGCCCCACCATCTGTTGGGACCTATCAAGATCGCGGGAGACACCGTCCTGTTCCGGGCTCAGGCCGGTTATGGTCTTCTCTCCTCCGCTCCCATGACGCTCTTCGCCTACGACATCACGGACCACCATCTGACTGAGCTTGGGCAACTGTTGCGGGGGCTGCCCTTCGCGACCGACGGGACCCGGGCCTACTGGATCAGCACGGTGCTCGAGAATGACGGGTGGCCACGGTTGCCGCCGCACTGGTTCCCCGAATCCTCCAGCTCCATCGCGGCCTCGGAGCATCTCTTCGTGGGCACTGCACCGGCCGCGGAGGCGGAACCCTTCGCCGACATCTCGGGCACCCATCTGTACCGTACGGCCATCGTCTCGCTATTCGAGGAAGGCGTTGTCGCCGGGTACGAGAGCGGAGGTCATGCGGTCTTTCGCCCTGAGGAGACCTACCTGCGCGCCCAGTACGCCAAGATGCTGGTGGAAGCACTGGACCTGACCGTGGACGAGGGCCTGAGGGCGCCGTTCTGGGACCTGGGTCCCGACGACCCCGATTCCCTGTACCCTCACGATTACATCGCGGCGGCCTCTGAGGCGGGGCTCATCCAGGGCTATCCCGACGGCTCCTTCCACCCCTGGCAGCCGGCTGGTCGGGCCCAGTTGGTCACGCTCACCGTGCGGGCGGCGCAGCAAATACAGCCCGGATTGCTGCTTGATACCCAGTCAAGCTACGCGCCTCTCCCGGGCAACTTCGATGCCACACACGCTCGCAGCCTGGCTGTGGCTGAGGACAACGGCCTCATGAACGGCCTGCTCGGCTACGGTCGAGAGTGGGATCCGTGGCAGGCGGCCACCCGTGGGGAGGGTGCGCAGCTCTTGTGGAACCTGCTGCGTATGGATCTGAGACCGAGCGACACTCAGCTTCTCCAGCAGGCTATCGCCGCGATCACCGCCGACCAAGAACTCACCGCGGAGGGGCGGTGGTCTCACGGGGCCGCCTCCCGGCCGCTGACTTCCGCCGAGCTTGACGCCCTTCGAGCGCGGCTCACGTCGGCGACCCTCAAGGCGGGACGGGACCGAACCTGGGATCCCCCAACGTCCGAATGGGGGGCCATTCTGCACACGGCAGATGGCGGTCGCGTGGGGCTTGACTTCTGGAACGAGACAGATGCGGAGATGGGCTGGTACTCACTCGCGCTGCCCTCCGGCCAGATCTCGACGAGCGAGCGTGCGCTGGTGCTGGAGGCGTCGCAGGTGGCGGGCTGGCTCAGGGAGACCCTCGAGGCGAGTCGGGTGACGGCGGATGGCGAAGAGCGTCCCACCCCTCCGGCAGTTGCCTGGATTGCACCTCAAGCTGCCGCGGAGAAGGTTCCGTATCAGCTGTGGTGGGCTAGACAAGCTGGTGGGGTTGGCTGACGCACTGATCCAGGTTGGGAAGGAGTAGGGTGCCGCGTTTGCGTGTCACTGGTGGGGCGGGGGCAACTGGGCTCTGGGCTACGAAGGAAGGAGGGCCGATGGAAAACGGTCGTCGATCATATGGTGGTTCTACCCTGCGGCGATGCGTGGGCGCATCAGTGCTCTTGGTCCTGCTTGTGGTCGCGGTGGCCGGCTGTGGCTCCAGTACCACGGAAAGCGGTGCTCCCTCCGGCACGGACGCATCCTCAACCGCCGTGGCCTCCTCGTCGACCACCGCGTCCACGCCGCCGCCATCGGTCGCGGACGTCCCACCGCCCTCCGGCGCGGACGAGGTCCTCGCCTACCTGGAGTACGCCGTCACCGGCCGCAGGCCAATCTCGGAAGACCCGAGGTTCTCCTTCGTGTGGCCCTCCGGCCAGGAATGGGGGCTATGGGCGGGGAACGTGGAGGTCTTCCCGGCGGACACCGACCGGTTCCCGCCTGAGTTCTACCAGGAGCCGCCGGACAACGGATTACCCCAGCTGCCGGACTTCATCACTTCGACGGCCACCTTCCTGGATCCAGCTTCCATCCTCGAGCCCCTGTGGGTGTTCGCGGAAGGCGAGGACCTCAGCTCCGCCCGGTCCATCATGACCGCGGCCAAGGAGGCGGGGCGGCCCATCCTGGTGGTGGGTGCTGCTCTGGCCGCCGTGTCGGAGGTGCTGGGGGTGCCGCCGGGCGCCAATCAGCCGTTGAATGACACCGTCACCGCCCGGACCTTCGTGCGCTACTTGCCCTGGACGAAGGAGCCCCTCGCCCAAGGCGAGATCGTGCCCGTCGACTACTGGGTGCAGCCGCCGAAGGAGATCGGGCCCACGCCCACCCGCACTGAGGTCTACGATGCGCTGACGCTGGCCACGCTGCAGGCGGACCCCCCGGCCCTGTCGGAGGAGGAGGGGCTGGCTCGGGCGCTCGAGAGCGGCATGTACCTCGGCTTCTGGGCGGGCAACGTGGAGGTCATCCCGGAGAAGAGCGTTCATCTTCCCGATTTCTTCTACTCTGGTCCCACGCCGCTTCCCGCGCCGCGCACGGAACAGCCATCGGCCTTCGTGGACCCCACGGCCATCAACAAGCCGCTCTGGGTGATGGGGGACGAGGTGGACCCCCTGGACTACGTGGAGCGCATCCGCGCCGCCGCCGCGGCTGATCGACCCATCATGTTCTACGCCACCACCGAGGAGGTGGCCGAGGCGGCCATGGGCATCGAGGACAACGCCAGCGGAACGTCGTCGGCGCCCATGAGTCTGCAGATACGCCCCTGGTACCCGTGGCAGAAAGAGGGCGGGCTGGGTGTCTTCACCTGGGGCAATGCAGAGGCGGAGAAGGAGATGAGCTCGCCGAATTGGGTCTTCCAGATGCTGGCACAGGCCACGCTGGAGTCGCCGTACCGGGCGGTGGAGAACGACGCGCGGCGGCAGCCTCTCTCGCGGGGGGAGTTGGCCGACCTGCTCAGCGCCGGCTACCGCGGCATCGACATGCTCCTGGCACTGCCTGGGACGTTGCCGGACGGCTTCGTGCTCGCGGAGAGCTACAGCCCATCGGCGGCGCCGGGCGGTGCCTCGGCCGGTTCCGCCACCCCGCCGGTGGTGGACTGCCCCAACCTATCGCCCACCTGGTGGGGAATGCGCTATACCAGCGACCCCGAGACGCGCGAGGCGAGCTTCTGGTTGCTGGCCGGCCTGTCCACGGCACCGGCCGGGGCGGCCTGGCGTGAGGTGGGGGAGACGGCCGCGCTGGGCGCGGTGAGCGTGGCGGCCTGGGGCGACGTGACCTGGGTGCGCGTGGGTGTCGGCCAGCCTGCCCTCTACCTGGTGGGACCCGCCGCCCTGGAGGGGGCCATGGTGGAGACGGCTATGTCGATGGGGGCGCTGGAGAGGACCCAAGGTCCTTGACGCCTACCGGCAGGCGGTGAAGCAGCTACGGCCGATGCGCGGTGGGAGATTGCTTGGGGCCTGAGCGCAGCTCATCTGCGTCGATGAGCTCGCTGCCGCGCCTGACCGTGAGGATCTGGACCGTATCCCTCACGTCGTAGAAGACGCGATAGGACTCGAAGACGAGCTCGCGCGCATCGCCTGCGTCCACATCACGGGCGGGCTTGCCGCTGAGTGGGAACGCCGCGAGCTGTGTGTCCACATGTGCGAAGAGCCGCTCGACCCAATCGCGTGCGGCGGCGGGGCTGTCTTTGGCGATGTAGGCGGCAATCTCGACCACACGGTCGATGGCGCGCGGTGACCAGACGACGCGCATCCTAGGCAAGTCGGTCAAGTACCTTCACCTTGGCTTGGCCATGCGCGATGCCCTCGCCGGCGGCAAGCTGCGCCCGTGCGGTGGCGATGTCGTCGATGGTCTCGAGCCGCTCGCGCATTGCTGCATACTCCGCGATGTCGACAACGACGACAGTGCCGCGGCCATGCTGCGTGAGCACGAGCGGACGCTTGGTTTCGTTCACGCGCTTGACGAACGACGCGATCTGAGCGCGGAATTCCGAAAGGGGCCGGATGTCCTCATCGAGCTTGAGTGGGCGCATGATGTCGCTCCTTGTACGCTACGATGTACAATTTGCAGTATACATGAGCCTGCCGAACAGAGCCGACCGGGAGAGACTGTCGAGACGCGGCCGGGAGGCATCTGCCAGAAGCGACCGGAGAACCACCCTCTCACAGGCGGAGCCAGGCTCCTCGAGACGGGGAGGTCGATGGACGCGCTGTGAGGCCCAAGGGCCTTTGAGACCTACCGGCAGGCCGTGGAGCAACTCCGGCCGATGCGCGGCGGGAGGTTGTGCCGGGCCTCTTCTCTGCCTTTGCAAGTCACAGAAGCTCGTTTTCCCAATGGCGCCGGATGGCACGCCGCCACACATCCTTCCCGGAGGAACCTGGGCGCTACTCCTGCGCGAACTGGATGAATGCCACCTTTATGCCGCTCAAGCCGCCCGCATCCTGCAGGTTCGTCTGAATCGTGAGAGATGGGTCGTTCCCGTGGCTCGCGCCGGGAAGGATCCAACAGTCCTCTCCCGCGGCGGCCACGATTTCGAAGCGCTCCCCTTTCGGTATGTCGATTCCGACGATGAGATACGGCTTCTCTGACCCAACATCGCGCTGCTCCAAGACCAAGAGGTCGGGCCCGCAGAAGCGAACCTTCGTGGTAACGCCGGGCACCTCGTCACAGCTGCCGTCGGCCAATCGAAGGAAAGCAGTACCCTGGTCCCCCCATTGGGAATCCAGTTCCACCCAGGCGGTCTCGCCGTCGCAGATGGCGGGGTAGTAGAGGAGGGGGTCCCGGTTGCCGAGCGCGATGCCGTCGCGGAGCCGTAGCTCGCAGGCAAGAGGATCACCGGTCGCCTTGACCATCACATTCAGGGGATCGTGTCATGATTCCCGGCCTCTGCGGTGTGTTGAAGGAAAGGGAACAAGATGCCGCCGTGAGCGGGATCGGAAATGGATGGAGGAACGGTGCCGTTCAATGAGCACCTTGGCTCTTACACCACATCCGGGGACGTGGCCTGGCCCTGAGAATCACCATGGAGGGAGGGCGCGGGCTTCCCGACAAAGGCGAGTGGGAGTTGTTTGTTGAGGATGCGAGCGGTCCACTTGGATTGATGATAATCCTACCAATGCTTAGTGATCCACTTGTTCCAGGGCGCTGGGTAGATCTAAATGGTGAGCAGGTGCAGCAAGCGGAGGCACCTAGGGAGGCTAGTGTTTAGGGAAGGGTGCTAACCGTTCAATAGCCTCACAGCCGGAACAGCTTGAAGCGATGTGACCATCGTGCTGACGACGTCGGCGCAAATGGCCTCCGATGTCGTCAGCACGCGGAGAGGAAGAAGTCCCAAGTTTCGCTTTCGAACTATCGAGATGTTCAATTGGAGCCGATATGGGAGCACGCAGCACAGGAGGCATTCCCCGGTATGAAGCAATACGCTCGACCCGTGGCGCGGCTTTCCGCATTGTTCTTGATCGTGTTTGTTGTTGGAGGCTGCACACTGGCCGGTTCATCGGGGTCGTCAAGCACCGTCGGTAGTGCCCCATCGACGGTCCGGAAGGATTTCCCATATCGGATTGATGACAAAGAAGTCACTGGGTTCTGGCTTGGTCCCGCGCAGACTGCTCCGAACCCGTCCCAAGTCTCGCTGCCGGCCCCGGACAAAGACCTCGTGCCGCTGATTTGCGCTTACAACGAGTCGCTGCCTTCCGATTGGGCCGCTCCCGGGGAACTGAGGGCTCGTCCTCTCGTGGCCATCCTGGTCACCAGCCAACGAACCGTGCGGATTCAGATAGCTCCGGAATTCCCACCTGATGGGGCATCCATCCTGGTTTCAGGCGCGGTGGGCGATGAGTACTCATATGCGCAGAGGGTGAAGTCCGGGAAGCTCGTGCTCCAGATGCTGCGATTGGCCGATGCGCGGCTTTCTGCCGTTGAGAAGATGATTGTGGACCCCGATCACAAGTGGTTCAAATAGCGCCATGCCGCCCGTGCGCGGAGGGTACGCCATGGCCGGCACGGCCGCATAGGGAGGAGAGGAGCCTGTGAACAGGATAGCCACCCGCGTGGCGCCGTGGGTGCTGATGCTGATGGTGTGTGTGGTTGCCATGCCGGCGTCAGGCTGCACGGATGGGTCACCGGCCGCCACGTCCACCACCATGCCGGAGACCACGGCCACCACCGCTGCCACGGTGCCCCCGACCAGCCCCAGCACCTCAACCACCACCCCGGCGGCAGCCACCGTGGTCCAACTGGCGCTTCCGGCGCCGGACCCTGAGGCTCTCACTCTGGAGGCCATGGCGGCCGACTCCGACCTGGTCCTGTACGGCGAGATCCTGGCGGAGCTGCCCGGCCGCTGGAACGGGCCCAACAGGGAGCAGTGGACGCCGGAGCGTGCGGGCGATTCTTGCATCATCTACCGAAGCTGGCTGGTCCAGGCTATGGGGGCGGTGGCCGGGTTCGCCCCCGTGGGCGATGTGATCACCGTGCACACCGAGGGGGGCACGGTGCCCGGGTCCCAGCCGGTGGCCATGACGCTGGAGCGGGCGGACCCCGCGCTCCGTCCCGGGGACCACGTCCTTCTCTTCCTGACGCAGGACGACCTGCGCTACGGCGGCACCTATGAGCCCATCGGCTATTGGCTCCACCAGGGTGCGGCGGGGGCGTTCGTTCAGGGGGAGGGCGGTGATTTTCTGCGACCGGCCGAGGCTGCCGGCGGCGCCGAGCAGTCGGTGGATATCGACACGGTGAGGGCCGCGGCGGAGGCGGCGGCCGCCGCGGGGGATGGGCGCGAGGGCGGCGGCACGGAGGGGACGTGGCACAGAAGTGATCAGTCGCTGGAGGAAGTGCGGCAGTGGCTGGCGGAGCGGTTGCCCGATGATCAGGCCGTGATCCTCCCGGCGGAGTTGCCCGAGGACTGGGCGGTGGCCACCGGCGAGGAGCCGAACCCCTGGATACAACCCAGCGGAGGAGGCGCCTCTCCTACGACATACCGGGTGACCTTCACCGACGGCGGGCGGGTGGCTGCCCTGACCGCGTACCAGGTGGGCGATTGGGGCGAGATGCCGTTCCACTGGGTGCTGGTGGACGGCCGCGCGGTGCGGGTGTTCGTGGGCCGGGAGGAGGTTATCGCCACGTTGCCCGGCGTGCCTTCGCGGGTGGTCGTGGGCGAGCCGGGGACGAGGGTGGCCGTGCTGGAGATTGCAGGCGCGCTGAGCGAGACCGAGTAGCGCGACGGCGGCCGCGCGGAATCGGGAGGCGGTGGGGTTTCGGGCGGTGCGCTCGTCAGAAGGAGGGATGTGAGCAGATGCTAAGGGCCTATCCCGGTAGGAATCCTGAAGCACCCATCGAATACTCTGATCGGCCGGCCATCTGAGCACCGATCAGAGGAGGAACCATGGGACTCGTCGATCGCGACGATGGCTGGCGTATCCCC
>JAAYAL010000035.1 GCA_012719395.1 Gaiellales bacterium | reverse complement strand
CTTGGGCGTAGTCGAAACCGGCGATGTCCTCCGGCGTGTACAGTTCTCTGATATCGAGGCCGGCACCGGTCTCGAATATCTGCTCCTCTTTGGCCTTCCAGGCCGGGGTCTGTGCTGCATCTGCCATAGGATCCTCCGCCCTTCTGGTCGTCAGCCTATGCCTTCACGACGATAACCGGGCAATCTGCCGTTTTCACAACCTGGTCGCTGACCGAACCCATCAGCAAACGGGGGAACCCCCCGGTGCCTCTGTTGCCCAATACCACTGCCGCTATCGGCTCCGCCGACGTGGAGCAGTACTCGACAATGGCCCTTGCCGGCGAAGTGGCCTCCAACAAATGCCCAGTCACGCTCACGGTCTGGTCTCTGACAACTCCCCTGACTCGTTTGAGCGCCTCGCGCAGTTCCTGACCTCTGTCCTCGATCTCTTCGGCCAGTTCCGTCTCCAGGGCCAACGTGGCTCCCGACGAGACGAATGCAGAACCGCCCACCTGGATCACGTTGACAACATCGACAGGCAACCCCAGGCAGGCCGCGAGCTCGGCTGCGTACCTCTCTGCCTTCTTTGCGGACTCGGAACCGTCTGAGGCAACCACGAATTTGCCCTCGATCATCTCGATCCTCCGTTCAGAGATGGGGACCGGGAGCCCACGTCGATGCAGGCTGACATCCGTGATAACTCCCGGTCTCTCACAACACGATGCGGTGTTGCCCTAGGCGGCCACTTCTTCCAGCACCTTGCCCTTGGTCTCAGGCACCAGCAGCAGCACGGCCAATGCCGCGATCACGAATGCAACAAGGGCCATGATGAAGACCGGACCTTGCACGTAGTCTTTTCCCAGGATGAGGCCGGCCACGTACGGGCCCAGGATGGCTCCCAAACGCCCCATGGACATCACGAAGCCCGTTCCCGTGGCGCGGAGCCGCGTGGGGTAGACCTCGGGCGTGAAGGCGTAGAGCGCCGGCCACAGCGTCCAGAAGAAGTACTGGAGCAGCAGGCCGAACACGATGAGCAGGGTCAGGTTGGGAGCGTTGCCGTACAGGTAGGCCATGACGGCGGAGCCCAGCAGGCCGATGATGAGCGTGGCCTTCCGCCCCACCTTGTCGATCAGGTAGGTGGTGACCAGAAAACCGGGGATGCCGCCCAGCTGGATGAGAAGCGCATAGGCCATGGACTTCTGGATGGTGTAGCCGCTGGAGGCGAGTAGCGCCGTGATCCAGGACTGGATGCCCCAGTAGCCCAGGAGCGCCAACGGCCAGACGATGGCCATACCTACGGTCCGCTTCACGTAACGTCCCACCCATAGATCACCGAATTTGGCCCTGATCCCCTTCTGGGAGACATAGGTCACCTCGGGGATCGGCGGGAGCTCGCTTCCCGTCACCTTCTGTACTTTATGCTCAAGCTCGGCCGCGATGGCGTGGGCCTCCTCTTCCCGACCCACGGATTCCAGCCAGCGGGGCGACTCCGGCAGGTTGCGCCGCACGAAGAAGATCCAGATGGCGGGAACGGCCTCAAACACGAAGACCCACCGCCAACCGATGATGGGAACAAAGATCCACGCCAGCAGGCCCGCGAAGATGACACCGATGGGCGCCAGGCCCTCCATGACGGTGAGCCAGCGGCCGCGTACCTTCGTGGGCAGGAACTCAGAGATCATGGCATTGGCCACGGGGTATTCCGCCCCCAGACCCAGCCCGATGAGGAACCGGAACACAATCAGCGAGGCCACGCTCCAGGAGAGCGCGCACAGAATGCCGCCCAGGCCCCAGATGATCATTGAGTACTGCAGAAGCGCTTTGCGGCCCATCTTGTCCGCCAAGCGTCCCGCCAGGAAGGAACCAACCAGCATGCCGGCCATGCTCATGGAACTGAGCAGGCCGGCCGTAGCCGCCGTCAACCCGAAGTAATCCCTAAGTGAAGGCAGAAGATACGACATGGCACCCATGTCAACGGCGTCAAAGAACACCGCTATCACGATCACGAGGCTGATCCACCTCTGCACGGACGTCATGGGCAGACGTTCGATGCGCTGTGGAATCCTATAGTCCCTTTCGCCGATTACTGCTTCCGCACTGCCGTTGGCCACCGCTTTCCCCTTTCCGCTTCGAGGGGCAAGGCCCCTCCCCCTATTGCGCCTGAGGTGTCAATCAGTTGCTCTGCGCCATCTCACCCCCCCAGGGTAGTTCGCACTCACGGCTGGACCGCCCCCGGTCATCGATCTGACCGTGCCTATTCTTAGCTAAGCGCAAGTTGGGTGCGTGGGGTATTACCCACTTGAGTAGTTGGAGATGAGAAGATGGCGGTACCCAGGTTGGGCCCACCACGGAGCCGCCGCACCCCGGGCTTTCGTGGACTCGGTCCGCGGCAGTCTGGACCTCGACAACCTCGGCGAGCGCTACGTGCGCGCCAATCCGCAGCTCATCCCGGCCAACGCTGACGGGTTCTACCTTCCGAACTCCCCCTCCGGCCGCTTGATCCGTGTTGTGGTCGAGGGCGGAGTCGAACGCTACGTACGCCCCTTCGGGGAGACTGAGTGCCTGGTGGATCCGCCGTTCCGCTCCATCACTTCCGGAGGCATCCCGTTCATGAAGTGCAGATGCTCTCGGAGGGAGAGAATGGCAATAGCAGCCCCTACGCAAGGCTCTCACCATGCGCCGCCTGATGCGGATGCTGAGGGCGCCCCCAATACGCGAGGGACGTCCCATCGGCACGCTCCTCTGCGTGCGACGCCCAGACGGGCCGCCTTTCAATGATGCGGATTGCCGCCTGCTGGAGATTGTGCGCGACCACATCCGAGCGGCCGTCAGCAACGTGCCGGGCTACCAAGGGGCGCAGTACTCGTGCTCAGTGACCGGCCTAGGCAGTACCCACTTCGCCAACCGTCAGGCGAAGACCTTTCCCGCCCTCGGTTACGACAGTGCTGTTCACCGAGGCCGGCTGCGACCACCCCCGGCGCGACCCACCCCTACCACGGCGCCGCATGGCCCGAAGGGCCGCGGTGGCTTCCTCATCAATCTTCAGCGTCAGCGGCGCGATGACCACCCCGTAAGCATCCCGGGCGCTCTCCAGCGAGACCAGTTCGTCACGTACATCATCCACCACAGCCCGCCGATCGCGCTCCAGCGGGTCACCCACTCCCGCCCCCCCCTGCGTGTAGTCGAGCACACGGTCGCCGCTGCGCAGCTTGTAGAAGAGCTTGGCACGTGCCTCGCGCTCGTTCTCGAAGGTTCCATCAGAAAAGCAGAGCGTCTTGGTATTCGACTTGGGCAGTGAACCGCCGGCCACAGCCGGCGCCACGGGATAGCCGTACGGCTCTGCTGCGTAAGCCAGATAGACAGGCTCTGACCCCGAATCCGCCACCCAAATGTTATCCACGCCCAGCCCACCCCGCCACCTGCCCGGGCCCCCGGAGTCAGTAGCATACTGCCAGCGCTCCCAGACAATCGGGTACAAGGTCTCGGCAACCTCTACCTCGGGGTAGTGGAGCGTACCGGAGCAGATGCTTGGGCCGTTCGCGGACCAGCCGTCCACACCCCAGACTGCCCCGGCCCCGCTGGAGCACGCCTGGAAATCCGGGCTGCTGTACCCAGTGTTCCGCCGGGGATCGTGACCGGAGAACACCCAGTAGTTGATGGAGCCCCACCCGGCCGGCGCCAGATGCGGAGCCGCCTTGGCAAGCGCGTCCCACACCACCTCGATGATCTGCTTTGCACAGAAGTTCGTGCAGTTCCCCTGCGTGGCCGGAGCCGCAGCGTGAACGATGGTTCCCGGTCGGGTCACGATGGAAACGGGCCGGAAACAACCACCCGACCGGTATTCGATGTGCCTGCCGATAGCGGTCAGCAGTGCCATGTGTACGCAGCTGGTCGTGTTGGCGATGGGGCTGTTGATGTAGAGGGGAACCTGTCCACCACTACCACTGAGGTCTACAGTCAGCTCCTCACCGGCGACGATCAGATCACAGGCAATGAGGGCAGAACCGCGGCCCCCGCTCAGTTCGCCGTGATAGGTGCCGTCAGGCAGTCCGGCCACCTCCTGGCGCATCCTCTGCTCACCATACTCAAGCAGATCCGCCTGGAAGAGCTCCAGGGTATGCGCGCCGTGGGCGGCGTAGAGGCTCTGCAGCCGACGCTCGCCAGTGCGGGCGGCCCCGATCATGGAGAGAAGATCGCCACGCTGAAGCTCAGGGTTGCGCACGTTGGCCAGCACCAGATCCAACGCATCGCTGCACCACCGGCCGCGATCCATCAACCTGAGCGGAGGGATGCGCAGCCCTTCCGCCCAGATGTCGAGTGCCCCAGGATTGTACCCACCGGGAAGCCCGCCGCCCGTGTCCTGCTGGTGGGCCTTGTTGGCCAGCCACATGACGTGCTTCCCGTGATAGAAGGCAGGGCACACGATGCACCAGTCCGCCAACTGGTTGCCCGCATCCATGCTGAAGGGATCGTTGACCAGGTAGACGTCGCCTTCATGCACGTCACCTTGGAAGAACCCCGCCACAGCGCGCGCGGCAAAGGGAGTAGCCCCACACAACACGGGGATGTACTCACCAAGGGCGAGGAGTTCGCCGTCCTTCGTGACCAGACTCGTGGCGAAATCGTGTCCAAAGGAATAGAGCGGCCCACGTGCCGTCCTCTCCATGTTTCTGCCCATCTCGCGGACAATGACGCCAAGAGCCGTTGCCAGCACGGTGAAATCGGCGATATCAACGTGCAACTCCAGCGGTTTCCCACCTCACACGTTCCGTCGCGTAGACCCGGTCACCACTACCTCATTGGGTAGTGCCTGCTGTTACCACGTAAAGTGTACTATATATAGGTTATCTGGCGACGCCTTCAGCCCGTGGGGCCAGTCCAGAACCGGGGGGCACGGAAATGACCGCAGTTGCCGCGGGGCAATTCGCTCCGCTTTCCCACCCGCTCATGACGTTCGTCAACAGCCTGCACGCCAGCATCGGTGTACAGCAACTGGGGGCCACTTACATGACCACCATCTCCGGTCTGGTGCGGGCCAGCGCGTACGGCTTCTATCTCATGAATGTGGACTCGCACAAGCCAGATCGCGTCGCGGTGCGCGGAGCCGTGGAGAGATTCGCCAAAGCCTATGAGGCCGCCGGCTACGCCTACGACCCCGTGCTCCAACATGTCACTGAGACCGGCGGCCCAGCCTCCGAGAGCATGCTGTTTGCCGACAGGCAGTGGCAGCAACACCCCCTGCGTCAGGCGCTCAACATGCGCCGCCTCACGCGCATTCTGGAAGCCCCTGTCCTCATCGGCGAGGACACCGTGGGCATCCTGTACTTCACGCGTCCACCGGAGGACACTCCCTTTTCCACCAGAGATCTTGATGTGGTTCGCGTGATCACCGCTCATGTGCGGTCTGCCGCACATCATGCCCTCGAGTTCACCAGGAGCGAGGAACGCTGTACACTCCTGCAGGCCGGGCTTGATGCCGCCAACATGCCGCTGCTCCTGACCGACAAGGCCGGCAGCTTGCTGTTCGCGAACAAGCCGGCGCGAGAACTGCTTCGGCACGCAGCCAATTCGGCTCTGCGCAGCGGCCTGCTTGCCAACTGCCTCCAGCGCAACCTGGAGCAGTTGACGCAGGGAGGCGTGGGCTCGGCGGTGATGCGCCTCCCACTGGAGCGCCGGGCATGCGGGCGACAGCCCGGCCTCCTCGTTCGCACGCTGGCCGTCCCCGAAACCGGCTCCGTAACCCTCAGCATCATCTACCCGGACGAGGGTACCCAAGCACCAGATCTGGGATACCTCAGCGACCGGCTGTCGCCACGCGAGTTGGAGGTGCTGTCGCTGGTGGTGAGTGGCATGCGCAACAAGGAGATCGCGGCTCAGCTCTTCATCTCCACTAATACGGTGAAATACCACTTGAAGCGCATCTTTGAGGCACTGGGCGTCAACTCGCGTCTCGAACTGCTGGCAGCCATGCTGGCCGGTTCAAAGCGCGCGAGCCGGGGCAAGAGATGAGAAACCCAGAGGGGTGGCGGCCGGAGCCGAAGGCTCCGGCCGCCACCCCTTCACGGCGCGAGGCCCCGTCTCAAGCTTTCTCCGCACTCACTCCCCGGACCCGGCGCGGGGGCCAGAGTCGGGGGAGTTGGCCGGGGCCGTCATCTCACCTACCAAGCCGGTGATGGCACCCAGAGCTGAGTACCACAGCAGGGCGGCGGTGATGAGCGAACTGATGCCGCCCAAGCGCGCCCACCATTCCGAACCCGTGGTAACCACGCCGGCCATGCCCAGGAAGAACAGGAGCAGCACCAAGAAGACGAACACGCCGCTGAAAGCGGCCAGTCGAAGCCGGAAGGCGGGGATAGCCAGCAGCACCACAGGGACGATGAGCGCGAAGCAGTAGAGGCCGGCGCTCTGCGGGTGGTAGATCTGCGAGGCCACGCCATCGGTCAACAACAGGTAGTAGCCGATCAGCCACGCGCCGAAGGTTGAGCCTATGGCTCCCAGGTAGGTGTCACGCCGGGCGAATGCCCACAGACCACCCAGGAATTCGGCCATGGCCGCCACCAGGGTGGCGTATGTGGCCGCGCCGATCAGTTCCGGCTTCGCCGGCATGAGCTGCTGCACACCCAGCACGGCCAAACCGAAGCCGAAACCGAGCAGTAAAAAGATGCTGGGATCAGAGATCTTCTTTTCCATGTTTCCCCCCTGGACCACTAGAGGCCCTCTTTCAGATCAAGCAGTTCCGCGCAGCTGAAGACCGGGCCATCCACACAGACCCGGGCCTTACCCACCGTGCAATGCCCGCACTTGCCCACGCCGCACTCCATCCTTCTCTCCAGCGTGGTGATGACGTCCTTCGGCGCGAAGCCCATCTCCAGCAACACGCGTAGCGTGTGGCGGATCATGACCGGGGGGCCGCAGACGAAAGCCGTAGCGCCACCGGCTTCGTACCCCTCCTTCGCCAGCAACGAGGTCACGGTCCCCACCGGACCTTGCCACGCTGCGTCCGGAGAATCCACCGTCACCCTCACCTGGATGTGCGGAGCTGACTCCCAGGCCGTCAGGTCCTCGCAGAAACACAGCAGGCTTGGGTTGCGGGCACCGTAGTAAATGGAGATCTCCCCATAGTCGTCGCGCTCGGAAATGACGTGGCCAATCAGCGAACGGAGCGGAGCCAGACCTATCCCCCCCGCCACGAAGAGCAGGCGCCGTCCCTTCATGTCCCCAATGGGGAAGCCCCTTCCATAGGGCCCTCTCACTCCTATGACATCACCGGCAGCCAAGGCATGGAGCTCCTCCGTGACCTCGCCCACCGCCGCCACCGTGAGTTCAAGCTCCCCGGGAGACCCGGGTGCCGAGGTGATGGAGAACGGGGCCTCACCCACGCCGAAAACCGTCACCTCCAGGAACTGACCTGGAGCGAAGCGCGGCCAACTCGGTTCTCCCTCAGGAGCCCGGACCGTGAAAGTCTTGATGCCCTGCGCCTCCTCCCGCACGCTCACGATCCTGGACGGCCGAGGAAGGTAGACGTTAGTGACCATGGCTCACCTTCTCCAGCACTTGCACGATATTGATGTTGCCCTGGCAGAGATCCAGGCACCGCCCGCATCCCGTGCAACCCAGGAGGCCGTCATATACCGCCGGCAGGTACACGAACTTGTCGTAGATCTTCTGTCGCCAGCGTTCACCTTGGGTGGACCGGCTGTTCTCCGCCGCCATGCGGGTGAAGCCGGTGAACTGGCAGGAATCCCAGTAGCGCACGCGCTGAAACAGCTTCCGAGTCTTCCTCACGTCCTCCACATTGAAGCAGTGGCAGGTGGGGCACACGATGCAGCAGGTGCCGCAGAGCGTGCACTTCTTCGCCTGCTCCTCCCAGACGCCATCGTCGAAGGCCTCCTGCAGGGCCACCAGGAGCGCGGGCACGTCGAGGGTGGTGGTGAAGGCCGTCTCCGCCGCCAGTCTCAAGGACTCCGCCTCTTGGCGGTCCGCCTCCCCCGCCTCGGCAAACAGCTCGCCGTGCTGCTCCAGCAGCCGCGCCCCCACCTCCGACCCGGATTCCACCAGGAACCTCTCCGCCACGTCGGTGAAGATCATGTCGAACCCGGAAGAGGCGAAGGGTCCCGCTGCAAAGGAACGGCAGAAGCAGGAGGTACCCACCTCGTGGCAGTTCAGGCCCAGCAGCAGAGTGTTGGCCCGGCGCGCATAGTAGTAGGTATCGACCGGGGGTGACAGGAAGACGGCGTCCAGCGTGGCCATCCCCGCCAGATCGCAGGGCCGGACCCCCCACACGGCGGTCTTCTCTGCCGGTGTGTGTTCCGTGGTCTCCACGGCCCCGGCTCCCCGATTGTCGAAAGTGAGCATCACTTCGCTCTCCGGAAAGAGGCACTCCTTGGCCGAGAAACGGGTCTTGCCGCGATAGCCGACTGCAAGCCGCCCACCATCCAGCTCGCCCATCTCGACCTCGGTGCCCTGCTGCAGGGGGACGACCACCCGGTAGTCATCGCTCAGGGCCTCCAGGAACGCAATGAGCTTGGTCTTGGCAATTGTCTTCATGGCTCTCCGTTTGATCGATGCCGGCCGAGGCCCCGCCCCGGCCGGCGCCCCCTCGTCGCTGAACGCTCAGTGCGAAGGCATGAAGCTGACCCCGATGACTTTGTGTTTCTTCTCCAGGATGCTGATGGCATGCTCCGGGCACACCGCTTCGCAGAGGCCGCAGCCGTAGCACATGTCCTCGTTGACCTCCACGCGCAGCGGATTCTCCTTCAGGATGCGAGCGCTGCAGATGCCCTTGCTGCAGATGCCGCAGCGCCTGCACTTGCGGTCATCCGTCCAGGAGACGAACTCCTCCATCCTCCAATCGATGTCCTCGACCGGCTTCATATGGGCGATGGCCCTGCCGATGAACTCATCCGTGCTCTTGTAACCCATCTGGTCCATGTAGTCGTTGAGGAAGGTCAGACTGTCGGTGATGAGGTCCGTCCCCCTCCAGAACAACCCTGACGACAGCTGGCAGACTCGTCCGCCCAGCATCATGGCCTCTACCACGTGCTCCGGTTCCACCAGGCCGCCAATGGAGCACAGTGCCATGCCGGGAACGAACATGGACAAGGTCGTCAGGTTGCGGTAGTTCAGGAAGCGATCCCACGGCCCCAGCGCGGCGCACAGCATGTGATCCTCGATGCCGGGCCACTTCGCCTTGCCGTCGTTGTAGATGTCAGGCGGGGAGCAGGTGAGAGGAGCGTTGATACCGGAGATGAACTGCGCACCCCCACGCTGGATGGCCTCCGCAACTCCCACCAGGCGCGGAAACCCGGTCTCCGGCGTCATCTTCACCCCCACGGGGATGCTCACCGCATCCACCACGGCCTGCACCACGGGTTCCAGCAACGCGGGAGAATCGCCCAGCAGGGAGCCGGCCGAGCTGGGCATCTCCCCGCTGGCGTATGAGCCAACCGCATCCGCCGTGCAGGCGGGGATGGGGCAGGAGACGTTCATCTCGATGATGTCCGCCCCCGCGTCTTCGAACTTCTTGGCAAACGTGCCCCATCCGGACGCATCCGACCCCGGACCGATGATATTGGCGATCACGGGGACGTCGGCCGGGAGCGACTTCTTCAGTAGGTCGATGAGCTTCAACCCGTCATCCAAGCGGGACATGATCCTCTCGGCGTCGGTGGCCACCAGAAGCCCCTCTCTACCGAAGGGCTCGCGCGAGCCGATGCCCATGAACTTGTAGGCGGGGGCGAATCCCTTGGGGTGTCGCGCTTCCGGGTTGATGAACGGTGTGTAGACGAAGGCAGCGCCGGCTTCAACGTAACCGTTGAGATGGTCGGCGAGAGCCTGCGGATCGTGCTCGGGAGACGTGAGCGCATGGGAGGCTACCCCCAGCGGGTTGCGCAGCTTTCTTCCGGCGAACGTCACGGATATATCGGCCATAATGCCCTCCTTGCTGGTGCCCAACGGAGAACCGCGGGCAGGCAGCAGCCGCCAGTGTGCGTTGGGACGTTGGGAGAACCGCCCGGTACCCCTCCCCTGCCCGGGCGATCGTGCGCCCGGTACCCCCGCGGACGCACATGCGACATGGCCAATCCCTATCAGGCTAGGTCAAGTGCAACGTGCGGGACACTACACGAAGGGGTAGTCTGAGAACGAGAACATGCGGGTTCACACCGGCACGCGGCGATATCGCGTCAAACACGATCAACGCGCACAGGAGAATGGCAGACCACATAGCGTTGTAACCAAGTCTCTCCGCCAGACGAAAGCGGCGGCAGGATCACGGCTGCCTCTTCTTCAGCCGCGGCTTCTGCCTTTCAAAGGCCGATCCGCAAGATGGTGTTGTCGATGAGGCGCGTCCGCCCGAAGAAGACGGCCAGGGCCAGAAGCGCTTCGCCCTCGACCACTTCCGTCGGCTGCAGCCGGTTGGTGTCAACGATCTCCACGTAATCCGGTCGCGCCAACGACGCCTCAGCCAACACCTGCTGTACCCGCTCCTTGATGGTCGCCGTTCTCCGCTCCCCGGCCGCCACCATGCCCTCGGCGGCGTCCAACGCTCGACGCAGCACGGACGCCTGCGTCCTGTCCTCCGGGCTCAGAAAGATGTTGCGGGAGCTCATAGCCAGGCCATCAGCCTCACGAACGGTGGGACAGATCACGATGTCCAGGCCGAAGTCCAGGTCTTGCGTCATACGGCGGACGACAAAGGCCTGCTGCGCATCCTTCTGGCCGAAATACGCCCGATCCGGCCTCACCACATTGAAGAGCTTGCTCACCACGGTGGTCACGCCGCGGAAGTGGGTGGGCCGGCTCTCGCCGCACAGCCTCTCGGTCAGGCCTTCCACCACCACCCAGGTGGCGGCATCCTCCGCGTACATCTCTGCCGCTTCCGGGTTCCAAACGATGTCGGCGCCGGCCTCCCGACAGAGCGCCAGGTCCCGCTCCAGGTCCCGCGGGTAGCGCGCCAGATCCTCGCTGGGACCGAACTGAGTGGGGTTGACGAAGATGGAGACCACCACCAACCCATTCTCAGCACGAGCCGCCCGCACCAAGGAGATGTGGCCCTCGTGCAGATATCCCATGGTCGGCACCAAGCCCACGCTGAGGCCGTCACAGCGGCAAGCGGCCACGGCCTGCCTCATCTCCGCCTTCGTCTTGAGCAGCTCCATTCACCTCTCCTTGCGTGTTCGGCGGCGTTCGCGCGCAACCCCGAACCCTCGCCGGCTTGGGCCCCGACACTCGTCCCGTGGGGACTCCCCCGCGACTTGCCTCCAGCGCCGGTTGCTCAGTACTCTATGGGTCGTTTCAGGTCGCGCAGGGCGGGCACTCCCCCCACGCTGTCCGCCAGGCGCACAGCCCGACGAATACTGGCCGCCACCACGTCGCAGGCCGCGGTCCCGACCTGGAAGACGTTGCTGGCTGCATCACCCACCGAGAGCACGAACACCACGTCCCCGTCCACCGGCGTGTGGATGGGCGATATGGCGCGTGCCATGCCGTCGTGAGCCATGCGCGCAATGAGGTGGCACTGCGGCTTGCGGAAGCGGGCGTTGGTGATGACCACGGACAAGGTGGTCTGCTCCATGCGCCCGAAATGCGGATGCTCTGTGAGACGCAGCATGTACTCATGCGCGTTGGCGAACTCGCCGTTCAGCCTGGCCCCAGCCAGAACCCGGCCGTTCTTGCCCAGAACGTCACCGAAGGCGTTCACCACCGTCAGTGCCGTCACCACCACTCCGCCGGGCAGGCTCACTTTGGCCACGCCCACCCCACCCTTCATCCAGCTGTCCTCTCGGAAGAGCTTGCCGACAGTGGCACCGGTGCCCACTCCCACTGAGCCTTCCTCCACACGAGTCGATGCCGCGGCAGCGGCGACGTAGCCGTCCTCCGCACGAGGCCTTGCCGTGTGGTCGCCCACGGGCAGATCGAAGATGACGGCGGCCGAGACCAGCGGCACCCGGGCGTATGGCGTTTCCAGGCCACAGCCCTGCTCCTCCAGGTAGCGGACCACACCGTCGGCGGCGGCAAGGCCGAAGGCCGAGCCGCCGCACAGCGCGATCCCATGGATCTCCGTCACCGCCGAAAAGGGCGAGAGGATATCCGTCTCACGCGTGCCGGGGGACTGCCCCCGCACCTCAACCGAACCCGTGCACCCCTCGGGTACCAGCACCACTGTGCACCCCGTGCCCCGCTCTCGGTCGGTGTGGTGGCCTACCAGCACACCGTCGACACCGATCTCCTGCGCCACTCCGTCCCTCCGGTCCGCGTATCAGCGAGAATTCTTGCGCATCTGCTCCAGAAACTCATTGTTGGAGCGGGTTTCGCGCAGCTTGTCAATGAGAAGCTCAATGGCGGCGTTAGGATCAAGAGCATGCAGCACGGAGCGCAGCTTCCATACCATCTTGGCCTCCAGCGGCTCCATGATGAGCTCTTCCTTGCGGGTGCCGGACTTCTCGATGTCGATAGCGGGAAAGATGCGCTTGTTGGCCAGCTGACGGCTCAGATGCACTTCCATGTTACCGGTGCCCTTGAACTCCTCGAAGATGACCTCGTCCATACGCGAGCCGGTGTCCACCAGTGCCGTGCCCAAGATGGTGAGCGAGCCACCCTCCTCGATGTTGCGGGCGGCGCCGAAGAACTTCTTCGGCGGGTAGAGAGCGGTGGAATCCACTCCGCCGGAGAGGATGCGGCCACTGGCGGGTGCCGCCAGGTTGTAAGCGCGGGCCAGACGGGTGATGGAGTCCAGCAACACCACCACGTCCTTGCCCACCTCCACCAGCCGCTTCACCCTTTCCAGCGCCAGTTCAGTCACCTGCAGGTGGTTCTCTGACGGCTGATCGAAGGTGGAGCTCACCACCTCGCCGTTGACGGAGCGTTCCATGTCCGTCACTTCCTCCGGTCGCTCGTCCACCAGAAGAACCAGCAGGTGGCACTCAGGGTTGTTCTCGGTGATGGAGTGGGCGATCTCCTTGAGGATGGTGGTCTTGCCCGCTTTGGGCGGAGACACGATGAGGCCGCGCTGCCCCTTGCCGATGGGGCAGACGATGTCCATCACGCGTGGCGCCAGCCGGTCAGACGAGGTCTCCAGCCGCAGCCTCTCCTCCGGGAAGAGTGGGGTCAGAGAATCGAAATTCGGCCGATGCCGGGCCTGCTCCGGGTCCAGTCCGTTCACGGTATGGATCTTGAGTAGCGCGTGATACTTCTCGTTGTCCTTGGGCGTGCGCACCTGCCCGGTGATCTCATCACCGCGCCGCAACTTGAAGCGGCGGATCTGGGACAGCGAGACGTAGATGTCGGAGTCCGACTGCGTGTAGCCCTGCGTCCGCAGGAAACCGAAGCCGTCGGGGAGAATGTCAAGCAGGCCGGTGCGCAACTGCATGGGACGGTCTGGTGTCTGTTCCGTCAGCACCCGCATGATGAGATCCTGCTTGGAATACTTGCGGAAGTTCTTGACACCCAACTCACCGGCAATGCTGTGCAGGTCCGATAGGAGCCGCGGCTCCAGTTCCGTCAGCTCCATATGCCGCCCTTCCCCCATGCGCCCATCATGTCCTTCTTCATACACACACTGAACCTCTTCCTAACGTACCTTCCAGAAAGCCACAGCCTTGGGATCCGGCGAGAAGCTGTGGACCGTTTCCACGAAACGAACGTGCCGGCACTTGGTGCACATGACCAGCGTCTGCGTGCGAGCGCCCTCGTGCCGGTATTCGACGCCCTGCAGCACATCCCCGCTGGTCACCCCCGTGGCCGACAACACCAGGTCCCCGCGCACCAGATCCTCCGTGCGCAACGTGGCTTCGATATCCTCGATGCCCCGTTCCCGCGCCGCCTCGATCTCCCGACGGGAAAGCGGCCAAAACTTGGACACGATCTCCCCACCCAGGCACTGCATGGCCGCCGCGCTGATCACCCCCTCGGTGGACCCACCGATGCCGATGTGAGCGTGATCGCCGCTGTCCCGGATGGCAGCAGCGATACTGGCCATGACATCCCCGTCCTGGATGAGCTTGACCCGCGCCCCGGCGCGACGCAGAGTGGCGACAAGGTCGTCATGGCGGGGACGATCCAGCACCACGATGGTGAGCTCGTTCACCTTGAGTCCCAGAGAATCGGCGATGGCCTCCAGGTTCTGCTCGATGTCCGCCTCCATCTCCACCTTGCCCACCGCCGGCGCCCCCACAGCGATCTTCTGCATGTACATCTCCGGCACCTGCAGGACGTTTCCCGGTGCAGCGGCCGTCAACACCGAGATAGCGCCCGCCTGGCCTCTGGCCACGATGTTGGCGCCCTCCAGCGCCCGCAGCACGATATCGGTGGGCCTGCCTCCCATCCCCACTCGGCTGCCCACCGCCAACGGCGACGTCTGCGGATCCCGCTCCTTCCCCACCACCACCGTGCCCGAGATGGGAACCTGCGCGAATGCGGCCCGCATGGCTTCCACTGCAGCCGCTTCAGCCGCCTCGGGGTCACCCTGACCCACCCAGCGGCCGGCCGCGAGGGCGGCCGCCTCCGTGACTGCCCCGAACTCACGGCACATGCAGCGGTACTCACCCCACTCCTTATCCGGCCCCAGCAGCGACATATCGGGCTCCTCCCTAACAGGCGGCGGCTATGGACGCGCCGGTGCCCGTCTCGCCCAGACGAGCGTAGAGCGCATCAACCACCGTTCCTACCGCCGAATCGATGTCTTCGTTCTCCACCACCAAGGTCCCCTGCTCCCCGGCCAGTGCCAGGATGAACTCCTGGATGCGCCGGATGTCGTGGAAGTGCCGCACGTAGCGCCTGTTGGGCCGCCGGCCTTCTGTCTGCCGCTCACGGAGCAGGAAATGACTGCGGTGTGAGGCTTCATCCGTCACCGCCACGATGAGCTGCATGATGAGCGCCGGGCTGTCGGCCAGAGAGGGCATGAAGCCGGGCACGATATGCACCCCTTCCACCACCATGCGCAGGCCTTCCTTCACCGCACGCGTCACCACCGCCTCCACCCCCGCATTCACCATACGCACCTGCTCCACGAACCCCAGTACCCGCGGATCGGCCGTCTTGTCCAACGGCACGCGCACCGCCTTCTCGGCATCGAAGGAAGAGCAATGGATGGAAGGCATGAGTGTGGAGGAGAAGAAAGCGCGCATCACCTGGCGGATGGTGTCGGTGGAGATGAGCCGGACAATGCCCAGCCGAGCCGCTACCTGCGAGGCCAGCGTGCTCTTGCCCACTCCGGTGGCACCGCCTATCACGATGATGAGAGGCCTGTTGGATGCGGTCAATTCCTGCCACTTCTGGTACCGATCAACAAAGAGCGGCTCCTCATTCTCGGCCAGACTGGCCATCACCAGGCTCCGCAGGTCATCCAGGGCTATCTCCAGCGATTCCCTCCGGCGAAGACTCCCTTCCACCAACTGCGCCACGGCATAGGCGCGCTGCGGCGGGAGGCCGGTGGCCGTGAGCGATTCGGAGAGAATGCCTTTGGAGAACGGGAGCGAGTGCTCCTGGCTCACAATCCGGATGTGTTCCGGGAAGCCGTGAGAGAAGGAGCCGACCACAGGTGGTGAGCCGCCGGAGGAGCTCATTGCGCCCACCCGCCATCATGGCGACCCGCACCCGCGGCGAATCGTGCTTGGGCCGTGGCTGCCGCCTGCACGCACATGGCCACCAGGTCTCCCGGCTGCGCCGGCGCCACCTCCACCGGATCGTTGTCTACGAAGACCACCGGCCGCCCCCTGGAGTCCGCCGCCTCCGCCACCACGTCAATGGCCGCAGCCTTGATCTCCGTCAAGACCACGTCCACCTCCTCCATCTCCTGCCGTTCCAGGTCCTGCTTCAGCAGAGGGCGGCGAGAGAGATTGGGTGAGAACAGGCGCACGCTGCAGCCATACTCTGCCTCCAGGTGCCGGCGCACCACCCATTCCATGGACGGCGGGGTGGTGGAGAACAGCGCCACCCGGCGGCCGCGCACATCCTCCAACGGCCGTGGCCGGAACACCACCGGCACCACCGGCATGTTGGGCTTCAATTCCCGGATGCCTTCAATAAGTCTCTCCACCTTCTCCTTGGAGGCCAGAGGCTCCTCCGCCATGGCCACCACCACCGCGTCGCTCACCAGGAGCCGGTAGGTCCCGAAGTAGCCCACGACATACTCCAACGGTTGGTGCGCCCCAGCCAGGCATATGCGCGCGTCCGCATACACCGGCGGAATGGCGCTCCCACTCCCCTCCACAATCAACAGACCCGGATCCAGCCGGTTCGCTACCCGCACACCCTGCGCCACATTGCTCACAAAGACCTGCCCGGCCAGACCCCCGCCGCAACGCCGGCACCCTACCGTGGTCACTCGGCTGAGCACCGCGTCTTCAAAGTGATCCGAAGCCGCGTGGCGACCTTGCCTGCTCCAGGCCAGCAGTTCACGGGATGATATCTGGCGCTGCAGGCCGTCGATGGTCTCAGGCTCCACCGGGCCACCTCGACCCATGGGCACAATGACGACCCCTCGTCCCGAACCTTCCCCACCGAACAGCTCTCGTTGCAGCACACGCGCGACATACCCGCTCAGGGCCGTCTTACCCACCCGTTTCGCCGTTCCAATGATGGAAAGCGAGGGCGCCGACGCGAGGTGCTCAAATAGCGGGGGTGAGAAGCGGAAGTCAGAACCCAAATAGGCGACGCCCCGGGCAAGCGCGAAGCTGGCGTACCGGAACCGCTCTGCGTATCCTACCACCGGCTCGTCGCTGACGTCAACGACACAGTCCGGTTCGTACTGCGACAGGGCCTGCTCCATTGCCGCCAACGGTTCGGCTCCAATCACCACGGGGAGGCCGTACAGTTCCTGCGCCACCGCCCCCAGGTCCGTTCCCCGGATCTTCTCCGTACCTCCCAGGAATACCGCCGCCACCATCTGGTAGCGATCACTCAGGCTCCGCAGAGATTGAGCCACCACATCCGGATAGTGTTCGCCGTCAATGAGGGCCACGGCCCTCGGCCTGTGCTGACTCATACGCCCTCCCCTGCCGCACTGACTTGTCAGGACCGGTGGATGCGTGGGACGAGCACGAGAGCCCGGCTCTGCCGCCCGACCCTCTCTTTCAAGCTATAGCACGACTGCCCGCCCGTGCGAAAGCGACCGCCATGCGGACCCTTGCTCCAGGACCGGGGCTTCAAACGCGCACCAGGTAGCCCAGTGCCTCCTGCCGCTCTCCATTCATGGCCACCCGCAGCCGCCCTCCCCCCGTGACTTCGGCAATGTCGACCACCCGCACCACGCGTCCCAGCGCCGCGAATGCCGACGCGAAGGTGGCGAGTTGGTTGGGCGCCTCCAGCAGCAGCCGCTCGTTCAGCACACCTTGGTCCTCATCCGGGTAGAGGGGGAGGTAGCGAATGGATGACTCCACCAGATCCTGGAAGAAATGGGTGCCGAAGGAGAGGTCGGGGGAGTAACCGGCCTTCCGGCGGGCGATCTCCACGAGCATGGCGGTGTTGTTGATGTCGGAGTAGGTGACGCTGACCCCTAGTTTGATGTCGCCCCGGCTCCCCCAGCGACCGGGGCCCATGAGGATGAAGCGACGGTGCGGCAGCGTTTGGTTGAGCCGGCCCACGGCCTCACCCACCGCCTTGAGCTCCGCCAAGCTTGCCAGGCCGGCATAGGCGAGCGGATCCACGTACACCACGTAGCGGATATCGGGGAGCGTGCCGTTGCTGATGTGCTTGTGGCCTCGAAAGAGGACGTCCGCCTCTGCGATGTCGGAGGGGATGGGCGCCGGCGCCTCGTTGGCCGCGTAGCTCTGCGCGCGACACTGCAGCACATAGAGACTGCGCCCCTCACACGCGAACTCCACGTCAACCGCCGACTCCAGACCCTCCTCCAGCAACCGCATCAGCGTGGAGATCTGCTTCACGAAAGTGGTGCTGCCCAGCAACCCCTCGAAAGTGGCAACCATATTCTCCCGACGCGGATCCGCCAGCACCGGCGACGGCGGTACCAACCGGTCACGCTGTAGCGTGGAGAACACCAGTCGGAAGTCGGGATAGGAAAGGCCCTCCTCCTTCAACAGCCCTTCCAGTGAGAGCGTCTTGAAGGATCCCACTTCCAGATCCATGACATCGATCATGCGCGGTGCATATTTGATTTTCTCGTCCAGCGATGCGTTGGCGCGCAACCCGGGTTTGCCGGGCGCGATGAGGACAGGATAGTCATCGCCCACCCTGTCCACCGCCCTGGTCCCAAGCCCGGGCACCAGTCGCAGCAACCCATCGCTGCGCGCGATACGCGGCGACCAACTGAACTCGTTGTTGGTGAAAGCCACCCCGGAGAAGGTAGGGAAGTAGTAATGCCCCACGCGGGTGCCGACCACCTCCTGCAGCAGAATCCCCATCTCCTCGTCGAAGTCGAGGAGACCTCGCTCGCGCCGGTACTCGATAGGATCGGGGCCGAAGATAGAGGCGTAGATCTCGGCAATGGCATCCAGCAGCGCATCCAGACGGACCTTCTTGGACCCCTGGTTGGCCAAGAAGAGGCTCTTGTACTTGCCGGAGAAAGCGGTGCCCTGCCTGTCCTCTCCCAGGCTGGAGCTGCGCGCGATGATGGGTCGGTTCTGAAAATCATCCAGCGCCATGGACAGGCCGGTGACCAGGTCGGGGGGAAACTGGGAGTGTTTGAACAACTGCACCAGTATGGGGTACTCGCGCCGGATACGGTCGGAGTCCTTGTACTTCTGTTCCAGCGTCCAGTCATGGAGGTCGTTGTGCTCCATGAACTCCACGATGCTCTCGGAAGCAACATACCAAGAGTTGGGCACCTTGATCTCGAAATCGCCCTGCAGCAGGTGCTGGTTGGGCCCCATGATCCTGCCGGCCAGGAAGAGTCCCGTGCTCTTGCCCCCGATCCTCCCCCGGCTCTCCCGCGAGTACACGGTCTTCTCGGTGATTTCCAGGAAGTCGGTGGCCTTCAGATTCCTCTTGGCCTTGCCAATGAACTCCAGGTCTTCACTGAGAAAGCGCCGGATCAACGACACCACCGTGCCCTTCTGGGCAACGGCGGGCAGACGGCCCTCATCCGGCATCTGCTCTTTGTACCGTCGTAAGGCCCGGGTGATATCCACGATCGAGGTCTGCCGGTTGCTGACGATCTTGGCCAACAGGCTGGACCTCTCCTCCGCCATCCAGGTCTGCACCAGGTGAAGGATCTCATCGCCGCTCAGGTGACGTGCAGCCAGATCAAAGGGCGCATTGGTCATGTAGTAGGCGTCGTCCCAGGTGGCCTTCTCCTCCGGCCGGTTCTCAGACCATCCTGCTCCCTCGGCGTCCGAGACCTGCCGGTGCCCGGTGCGCTCGAGCACCTCGCGGGCATCCTCCACGTTCACCCAGTACAGATGACGGATCATGCGCCGCGCCACACGAACGAAGAGATCACGGTCCGCCTCCCGCAGAAGGTTGATCGCGCCTCTCCACTGTTCAGAGGCCGGCCCCGGAGCACGCCTCTCCAGGTAGATGCCCAGCCTGTCGGCGATGGCGTTGACCAGGCGCACCTCTTCCCGCAGGAACGGCCCGCTGTCGGCCTGGGGCACCTGCTGCGAGTACGAGACCTCAATCTCGCCCACCACCTCGCGCCCACGCCGCAGAGGAACCGCCACGCGCCAGGGGCTCACGCCGTAGCCCGAGGAGCTGTACTCCCGACTGTCCAAACGGATCAGAGCCTGCGAGGGCTCCGGGTACTGCAGCCCGGCCGGCAGAGCCTCGATGATCTCCTGCAGAGCCTTCTCCACCGGCAGGTCCGGCTTGCTCAGTACCTCCTCCACCCGATAGAGACAGTTGAGCTCCTTGGCACGTTCCTGCAGGGAGCGCATGACTCTCTTGGCGGGCGATGCGCGCCGCGCACGTGCACGGCGCTCTCCGTTACGACCCTCGGACGGAGGCCTAGCCATGGTGCATGACCACTCCCCGGCCGCTTCTGCCATCGACATGGGCGGACAGGGGAGTTGCGGCCCGCACATGCCGGACATGGTCCGATTCCCGCACCACTTCCTGCCGCTTGAGCCACTGCCAGTCCACCTGCGGACCGGCGCCCAGTGGCACGGAGAAGAACAGCGTGTGGGTGCTGACGAGATTGTGGAAGAAGTGGGAACCCTGGCTCATCTCCGGCTGCATGGTGTCCAGCGCCGCCTCAACCAGCACACCCGCCCCTGAGATCTGTCCCCATTCCACGGGGATGCCCAGCCAGGGGTCCGACGTCCCCCAGCGACCGAAGCCTATGAGCACGTACTTCCTTCCCTCCGCCAGCAAAGCCCGGTTCATCGCTCCCACTTCCTGCGCAATCCTCCCGGTCTTGCCCGCATCGAAGCTGCCGGGCTTCACATACACCACATCGCGGATGTCGCTCACCACAGCGTTGCCCAGGCAGCGCTCGGAGGCCAGCAGCACTTCGTCGCCCCACAGGTCCTCCACGTCCACCGTCACGTAGGAACCGGGAGAGGCCATGGGACGCAACTGCAGGAACCCCAGTTTGGTGGTCTCCCGCCGGCGCCCGGCCAGACAAGCGGCGAACTCCACCTCCACCTCGCAACCCAGCCTCTCCCGCGAGCAGGCGAGCATGGCCCTCACGCAGTCGTTGAGAGGAATCGTGCTCAGCTCCAGCATGGGCCCGAAGTTGAGGACCCGCGGGCCCGGCCGGCCGATTCCCGGCCTCACCCGGTCCGAGACCGCATCATACGTGGATGCCAGGTGGAGCAGTGTGCCGTCGCCTTCCGCCTCCTGAAGAGAGGGCTGGAACAGGTATTCCGTCTCCCGTGCAGGATCGTATGGAGCCGCCCCCATGTTGACCGCCCAGAAGTTCGTCTGTGTTGCGTCGAGCAGCGCCCGGCCCGAACCCACAGGCGGCGGCGCGGAAGGGCGAGACGGCGTGTACGTCCAGCAGGTCCCACCGTCGACCACGGTCTTACCCAAACCCAGCGCCAAGCTCACCATCCCTTCCTCCGACCGCGCGCCGGGGAGTGGGTAGTAGCTGTAAGAGCGGGCCACCCCCGAGACCTCCGGGTAGAAGCGCGACCCGTGCCGTTCCCCTATGACCTCCTGCACAATGACGGCCATCTTCTCCTGACCCTCCGGTATCCTCAGACCCTGACGATACGCCTTGGCCGCCGAGAAGTAGGTAGAGGCGTACACGAACTTGACCGCCTCCGTCAGCTTGGCGAAACGGTCGGAGGCCGCCGGCTGGTGATTGGGGATCATCTTGGTCCCGTAGACACCGGCGAAAGGATGCGCGAGTGCGTCTTCCAGCAGCGAAGAGGAGCGCACAGCCAAGGGTGAACGTACCGATTCCACCAGCGCCTGCAGGTCACCCAGCATCTCGGCCGGAAGCTCACCCTGCATGAACGCGTGAGCCACCCGCTCATCCGGCGCACCGTCGGCGGCCGACTCCTCCAGGCGGTTGCGCTGCATGAAGGCGTCAAACATGTCGGAGGCAATGACCATCATCCGAGGAACGGACACCTCAACACCGTTCGGGCAGCCGCCGCTAAGCAGGGAGATGACCTCCGCATGCACGAAGGCAAGGCCTTCGGCCTTGCCCCCGAGCACTCCGGTACCTACGCGCGTGAATGTGGCGTCACTCTCAAAGAAGCGACGATCGAACGGGGGGAACAGCCCCCGGTGCTCCTTGTCAGACCCAGCCACGGTCCTTGCTGGCCTTTGCCACTCGATCCACGGCGATGACGTACGCCGCGTCACGCAATGACAGGTTGCGCCTCCGCGCCAACTCGCTGACCGCCAGGAAGGCGTCGGTCATCTTGGTGTCCAGCCGCCCCAGGACCTCATCTCGCGGCCAGTAGAAGTTCATGTTGCTCTGGACCTGCTCAAAGTAGCTGCAGGTGACTCCACCGGCGTTGGCCAGGAAGTCCGGGATATTCACGATGCCCCGCTCAACCAGGAGCGGATCGGCCTCGGGAGCCGTGGGCCCATTGGCCCCTTCGGCAATCAGCTTCACGCGGCCGGAGATGCGACCCACGGCTTCCGCCGTGATCTGGTTCTCCATGGCAGCCGGGATCAGGATGTCCACGTCCTGCTCCAGCCACTTCTCGCCCGGGATGGGCTCGTAGCCAAGCGCCGCGGCCTTCTCCTGGTCTATCCCGCCGAAACGATCGGTGACACCACGCAACTCCCCCAGGTCCACACCGGCCGTCTTGCGGTAGGCGAAGGGAGTGCAGGCCACCTGGTCCCAGCAGGAGATGGCCGTGACCTTGCCCCCCATCATTTGGTAAAGCTCAACGGCATACTGGGCCACGTTGCCGAAACCCTGCACGCTGGCTGTGGTCTCAGCGATGTCCATGCCCATTTCCTTGAGGGCTTCCCGCACCGTGAAGATGAGCCCGTAGCCGGTGGCCTCCGTACGGCCCAGCGAGCCACCCATCCCCACCGGTTTACCGGTGATGAACCCGGGAAAGCGACCCCCATGGATGGCCTCATACTCGTCAAGCATCCACAGCATGTGCTCGGCATTGGTCATCACGTCCGGCGCCGGCACATCGGCGAGCGGTCCCACCACCTTGGCCAGTTGCCGCACCCAGCCACGGCAGATACCTTCCTGCTCCCGGGCACTCAGGTCGTGAGGGTCACAGATAACGCCGCCTTTGGCCCCTCCCAAGGGGATGCCAACCACAGCACATTTCCACGTCATCCACATAGACAGCGCCCTGATGGTGTCCACCGTCTCCTGCGGGTGGAAGCGTATGCCGCCCTTGCTGGGTCCCAGCGCATCATTGTGCTGACAGCGGAAGCCGCGAAACACCTTCACCCGGCCGTCATCCATGCGCACGGGGATACTGACATGGTACTCACGCATGGGCTCCCGCAACAGGGCTCTGGTAGCCTCGTCCAGCTCCAGCAGGTCGGCTACTCGATCGAACTGTCGCTGGGCCACGACGAAAGGATTGAACACGGCGTCACTGCACATCTGCTTCTTGACCTCCTTGATGACACACAACACGGGACATCCCATCCGTCCCAGCGACGAGGCGGGTGCTACCCCAATACACGGATTGTCATGGGCCGGCTGCGCACGCTGCTCAACCCGGCAATGGCCTCCAGGGCGGCACGGAAGTCCTTCTCCGGCGAAGGATGCGTGATGAGGACCAGCTCCGCCTGGTCCCCGTGGCCCTTTTGGATAAGACTCTCGATGGAGACGTCCCGCTCGCCGAAGATGGAGGCCAGCTGCGCCAGCACCCCCGGCCGGTCCTCCACCCGCACGCGTATGAAGAAGGCGGAGCGCATCTCCTCCTCCGCCAGCAGCGGCAGCGCGCGGTAACAGGAGCAGTTCTGCATGAAACCGGTGGTCTTGGTGCTGACGATGGAGACGATATCGCTGATGACGGCGGTTGATGTCTGCAGGCCGCCGGCGCCGGGGCCGGACAGCATGATCTCATCGATGGCGTGGCCCACCAGCAGCACCGCGTTGTAGGAGCCATTGATGCCGGCCAGCGGGTGCCCGGCCGGTACCAGAGTGGGAGCCACACGCACGTTGACCTGCTCATCCAGCAGACGCGCTGAGCCCACCAGCTTGATCACGAAACCCAGGTCTCGCGCATAGGCGATGTCCTCGGGCTGGATGGAGGCGATCCCTTCGAAGGTCACGTCCTGCAGCGTGACGCGCGAATGGAAGGCGATGGAGGCCAGGATGGCCATTTTGGCGGCCGCGTCGGCACCGTTCACATCCGCGGTGGGATCCGCCTCTGCGTAGCCCAATTCCTGGGCGCGGGCCAGCGTTGCCGCGTAGTCTCCTTCTCCCCGGAGCATGGCCGTGAGGATGTAGTTGGTGGTGCCGTTCACGATGCCGTACACGGTGTGGAGTTCCGCCGCAAACATACTCTCCCGCATCACCTTGATGATCGGGATGGCACCCCCTACCGACGCCTCAAACCGGATCTGGCGCCCCTTCTCCCGTGCCAACTCGAAGAGGGCCGCCCCCCGATTGGCCAGCAGTTGCTTGTTGGCGGTGACCACGTTCTTGCCGTTCCGCAGGGCGCAGCTGATCAGCTCAAAGGCGGCATCCACGCCGCCGAACAGCTCCACCACCACATCGATGCTCGGGTCCTCCACCACAGCCGAGCCATCGGTGGTGAAGAGAGAGGCCGGGGCGTCCGCACCGTGCTTGGTGGTATCCATCTCCGCGATGCGGGTGACCTCCAGGTCCACACCCGTGCCCTCCAGGATGCGAACACGCTCCTTGGTGAGCAGGCGGTACACGCTCGAGCCCACCACGCCGTACCCCAGCAGTCCGATCTTCACCTTCTCCACAGTCGGCACGCTCCTCTGGATCCTATCCATGCAGAGGACGCTGACGTTTCACCAGGTCCTCAAAGCTCTCCCTCTCGACGATGATACGGGCCTTCCCGTCCTCCACCATCACCACGGCGGGACGCAGGTTCCCGTTGTAGTTGGAGGCCATGGCATAGCAGTAGGCACCCGTGGCCGGAATCACCAGCGTGTCACCCACTTGCGGCGAAGGCAGCTCCACATCCCGCGCCAGGATATCGGAGCTCTCGCAGTGCTTGCCTGCCACCGTCACCATGGTGTCCGGCTGCTGCTCCACCTTGTTGGCAAGCATGGCCTCGTACTTGGCCCCGTACAACATGGGCCGAATATTGTCGCTCATGCCGCCGTCGACGCTGACGTAGGTGCGGATGCCCGGTAGTTGCTTGACCGTTCCGATGGTGTACGCCGTCACTCCCGCTTTGGCCACCACCGAGCGCCCCGGCTCAATGAGGATCCGCGGCATTGGCAGCCCCACCCGAGCCATCTCCTCCTCCACACCGCGACAGACCACCTCCGCGTAGGAGTCTATGGGGGCGGGCGAATCATCAGGCGTGTAGCGTACGCCCAAGCCGCCACCCGCGTTGAGCCAGCGGCAATCGAAGCCAAAGCGATCCTTCGCTTCCCGCATCAGGTCCGCCAGCACACGAATCTCACCCCGATAGGAATCCAGCTCGAAGATTTGACTGCCAATGTGCGCATGGAGACCCCACAGATCCAGCGACGGTGAGCCCATGGCCCGGCCGATGGATTCCAACGCCGCTCCCCCCGCCAAGCCGAAGCCGAATTTGGAGTCAATCTGCCCGGTCTGGATGTACTCGTGCGTGTGAGCCTCGATGCCGGGCGTGATACGCAGCAGGACACGCTGCCTAGCGCCACGCACCTGCAGCAACCGCTCCAACAGTTCCATCTCGTCCACGCTGTCCACCACCACGGTGCCGATGCCGTGCTGCAGCGCGTACTCCAGCTCCCAGGGGGACTTGTTGTTGCCGTGGAAGAAAATCCGTTCAGTGGGAAAACCGGCCGCCAAAGCCGTGTGGTACTCGCCCCCGGACGCCACATCCAGAGACAGCCCCTCCTCCTCCACCAGCTGGAACAGGGCCACGATCGGTAACGCCTTGCTGGCGTAGATGATCTCCGATTCAGCCGTGCGCAATCGAAACGCCTCCACGAACCGCCGGCACTGGTCACGGAGTGTCTTCTCCTCGTAGATAACCAGTGGGGTACCGTACTGCCGCGCCAGTGACACCACGTCGCAGCCGTCTATCTCCAAGTGCCCCACGGTGTTGTGGGCCGAGTGAACAGGGTAGATAAGCGTATGCGTCATGCTGCGTTCCCCACGAGAGATGTACGATTTGAATCGAGTAACGGTAGCACAGGAGCCCCACCCCGACGCGCTTTCCGCTCTGCTAGACTACGTCAGAGAATGAGTGAAGACAGACTGCCTTTCTCGTACTACCGTGGCCACAAGCCGCCACGGTTCGCTACCGCCTCTGAGATCCAGGCAGCACGAATCCTGGACTACTATCGTGTTCCCTGGCTCTACGAGCCCCGCACCTTCATCCTGGATCAAGATGACCGCGGTAACATCCTGGAAGCGTTCACTCCGGATTTCTACCTGCCGGAGCTTGACCTCTATCTGGAGGTGACGGAGATGAAGCAGTCGCTCACCACAGCCAAGCATCGCAAAGTGCGCAAGCTCCAGGAGAAGTACCCGGACATCCACGTCAAGCTGTTCCAGAAACGGGACTTCGTGCAACTGGCCAAGAAATACAACCTCAGCATGACCTCCTGAGAGCCAAGGCAAGAGGCAGGACATGATTCAGCAAGGAGTGATCGGCCCCGTTTACCTGGACGGCAAGGCCATCGCCGCGCGGGTGACCGAGATGGGCCGGGAGATCACTCAGGACTACGAGGGAGGGAACCTGCTGCTCCTTTCAGTGCTCAAAGGCACCGTCTTCTTCATGGCGGACCTGGCCCGGGCGGTCTCCCTGCCTCTGGAGATGGACTACGTCGCCATATCCTCGTACCAACAGGACCACGACGTTCCCGGAGCCTCCAACATCCAGATCACCAAAGACGCCGGCATGCCTCTTTTCGACAAGGACGTGTTGGTGGTGGAGGACATCATTGATACAGGCCTCACGCTCTACTACATCCTGCGCTTCTTGGCCGCCAAGCAGCCTCGCTCCCTGGAAGTCTGCACCCTGCTGGACCGCCCCTACCGCCGGCTGGTGGACCTTGACGTCCGTTACCGCGGCTTCACGGTTCCAGACACGTACTTTGTGGGCTATGGCTTCGACTACCGCCAACTCCACCGCAATCTCCCCCACCTGGCGGAGTTGAACGTATGACCTCCCAGGCCCATAGCTTCCTTCCCTGCCCGCCGGACATCTTCTGCGAGGACCTACGCTTTCTCAGCTTGGCAGCGCACCGGCACACCGCCGGCCGCCGGCCGGACGACGCGGGCAGGCCCCCACTTCTGGCTGCTACCCTTTTTCTGCCGGCAAACGCCCACCCCGGCCCCGCGCGTCTGCCCGGCCTCCTCGTGGCACATGGCGCAGGCAGTTGTCGCGCACGCCATCGCGGCTTCTGTTTTGACGCCTGTCACGCGGGCTTTGCCGTCCTGGGCATTGACTTCCGAGGCCACGGGGACAGCGGAGGACTGGCGGACGGTCCCTTGGAATGCGACATCCTGGCCGCGGTCAACCTGCTGCGCACCCACCCGCTGGTCGATCCCCACCGCATCGGCTATCGCGGATCCAGCATGGGTGGCTACTACGGTGTCAGGGCAGCCGTCGATGCGGACTTCGCCGCTGTGGCCGTGCTGTGCCCCGCCAACGAAGAGGTCCTGCTGCGGGCCATGGAGAGGAAGCATGAGTGGTCCACTCGCTCCAACGATGGGTTGGAGGCCCGGCTGGACGACGAGGCGCTCATCGAGTTCTACCGTCACCATCGGCTGGCGGATGACGCCGAGATGGTGAGGAACCCCGTACTGATCGCCCATGCCCGGGGCGATGAAAGAGTCCCCTTCCAACACTCCCTGGACTTGGCCGCAGCGCTCGGTGATGAAGCCGACCTCTGGCTGTTCCCCGAGGGCAGTCACACCTCCCTGCAGAGCTCGCCGCTGGTACACCGGCGGGTGCTGGCCTGGCTGACTGAGCGGCTGGCCTGACCGTGCGGGCCGTGCCGCCACGGCCCGCACGCCGATGGCCAGGAACAGGATGATGCCGGGGATCGCGAAGTCCCCGAAGGGACTGCCCTGCAGGATTTCGGTTGCCATGCCCAGCCCGTTCTCCGGATCGGCCAGCAGGAGGGCGCCGCTCAACGCCCCACCCACGCCCATCACTACCTCCAGAACGACGAGCAGGATCACCACCCATCCATAGCGAGACCATGTGCTCACACCAGTACCGTCAGTCGTGCTCCACGTCGAGACGGCACACCCCCGCCTCTTCCAGGTACTTGCCGGCCTGCTGCGCCGCCAGCGCTCCTTCCGCCGCGGCCCACACTACCTGCTTCATGGGATTGAACCGGCAGTCGCCGGCCGCGTACACGCCGGCCAGGTTGGTGGCCAGCAGGTGGGTGGTCATGATGAAGCCGCTCTGGTCCATCTGTAGCACTTCCTTGACAAAGCCGGTGTTCGGTCTCTGCCCCACATACAGGAAGACTCCATCCACCGGGATCTCCCGGGTCTCCTGGCGATCCGCGAAATCCACCAAGACCGCTTCGACCTTGTCCTCGCCTCGCACCTCACGCACCTGAGCGGTCCACAGGGCCTCGATCTTGGGATTCTCAAGCGCCCGCTTCTGCAACACGAAATCCGCGCGCAGCTTGTCGCGCCTGTGGATGAGATAGACCTTGCGGGCAAAGCGTGTGAGGAAAAGCGCTTCCTCCACCGCCGAATTCCCCCCTCCCACCACCGCCACCGTGCGATCGCGGAAGAACGCGCCGTCACAGGTGGCACAGTACGAGACCCCGCGGCCCCGAAAGCGATCCTCTCCGTCACAGCCGAGCCCCTGCGGGTCCAGACCGGTGGCGATGATGACTGCATGCCCGCCGTAGGTACCCGACCCAGTCACCACGCGGTGCGGAGCGCCGGGGACAAAGTCCTCCGCCTCCTCAATCTCCCTTATCTCCGCCCCGAAATGCAGCGCCTGCTGCTTGAAGAGTTCCAACAACTCCATGCCACCCACACCATCGGGGAAGCCGGGGAAATTCTCCACCCGCTCCGACGTCGCGATTTGCCCGCCCGTCATCTGCCTTTCCAGCACCAATGTCTTCACACCGGCACGCGCAGCATAGATGGCGGCCGTCAAACCGGCCGGCCCTCCACCAAGGATGAGCAGATCAGTCGTTGCCACCGGCTCAGCACCCACCGTGACCCCCGTCACCTGAAAGATTGCGAGTATCGGAGAAAGACTTCAAAAGCCTGCTCCAGGGACCGCTCATCCAGCGTCTGATCGGACGACTGCAGGCACTCCCTCATGCGATGCGTGATGAGGAACACGCCCACCCGGTCCAGAGCCGACTTGACGGCCGACAGTTGCGTCAGCACGGCCTCACACTCCTGACCCTCCTGGATCATCCTCTGCAGTCCGCGGACCTGGCCCTCGATGCGCCGCAAACGGTGCAGGACCTGCGTAGTATCCGCCTGCTTTGCATGCTCGGCAGGCTGTGTATCCACCTCGTCACCCACTTCCCGGTTTTCAGAGCCGCTCAGCGGCGCGCAGAGTATACCGGAGGGGGTAAAGCCAGAGAAGAGTGGTACTCGAACACCCGGGCACGGCGGCGGGGACCGTGGCTTTCGGAGCAACGCCGCTGGGTTACTGAGGGCAAGGGCGAAGAAAGAATGGAGCGGAGTACGGGGATCGAACCCGCGACATCCAGCTTGGGAAGCTGGCACTCTACCAGCTGAGTTAACTCCGCCCGCGAAGACTGCCCGGATTGTAACACACGTCTCCGGGCCGGGAACCTCACGCCATGCGGGCGTCAACACCTCAGCCGCAAGGCTGACTGTCCGCTGCCGGCGCACGGCCGTCCGCCCCCGGTTGCCCCATTTTGCGGCATCTTTCGACAGGAGGGACGGTTGACAGGCCCGGTCGGTCGATTACAATACAAGTAGAGTCCCGAGAGTTCAGACGCACCGAACTGGAGACTCACCACGGGAACGCTGTAGAAGGAAAACGGAACTGAGGTTCCGAAGAGTACGAGAAGCAGCGGTAAGTGGAGAGTCGATGATAGATCGGAAAGCGAGTTCACTCGGGACTCGCCGTTTGCCATGATTGCCCTCCCCCGTCACCGCGACCTCACATCTCTCACACCTGGCAGCCCGGGCAGTAGGCCGTCCCCCGCCCGGCGATAATGGTCCGCTCCAGAGTACCGCCGCAGCGCTCGCACCTCTGTCCCTGGCGTTGGTACGCACGCAACTCCTGTTGCATGGAACCCAGCCGCCCGTCCACGTGGGCGAAATCGGAGATGGAGCAGCCCAGGGCGCGCACGCCCCTCTCCAGGGTGGCCCGCACCGCCGCCGCCAACCGCTCCAGTTCCTCGGGCCCCAGACTGCCGGCGGGCCGGAAGGGCAGGATCTGAGCCTCAAACAGCGCCTCGTCCGCGTAGATATTCCCCACCCCGGCCAGGATGTGTTGATCCAGTAGGAGGGCCTTCACCGCCGCCCTCCGTCCCGCCAGCCGACGCGCCAAGTAGCCGCTGTCCCACACACCGGTCCAGCCGTCCGGGCCCAGCCCGGCCACGCGCGGCGCCGGCGTCCCCGCGCTGAGCTCCACCCTCCCGAACTTGCGCACGTCGCGAAACACGAACCAGGCCCTGCAACCGTCGCGGGTGAGCGCCAGAACAAAGCGGTCATGGGGATCGCGGGAGCGTGGCCCCGTGGGCACCAGGATACGGCCGGTCATGCCCAGGTGCACAGTCAACCAGAAGCCCCCGGACAGGGGCAGCAGCAGAAACTTGCCGTGGCGCCGAGGAAGGCTGAAGCTGTTGCCTGACAGCCGCCGCTCGAAGTCCCGGACGCCGAGGCCGCGCAGCATGGAGGGCTCGGCCAGGGGCACGGAGGTGATGGTCCAGCCCGGGATCACCTCCTCCAACTGGCGGCGGACGGTCTCAACCTCAGGCAGCTCAGGCACAGCCTATTCCCGGGATCACATCGCCTCGGGTGCCGCCACGCCCAGCAGTTCCAAGCAGCGGGCCGCCACCCGCTTGGTGATAAGGCACAGGGCCAGCCGGGAGGACGCCACCTTCGGCTCGGAGCCGATGACCCGGCAGTGCTTGTAGAAGGGGTGGAACTCGCCGGCCAGCTCTTGCGCGTAGGCCACGATGCGGTGCGGCGCCCGTCGGTCGGCCGCCTCCATCACCACGGCGCTGAACTCGGCAAGCTTCTTGATGAGGTTGCGCTCCTGCACCGTGTCGAACACACCCTCCCCCGGCTCCACCGCCGGCTCCAGACCCTCCGGCAGGTTGCGCAGGATGCTGGCGATGCGTGCGTGCGCATACTGCACGTAATACACAGGGTTCTCCTGCGACTGGCGCTTGGCCAGGGCCATGTCCAGGTCCAACGTCTGGTCATTGGAGCGCATGACCAAGAAGAAGCGGGCCGCGTCCACGCCTATGGCGTCGACCAGCTCGCCCAGTGTCACCATCTCCCCCCGGCGCGTGGACATCTGCCGGGCCTCACCCTCCTCGGTGAGGTTCACCAGTTGACCTATCACCACCTCCAGCCGGTCCGGATCCCCGCACAGCAGCCCGATGGCCGCCTTCATCCGTGGCACATAGCCGTGGTGGTCCGCCCCCCAGATGTTGATGAGGTGGTCGAAGCCCCTGGCCAGCTTGTTCTCGTGGTAGGCGATATCGGCGGCGAAGTAGGTGGGGCGCTCGTTGCTCCGCACCAGCACCCGATCCTTGTCATCCCCGTAGTCCGTGGTGCGCAGCCACACGGCGTCATCCTGCACGTAGGCCACCCCATGTTCCAGCAGCTCGTTGATGGCCCCCTGCACCTTGCCCTCGGTGTGAAGCTGGGTCTCAGAGAACCAGACATCGAACTCCACCCGGAAGTGGGCCAGCTCCCGCTGCATCTCGGCCAGCATACGCGTGTAGCCCTCCCGCCGGAAGAAGAGCAAGCCCTCACTGTCCGGGTCCTCCAAACCGCCCTGCTGCAGGGCCTCCAACCAACGCTCCCCTTCCGCCTCCGCAATGGCCCGCGCGATGTCCTTCACGTAATCGCCCTGGTAGCCGTCCTCCGGCACAGGCAGGTTCACTCCCAGGTGCTGCGCGTAGCGCGCCGCCACCGACCGGCCGAACATCTCCATCTGCCGCCCGAAGTCATTGATGTAGAACTCGGTGGTGACGACATGCCCGGAGAAGGCCAGCAGGCGCTGGAGAGAGTCGCCGAAGGCCGCGTAGCGGGCGTGCCCCACATGCAACGGCCCATTGGGGTTGACCGACACGTACTCCAGATTGATGTGGAGTGGCCTGCTGCGGGTGCCCTGTCCTACGTTCTCGCCCTGCGTGAGCAGCGATTCAGCCGCCCGACAGAAGGCCAGGCCCGAGAGGCGGAAGTTGAGGAAGCCCGGTCCCGCCACCTCCACGGACTCAACGTAGGGGGACAGGGCCGAGTCCGCCAGCAGACGCAGGCGCAACTCCTCCGCCAGCGCCCGCGGAGCGGTCCGAGCCACACGGGCGAGTTGCATGGCGTAATTCGTGGCATAGTCGCCGTGACCGGCTTCAGCCGGGCGCTCCATGCCGAAGGTGGGAACGCCTTCCCAGCCCTTCTCCGCGACCCACTCGTCCACCACCCTTGCCACGTTTGCTGCCAGCACTGCTCACTCCTTGTTGGGTTGGAAAGCTTCCCCCCATGAGGCCCCGGACGACCACCGACCAATCGCTCCCGGCTCGCTCTCTCCTGCCAGGTATTCAATCGACGTGCCCAAACCGTACGCAATGATACCGGCGCCTCGGAGGATCATGCGGCCATCAGTAGTGGTAGGGCTCACCCTTCTCGATGCGAAACGCCCGGTACAGCTGCTCCAGCAGCATGCAGCGGGCAAGCTGGTGCGGGAAGGTCATGGGGCCGAACGACAATCTCTCCTGTGCCGCGGCAAGCACGTCGGCCCCCAGCCCCAGCGCTCCACCGACGATGAACTGAAAATCGCTGTATCCGGCCAGCTTGAGTGAAGCCAAGGTGGCACTGAAGTGCTCGGACGACATCTGGCGGCCCGTGCGATCCAGTGCGATCACGAAGGCCCCGGCGCGCAAACGCTTCATGATATCAACGCCTTCTTGCGCCATCACTCTGGCCGGGCCCCGAGACAGCGGTACCCCGCCTACTTCTTGGATCTCCACCGACGCGTAGGGCAGGAGCAGGCGCAGGTAATGATCGGCCAACGGGGCGCTCTCCCGGGACATTCGCCCCACACATACCAGGCCGACACGCACGAGCTACAGGAACGGAAGCTCTTCGCGGTCGTCCTGGTCGGGGTGAGGCTGCCGTGCGCCGCGGAAGGCATGGTCCTTGGCAATGGCCGGCATCCCCCGCCACAGGCAGACGTCGGACTTGAGGAACCGGCTCTTGATGGCGTCGTTGCATTCCAGAGTGCAGGTGAGACAGACCTCGTCCTCCACCACCACCTTCTCCCGTCGAGGCCGGTCCCCTTCATCCATGCGCCTTGCGGCTTCCAGCAACAACGTCTGCACGTCCACGGACGGCGTGACCGCGAACACAATCGGCTCCGGCGGAACGACGAATTTGAAGGTTCCCGACTTCCAGTTGGCCAGTTCCAGCGCCTGGTCGTGGATCTGCTGGTTGACGATGGTCTGCAGAGTGTCCTGATCGGTGGCACCGCGCCGCAGCAGGATCACGCCCAGCGGCGCCGGATCATCTTCATCAACGGAATCCAGCAAACACTCCCTCAACTGCTCCTCTGTCAGCACGCCGGCCTTCACCAGGCGCCGGCCCAGTAGATCGTCCGACGTGGGGAGAGAAATGGCATCGACCCGCCCTCCGGTAACGAAGACGGACCCCACCTCCTCGAAGTCCTGGATTTCCAGAACGCCCGTCTTCCTATAGGCTGCCAGGAACTGCAGGACAGCAAAGATGGGGAAATCCTGAATCCTACCCCACAGGATCATCGCTCTCTCACCATCCCTCTCGGTGCCGGCAACAGTACTGAGTCACCACCCACTCGCCCATGCCGCTGCGCCTACATCGGCAACCATGCGGGTAGATGATAGATGGCCGGTCCGGTGTTGTCACCATACCCACACCGCTGACGCCCTACCTGCCCCGGCTTACGAATTGGGCAAACGGCACGCAACGTCTCGATGAAACGGAGGACACGGATGGCCGAACAGGAGTTGCTCACTTCCGCGAAGCTCGCGGAGAAGATCGGGGTGTCCGCGGGCAAGGTGGCCAAGTACCTTAGAGAACAGGGCATCCAGCCCGATGTCACGAAGGGTCGGTGTGGCTACTATGGCGCCCAGGCCATCGCCAAGGTGGAGCAGGCACTGAAACCACGCTAAATCACGCGAGCCGGAGGAGAACCCCATATGATCAGCCAACGCATGCGCGATGAGATCAACCAGCAAATCAATGCCGAGTTGTACTCAGCTTACCTTTATCTCTCCATGGCCACCTATTTCGAGGAGCAGGGCCTGCCCGGCTTCGCCAACTGGATGTACATGCAGAACGAGGAAGAAACCTTCCACGGCATGAAGTTCTTCCGCTACCTGGTATCCCGCGGAGGACGGGTGGACCTGTTGGCCATTGAAGAGCCGCCGCGTTCCTGGGAGTCCCCCCTGGCCGTGTTTGAGCAGGTCCTCCAGCACGAGCAGAAGGTGACCGCACTGATCAACGGCCTCATGACCACTGCACGCGAGCTGTCCGACTACGCCACCGAGAACGAGCTGCAGTGGTTCATCGCCGAGCAGGTGGAAGAGGAAGAGCACGCCGAAGCCATCGTACGCAAGCTGCAGCTTCTGAGAGACGCACCCGGCGGCCTGGTGATGGTGGACTCAGAGCTCGCCAATCGCGTGTTCACCCCGCCGACGGCGCAGGAGTAACGGCCCTGGGGCCCTGGGAGTGAGCCCTACACCCATGGAGGTGCGGGGGCCCGGCGGCCTCCTGCACCTCAAACCGCGGAAGGAGTCCTCCTGAACACCATTGGCGTATTTTTCGGCAGCAGCAGCTACGGCACCCACATCGTGGCGGAGAAGATACAGGTGGCGCTGGCTCTGGACGCTTCCGCTGTGCACAACATCCGACTGAGCCGGCCCGAGGACCTTCTGGGCTACACGCACCTCATCCTGGGCACCTCCACCTGGGGAGAGGGCGACATACAGCCTGATTGGAACGAATTCCTCCCGAGCCTGCGCGCGCTGGACCTGCGGGGGCATCACGTAGCGCTCTTCGGTCTCGGCGACCAAGAAACATACCCTGAGACCTTTGCTTCAGGCCTGGGCCGGCTGTATGACGCTGTGCAGGCCACCGGCGCAACCGTGGACGGCTTCTGGCCGTTGGCGGGCTACTCCTTCGAGAAGTCCGAGGCCGTTCGGGGCGAGCGCTTCGTGGGCCTGGTCATCGACAAGCTCAACCAAGCCCCCCTCACCAACGAACGAGTGGCCGCGTGGGCGGCCCAGCTGCAGCGCTGCTGGGCGCTCCCTGCCAACCGCTAGGCACCCGCAGAAGCAGGCGGGCTACTCACCACCCCGACGGAGAAACATGCGGTACGCCAGCTTGCTGACGGCCGCCACCGATTGGCTGCTGTACTCCAGCACATTGCGCATGAGCACCGACCAGGTATGCCGCTCGAAATCCTCCCTGAGGGCAGTCTGCACGGTCTCGATGACCTGCTCTTCAAGGCTGGCCGAGGTGCGGATCACTTCCAGGGCCAGTACGGTGCCCTCCGAGTGCTCCTTGTACTTCTCCTGGTAGGACCACGCCTTCAATGCCCGCGCCGCTTCGAGGGCTTCATCGATGTTCTCGATCTTCATGCTTCTCCTTTCGGGGGCGTGGACTAATGCGCGCCCGTCTGCAGCCAACCAGGTTCGTCCCAGCATAACAGAGGACCTGTTTCTGGGGAACCGATACACTTTGCCCTTCGTCGTAGGACACAACCAAGCGATGGAAGGGGTCCACAATGCGAGCTTCTCGCCTTATTGCCCTCGTGCTCCTGCTGCTGTTCGCAGGCTGGGCTCTGGTAGGGTGCGGTTCGGGTTCGGCGTCCGGATCCGCGGGGACCGAGGGTGGTTCCGCCGGCTCAGGGGGCGACACCGTCAGTATCAGCCGGGAGGCCGCCGACACCACTGTCACCCTCAACACGGGGCAGGCGTTGGAGATGGTGCTGGAAGGCAATCCCAGCACAGGCTATGAGTGGACTCTTGAGCCTCCGTTCGGCAACTCCTTGAGCGAGAAGGGCGTGAAGCAGGTGCTGAACACCGACTCCAGCGTTGTCGGCGCCCCGGCCACATATCACTTCAATTTCCTGGCCGAGGGCCCCGGCGAGACGGTCCTCAACTTCCTGTACAAGCGGCCGTGGGAAACCACCCCTGACGACCAAACCGTCAGCGTCACGGTAGTCGTGGAGTAGGGAGAGTCGCCGCCCCGGGTTGGCGGCTACACGGCACGCGGCCGCCGGCGAGCGTCCGGCGCGACGGCCGCCACCGCCGGCGCCTCCACCACCGCGACGGTCCCCGTCTGCCATCTCACCCCCCGTCACGGCAGGCACTGCCTCGGAGACCACTCGTCGCGCCACCTCGTCCCCCACCAGCCGTCCCACTCGGCGGGCAACGTGGGCAGGTTGCGAGAGCACGAGGCATACTTGTGATTGTACGATCCCCCACGGGAGGACGGTGCCTTGGCGATTGAGGTGAGAGTCTTTTCGGACTACATATGCCCCTTCTGCTATATCGGGAAGGGTCTTCTCGACATGCTTGCAGAGAGCTACGACTTGACCGTGACCTGGCTTGGCTATGAGCTGCACCCGGAGACCCCCACGCAGGGGCTCCCCATGGCCGAGCACTTCCCGGGGCAAGACACCACCAAGATGTACGACGCCATTATCGCCCGGGGCGCTGAGCTGGGCCTGCACATCAAACCGGCAGAACTGCTCTCCAACTCGCGCCTGGCTCTGGAGGCGGCTGAATACGCGCGAGACGCCGGCGTCTTCGACGCTTTCCACGCGGAGGTCTTCCGCCTCTACTTCGGGCAAGGGCTCGACCTGGGCCGGTTCCGTGTGCTCCGACAAGCCGCGGAGAGCTGCGGGCTTGACATTGCCGTGCTGCGCTCAGGCCTGGAGAACAAACTGTATGCCAACAGGCTGTCGGCGGCCCGAGAGCAGGCGCAACGGCATGAGTTGACCGGCCTCCCCACCTTCATCGTGAACAATCGCTACAAGATAGTGGGGGCACAGCCGCTGCAGACCTTCCAGGACCTATTCGACAAGCTGAGCGGCAACGGTGCAGAGGAGGGGGACTAGATGGTGCCAGATGCGTGCCCGCTTGAGGCGCTTGTGCAGGATCTGCGCCACCGCGACGGGGTGAAGAGGAGCGAATCCCGCTCGCGGCTCATCGACGTGGGCCCCTCCTCAGTGCCCGCCATCCTGCCGTTGTTGAGTGACCGAGACAAGCGCACGCGCTGGGAGGCAGCCAAGGTGTTGAGCGAGATGCCGGGCCTACAAACCGCCCCGGTGGAACCAAACGACATTGCTGCGCAGGCGCTCCCCCTTCTGGAAGACAAGGACTCCGGGATCCGCTGGCTGGCCGCCCGACTTCTCATCAACATGGGCGCGGTGGCCATTCCACCGCTGCTGCGCCGACTCATGGCGGCCCCGGACTCGCAGTATCTCCAGAGAGGAGCACACCACGTATTCCGTGATCTCGCCGCAGCCTACGAATCCCTGGGTGGCATCCTGTCGCCCCTCAACGAAGCTCTGGCCGGGCTGGACGCCGCCGATCTGACGCCGCAGAGGGCACAGACCGCCCTCCGGGCCCTTGAAGCGCTGGGCCCTCTGACCCGCAAGGACCAGGCTGTCTCCGGAGCCACCTTGCCGGATCAGTATCTCTTCGATTCCCGCGGCGATTGGATCGCCTTCCGCCTCGGCAACATCCTGTTCGACGTTGATGGGGACGTGATCGGCTGGCTTCCATGGGAGGATGGAGAAGCCGTCAACCCCAACGGCGATTACCTGGGCACCATCTACCCTGACGATCGCCTTCTTCTGGCGAAGCCCACACGCAACACCGCACCCGCCTTTCCCGGGTACCCTGTGCTGCCCGGGCTCCCCTCCATCCCCAACCCTCGTGACTACAGCCCTCTGCACGAAGCCACCCGGGATATCCAACTACGAAAGCTCTAGGTGATTTCCGGCCGGGAAGGCAGGCACAGGACGAGGATGAGTGAACACAGGGCACAAGGGGCAACCGGGGACGGCCGTATGCTGATTGGGATCGACGTAGGCGGAACCACCACCGACGCCGTGCTGATCGATGGACGACGTGTGGTCTCTGAGGCCGCCGTAGCCACCGCCCCCCACAACTTGGCCGGGTCGGTGCTGAGGGCCTTGGACTGCATCCTGGAGTCAATCCGCCCAACACAAGTGCAGCGTATCGTGCTGAGCACCACGGTCATCACCAATCTCCTGGCGGAGAATAAGGCAGAGCCCGTGGGCCTCATACTGCTGCCCGGCCCAGGTGCCAACCCGTCGGACTATGGGCTGCCACCTGCGCATATCGTCCACGGCGCTGTGGACTATCGCGGTCGGGAGATCGCCCCGTTGGACGAGGCGGGCGTACGCGCCGCAGGGGCCGCCTTGCGGGCGGAGGGCCTGTCCAGAGTGGCAGTGGTGGGCAAGTTCTGCCAGCGCAACCCACAGCACGAGCGCTCCGCCAAGGCTCTGCTACTGGAGGAGAGCCCGGATGCCGTCGTTGAATGCGGCCACATGGTCTCGGCTCGGCTCAACTTCCCCCGCCGTGTGGCCACCACCCTCCTCACCCTCGCCACCCGCGACCACTATGGTGAGTACGCCCGGGAGATGAGCCGCGCCCTCAGAGAACGTGGCCTTTGCGCCCCCATCTTCGTGCTCAAGGCCGACGGCGGCACCCTTCCCCTCGACTACTCGCTGCGCACGCCGGTGGAGACCATCTTCTCCGGACCCGCCGCCAGCACCATGGGGGCGGTGGCCCTGGCGCCGCCGGGTGAGTCGTTCGTCATGCTGGATGTGGGCGGCACCACCACCGACCTGGCCCTGGTGCTTGATGGTCAACCGCTCCTCGCCTCCAAGGGAGCACGAGTGCACGATCTGCTCACCCATGTGCGGTCCTTCGCGGTGAAGTCGGTGCCGGTAGGTGGCGACAGCGCGGTGCGAGCCCACGAGGGGGTGCTGACCGTGGGCCCGGACCGTATGGGTCCCCCAGCGTGCCTTGGAGGCCCCTTCCCCACTCCCACCGACGCCCTGCGCGTGTTGGGAGCCATCGATCTTGGCAACGCGGAGGCGGCGCGAAGCGCCATGGCAGAGGTGGCCGTGGCGCTGGGTACCGGCCCGGAGGGAGCGTCGCGCAGAGTTGTGGATGCGCTTGCCTCCACAATCGCCGGGGAAGTAGAGACCATGTTCGCACACTGGCGGGACGAGCCCGTCTACCGCATCTGGGAGGTTCTGCGAGAGGAGCACGCACGACCCGCACTCCTGGTAGGTGTGGGCGGCGGCGCACCCTCCCTGGCCCCGGCGGCGGCCTCGCTCTTGGGCATGAAGTGCCTGGTCCCTGAGCACGCCGCGGTCGCCAATGCCCTGGGGGCTGCACTCTCCCGCCCCACCATGGCCCTCACCCTGAGCATGGACACCAGCCAGGGCACGTGGGTGGCAGAGGAAGACGGTCGGGGCGGCCGACTGGAGGACCTCAGGCTCAGCCTGGCCGGAGCCGAGCACATGGCCCTGGAGATGCTCGCCGCTCGTGCGGAGGAGGCCGGGATCGGCAGCTACGCCGGCGACGCGCTGGTCACCCACAGCGAAGTATTCAACATGGTGCGCGGTTACTCCACGATCGGAAGGCTGCTGGATGTCACCGTGGAGATCCCCGCAGGTATCCTGAACGATTGGAGCGCGGCTCATGGCGAATAGCGCCGATCGGCATTCAGCTCACAGCCGGTCGGCCCCAGGCGCCTCAGGGCGCGGGCGCGCGGCCGGCCCTACCGGGCTCATCTTCTTCCCGGCCTTCGACTGGGCCATCTCCCCCACTCACCCCGAACGGGAAGAGCGTCTCCTCTACACCCGCGACCAGATCTTTGAGGAGGGTCTGCTCGACCTCCCGCAACTGGCGGAATACCGCCCCCGGCTGGCCGACCACCACGACATCGCCCGGGCCCACTTCTGCGTGCCCTCCATCGAAGCCCAGTCCACCGAGGCGCACCGCATTGCCGCCGGCAGCACCTTGGTGCTGGTCGACGCCTTGGAGAAGGCGGACATCGCCAACGGCTTCGCCCTGGTCCGCCCCCCCGGCCACCACGCCATGCGGGTGGTCCACGGCAATCGCGGCTTCTGCAACATCAACAACATGGCCGTGATGGTGGAGTACCTGCGAACGGTCTACGGGCACAGGCGCATCGCCATCGTGGACACCGATGTCCACCACGGCGACGGCACGCAGGACATCTACTGGAACGACCCCGATGTCCTCTTCATCTCTTTCCACCAAGACGGCCGTACCCTCTACCCCGGCTCCGGTTTCGTGGAGGAGATGGGCGGCCCCAACGCGCTGGGGCGCACCATCAATATCCCCCTCCCCCCGGAGACGCCGGATGAGGGTATCCATTTCGTACTGGACGAACTGGTACTGCCCGTTCTGGCCGACTTCGCTCCCGAACTGGTTCTCAATTCCGCCGGTCAGGACAACCACTTCACAGACCCCCTGGCCAATATGTGCTTCTCCGCACAGGGTTACGCGCACCTCAACGAGAAACTGCGCCCCGACCTCTGCGTTCTAGAAGGCGGTTACGCCGTGGAGACGGCCCTGCCCTACGTCAATACCGCTATCATCCAAGCCATGGCCGGCCTGGACTACAGCCACGTCATTGAACCGGACTGGGCGCCGGACAAGTTCACGCTGAAGCCATCAGTGAAGCGTGGCTTGGAAAGCGTGGTCTCCCAACTGCTGGGCATCTGGCGCCAGCGGGAGCCAATGGTGGAAGCGGCGCGGGCCAAGCTGGGTGACCACTACCGGCGGCAACGCATGGTCTTCTACGACACGGACATGATTGAGGAGCACCAAGAGGAACTGGTCCGCTTGTGCCGGGAGTGCCCCGGTTTCATCACGCTGAGCACCCGGGCTGAACAGGCCTACAACCCGCTGCCTTCCGCCTTCTGCGTCTCCGTTCCCATCCAAGCCTGTCCCCGCTGTGCCCGTGAGGCTGCCGCCGTTTACCAAGAGCACAAGGTGGCCCAGAAGCACGACTACGTCCTGCTGCAGGACCGTCTCCGCGACCGGCACCTACGGTTCCACAGCGCAACACAGGAAGAAATGGAGTACTGACCGCCCCCGGCAGCCGAGCTCTCGCATGAGCCAGACGGGTAGTCCTTGGGATCACGCGCAGTCCGGCCCACTTGGGTCTTCAGCCTCCGCCCGAAACCGCGAACTACGCTGAAGGCCCTCAGTTCCCTCGGGGTCACCCACTGCCTGGACGCCTACGGCTTCCTTCTCCTCAGCCTCCAGGGGCATGCGCCACGCCTCCCCTCCAAGAGCGGTCACCTGCCTCCCGGGGGCAACGCCCGCCGGAGTCTGCTCCACCTGCCGCAACCTTCGTTCGATGCCCCGGCTCTTGCGGGCGGCGTCATCAATGGAGGCGGACGCCTGGTTGAGCTTCTTTTGCACCTTGCCCAACAGGTCCCCGAATTGGCCGAACTGGGTACGGACAGCTCCCAGCAACTCCCACACCTGCCCCGAGCGCTCCTCGATGGCCAGCGTGCGAAAGCCAATCTGGAGGCTGCTGAGGAGAGCTGCCAACGTGGTGGGGCCGGCAATCACCACTCTGGCCTCACGCTGCACCGAGTCGGCCAACCCCGGGCGCCGCAGCACCTCCGCGTACAGGCCTTCACTGGGCAGGAACATGATGCCGAAGTCCGTGGTGAAAGGTGGATGGAGGTACTTGTCCCTGATATCCCGCGCGCAGGCCCGGATACGGAGATCCAGCGCTCGGGCCGCCGCTTCCGCCTGCCCCTGGTCACAGCGTTCGCCGGCCTCCAGAAGCCGCTGGTAGTCCTCCAGTGGGAACTTGGCATCCACCGGCAACCAGATGCCGTCACTTGAGCCGTTGCCCGGCAGGCGGATGGCGAACTCCACCCGTTCCGCGCTCAGGGGATTGGTGGCCACGTTGGCACCGTACTGTTGCGGAGCCAGTATCTGCTCCAACAGCGCTCCCAACTGCACCTCCCCCCAGCCGCCGCGGGTCTTGACGTTGGTGAGCACCCGCTTCAGATCCCCCACGCCCGCGGCCAGGGCATGCATCTCCCCCAGGCCCTCATGCACCCGCTCCAGGCGCTCCCCCACCTGCCGAAAGGACTCACCCAGCCGGCGCTCCAGCGTATCCTGGAGCTTCTCCTCCACCACAGCGCGCATTTGGTCCAGACGTCGCTCGTTGTCCACGCGGATCTCTGAGAGAGCCACCTGCAGGGCGCGGTCAGACCGGGCCAGCGTCTCCGCCAGTTCCATGCGCAGCTCAGCGCCGGCCGAGGCCGCCTCCCGCCTACTCTGTCCCGCCTCCTCCCTCATGACGCGCGCCAGTTCCGCCTGGCCGCTGCCCAGCGCATCCAGGTCGGCCAACACGCGTTGCTCCGCTCCCGAGAAGCGGCGTTGCCCGGCCAGCATGACAGCCAGGACCACCACGGCCACCGCCAGAAGCACGCACGTGGCACCCAGGAGAGTAACGGCCACAATAACCTCCCGCCCGAACCAAGGATGTGATATCCAGTCTAGACTGCGCCGATGACAGAAACCCGAGCTACTCCTCTTCCCCTGCGTCATCGCCGGCACGAGGGGTCAGGTCTCTGGTCCAGAGCTCCAGCGAGGGGACGACGGTGCGGTAACACGTGGGACATTGAAGCTGTGGCCTGCGTCTCAGGCGGGAGAGCGGCCGCTTGATCTTCCGTCCGCAGACGGGGCATTCGACTTCGATCATGATCTCGTCGGGCATAAGCCGAGGATATCGCCATCTTGAGGCTCGCACCAGGCACCCCGGAGCAGCATTCACAAAGAATCCCATCCCCAAGACGAGTGCTTCCACGAGGCACACGGGCGCAGCTTCACCCCCTCGTGCAGCTTCCTCGCTCTGGTTGCTGCATGCTCGCCCGCCCATGTGGGTACACCGCTGGCAGATGCTGTGCTCCCGGAGGAGAAGCAATGCTTCCCATAGGACCACTCATGATCGAGCATAGGCTCATAGAACGGGTGATCCAGGACATGGGCGCTGAGTTGAGCCGCCTGCGGGCAGGCTCTGCGCTTGACCCTCCCTACCTGGCCACCATCATAGACTTCCTCCGCACCTATGCCGATCGCACCCACCACGGCAAGGAGGAGGACATCCTCTTCGCCGACCTGGCAGAAAGGCAGATTGAGCCTGGACTGGCCGGCATCATGCAGACGCTCCTAGAGGACCACCAGCGGGCTCGGGCCGCCACCGGCCGTCTGGCGGAGGCCGTGGCGGCGCTGGGCGCAGACGGCGAGGGGGTGGCTGCCCCTGTCGAGGGCACACTGGCCGAGCTGGTTGCGCTCTACCCGGCCCACATCGCCACGGAAGACAGGCGATTCTTCAAGCCTGCCCTGGGCTACTTCACGCGCCACGAGCAGGAGGACATGCTGCAGCGTTTCCGGAAGTTCGACAGCTCCCTGATCCACGAGAGGTACAGGCGGGTGGCGGAGACGCTGGCACAGCGCCGGCTCGACCCGATACCCTGACTCAGAGGCGCAACTCCGCCAGAAAGACGTCTGCGTACCTCTCCAGCTTCTTCGCTCCCACGCCGTTGATCTGGAGCAACTCCTCCGCATTGGCCGGGCGCCGGGCGGCCATCTCCCACAGTGTGGCATCGGAGAAGATCACATAGGCTGGGACACCGGCCTCCTCGGCCAGCCTCCGCCGCAGGGCTCGCAGCCGGTTGAACAGCTGCTGCTCGCCGGTGCCGCCGCCGCACGCCCCCTGGGCGGCGGGCCTACCGCCCGCTGCAGGGTCGGCGGTGGCGGCGGGTGAGGGCGGAAGCGGTTGGAAGCGGGGCCGGGCCAACATGACCGTCTCCTCCCCGCGCAGCACCCGGCGTGCCGCCGAAGTCAGCCGCACCACAGAGTAGTTGCCCACGTCCTGGTGCAGATAGCCCCGGTGGATGAGCTGCCGCATCACGCTCATCCACTCCTCCCGCCCGGTCTCCGCGCCCACACCGTAGGTGGAGAGCTCATCGTGGCCTCGGGCCCGTATGCGTTCCGTCCGTGCGCCCCGCAGCACATCGACCACATGGGATGCGCCGAAGCCCTGGCCCAGCCGATACACACAGGACAGAGCCTTTTGAGCCTGCACAGTGGCGTCGTAGGTCTGGGGCGGGTCCAGGCAGACGTCGCAGTTGCCGCAGTCCTCCTGAAGGACCTCGCCGAAGTACCCCAGCAGGGAGCGGCGGCGGCAGGTGGCCGATTGGGCGATACCCACCATGGCGTTGAGCTTGTGCAACTCTATGCGCACCTGCTCCTGGTTCCCTCCGGCCTGGATCAAGGCACGCGCCGTCGCCACATCCCCCCATCCAAAGAGAAGCAGGGCCTCGGCGGGCAGCCCATCCCGACCGGCGCGGCCCGTTTCCTGGTAGTAGGCCTCCGGGCTCTTGGGCAGGTCGTAGTGCACGACGAAGCGGACATTGGACTTGTCGATGCCCAGCCCGAAAGCCACGGTGGCCACTATGACCTGCAGCTCATCCCGCTGGAACCTCTCCTGCACCAGGCTCCGCTCCGTAGCCTCCATACCCGCGTGGTAGTGGCCTGCGTTCAACCCCCCCGCCCTGAGCCCGGCCGCCACTTCCTCCACCCGCCGGCGACTCAGGCAGTAGACGATGCCGGCTTCCCCCGGATGGCGTCGCAGAAAGCCTTTCAGCTGGGCCGAGGGGGTGCGTTTCTCAGCCACCAGGTAGCGGATGTTGGGCCTGTCGAAACCGGTGGCAAAAAGGCGGGCCTGGGAAAGCCCCAGCTGCGTTCCGATATCCCGGCGGGTGTGCTCGTCCGCGGTAGCGGTGAGCGCCAGGAAGGGGACGTGCGGGAATCGTTCGCGCAACTGGCCCAGACGGGCGTACTCGGGCCGGAAGTCATGCCCCCACTGCGAGACACAATGGGCCTCGTCAATGGCAACCAGGGCAAGCGGCGTCACATCCAGTCTCTCCAGGAAGCCGTCCAGCATGAGCCTCTCTGGCGATACGTAGAGCAGGTCCACCTCACCCCGCTGCAACGCGGTCAGCACCTGCCGCGCCTCGGCCGGCGGCAGAGAGGAGTTGAGGGTGGCCGCCGCCACACCTGCCGCCCGCAGGCCGTCCACCTGATCCTTCATGAGAGAGATGAGGGGGCTCACCACTACGCCGGTTCCGGGACGCAGCAGCGCCGGGATCTGGTAGCAGAGTGACTTGCCGCCCCCGGTGGGCATGAGCACGATGGCATCGGCCCCGGCCATCACGTGGCCGATGATCTCCTCCTGTTGCGATCGGAATTCCCGATAGCCGAAGACGCGCCACAGGACATCCTGAGGCACGGGGGGCTGTGACTCACTGTGCCTCTTGACCACCCGCTGATGCCGCTCCTCAGACGCGCCTGTGATCCAACTCCACCGGCCCGCCACCCCCACGGGCCGGGCACATGGTACCGCGAGCACAAGTTCTGTGCTGTTACGGTCTGGAGACGTTTAACGGAATTGCCCCCACAAAACGTCCCGCCCGCGGTGCTCTCAGGAAGTGACAGCCCCGGTGTGCCGTTCCGGACCGGGCTGAAGTGGACGGTTGGGCTGCGGACCAAGCTACCTGAGAGGAGCCCGGATGATAGGGGCGTTGATCGTGGGGTTGGTCGCAGGGACAGTTGCTCGGCTGCTGGTGCCGGGCGATGCATGCAGAGGCATGAAGGGCACAGTCTCCTGGATCGTCACCTAACCGTCATCATGCGCATCGCCCGGACAGACAAAGCCTGAGCCCCCATCACGTGGAGAGCGGAGAGACGTGGCAAGGCCAAGGCCCTGAGCTTGGACGTCGACAAGCTCAGGAGGCATGTCGGCAGGTAGCTGATCCGAGCTGTAGGCTCAGTCTCGCCACATCGGCAAGGGACGGAAAGCGGGCGCCTTCCCTCCCTTGCTGTTCACTTCCCGGCTTGCCCTCCCGGGGCGAGCGCACCTCTTTCGGCGACGACCGTGTCTGTCCCCCGCCTGACGCGTAGAATTGTCGCAAGCCGATCGTCGCTTGCGCGGATTGGGGGGACCATGGGATTCGCTGGCTCCGGGCTCGCCACCCTACTCTGGATCGCCTTCATCGCCATTTGGATCTCCACACCGACGTGGTTCAGCCACATCATGACCTGGGCCCAGGGGCTCCCTCTGGTGCTGGAGATCATCGTCTGGATCGTCTTCCTGCCCTGGATGGTCTCCATCTGGATCTGGGAGAACCCGTGGGCATTGTGGTTGCGAATCCTACTCATCGCGGTCATCGCCCTCGTCACCATGGGCGGCGCCGGCGGCTCTCTGCGGCGCAGGAAGTGAGGGAGGCAGGTCAACTCCTCCCTCACTTCGGTCAAATACTGAGCAGGGTCTAGTGCGTGAAGGCCCCCAGCGAGTTGTCATAGACGATGTCACCATCCACAATGGTCATGAGCACCGCGGTGTCTGTCAGGTCATGCGGGTCGATGGTCATGATGTCCTTGTCCAGGATGCAGAAGTCGGCCAGCTTGCCCGGCTCGATGGAGCCCTTCACGTCCTACCCGGGTGACACTGCGACATCAGCTCTCGATACTGCACCACACCGGGCTCCATGCTGGTGGCGGCATCGGGGTAGAAGGCCAACCCGATGGTCCCCTCGCCATAGCCGCAGGCCACATTCAGCGTGTTGGCGTCCGTCAGGGACCCCGTGGACACCATCTGCACGTCCTCCCAGCCGGCCAGGCCCTTCTGCTGCAACAACTTCTGGGCCTGCTCCACGTAGAGGGCCATGATCACGGCATCGGGATCGGTGTCCTGCAGCGCCGCCACCTCCGTGGCCAGCGTGGCGGGCTTCATGTCCTTCACCACCTGGGAGGCCACCACCTCGTAGCCCAGCGCCTCGCTCTGCGCCTGCAACGCGTCACGGAAGAGGTAGCCGTAGACGTTGTCCGCGTAGACGATGGCCAGCTTGCGGTAGCCGCGATCATTGACCAGGTAGCTCAGCATGTAGCGGCATTCATCTTCATAGTACGGGAAGGAGGAGAAGATGTAACGCTGCTCGTCCATCTGCCCGGCGCCGGTGTGTGGGAAGAGATAGGGCACCTTCTGCTCCCGCACATAGGGACTCAACGCCAGGGCCACCGGCATGCCGCCGAAGTTGAGCAGGCCGAAGACCTGGTCCTGCTCCACGAGCTTCTTGGTGTTGGCCACCTTGTCGGCCGTGGTGGAAGCGCCCGGATACGACTTGGTGATGATCTGCCGCCCGTTGACGCCACCCACCTCATTCGCGGCCAGGAAGGCCGGCTCGAAGCATCATCTGGGTCCTCCCGAGCCCGCGATTCCAAGAACGCCCAGAACCTGGTGATCCTCGTCGTCCTGCCCGTGCTTGCCCTCATTGCACTGCAGGTCACTGGGGTAGTATGGTTCACGCTGCCGGGCGCGCCGGCATTGGCGGCGGGGCCGGCAGGGGCCGACTACCTGGTGCTGCGTGCGGCCGTGCGCCTTTTCCAACACGAGACCATTGTGCCGGCCTGGCGATGAGGATGCGGAGGGCGTGTTCATGAGAAACCGCATGCGCTGGTGCGGCTTTGACTACGGCGAGACACTCATGGACCCTTCGGGCCTGCGCAATACCCTGCTCTGGGGGGACACGTGCAAGGCCTTGGGCCAACCCGAACTGGCGGCGGACAGGGCACGCGCCTACCGCATACTGCGCGACACTTACGGTGAGTATTACACGGTCAAGGAGGGCCACCGACACGAGGTCCTCTCCTACGTCTTGGACGGAAACGAGGAGGCGCAGTTCGCCTTCATGGAGGCGGAGCCCAGGCTCCTGGGCACGGGGGCCCACCTGCGGCAGGCCCTGACCGCGCTGCGCGATGCAGGACTGGTACTGGATGTGGTCTCGGAACTCAAACGCACGGTGGGGCCTCTCGATCAGAACATCGTCCTCCGCTTCCTGAGCGCTCATCACCTCCGGCGCTTCTTCCGCTATCTCATCACCCCACTTGGCAAGCTCGACATCGCCAGCGGTGCACTGCTGGACGAGCGCTACCGTGGGCACACCAAGGGTGACGGCACGCTCTATGACGTGCTGGTACAGGATCTGGCCGAGCAAGGCATCGCCCCGTGGCAGGCCGCCATGGTGGGAGATCGTCCCACCACCGATATCGAGCCGGCACACGCCCGTGGGCTGTATACCATTCAGTACTCGGGCTACTCGCATTGGCCGCCCAGCCCGGTAGCCGACGCGGTGATAGATAGCTTCCAGGAGTTGCCTCCCTTGCTCTTGACGCAGCCGGGGGCCACCGACAAAGCTCATCGCGCCTCCCGGAACGCAAGCACATGCGGCAACGACAGCCCCCCTGGGTCATCGCGAGCAGGAGGTCACCGCGGCACCCGTCGCCGAGCGCTAATTCCGCCGGCGCACGAGGAGTGACGTGACCACGACACCGGCCACGCACCATGCCCCCACCACGGCGAAGGCCCGGCCCAGGTCTACCTCCAGGTCGGTGAGCGTGCCGCGCGACAGATCCGCCATGTACATCACCGGCAGCGCCCGGTGCACGGCCTGCAGCCAGCCGGGCAGTTGCTCCACGGGGTACATGACCGGCGAGAAGATCATGACGCTGAAGACTATGACCTGCGTGGCGAGGTTCGCCATCTGCGGGTTGGGCGCTCCGTGGGCGATGGAGTAGCCCACGGAGATGCCGGTGACGGAGATGAGCAGGATGGCGGGAATGGCCGGCCACTGGATGTGCAGACTGAAGTCGTAGTAGGCGGCACCCATGAGCAGGGAGAGGACGACGCCCGGGAGCGACACCAGCACCCAGATGGTGGCGTCCGCAGCCACGAACACCAACCGTGGCACCGGCAGCGACCACATATACTCGAAAGTACCCGCCATCCGCCCCATGGCCACCACCTGCGGCACCAGCACCAGGCCGATCATAAGCAGGGTGATGGTGGGTGCGCCCGTGGTCAGGTATTTGGCCATGGCCGGGGTGATCTCCGGGTAGAAGAAGCCAATGCCGATAACGAAGCCGGCGGCAATCATGAGCTGCACCACGATGTTGAGCGGCAGCAGGGGCCTGTTGCTCAGCGCCTGCCACTTCAGCATGAGCGCGTAGCTACGCAGGATCTGCTTCATCCTGCACCTCCTCCCCCTGCAGAGAACCGCCCCGCCCGATCGCGCCCAGGTACACATCCTCCAGCGTGAGGGGACCAATGGAGTACTCCTCCACCGCATTGCTCTCCTTCAACCCGCGGGCCCACTGGATGGCAGAGCCCACCTCCCTCTCCGCCAACCGGCCGATGACGCGACGGCCGGTGACCACGGTGTGATGGAGGAAGGGAGGCAGTGGCGGCAGCTCCCCGCGCGGCTCCACCACCACCTCCAGTTGCATGCCCTCCGCGCCCTCTCCCTTGAGAGACGCCGGGGTGCCCGCCCCTACCACCCGGCCGCGGTCCATGATGGCCAGCCGATCGACCGCCCGCTCCGCCTCCAGAACGTTGTGAGTGACCAGGAGCACGGTGGAGCCCATGTTCACCAGCTCCCTCACCTCCTGCCACAACAGCCGGCGGCGCAGGGGGTCAATGTCGTTGGTGGGCTCGTCCAAAATGACGATACGGCCGGGAGCCACTGCCGCCATGCAGAAGGCCACCAAGCGCCGCATGCCTCCCGAGAAGGTCTCCGCCCGCCGGCCCGCCCATTCGCCCATCTCCAGCCGGTCCAGCAGCGCTCCCGCACGCTCGTGCACCGACCGCGTTCTCCCGCCGCGCACGCGGCCCACCAACTCGATGGCCTGCCTGGCAGTGAGCCCGCTGATGGGCACCTGCGTCTGCGCCTGGTAGGAGCATTGGCGCCGGGCGTGGTCCGGGTGGGCCACGATGTCCACCCCCTCCAGGGTGATGCGGCCCGAGTCCGGCTTTGCCAAACCGATGACCTGGCTCACCAAGGTGGTCTTGCCCGCACCGTTGGGCCCGAGCAACCCGAAGACCTCACCACGATGCAGCGCCAGCGATAGGTGGTCATTGACCAGCCTGCCCTTCACGTAGGCCTTGCACAGCTCGCGGACCTCGAGCACCACGTCGCCGGCCCATGCCCCGCCGGCGAATGCAGCCTCCCTTGAATCGCTCCCGCCTACGCCCATAAGATCCCCCTGATCGACTTCCTTGCCGCGCAGCGCGACCCCTGCGCCCGGGCCGTGCCCTCTGGATGCCGATGTGTTATGTGTCTATGTGCCCCCAGGAGCGCAGGCCAGTCTTTACACGGAGGAAGCGATGAACCGGCCGTTGGCAGACATCATCCGACAACGCTACTCCTGCCGCGCGTATCGCGCCACGCCGCTGGAGGCCGGGGCGCGCCGCCACCTGGAGGACATCCTGGCCGAGAACACGGTCGGGCCCCTGGGCACTCGCTGCCGTTTCGCGCTTCTGGCGGCATCCCCGCATGACGCCCAAGCGCTGCGCGGCCTGGGCACCTACGGGTTCGTCAAAGGCGCGACGGCATTCCTGGTGGGAGTAGCCGGGTCCGGCCGAAGGAATCTGGAGGACTACGGCTACCTGATGGAGCGGGCGGTGCTCGAAGCCACCGACCTGGGCCTGGGCACCTGCTGGCTGGGAGGGACGTTCTCGCGGAGCCGCTTCGCGCAACGGATCAGGCCCGGCGTCGGCGAAGTGATGCCGGCCGTGGTGGCCGCGGGGTACCCGCTGGAGAGAGCACACGACCCCATCCGTGCGCACGCGGGAAGCAGCCGCCGCCTTTCCGCCGGCGAGCTGTTCTGGAGTGAGCGCCCGGGTGTGCCCCTGCCCCCGGGAGTCGCCGGGTCCTACGCGCACATCCTGGAGTTGGTGCGCTGGGCCCCTTCGGCTTCCAACAAACAGCCCTGGCGCCTGATCGGGACGGAAGGAGCCTGGCATTTCCACCTCAAGCGTCAGAAGGGCTACGGCAAAGGCTCTCTGCTCTTCGCACTGACGCGAATCGCCGATCTGCCACGAGTGGACCTAGGGATCGCCATGTGCCACTTCGAACTTGCGGCCCGCGAGGCCGGCCTATCCGGCCGCTGGGCGCTCCTGAACTCCGAGCCCTTGACGCCGGACGCCAGCCTGGAGTACACGGTCACCTGGCTGTGCTCCTAGGCGGGAGACGGCGTCCGGTCGCTGGGCCCATCCAATCCTGGATCCACCAGCACGCGCTCTCCCTCGATCTTGACCGGGTAGACGCTGAGCGGCCGCGGAGATCTGATGCGCTTGGCCACGGCCAGCGCCACACCGCCTCGGTCCGTCCAGCGAACCACGTGCCCATCCCGCAGATCGAACTGCGACCCGTGGCGTGGACAGGTCACCACGGTGCCTTGCAGGCTGCCCCGGGCCAGGTCTGCGCCTATGTGCGGGCAGCGAAGCTGTGTGGCGTAGTAGGCTTCGCCCACGCGCGCCAGCAGGAGGTCCCTGCCGGCGGACCGCACCGCTCCCATAGCCCCGTCGGCCAGTTCGGCAACCTCCGCCACCTCCACGTACTCCCCCACGGCCCCTCCTTCAGCAATCCCACCGAAGGCGGCGTCTAAACCAGCCGCTCCGGATTCAGCGCCTCCAACTCTGGGAGCACGAAACGCCCGTCCTTGCGCACCAGCACGCCGTCGAACCAGATCTCGCCGCCGCCCCACTCCGGAGTCTGGATGAGCACCAGGTCCCAATGCACCGCCGACTTGTTCCCGTTGTCGGCGTCCTCATAGGCCTCCCCGGGAGTGAAGTGGAGACTGCCGCGAATCTTCTCGTCGAAAAGGATGTCCTGCATGGGCTTCTCCACCCAGGGATTGACTCCCAGGGCAAACTCGCCCACATACCGACCCCCTTCATCCGTGTCCAGGATCTCGTTGATCCTCTCGGGCAGGTTGCCGGTGGCCTCGATCACCTTCCCCTCTCGGAACAGCAGCGACACCCGCTCGTACACCGTGCCGTCGTAGAGCGAGGGTGCGTTGTAGGTGATACGGCCGTTCACAGAGTCCCTGACCGGCGCAGTGAACACCTCGCCGTCCGGGATGTTGAGTCTTCCGGCGCACTTGACTACCGGTATGTCCTTGATGGAGAAGGAAAGATCGGTGCCGGGGCCCTTGATGTCCACGCGGTTGGTGCGCTCCATCAACGCCACCAGAGGCTCCATGGCCTTGTCCATCCGCGAGTAGTCCATGGTGGAAACCCGATAGACGAACTCCTCGAAGGCCTCGCTGGACATACCCGCAGCCTGGGCACCGGCCGGTGTGGGAAAGCGCAGCAGGGACCATTTCTTGGTCAGCTTGAAGTCCAACACCGGCTTGGCCGCCAGGTTCCACTCCTGCATGGTCTTCCCGGGCACATCAGCGTACTCGAAGTAGTTGTCGCCGGCCAAGATCCACAGGAAGGCATCCATCTGCTGTGCACGTGCCAGGTGCCAGCCTGTCTGCAGATCCATCTGCTCCCGAGTGGAGCCCATGAGCCAGGCTCGGCGCAACCGGGGAACCTGGACGTCGAAGTACGGCACGGCCCCCCGCCGGTACGCCTCTTCGATCAGGCCTCCCACCAGAGGCTCGCAGCCGGCCTCGCCTTCGATCAGCAACTTCTCGCCCGGCCGGAGCGCCAGAGCATAGTCGAGAACGTTACGGGCCAACGCTTCCATCCCTGCATCTGCCATCGACGGCCCTCCCACGGCCGGAACGGGGACGTGCTCACCTAGACTAGCACCCCGCGTGTTCACGCAGGACGACTCGCCCCCAGCGCCTTGTTCCCGAGTGTGCCGTGGTTTTACCCGGGTCTTATTGACAGGGTGATATTACCCGGGTAGAATGCTGCAGACCGATCACGCCAACCACAGAGGGGGCAACACATGGGCCAGGACTCCAACCAATCCTACATCGCCTTCGCCGGTAGCACGCGCTTGGCCACCGGCGACCTGCAGCAGGTGGCAATGGAAGCCAGGGCCCTCATCGAGCGGGGCGGGCACGACATGATCATCATCTTCGATGCCAACACCAGCCACCCCGTGGACGTGGACTTCCGCGACCCGCTCCCCCAGGTACCAGGGCCGACACGGGCGACGGGCGCCCAAGCCAGCAAGGCGTCGCTCCACCTCACCACGGCAACGGATACCGCCCCGGCCACCACTTCGGAGGGAGCATCCCCCAACCCGACGCGTCGGTCCCCCGGTCGGCCCAAACTGGGTGTGGTGGCGCGCGAGGTGACGCTCTTCCCACGCCATTGGGACTGGCTCAGCCGGCAGCCGGGAGGAGCCTCGGCCACCCTGCGCAGGCTGGTGGAGGAAGCCCGGCGCTCCACGGCAGACGAGGTGCGGGTACGCGAGGCTCGTGAATCCTGCTACCGCTTCATGACCGCCATGGCCGGGAACGAACCCGGCTATGAGGAGGCCGTGCGCGCCCTTTTCGCCGGGAACTGCGAACGCTTCCAGGAGGAGACGGCACAATGGCCGGCCGACGTACGCGACCATGCTCGAGGTCTCGCAGAGCGCTCGTGCTGAGAAACTCATTGGGGGACCGCGGGGTCATTCATCCCGCCCCCCCCCGCAATGGGAGCAGCATCATGCCGATCCCGCAACGCCCGGCGGCCGGCCGTCGCTCGCCCCTGTTTCCGACTACGACGCCCTCAGTATGGGTACACACCTCCAGAGACAAAATGCCACAGGGGGACGCTCATGCCCAAGCCGTCACATCGACCACCTCGCGTGCCGGAACAGGTGCTTCATCTCACGGACGGCGCGCCGCCCGCTTTCGACATCCAGATCTCCTATCGCTTCGGCGCCCCCCTGATCTATGTGAGTGGCGAGTTGGATCTGGAGACAGTTGACATGCTGAGGGAGGCGATGGCTGAAGAGCTCAGCACCGAGCCCCCCGCCCTGCTGCTGGAATGCAGCCGACTCGCCTTCGTGGACAGCCGGGGGCTGTCTCTCCTGTTCGACACGGTGGCGACACTCAAAGGCGCCACGTGGCTGGGGATGGTGAATGCCAACCCCAATGTGCAGCGCCTGGCGGAGATGACAGGGCTGACGAATCGTCCGGGTTTTCGCTTCTTGGACAACCTGCAGGCCATTCCCGCCGCCCTGGCGGGCGCGGCTTGCGATCATGCGGCCGGAGGTGGAGAATGAGGCGCCCGTAACCGCCAAGAGAAAGCACCTCATCATCATGGCTTCCCATCCGGATGACCTCGCCGCCGCCCGCACACGAATCGTCTCCGCCTATGACCCGTGTCTGTTGGAGCAGGCCGGCCATCGTCTCGCCGCACTGCTGGCCAACCATCTGGCCAAAGCCGAAAGGTCTGAGGGTGCGGTACTGCCCTGGACGGATCCCCAAGACGCCATCCGCCGCGCGGCGGCGCTGCTCCAGAACCGAGGAGCTCAGATACAGGGTGAGAGCGAGTCCGCCCCGGTAACCGAGCGGTTCGCGGCCTTGGCCCAGCTTATGCTGGACCAAGGGCTCAACCTCCATGATCCCCGCTACATCGGCCATCAGGTACCTGCGCCCGTGCCCCTCGCCGGGCTGTTCGACGCCATCGGCTCGGTCACCAATCAGGTCATGGCCGTGTACGAGATGGGGCCATGGGCCACAGCCGCGGAGCAGGCACTGGTGGGAGAGTTGGGCACGGCCATCGGCTGGGAGCCGGGGAGCTTCGCGGGCCTGGTGACGCATGGCGGCTCCCTCGCCAATCTCACCGCCCTGCTCACCGCCCGCAACGTTGCTCTGGGGAACGTGTGGGAGAGCGGCGTCAGTCGTCAAGGCCCTCCGCCCGCACTCCTGGCGCATGCCGACGCCCACTACAGCGTGGCACGCTCGGCTGGCATCCTGGGCCTGGGCAGCCGCAGCATCGTGCGGGTGGGCTTGGATGAGCGAGGTCGCATGGACCCGGCGCAACTGGACGACGAACTGGCGAACCTGCGGGGGCATGGCCAACCGGTGGTGGCCGTCGTTGCCTGCGCCTGCGCCACGCCCACTGGAGCGTTCGACCCGCTGGAGGACATCGCGGAGGTCTGTCGCCGCCACGCTGTCTGGCTGCACGTGGACGCGGCCCACGGTGGGGCGGCGGTCCTGAGTCCACGGCACCGCCACCTGCTGACCGGTCTGGAGAAGGCGGACAGCGTGGTATGGGACGCTCACAAAATGCTCTTCGTCCCCAGCCTCTGCGCCTTCGTCCTCTACCGCGACCGGCGTCACCGTTTCGAGGCCTTTCGCCAGGACGCGCCCTACCTGTTTGACCCCGCCGCCCCCGGCTTGGCAGAGTACGACAGCGGGATGAAGACGGTGGAGTGCACCAAGCGGGCGGCGGCATTCGGGCTCTGGGGCGTCTGGTCGCTGTTCGGGCGAGAGCTCTTCGCCGACATGGTGGACGTCACCTTTGCCCTGGGCCGCACCTTCTACGAGAAGCTCTCGGCGGCCGACGACTTCGAGCCGCTCCACGAGCCGCAGTGCAACATCGTGGCCTTCCGCCACCTACCGGACGAGTTGCGCCGTGCTTCGGCCGAGCAAATAGGCGCCTTCCAGCTGGAACTACGACGCCGCCTCATCGAGTCAGGCGAGTTCTACATCGTGCCCTTCAAGAAGGACGGAGTGGGCGCGCTGCGGGTGACCATCATCAACCCTCTCACCACGCCCTCCCACCTGGACGACCTCATGAGCGCCCTCCGGCGCCAGGGACGCGCCCTACTGCGCGAGAAGTTCCAGGCCTAGAGACTCGGCCGCGCCCGCCGGCCGCCTGAGACTCCAGACGACACGGGCAGCCGGGTCCCGCTCGGATTCAGGCCGGGTGAACCAGGTCACCCGCCTGGACGTAGCGCTCGGCCGACTCTACCTCGAGGTAGACGCTCTTGGTGTCACCGTCGGCACACCTGAGCGCGGCCTCGAGGCGGGTGATGGCCTCGTGGCACTCCACGGCAGACAGCCGAGGGGCGAACACACGACCGCGTCCAAGTTCACCACCAGGTCGTGCGGCCGAGGTACGTGGTGCGCACAGTGCCCACCCCTTTCAGCCCTGCAGGCACACCCTGATCTCACGATTCCCCCTGGTCAACGCGTTCCACCCGCGGCCTCACCTGGAGGTCAGGAGCCGGCTCCATGCACGCCACGCCGGCGCGCCCCAGAACGGTCGCCTCCAACAGGTCGCAGATGCCGGAAGTATCACCCACTGAGAGCTGCGGCACCCGGTGCGAGGGGAAGGTCATATCGCTGACGATGCCCAGCAACTCGTTCTCCTCACAGATCAGCTGCTCGCTACGTTCCCGCCTGGCGACCTCGATCTTGGGCGAAGCCTGGCGCTTGAAGCCCTCCGTGATAATGAGGTCCACCGGCTCGTCCACCTTGCCGATGAGCCCCCGCAGTTCCGGCTCGTGGTTCGTGATCACAATCCACATCTGCTTGTCCGGCGAGGATATGCCTGTGACCGTGGCCCCCGCCTGGCGCAGGCGGTAGGTGTCACGCCCCGGCACGTCGGCGTCGAAGCCGTGCATGTCGTGCTTGATCACGGCCACGCGGTATCCACGGGCCACGAGCTCAGCCACCACACGCACCAGCACAGTGGTCTTGCCGGTCTTCTTCTTTCCCACGAAGGACACCACCGGGAGCGGCACCGCTTCCACGAAAGCCCTCACCCGAGGCGCCAGCCGCCGCAGCGGATCGCCGTGATCCCCCCGAGGGCCGCCCTCACGCGCAAGCAGCTCCTCCGCCTCCCTCAGCTGCTCCGGGCGATTGATGTTGGAGAAGAGGCGATCAGCATCGGCGAAGCGCACAGGGTCCATATCCCAATACCCCGTGTCCACCAGCGGATAGGAGGCATAGATGCGTCGCTCGCCCCCCTCCACCACCGAACGCAGTGCCGGTAGAGCCGAGCGCGAATACACGGCACACAGGGGCTCCATAACGCCGTCGTGGCGAGGCACGCAGATGTCGTGACCTTGAGACTCGGCCGCGAGGCAGCGCAGGACCTCCAGCGTCACGAACGGCATGTCGCAGCCCAGGCAGAGAACACGCTCCGTGGGCGAGGCCAGCGCAGCCGAATACACGCCCACGATGGAGCCTCTCTCCGCGAGAGCATCGCTCACCACCGGGACCCCCGTATCCGCGTACCGCGACGCGTCGTTGGCCACGATGAAGGTGTGGGCAAAGGCGGGACCAAAGCGCTCCAGCATCCACGCCAACAGTGTTGTACCCGCGAAGGGCGCGAAGGCCTTGTCAGAGCCCATACGCCGGGATTCGCCGCCCACCAGCACGGCCAACGAGATCTGTCCCAATGCGCTGCTCATCCCGGGCTGTTTCCTCCTGCTGGGTATCCGATTCGCCCCTGCGATTCGCCCCTGCGCCTAGGCCGCCGAAGCCCCATCCCGCTGCAGCCTCTTGACCGAATAGTATGCGCCTCCGGCGCAGGCCCGGCACAGGTTGCGGCCCTCCACCCGGCGATGACGGCCATCACGCACCTCTTCCCCACAGGCCTCACACCGCACCCGGCAACGGGGCCGGCCCGGGAGGTCGCAGACCGGCACCTCCACCTCCACCCAGTCCCAGCCGAAGAGCTCATCGTCCGTGAAGCCAGCCCACATCTCCACGGCGTCCTGCTCCGGGCGCCCGTGGGGGACGTCGGAGCGTGCCCACACCCGCACCGCCCTGCCTGTAGCCAAGTCCAGGAACGTGGCAGCGAACTTGCCGTAGTCCACCCATTTGAGGCGGCGACGACCCAGGGTGGCACCGGTAACGCCGCTCACGGCATCGGCGGCACAACGATCCGTCTCCGCATACACCATTAGATCCCGATAGTGGGCCGGGTCCTCCAAGCCCAGAAGCCGACAGCCTACACGAGCCAAGCGCACACCCAGCACCAGACCGTGGCAGTAGTGACGGCCACCGTGCACGCGGCGAGCCGCCTCCAGATCCTCCGTGAAGCTCAGCATCCGGCTCCTTCCGTGAAATGCAGGGGCCGGGGGCAGCAGACGCTGCCACCGGCCCCTCACTGTAGCAGGTCAAAGCGCGGCCGTCAGGGAGCGAGCGCGCCGTCCACCTGCAGCGGGCGATGCGGGCGGCGCTCCTCGGCGAGACGCGCTCAGCGCCTGACTGAGCAGCACCGGCTCCCACAGCCCTTGCCGCCTCCTTCGCGCCGGCCGCACCGCCCTAACCGATGACCAGCGACTGGGTGGCGAACTGCGGATCGCTGGTGGCGTTGAGACCGAGGCGCCGGAGGCCGGCTTCGTCGCCGGCGGTGGGCAGGTGGGTGGTGTGGAACTCGCACCCCGCCAGGTCGGTGAGATGGCCCACCGCGGCAGCCGCGGCCGGATTGGTGGCGCTGCTGATGCCCAGGGCGATCAACATCTCGTCCAGATCCAGGCTCACCGACTTCATGCGCAGCACGTTCTTCTTGAGAGCGGCGATGGACTCCATCACCGCCGGGGTGAGTAACGGCATCTCGTCCGGGATCCGGGAGAGGTGCTTCACAGCGTTCAGCACCACCGCGGAGGCGGCATGCATGAGCGTGGAGTTCTTGCCGGTGACGATCTGGCCGTCCGGCAGAGCGATGGCCGCTCCACAGTAGACGCCGTCGTTGCCTTTGCCCTTGGCTTCCCCCTCGGCAGCCGCCTGCCGGGCCGGCAGGACCACCACTCGTTGCTCCTCGTCCAAGCCCAACTCGTGCATGATGAGCTGAGCGCGCTCCGCATCCTCGCGCTCCACCAAGCCCACGGCGTACTCGCAGGCATAGCGGAAGTGGCGGCGGATGACCTCCTGCTCGGCGGCGACACGCACCACGCCGTCATCCACAATGGCGGAGCCGGCGCGGTTGACGCCCATGTCGGTGGGCGACCGGTAGAAAGCGGCTCCCCCCACCCGCTGCAGGATGCGCGCCAGCAGGGGGAAGGCCTCGATGTCCCGATTGTAGTTCACCGCCTGCTCGCCGTAGGCCGCCAGGTGGTAGGGGTCGATCTGGTTAACGTCGTGGAGCTCCACCGTGGCCGCTTCGTAGGCCACGTTGACCGGGTGCTTGAGCGGCAGGTCCCAGATGGGAAAGGTCTCGAACTTGGCGTAGCCGGCAGCGTTGCCGCGCCGATGCTCGTGGTAGAGCTGGGACAGGCAGGTGGCCAGCTTGCCGCTCCCCGGCCCCGGGCCGGCCACCACCACCACCGGCCGTTCGGTGGGGATGTAATCGTTGGCACCGTAGCCCTCCCGGCTGACGATGCGGTCCACATCAGTGGGGTAACCGCTGGTGAAGCGATGGGTGTAGACGGCAATGCTGCGGCGCTCCAGCCGCGCCCGAAAGACGCGGGCCGAGGGCTGATCCTCGAAGCGGGTGATGACCACGGCGCGCACGGGGAGACCCCAGTCGCGCAGGTCGTCGATGAGCTTCTGCGCATCCACGTCGTAGGGGATGCCGAAATCGGCGCGCACCTTGCGCTGCTCGATGGCACCAGCGTAGATGCAGACGATGATTTCCACCTGGTCCTTGAGCTGCTGCAGCAGCCGGATCTTGACGTTGGGGTCATAGCCCGGCAGCACGCGCGCGGCGTGGAAGTCGTAGGTGATCTTCCCGCCGAACTCCAGATAGAGCCTGCCGCCGATGCGCCCGGCGCGGCTCACGATGGCGCGGCTCTGCTCCTCCAGGTACTTCTGGTTGTCGAAACCCACGGTGCCCGTGACGGTCCTCCTCTCCCGACCGTCCCGGGGATGTGGGCGGCCCGCAACAGGATACCGGATTGCGTGTCTCCCCCGCGAGCAAACAGGGCGCCGTTTGGCACCTCCTGGCCGACGCGACAGGACCGGCACGCCGACATGCCGGCGTGCCCGCACAGGCGGTCGGCGTGATATGGTTTGTGGCCTATGAGCATGTGGCGTTTCTTCCGTACCCCGGGCATGACCGCGACCAGGGTCGAGGCCTTCGTCTCGACCGCTGAGGCCATCCTGGGCAAACCGGTAGGACAGGTGGCCACCGAGCACTGTTTCTACGCGGAGACAGGACACCACGCGGGCACCGCGCTCACCGACCGTGACGCGGACATCCTGCGCTACGTCCTCTCCGAGACCTTCGAACCCGACAGGTTCGGGGACGGCAGCTTCCTGGAAGGCCGCTTCCCCACCGTGCTCGAGTACGGCCCCCGCCTCAACTTCGAAACGGCGTGGTCCTCCGCCGCCGTGGAGATCTGCAGGAGATCAGGCGTGGGGGCGGTGTGGCGCCTGGAGCGCTCAATGCGGCTGGGGTTGCCACTGACAGTCACCGAGGAGCAGGCCGAGGCACTGGTCAACATCCTGCGCGACCGCATGACGGAGATGCGCTACCGCCAGCCGCTGACCTCCTTCGAGACCGGCCTCACGCCCCAGCCGGTGGAAGTGATCCCGCTGGCCGCCCTGGGCATCGGCGCCCTGCAGCGCTTCAACCGCGACTACGGCTGCAGCTGGGATGGCGATGACCTGGCGCTTATCGCCTCCATCTACGGCCGCCTGGGCCGGGATCCCACAGACGTGGAGCTCTTCCAGATCGCCCAGGCCAACTCGGAGCACTCGCGCCACTGGGTCTTTCGGGGCCGGCTGTGGGTGGACGGCGTGCGCGTGCCCGAGAAGCACCTCATGGACATCGTGCGGCAGCCGCTGGAAGCTTCGGCGCCCAACTCGGTGATCGCCTTCCGCGACGACAGCTCGGCCATCGCCGGCCGCCGTGTGTCCCTTCTCGCCGCCGCGCAGCCGCTGGGCCCGTCGCCCCTGGCACCACAGCCGGTCCTGCTCCACCCCACGCTGACCGCCGAGACCCACAACTTCCCCTCGGGCGTGGCACCCTATCCCGGCGCGGCCACCGGCGCCGGCGGGCGCATCCGCGACAACCAGGCGGTGGGACGCAGCGGTCTGGTATGCGCAGCCGGCGCCGCCTACTGCACCGGCAACCTGCACATCCCCGGCTACGAGCTGCCCTGGGAGGAGGACGGCTGGGCCCACCCGCCGGACTTGGCCTCGCCCCTGGACATCCTCATCCAGGCCAGCAACGGCGCCTCCGACTACGGCAACTGTTTCGGCGAGCCCCTCATCTACGGCTTCACCCGCAGCTTCGGTCTGCACCTCCCCGAGGGCTACCGTTCCTGGTACAAGCCCCTCATGTACAGCGTGGGCGCCGGTCAGATCCGGGACCAGCACACGGTCAAGGGCGCACCGGAGGCCGGCATGCTGGTGGTGCAGGTGGGCGGCCCCGCCTACCGCATCGGCATGGGCGGCGGCGCGGCCAGCAGCATGGAGCAGGGCCGGAATGTGCAGGAGCTGGATTTCAACGCCGTGCAGCGCGGCGACCCGGAGATGGAACAGCGCATGAACCGCCTCATGCGGGCCTGCGCCGAGTTGGGAGAGGCCAACCCCGTCGTCTCCGCCCACGACCTGGGCGCCGGCGGTGACTGCAACGCCCTGCCGGAGATCGTGGAGCCGGCGGGAGCGGTGATCGACCTCCGTGCCATCCCCGTGGGTGATCAGACACTGTCCGTGCTGGAGATCTGGGGCAACGAATCGCAGGAGCGCAACGCCCTTCTCATCCGCCCCCAGAATCTCGCGGTGCTGGAGGCTGTGGCCGCGCGCGAGAACGTGCCACTGGCCGTGGTGGGGCGCGTAACCGGCGAGGGGCTCCTGGTTCTCCAGGACACGCGCGACGGTTCGCGCCCGGTGGAACTCCCCCTGGACGACATTCTTGGCCAGCTGCCACCCAAGCGCTTCGATTTCGACCGGCGCCCCCGCATTGCGCGGCCCCTGTCCCTCCCCCCGGCCTCCGGCTTCGGCCGCCTGCTGGACCTGGTGCTCCGCCTCCCCAGCGTCTGCTCCAAGCGCTTCCTCACCAACAAGGTGGACCTGGACGTCACCGGGCTGGTCATGCAGCGGCAATTGGTGGGGCCACGGCATCTACCCCTCTCCGACCACGCCGTCATCGCCCAGAGCTACGCCGACCCCTCCGGTACCGCCCTCAGCCTGGGCGAGCAGCCCCTGAAGGGCCTGCTCTCGCCCGGTCCCGGCGCGCGCATGGCCGTGGCCGAGGCCCTGCTCAACATGGCCGGGGTCGTCGTCACCGACCTCAGTGACATCAAATGCTCCGCCAACTGGATGCTGGCCGCCAAGCAGCCCGGCGAGGGAGCCTGGCTCTACGACGCCGCCTGCGCCCTACGCGATCTTCTGTCGGAGCTGGGCGTGGCCGTCGACGGCGGCAAGGACAGCCTGTCCATGGCCAGCCAGGGCGTGGCGCCGGACGGTAGCTCCGAGCTGGTGCTGTCGCCACCGCAGCTGGTGATCGCCCCCTACGCCCTGGTGGAGGACGTGGAGGTGCGGGTAACGCCGGACCTCAAGGCTGCCGGCGACCGTCTGCTGCTGCTCCCCGTGGGAGGGCGGCAGCGGCTGGGCGGCAGCGCGCTGGCCCAGGTGCTGGGCGCCTTGGGCGACGAAACACCGGACATCGAGGAGGCGGCCACGCTCAAGGCCGTCTTCCACGCCGTGCAGGAACTGGTGCGACGCGGGGCCATCGTGTCCTGCCACGACGTGAGCGATGGTGGGCTGATCGTCACCCTGCTGGAAATGGCCTTCGCCGGCGACCGTGGCTGGCGGGTGGACGTGGCCGGAGAGGACCCCTACCACGCCCTGTTTGCCGAAGAGGCAGCTGTGGTGGTGGAGGTGGCGCAAGGCGCCGAAGCACAGGCAGCGGCTGTCCTTGAGTGCCACGGGGTGACGGCAGTGGATCTCGGCACCGTGCAGGATGCGCCCACGCTGGAACTCGCTTTCAACAGGGAGCCGCTCCTGCGGAAGCCGCTCCGGGATCTCCACCTGGCCTGGGAGGAGACGGCCTACCGCCTCGAGCGCCTGCAGGCCAACCCCGGGTGCGCCGAGCAGGAATGGCAATCACACCACCTACCCCCGGTCACCACACCCTACCGCCTCAGCTTCGACCCCGACGCCGATCCCGGCCCCCACGGCACCTTTCCGGGTAGTCGGGCCGCGGCGCCCTCCCCGGAGCGACGCCGTACTCGTGGTTCCCACCCCCGCGCCGCCATTCTGCGCGAGGAGGGCAGCAACGGCGACCGCGAGATGGCCGCCGCCTTCCTGGCGGCCGGCTTCGAGCCCTGGGACGTCACCACCACCGACCTCCTCAACGGCTCCGTGGACCTGCAGGATTTCCAGCTCGCGGCCTTCGTGGGCGGCTTCTCCTTCGGGGACGTCCTGGATTCAGCCAAGGGCTGGGCCTCGGTGATCCGCAACCATGAGCGTCTCTCTGAGGAGTTCACCACGTTCTTCTCCCGCCCGGACACGCTGTCCCTGGGCGTCTGCAACGGCTGCCAGCTCATGGCCCTGCTGGGCATCCCCGGCTTCGACCTACCGGACCACCGGCAGCCGCGCTTCATCCGCAACACCTCGGAGCGCTTCGAGTCCCGCTTCAGCACGGTGCGCATCGGGCCCAGCCCCGCCGTCATGCTGCAGGGCATGGAGGATTCGATCCTGGGCATCTGGGTGGCACACGGCGAAGGCCGGTTGCACGTGCCGGATCCGGCCACGCTGGACTGGATCGTGGCCAATCGCCTGGCACCCATCCGCTACGTGGACCCGGAGGGTGAGCCCACCATCGCCTACCCCTTCAACCCCAACGGCAGCCCGCTGGGCATCGCCGCCCTGTGCTCACCGAATGGACGGCACCTGGCCCTCATGCCCCACCCGGAGCGTTGCTTCCAGCTACGGCAGTGGCCCTGGGTCCCACCGCGGTGGCGCCACCATAACAGCCCCTGGCTGCGCATGTTCCGCAACGCGTATGAGGAACTGAGCCGGCCGTAGGCACCCGCCACGCGGGGGCGCACTCCACCGGAAAGGGAATCTCACCACAAAGAGCGGCGCTCCGAGTGCGAGGCACCCGGAGCGCGAGATCACACGGAGAAGAGGCTGCGCTCCAGCCGGCAACTGCCGGCCCGTCAGCCTCCTCAGCACGGTGTCAGAAATTGCGCAATGGCCAGCGGACAGAACTCCCCGGCCACTTCCCAGGCCAGCCAGTCCGCCTGGGAGAGCCCGGTGCCCAGGTCCAGGATGGCCCAGCCCACCAAGCCACTCTTGTACAGCAGAATCGACAGGTCGTCCAGTCCCGGGCTCCCGATAACCACCCCGGCCCACCTGCCCAGAATCAGGGAGTCACGTATCTCGAAGTCCACATCTATTGCATCAGACTGTGCCAGCACATCGCGGATGATGTCCAGCTCCGAGTACTCAGACAGGAAACCGGCGATGTTCTCCGGCGCACCCAGAGTCAGCCAGCCCTCGTAAGACAGGTCTGTGCCGATGCGCACCACTTGCCAGCCGCCGACCGTCCGCTGCAGGCCCGCGGAGGCGGTGTCGACGGCGTGAGCACTGATGATGACGCCCGCCCAGTCACCCGTGATGAGGAAGTCCTCCACGAAGAAGTCCTCGGCAATCAGTCCCGAATCCTCAAGGGCCCTCATCACTGCCACCAGATCCGAAGCCTTCCACGCGAGCAGACTGCTCAGCATCTGGCACGCCTCAGCGCGCGTGGCCGGCTTCCAGAAGTCGTAGCCGGCCCCCATCCCCAGCAGGTCGTCCAGCATGCCGGCGCGGTAGGCCCGAGCCGCCCAGGGATAGTGAGTATTGTCGAAGTTGCCGAACGGCGGCGAGTACGCGGGTGGTGTATCAGGCAATTCCGCAGCCCGGGCCACCATGGTGATGAGTTGCGCCCGACTCATGTTGTCGTAGGGCGCGAAGGTGGTATCCGTGACACCGGTGGTGATACCCCACGCCGCGCATACGGCGATGTAGCGGTCGGGGAAAAGCGGATCCGTGGGGCTGAGACCCCTGTCGACGTCCGTGAAGTAGCACTCGTACTCGGCGGCGGGGAGATCCAGCGTCAGCGAGACCATCTTGGCGAAGTGCTGGCGAAGCACGTGGCCGTCAGGGCCGAAGTTCCCGTTGCCGTACCCGTTGACGATGCCCCGGTCTGCCATCTCCTGGATGGCCTCGGCATAAGGATGGCCGGCAACGTCGGGGAAAGCCAGAGCCGGCCCCACGATCAGCACCACCAGCACCAGGGTCAGCGCCAACAGCAGCACCGGGCGGACGCGCAGGCCTCGGAGCGTGGCCGATCGATGATCACGAGCTTCCATGGAACCCCCAATCCGGTGGCGTGGACGATGTGGAGGAAGATCACCCGCCCCGCGACGACGGCGAGCGCGAGCAACCGTCACCTCCAGACTAACCAGGGACGCAACGACAGTCAAACTGCCCGCCGGCCTGACAGAGCGGGGCCAAGGGCGAAAGCGCGCTCGTTGCGCCCCGCCCCGTGAGGGGCGCCACCACGGCAGCAAGGACAGCGCTCCGGCACCCTTGACTATGCCCCTATCTTCTCCCGAAACACCTCGGGGACCCGCACCGGTCTGCGGCTGCCGTAGTCGAAGGCCACCAGGACGGTCCGCCCCGTGAAGACCACCTCATCGTCGCTCTCCCGTCTCACGGTGTAGGTCATGGTGAAGGAGGAATTCCTCACGTCCTCAATACCCACATCCACCACCAGCACGTCCCGCCGCCACACCTCCCGGTGAAAGAGAACGTAGGCATCCCGCATGATGATGCCGGCGCCGCCGATATCGCCCTCGGAGAAGCCCAACGCCTCCAGATAGGCCAGTCGGGCATCATGGAAGGCCAGCAGCGCTTTGTCGTTCCCCATGTGGCCACCGTAGTTGATGTCGCCCACGCGCACGCCCATCCGGGCCACGCCGATCATCGAGAGACAAGCCATCACACCACCGCCCTTCGGGAAACACAACAACGCCCTGTGCACCATAGCGCGCCCATGCGCGCCTGGGAACCGCGCAAAAGGTGGTCAGGACGTCGCGGGGCGCCCGCCCGGCAGGTTCTGCCGGGTGGGCGCCCCCTCACTCACCTCAACGTCGCCCCTACGAAGGGATGAGCGTATTCGCGAACACCAACCAGGTCAGCAGCGACTTGGAGGTCAGGCTGAGCAGGATGTAGACCTTCTCGCCGAAGAGGTAATCCCGCCACTTTCCCACCCGCTTGTACTGCAACACCATGTTGACGGCAAAGGTGTTGAAGAACACGAAGTAGGAGACCAGGATCGCGTACACGAAGCCCGGGGGCCGCCCGCCGTCGTATCCGGGGCTGACGAGGTACACCACGATGGCGATCCACGGGACGATGCCCGCGAAGCAGCCGAACAGATAGGACGCCCAGTTGGTCTTGCCGGGGGTCTCGTACTTCTCCACCAGGAGCCCGAAGAAGATCATGCAGGCGTTCACGCCAAAGATGGCGAGGATGGCCGCGATATCGGTGATGCCGCACACCATGGAGATGAGCATGATCATGAGTGACGAACTGATGGAATACTCGATCCAGCGGCCGTAGTTGCGACTCTGGGTGAGATTGCGCTTGTACCAGCCAAAGACCCCCGGCGAAGCAATGGTGAGTAGCGCCAGTGCCGAGATGGCCATAAAGGCGAAGACACCCCAGGCCAGCTGCAGGCCGCCAATCCTGGTGAGGACGGGATCAGTCCCGGGGGGGCCCTGCAGGTAGCCGGCCGTCACCGGGATGGTGAAATCGTTGGACAGCACGGCCAAGATCACCGCCTGCACGGCTAGGATCAGACCCACCACGATGTTCCACCAGCGCAGATTCCGGAACCGCGGCTCAAGATCCTGAGTGACCGCAGAGCCGCCAGTCGCCCGCTCGGCGTTGCTCATTCCCCTCCACCTCCTGTCGCTGCCTGCGCTCTTCCTGACACCCTATTCTCCCAAGCCGGGAGCCCAGCCAGTAAGGGTCACTTGCCACACACGCCCAACGGCGAGGGCATTCGGCCGTTCACGTCCAGCCCCGCGTTGCCCCACCCGCCACGGCTCATGGCTACTTCCGGTAGACCTTGCAGAGCAGGCCCCGGGTGGGATAGCCGCCGCTGCTCTGATTGCATATCTCCGGATCCTCGTCCACCAAGACGTTGGCGTTGGAGCGAAAGACACCGTACAGGTTGGGCTCGACGTCGTCCTCCTCCGGGAACCACCGAGTGTGCTCCGCATGCACCACCTGGGGATCGATCCCTGGGAAGCAAGCGGCCTTTTGCGTGATCCGCCCCAGCGGCGTCTCTATCCACACGCACTCGCCATCGGGGATGCCCAGCTCACGCGCGGCCTCAGGGTTGATCTGCAGGTGAGGTTCGGGGCGGACCTTGCGCAGCGTAGCAACCTGTCGGTACTCGGAGTGGTAGAAGGGCTGCACACGCCCTCCGGTGATGAGGACCCAGCTACAGCAGTCGACCAAGCTGAGGATACCCATATGCTCCCTTTCTCCCGAGGGTGCAAATGCCCCGCGACTGCAACAACCGCTCAGCCTTCCCCTTGTAGACAGAATAGCGCGCATGCATGGTGGCCCGCCACAGACCGCGCGCGGCGCCCGGAACGCGGCAGAAAGTGTAGGAATTCACCGTACAAGGCGGATGATCACAAACGCACCAAGAGGACCGCAGAGAGACGGCGGAGCCTCCTGCGTTCGCAGGTACGCACTCATCGAGCATGTCGAGGTGGTGGTCGGAGACCTCGTACACGTTGACCCAGGCAGCATCTACGGTATCCTGCAACTATTGGAAGAGGCGGGGATGGTCAGTTCCACCTGGGAAGTGAGTACCTCCGGCCCTTCGTCGCTCGCACAATGGTGCGCCCCTGGGGCGTGGGCTGCTGCAGTCCTGGGCAGAAGCCCTGGCGTCGAGAGGTCAGGCGCTCCTTGACCTGTCGCAGCCGGCGCAGCAGCGATCGCCCGGACTTTCAAACAGCAACAGTCGCACGCACCATATCGCGGAGGGCAAGTGATGACACGTGAAGAGGCCGGCAAGTACAGGGCGAAGCACCCGGCGGGGACCGTTGCCGACCCGGCCATCGTGGCGGCCCTCAATGAGGAGACCGCGGACGGCCGGCTGACATGCACGGCCGCCCACCACGTGGCGCAGAGGCTCATGGTCGCGCCCTCCCAGATCGGCAACACGGCCGACCTCCTCGAGTACCGCATCGTTGAGTGCCAAATGGGCCTCTTCGGCTACGGGCCCGAGAGGGCCGTCGTGCGGCCGGTAGAGCAGGTGTCCGAGGACCTCCGGGACCGTCTGCTCCGTCTGGCCGCCGATGGCCACATCAGCTGCGCGTCCTGCTGGAAGGTGGCCGCCACGATGGGCGTGGAGAAGGCGGCGGTGGCCTCGACCTGCGATGCCCTGGGAATCAAGATCAGTCACTGCCAGTTGGAAGCGTTCTAGCACCCCCGCCGGACACCCTGGGAGATCACGGTCATCTGAAGGGTCGGCGTGACCTTCAGGGGCGGTCGCCCTCGGCAGTCGCCGGCACCACCTTTTCCATGCGCACAGAGTACTCCGCTTGGTCGCAGTCATGCCGGGGCACGCTGAGGCAGTCCCAGCCGACCGCCCCACGACCCAGCTCCTCACACAGCCGGTGCCCCTCCTCCGGATCGTCCATCACATCATGGACACAAGATTGGAGAGACAAGAGCCGTGCCCAAGTGCTCCGCCCACCGGCCACGGATGTCAACGCGTCAGAAGGTGTCGACAGCGCCCGGTCAGATGACGCCGTCGGCGCGCAGTGTGAGGTACTCCGCCTCACTTATACCCAAATCGCCCATGAAGATGCGCTCGTTGTGCTCCCCCAAGCGTGGCGGAAAACTCATGGTCATGTCGTGTCTGCGCAGCCACTCGCTGGTGACGGGAGGCGGCGACATGATCACCTCGAAGCCGGTGGCCTCCTCGCAGCTGCGCACCAGATGGGGCGCCACGAATGGGTCTTCGCAGACACCGGTCACATCGTTACACTTCCCTGCAGGGACGGAGTGGGCATGCAGCCGCCCAAGCAGCGCATCCGTGGCATAGCGCCCCGTACAGGCCGCCACCGCCTGCAGCACGTGGTCCCGATCCTGGGCACGGCCCCGGTTGGCGGCCCAACCGGCGCGGTCCAACTCCTCAAACCCCGCGATTTCCAGTAAACGTCCCCATTGCAGATCGTTGCCGATGGCGATATAGAGCCAGCCGTCGCTGGTGGGGAAGACGCCCGAGGGCACAAAGAAGGGGTGGTTGTTGCCCCGGCGGTGCATCACTCGCCCGAAGCTCTTGCACATGGTGATGGGCTGCAGAAGCCAGGAGGCCGTCGCCTGTAGCATGGACACGTCAATGCGGCTGCCCCGGCCGGTGACGGCCCGTCGGTACAACGCCTTCATGATCTCCCCGTACGCATCCTTGGCCGTGCCGATGTCGGGCAGATAGACGCCGGCCAATTGTGGCTCCCCTTCGGCCTCGCCGGTCATGTCCATGATCCCGCCGCGAGCCTGGAGGATAGGATCGTAGGCGGGCTCGTCACTGTCGGGGCCAAAGCCGGTCAGCCCCACCCAGATGAGGTCCTTCTTCACCGCGCTGAGCTCCTCGTAGCCAACGCCCAGGGCCTTCATGTGCTTGGGGAGAGTGTTGGCGGCAAAGATGTCGACGTCCAAGCGCACCAGCAACTCGCCCAGCAGCCGCCGAGCCCGCGGATCTTTGAGATTGAGGGTGATGGCCTCCTTCCCGGCGTTGCCGGCCAGGAAGTAGTCACACATCAGATCCTCCCCCTCGCGGTACGGCGAGCCAATGCGACGGTTCGGATCGCATTGCGTGGGATGCTCGATGCGTATGACGCGCACGCCCTCCTGTGCAAAGCGCCAGGAAAGGTACGGCAGGATGGTGGCCTGTTCCAACGACAGGAACGTGAGATGTTCAAATGGGTCACTCATGGCACTCACTCGGCGTGGTTGCTGAATACGGGCTCCTCAAAGGTAGCATGGAGCGCCCACGACTCCTGCGCCCACCTTGTCGCACCACCCGCTCGGCAAGACGCCGGTGACCCCGGCCTGGTACCGTATCGGAGTGCGCAAAGGAGGGTAACCATGTCCTGCGGCCTGCCACTGGAATTCTTTGAAGACGAATCCGCCCGCGTCCAACCCCTGAACGACGCCCTCGCCCAGCAGGGTGACATGTCCTACCTGGGGCAGAGCCGGGAGGCGGCCCCCTGGGTGGATGCGCTCACGCAAGGGGGCCACCACGTGGAGATCGTCCGCCCTGTGGTCAATCACGGGTCCTTTGTCTACTGGGTGAAGGTGGCAACCGACTCTGGGCCGCGGTTACCGCAACGCCACTACCTCATCACCTGGAGAGTGTGGTTCGAGCTCCGGCGCTTGGGGATGGTGTAGCCGACCTGGGGTCCCGGCGCCCACCTCTGCCCCGCACCATGCGGCCAAACACCCACGCCGGCTAGGGGGTGACGCCGGAAGCCACGGAGCCGGCCTGCTCCCCCCTGAGGGGCACGATACAAATGAACTCCAGAGCGTCGGTGCCGGTGTTCTTGAAGCAATGCACCTCGCCTGACGGAACGTAGACGTAGTCGCCGGCGGAAAGCGCTTCCTCCTCCATCTCTGCGTCCACGGCAACTCCCCGCCCCCTTTCGATCTTCACCAGATGAGGGAAGTCGTGGCTGTGGTAGGGCGTTGATCCACCGGTAGCCACGGTGAAGTAGCGCAGCACTATTTCCTGCGAGCCGTCTTCCGGACCGAGCACGACCTGCTTGCCCACCGCAGGGTATCCCGGTGTTTCCCATGACGGCACGTCGCTCCGTTTCTTGATCTTCATGGCAGTCCTCCTCGCCCTCCCGACAACCGATGGAATACTTCGCGCATGCTACAGGAGCGCGGGCAAGGCCGGACCGGCCGTCCGGCTCACTGGTACCTCTGCCCCCGGTGCTCGAGCCATCCCGCGAAATGGTCACCAGCGGGGTCATGATGCGTCCAGTGGATGAGACCGCCCTGCTGGTTCCAGACATACTCGCCCCTGAAGGAGACGGTGTCACCCACCTGCAGATCCTTGATCCGCGGAGCCACGTCGATGTTGTGCGAGACGAGAAGGGTCTGACCCGAGGAGAGGGCAATGATGAACCGCTGGTGCCTGTCCCCCTCGTTGTCGTCGGCCAGGATCTTCGTGACCGTGCCCGTCCCCTCCACCGACAGGTCCTCGGCCTGCTCGGCGAAGGCCCGCGCCAGGATGTCATCACCGACGCCGACTGAGGCGGCCTCGTTCTCAGCGTCCACTTGGACCGAGCCGGCATCCGTTGCCGCCGGAGCGGTGGCGGTGGCAACCGGACTGAGATCTGCCGCGCAGCCGCAGAGAAGGGCCATGAAGAGGCACAGCAGAAGCAGGGGGATTGCCACCCGCAGCCTTCTCACCGGGCACCCCCATCCCCACCACGGCGGCGTTTCCTCACGGCCACCACCTGCTCAGGCCGAACCGCTCGGAACCCATGGGTCCCCATCAGGTGCAGGCTCACCAGGCCGGCCCGGCTCACGGTGGCGTAGCGATACGTGAACGTGCCCTGCTCACCCTTGATCCTGACCTCAGTGCCGGGCTCCAAGGGATCTTCCGTCCGCCGCCGCGGGCCGGTGACAGTCGGGCTCAGCTCGAGCTGCACGTAACCCTCCTCGTTGGGGCGCGACGACTCGCCCGCCCCCTGCAGCGAGCAGGCAGCACAGCTGCCGCGTTGTCTTCCGCCATTGGTCATGACGTCTACCTTAGCTCATGAACACAACAGGCACGTCGTCGTTCACCGGGTGTCCCGCGCTTCCACCCACGCTGCTACACTGAAGCCACCAAGGGGGAGGTACAAGAATGGCCCGCATCAGATCGGCGGCCTCCGGGTTGACACGCACCGCCGGCGCACTACTCTTCCTTGCCGGCGCCGTGGCCCTGATGGGCATCATCACCGCTGAGGCATTGTATCCCGCCGGCTACAGCACCGGAGCCAACATGATCAGCGACCTGGGCGGCACTGAGCCTCCCAACAGCGTTGTGCTGCAGCCGTCCGCCGCTATCTTCGACACCGCCATGGTGATCACCGGCCTCCTCATCATCGTAGGGGCACTGTGTGCGTACGTGGGCTTTCATCGCCCCTCGCTCAGCATCCCCCTGGCTTTCTTCGGCATCGGCGCTCTGGGTGTGGGCATCTTCCCCGGCCACACAGGCACCATGCACGCCATCTCCGCCCAGATCACGTTCATTGGGGGAGCCGTGGCAGCCCTCCTCTCCTTCCGTTCACTGGCCGGTCCGTTGCGCTACATATCCGTGGCGTTCGGCGCCATCGCTCTCGTCAACCTGCTGGGATATATGGTGCTGCAAGACAAGTGGTTCATGACCGCCTTGGGTCTAGGCGGCCTTGAGCGTTGGATAGCGTACCCGGTACTGGTGTGGCTCACAGGGGTTGGAGGGTACCTGCTCGCCGCGCCGCAGCCTGCCCCTCAGCAATGAGACGTACGGCGCGGCGGGAACTCTCTCACGTTCCAGGACAAGACGCGCCACGTGCTCCCACACGGGGTTGAGCGTGAGACAAGGGGGCGCCGCCTCCCCCGGAGGCGGCGCCCCCCCACATCCGGCTCAATCCCCCCCGGCCTGATCCCGGCCGCAACCGCCTTCAGTCGTCGAAGCTCCCCTTGGTGGCATCCTCTCTGTGCAGGGCCTTGGCTCTGGCGATGGCCTTGTCCCTGCCCCACTCCGCCGGATCCTCGATGCGACCTGCCTTGGCGCCCAGATCATGGGAACCCGCGGCCAAGATGGCGTCGATGCCCAGACTGCCGGTACCGGAGGCATTGAACACATCGGTCAGCAGGTGATAGACAAAGTCCTCCACCGCCGAGATCATGCGCGCCCGCACCGCGGCCGGCTCGGCCCACAGCTTGTTCTCAAAGGGGAGGTTGAGCTTCTTGTAGTCGCCCTTCTTCCACTTCTTGTCCGTGGCGTAGGCCACCATGTCGGTCCACAGCTCGTCGCTCACGCCCGCGCCGGGCAGGCGCACGAACTCACCGGCTTCGTCCACGAAGGCGTTGCCGTAATCATTGACCTTGACGCCCCAGGACAGCATCTGCAGCGCGGTGGCCACGTTCGCCTTGGTGGTGCGGGTCTCCCGCACAATCCGACCCAGACGCTCGAAACTGTTGCCCGATGTGCCGTGCTGTGCACCGGACACCCGGTAGGGTTCGAGTACCTTGTGGATCTGGGCGGTGAGATCCACTTGGATGCCGGCGTCGCTCTCCTCGATGCCGTGGGTGGTGCCGTTGTTCAGGGCGATCCAGTCGGGCGAGATGCCCCGGGCGTTCAGACCCTGGATGAGGAAGAGGGCTTCATCAGGGGTGGAGAGACCTTCCTTCCCCTTGATCTCCCCCACTTCCACCTCAAGACCGGCCCAATCCGGGACGAAGGTCTTCAGGGTCTCGCAGGCAAAGAGGTTCTCCTCATCCGGCATGTGGGAAGCATCGATGGCGATAGAAGTGAGCCCCGCCTCAAACATGGTGGGGATCTCCACCTTCGCTCTGTCCACGTCCGCCGGGTTCTTGATGGTGTAGTGGTCCGCGTGGAGGGCCACGGGCACGGTGATGCCCAACTCGTTGGCCGCCGCGTCCACCAGTGCCGCCATGTTCCAGTAGTTGACGGCGCAGTAGGCGCCGGTGCCGCCTTCTGACTTGGCGATCTCGATGATGAGCGCCGCATCCGCCTTCTGCGCGGCGCGCAGGGCACCGTAGATGACGAAGCGGTTGCGGGCGTTGGCAGCAATGGCCATGGCCTTGCCCTTGGCGATCATAGCCCGGTCCACAACCTTGCCGCTGACGATGAGCGCCCGGGAGTTGGGGAAGAGCTTGGCCACACTCGGCGGACGGCCGATCTTCAGGGCCTGTTCGAACTTTTCGGAGACCGGCAGGGCAGCGGTGCTCATGCGGCTATCCTCCTTTGGGAACGGAGAAGTGGGGGAGTCCGGGGGACAGACTCTTATACCATCACCTTATCAGGAAACGAGGTCTAGGCCAAACCACTCAGCGGCACTGCTACCCCCGGGCCGGGCTGCCTCCTGTGGAGCACCAGAGCAGACCTCCATTCGACGTTTCCGGTCCGCGAAGATCCTTCGGCCGAGCTTTGCGGGAACTCATGTGCTATCATCGCTACGCGGTCACTACTTTTCTGAGCACCGGCCAAATCCGCGACGTCAATTTGTGAAGCGTACGTGGTCTTGTATCGCTCCGTTTTCACGTCCTTGGCTCGGGCTCCCTTCACTACCGTCCTACCAAGCAAAACGCGTAGACCACCACCGATAATAGATCTGAAGGTTACGTGACATGTACCAGGTCGGGGACGTCATCGTTTACGGCAAGATGGGGGTCTGCACCGTAGAGAGCATTGATCCTGACGGATCCTCCGGTGACAGTCAAGAACTTTGCTATTTGCTCAAACCCTTCTATCACAACTGCTCTATATCCATTCCAGTTAGTAACACCACCGTATTCACGCGGCCCGCTCTCTCCAGGGAGGAGGCCGAGCGTCTCATCGAGATCATTCCCTCTCTTCAGCCCACGGATTGCTGCGATCTCACGCCTCAGCAATGGGCGGCTCGATACGAGGAGTGCACGGCAAGCCATGATTGCCGCGACCTGATCGAGTTGACCATGTCCATCTACAGGAAGAAGAGGCTTGCGGAGCAACAGAAGCGCAAACTGGGCGCTGTGGAGGAGAGGTACATGAGGCGGGCGGAGGGCCTCCTTTTCGGGGAGCTGGCCGTAGCGCTCGATATCCCTCGCGAGGAAGTACAGAGCTACATCTCTTCCAGAGTGGACCAGCTGGTGCAGCAGATGGATGAGTCGGAGCATCCCGGCGGCTGAGCGCCCCGTTGCGCCCCGTTGTGGGGCGCGGGGAGAGCTTGGCCTCGCGCGACGATCGGCCTGTGGCGCGACTACGCGCCCAGTCTCTCCACCAACAGCTCCCTGATCACCTTGGGGTTGGCCTTCCCCCGCGAGGCCTGCATCACTTGACCCACCAGGAAGCCCAGCGCCTTCTCCTGCCCGGCGCGGTAGTTGGCCACGGCTGATTCCTGCCCGCGGATCACCTGATCGATCAGGTCGTCAAGGGCTCCACGGTCTGAGATCTGGGAGAAGCCGCAGGCCTGCACGATCGCCTCCGGCCTCCGGTCGCTCTCAAACATCTGCGCCAGCACATCGCGCGCCGCCTTGGCGTTGACCTCCTCCTTGGCCAGCATGTGCAACAGCCCGGCCAGCCGCACGGGAGACACAGGTGAGGTCCCCAGTCCCTGCCGCCGCTCCCTCACTGCGGGCAGCAGCTGCGTGGTCAGCCAGTGCATGGCCATGCGCGGCGCCACGCCCTCGGCCACCAGGGCCTCGAGGAAGTCGGCCGACTCCGGGTCGGCGCTCAACGAGAGCGCTTCGTCTCGCGTCAGCCCATGCTGCTCCACCAACCGCTCGGCCCGCGCCGCCGGCATCTCCGGCAGCTGCGCCCGCATCCGCTCGATCCATTCCCGCGACAGCTCAATGGCGGACACGGACGGATCGGGCACGGTGGGTCCCTCGAACTTGGCACGCATGGGCAAAGTGGCCTTCTTGTCCGGGTCCCACAGCCGCGTGTGCAGCACCACCGCCTCACCCGCCTGCACGGACGCGCCCTGCCGCTCGATCTCGTAGGCGATGGCGTCGCCCACGTGCCGCACCGAGTTCATGTTCTTGACTTCCACCTTGGTGTTCATCTGTGTGGTGCCGCGGGGACGGACGGAGATGTTGGCGTCGCAGCGCATGGTGCCGTTCTCCATGCTGCACTCGGAAGCGCCCACGTAGCGAACCTGGGTGCGCAGCGCCTTGAGGAACTCCATGGCCTGGTGCGGCGCGCGGAAATCCGGCTCCGTGACGATCTCCACCAACGGTGCCCCCGCGCGATTGAAGTCCACCAGGCTGATGGGCACCCGGCCCTCCATCTCGTGCACCAGCTTGGCTACGTCCTCTTCCATGTGGACGTGGTGGATGCGCAGCCGGCAAGGGGAGCCGTCCTCATCGATGATGTCGACGCCTCCGCCGCGCGCCAGCGGCAGATGGGCCTGAGAAAGCTGGTAGCCCTTGGGCAGGTCCGGGTAGTAGTACACCTTCTGGTCGAAGGCGCTGCGAGGCTGCAGCTCGGCGCCCAGGGCCAGACAGAGCAGCGACGCCTTCTCCAGCGCCTGCTCGCTGAGCCGCGGCATGGCGCCCGGCAGCCAAAGGCAGGTGGGACAGGTATTGGCATTGGGATCATCCCCGGGGCGATTGGGGCAGTCGCAGAACAGCTTGGTGGTGCAGTTCAGCTCCACGTGGATCTCCAGGCCGATGACCGCTTCGAATTCCATGGTCAGTTGCCTCCCCGGCCCGTCTTTTGCAGGTACTCGGCAAGCGCCAGGAGCCGCCCGTCACTGAGGCGCGGACCTACCAGCTGGAGCCCCGTGTGCGACGCCATGGTCGACGGGAGACACAGGGCCGGCTGGCCGGTCACATTGGCGAACAGCGTCAAGGCGAACTGAGCGTACACGCCGTCCGGCGCATCCGAAGCGTCATCGGCAGCCTCGCCCCCTCTCGGCCCCGAAACCACCGCCGGCAGTGCCAGGACGTCCACCTCCGCCATCAGCCGCCGCATCTCCCCCACGAGCCGCGCGCGGATGCGACACGCGTCCTCAAACGCACCGTAGCGCTCGAACTGGAAGTAGGCACCCTGGATGAGGTAGCTCTTGAGCAGCGTCCCAAACGCCGCGCCACGCGACAGCAGATACATCTCGTTCCAGTTCTTGGCGCCCGATGCTCGTCGGCCGTAGCGAACGGAATCGTAACGGCCGGCCGCGGACGAAGCCTCCACCGAGCCCACGATCCTATGCACCAAGGCAAAGAGAGGCCACTCCGGCAGCGACACCTGCCGGACGGCGAATCCCGCCCCGGCCATGCCGTCGATCGCCGAACGAAATGCCTCCTCCTGCGTAACGCCGAGGTCGTGCTGCGCCTCCCCCACCACGCCGACCGTGATCCGCGCCGGATCGACGGTCTCGGGCGCGAAGTCCGGCACCGGCTCCTCGGGAAGCGAGAAATCAAGGCCGTCCTGACCGGCCACGACCTGCAGCACGGCACGGATGCCGCCCAGGCTCTCAGACATGATGCCGCAGCACTCCATGGAGGGAATGAGCCCCACCAGGCCGAACCGCGATACCAGTCCGTAGCTGGGCTTGAAGCCGCAGACGGCGGCACCGGCCGCGGCCAGCCGGCTCTCCCCCATGAGGTCCAGCACCAGCTCCACGTCGGCCTCGCCGGCCCGCAGCGCCGCCCCCGTCCCATTGCCGGCCAGACCCAAGCCGAACTCGCTCATATGAGTGGAGCCGGAGAGATGGGCGCCGGACGCTCGCAGCCGCCGCACGATGGTGGCGTCCTCCGGCGCCGCGTAACCTGCCAAGGCCCGGGAGCCGGCTTCCATGGGCCAGCCCGCGACGGCCAGGTTGGGCTGGAGGGCCACCCGCAGTCCCTGCCGTGGGCCCTCCGCCGTGGCGGGATCCGGATTGCGATGGAAGAAGATGGGATCCATGGCCACGTCCCCTTATTCCAGGATGCCGGCGACTCTGAAGTAGTCGCCCTTGGTTGACGGCGCGTTTTTCAGCAGACGACCGCTTTGGGCAAGCTCCGACCGCCGCGCCTCGATTCCGGGACGCATGCGATTGGCCACGGGCACCACGCTGTACATCGGCTTCTCGCCGCCCGCTTTCTCGGCCGCCAGCGCCGCCAGCGCCTCTGCCCGCCGCACCGTCTCCTCCATGACCGACCGCTCCTCCGCCCCTATCCCGATGCGCGACACCCACGACAACCGGTCGATCCAGTCCTCCTTCTCCGCCGTCCCCGGCAGCAGGTCCTGGCCGCCCAGGTTCAGCAGTTCCAGCTCCGCCAGTTGCTCGCGCTTCACCGCCGACGGCGCCCCCGTCAGCGGACAGGCGGCGCTGCGGTTCTTGGGAAAGGCGATCACCTCGCGTATGGAGGACGTCTGCAGGATCATCGCCACCGTGCGATCCATGCCCAGCGCCAGCCCGCCGTGCGGCGGCGCCCCGAAGTCGAAAGCGCGCAGGAAGAAGCCGAAGCGTTCGCGCACGTCCTCGTCCGAGAGCCCCAGCGCCGCGAAGATCTTGCGCTGCACGTCCCGGTTGTTGATGCGAATGCTCCCACCGCCCAGCTCCTCGCCGTTGACCACCAGGTCGTAGGCCCGCGAGCGCAGGGCCAACAGCTCCTCGATGTTGGTGGGATCGAAATCGGTGCGATCAGGCGCCGTGAAGGGATGGTGGCTGGAGGTCACACCGCCCTCGTCGGTGGGGTCGAAGAGCGGGAACTCGGTGATCCACACCGGGCAGAAGCTGCCGGCAGGAATGAGCCCCAGCCGGTGGGCCAAATGCAGGCGCAGCTGGCCCAGAGCCGAGGTGACCACCTCGTAGGAGGGGTCGGCCACCATGATGAGGACGTCGCCGTCGGCAGCGTCGAAGCGCCGCCGCAGCTCCTCCAACTCCTCCGCGCTGAAGAACTGGACGATGTTGGACTCCAGCCCGCCGTTCTCCGCCCGCATCCAGGTCATGCCCTTGGCCCCGAAGGAGGGAGCGATCTCCTTGGCGTACTCGTTCTGCAGCACGTTCTTGCTCAGGCGCGGGGACTGGCCCTTGAGATTGAGGCCCTTGATACAGCCACCGCGCTGCAGGATCTGGCGGAAGATGGCGTAGTCGGTGTGGGCGAACACGTCGGTCACGTCCACGAAGCGCAGGCCGAAGCGCAGGTCCGGGCGATCGGAGCCGGTGGTGTCCATGGCCTCGGCGTAGGTCATGCGCGGGAAGGGCCGGGCGAGCTCGATCTCCCCCACGGCGAACATCTTGACGGTGAGCTCCTCGACCAGCTCGTAGAGGAACTCCTCGTCGATAAAGGAGGCCTCCAGGTCCAGCTGCGTGAACTCCGGCTGCCGGTTGGGACGCAGATCCTCGTCACGGAAGCAGCGTGCCAGCTGGAAGTAGCGCTCCACGCCGCCGATCATGAGCAACTGCTTGAAGAGCTGGGGCGACTGGGGCAGCGCGTAAAAGTTCTGAGGGTGGACACGGCTGGGCACCAGATAGTCGCGGGCGCCCTCCGGGGTGCTCATGGTCAGCACGGGCGTCTCGATCTCCAAAAAGCCTCGTTCGTCCAAGAACTGGCGAACGGTCTGGAAGATGCGGTGGCGCAGCGCCAGGTTGTCCAGCATGGAGGGGCGGCGGATGTCGAGGTAGCGATACTGCAGCCGCAGGTCCTCGGCCACCTGCTCGGCCTCCGCCGAGGGCGCCCCCGCCACCATGGCCTTCTCCGACACCGCGAACGGCAACGCGTCCGACTCGGCCAGCACCGTCAACTCCGTGACCATCACCTCAGTGGTCCCGGTGTCAAGTCGCGGATTCTCCGTGCCCGCCAGCCGCTGCTTGACCTGGCCCCTAACCGCCACGCAGTACTCGGAGCGCAGCGCGGCGGCCCGCTCACAGACTTCGCTCGGCGCCACCTCCGGGCTGACCACGACCTGTACGATGCCGCTGCGGTCACGCAGGTGAATGAACAGCAGCCCGCCGTGATCCCGAAAGGCATCCACCCAGCCGGCCAGCAACACCTGCCGGCCCACGTCGTCCGGCGTCAGCCGCCCGCAGGGAACACGTTCAGAGAACAGCATGGGAAAGGCCCTTTCTCTTCCACTGATGGTCTGTGGCCTCGGCGGCGGCACAGCCCCCACCCGACAACGGGTGAGGATAACGCAGGACGGAGGCTTTCCACACCCCGTGCCCGACCCCTCAGGCGCGCACCTCGAGCCACAGGCCTCCGTCGGTCGCCACCCGCGCGCAGTCCTCGAGCCCCGCGGCCACCACCATGTCATGCGCATCCTCGGGGGTGATGCGCCGCTTGCCCACCGCCTCGTTCAACGTCTTCGAGCGTCGGGCGATGGGGGCAATGACCTCCTCCGGCGTCGTGGGCCCGTAGCCTCCCCCCACCCAGGCAAATCCACCCGGCCGGAGCACGCGCCGGATCTCCCGGAGAAGTGACGGTGTCAGGAAGAAGAAGGCGCCGCGCACCCCCACCAAGTCAAAGGCGGCAGCGGCGGCAGGGATGGGCGTGAAGGAACTCCGGCACGTGGTGAGCCGCGACGCATGGCCCGCCTCTGCAGCCTTCTTCTCCACCCAACGCAACACCCGCTGAGACTCGTCCATCACCGTAGCCGAGAACGCCGTACTCCTCTGCAGGATGCTGAGGGCCATGCCACCAGCGAAGGGGCCCAGGTCCAGGAAACTCCCGCCTTCGATGCCGGAGACGGCCAGCAGATGACCCACCAGGTGCGGGTAGACGGGAAGCCACAGAGCATTGATCTCCTCTACGATTGCGTCATCGCGGATCACGAGCCGCACCTCCTGAGCAGTGATCGAGCCCTCCTCACCATCCCACCCGCTACGCGGGCCCTCCGAGCATACCGCCCCGGCACCGGCCGGCGCCGCGCAACCGCCGTCGCCGCCCCTGCTCAAAGCGCCGGCCACCCCACCAGTCGGTGGCCCCGAGACGGCCTCACGCCCGTCAGGATTCCGTGCAGGCTGCTTCCAGCCCCCTACGCTGCAGCGGAAGCGCTGCCAGTGTTCCCAATGCGGCAACTGCCGTCGCCAGCCAGAAGGCTCCGTTGAAGTTCCCGGCCGCATCCGCCATGGCTCCCGCCACCGTGGGTCCCACCGCCTGTCCCACGCCGAAGAACACAGTGATGAGGCCAAGTGCAGCGGGAGCCATGCGCGGTCCCACGGCGTCGGCACAGGTAGCTGCCATGATGGCAGGCACACTCCAGGAGCTGAGACCAAAGATCACCGCACTGAACACCGCGCTGAACGTAGAATCAGCAAGGGCAAACACTGCCAGTGACACTGTCTGCATCACGTAGACAGAGATAATGGCCGGCTTGCGACCGAAGCGATCGGAGAGCCAACCCCAGAGCCCACCGCAGACGAGGCTGAGCCAACCCAACAGCATGAACAGCGTGCCGGCGGCCTCCTTGGAGTATTCCAGATCGCTCATCAGCCGCTTGGTGAAGAACGTCATGAATATGATGTAGGAGAAGCCGTACGTGAGGTAGATCAGCCCCAGATGCAGGACGGGACCCGAGCGGTACACGGCCCGCCAGTTCAACGCGGACCCGCTCGAAACGGTTGCGGCGGAGCTCTCATGCTGTAGGACCAGTCCCCTGTCCAAGCCCCCTCCCGCCGAGCGGTTGCGCAACACCGCCAGCCCCACGATTGACATCAGCAGGGTGAGTCCCCCCACCAGATACCAGCAGAGTCTCCACCCTTCCCCCCCTTGGGCGGAGAGGATCCTGGGGAACACCACTCCCGAGACGATCAGCGCTGCCGCATTGCCGGAGAGCAGGATACCCACGGCCAACCCCCGGCGGCCACGGGTGAACCAGGCAGATACCAACCCCATCGTGGGCACGTTAACGCCTCCCGTCCCCACCCCAGTGACGGCCCGCCACACGGCAGCCGTCAACGGAACCGCCGCCAATCCCGTGAGAACCATGCCCACGCCGGCCACCAGCATGCCCAGGCTGATGACAATGCGGGACCCGAACCGTGTTGCCAATGCCCCGCCCAGGGCGGACATCAACAGGTAGCCAACCAGATTGGCGGTCGCCAGCGCCCCGGCCTCAGTGTTGCTCATGCCCAGGCCGGCCTGCATGGCCGGTACCAGCATGCCGTAGCCGAAGCGTCCCATACCCACGGCTCCGAACTCGCACAGCGTGCCGATCAACAGGATCACCCACGCGTAGTCGCGGTCGCGTGGCCGTGTGGGCCCCGTCATGCTCTCACCGCTCACCAGCCCCCCTCCTCCTGGCCTTGGCTCCGGCATCCCCAACGCACACGGGGCCAGGTACCCACCCCCTCATCAGTCTAGGTCAGAATCGCCCGGTGAGCGAGCGCACCTCTTCCTCCAGAGCCCGTGTGAGGTATCCTGCCTCCCACGAACCGTACGGCCAACGAGCGCCCACGCCCCACGCCCACCGGGAGAGATGATGAACGACCAGCCGAAGACTCCGGCGGACGCCCTGTTTGAGACGTTCAGGAGAATGCGAGAGGCCCGCACCGGAGACGGTGACGACAGGCGGCCTCCAGAGAAACCACAGCTCGGGCTTTCGCGACGCTCCAAGGCTGTCCTGATAGTGGTGGGCTGCCTGATCTTGCTGGTGGTGGTGGCGCTCGCACTCTCCAGCTTCTGGACCGACCTGCTGTGGTTCGGCGAGGTGGGCTACCGAGGCATCTTCCTCACCCGCATCTGGGCACCGTTGGTGGTGGCGCTGGCAGCGGGGGCGGTCTTCTTCGCGGTGTTCTACCTCAATTTGCGGCTGGCCCGCCGCCTCTCGCCGCGCATCCGCTTGGCGCGAGAGGGCAGCGCCAACGAGGCCGACGTGCTGGAGCTGGTGCCTACGCCTGACCGGAAGGTCACTCGCTTCATCCTCATCGGCTCCCTGATACTGGCCTTCCTCTTCGCCACCGGGACCTCCGGTGGCTGGCAGGAGATTCTGCTCTTCTTCAACCGTGTCGACTTCGGCTACGTTGACCCCATCTTCACTCGTGATGCCTCCTTCTACGTGTACGTCCTCCCCCTCTTGCGCCGCCTGCTCAGCTTCTGTGCCTGGATGTTGATCATCACTCTGCTCGGCGTGGCCGTCGTCTACTTGGCGGACCGAGCCATCACTCAGAGGCCGAATGGCCGTGGTCTTGTCTTGGCCGCGCACGTGAAGGGGCACCTCTCCGTGCTGGCGGCGTTCCTCTTGCTGGGCAAGGCCGCCGATTTCCTAATGCAGACCTGGGAGCTGCTCTATTCCACACGCGGCGTCACCTCCGGCGCCAGCTACACGGATGTGACCGCCCAACTGCCGGTGCTCCGGCTGCTGGCCATCGTGGCAGTGATCTCCGCCCTCATCCTCCTCGTCAACATCTACTATCGCGGCTGGAGACTCCCCCTCATCTCCGTGGGCCTGCTGGCGGTGATGTGGATCGGGGCCGGTCAGATCTACCCGGCCATCATCCAGCAGTACCGGGTCTCGCCCAATGAGATCGAGGTGGAGAGCCCCTATATCGTGCACAACATCAAAGCCACGCGCGTGGCCTTCGGCCTGGACGATGCAGTGACCACGGCCTTCCCGGCCGAGCAGCAGCTCACGCTGGCGGATATCGAGCAGAACTCAGCCACCATCGACAACGTGCGGCTGTGGGACCCGCGACCGCTGCTGGAAGCCTACTCCCAGCTACAGGAGATCCGCCTTTACTACAGCTTCAAAGATGTGGATATCGACCGCTATTCCGTGGACGACAACTACAGGCAGATCATGCTGTCCGCCCGGGAGATGGACCAGTCCGGCCTGCAGCAACAGGCAAAGACCTGGGTGAACCAGCACCTCACGTACACGCACGGCTACGGTGTGGTGGCCAGCGCGGTTAACGAGGTGCGGGGCGAGGGACTGCCCGCCTTCCTGGTGCAGGACATCCCTCCACAGACCACCACCGACCTACAGATCACCCGCCCCGAGATCTATTACGGCGAGGTGGGGAACGAGTTCGTGATGGTGAAGACCACCGCCAACGAATTTGACTATCCCAAAGGTGACGAGAACGTCTTCGCCACCTATGAGGGCGAGGGCGGTGTGCCCATCTCCGGACTCCTGCAACGTATCGCCTTCACGGTGCGGTTCCAGGACCTGAAGCTCCTGTTCTCCGAATACCTCACGCCGGAATCGCGCATCATGTACAAGCGCACCCTGGCCGAGCGCGTGCACGCCATCGCCCCCTTCCTGCGCTACGACGGTGACCCCTACATGGTCATCCGCGACGACGGCTCTCTGGCCTGGATCTGGGACGCATTCACCACCACCAGCCGCTTCCCCTACTCGCAGCCCACCGGGGACCTCAACTACATCCGCAACTCCATCAAGGTGGTGATCGACGCCTACGACGGGACGGTCACCTTCTACCAGATCGACCCGGACGACGCCCTGGCCACCGCCTGGGGCAAGGTCTACCCCGAACTGCTGCGCCCCGGCAGCGAGCTGCCGGATGACCTGCGCCGCCACCTGCGCTACCCGGAGGACCTCTTTTCCCTGCAGGCGGACAAGATGACCGTGTACCACATGCAGGATCCGCAGACCTTCTACAACAAGGAAGACGTCTGGCAGATCCCCAACGAGATCTATGCGGGCGAAGAGGTGGCGGTGGAGCCCTACTACGTCATCATGGGCCTGCCCGGAGAACGCCAGGAGGAGTTCATCCTCCTGCAGCCCTTCACGCCACTGGAGCGCAACAACATGGTGGCCTGGATGGGCGCGCGCATGGACGGCGACAACTACGGGCAGATCGTCATCTTCGACTTCCCCAAGGACACGCTCATCTACGGGCCCTCTCAGGTGGAGGCACGCATCTCCAACGACCCGGAGATCTCGGCGCAGATCACGTTGTGGAGCCAGGCGGGCAGCCGCGTCATCCGAGGTAACCTGCTGGTCATCCCGGTGGATGACAGCATCATGTATGTGGAGCCTCTGTTCCTGCAGGCGGAGCAGAGCCCGATACCGGAGCTGCGGCGGGTGATCGTCAACTACGGCGACGTGGTGGCCATGGAGCCCACCCTGGCCGCAGCGCTGGAGAAGATCTTCGGAGCGGCGACACCGCCCACCACCTCCACCACCGAGCCGCCCACCACCTCCACCACCACACCATCTGAGACCACCACCGGCGCCACAACCAGCACCACCGGCGTCCCCCTGCCCACCGATACCGCGGAGCTCATCACACGGGCGGAGAGCCTCTATGAGCAGCTGATCGCTGCGCAGCAGGCGGGCGAATGGGGCACCTACGGCGAGCTGCTGGACGAACTGGGCCTGGTACTGGAGCAGTTGGCGGCCGTGTCCGAATAGCCGGGCGGCGGTTCGCGGCCGCGCCGGGGAAGAGACACGCCAACGTGGCCTGCGCCCGCCGGTGCCGTATGAGCACCGGCCTCACGGGCGTAGCCGTGATGCTGGTGGCAACCGCGGTGCCGGCGGGAGCCGAGCACCGCTTCGTGTCGCTGCCCCACGAACTCCACCCTGACGAGCACCATACCCACCTCCCCCGCGACCTGGCTTCCGCAGGCCCATCATCGAGGAGGCTTGGCTCAGAGAGAGCAGAACAGGTGTCACATAGCTGCCGGAGCCTTTGTCGCCTGGGCACCGGAGCCGTGTCCCGGACTGTCACGCAAGCACCGGAGCGGAGCCAATGTGGAAAGTAGGTACCGGAACCGCACAGCCGGCCATCCTCGTACCCTGGGAAATAACGAGCCGCTGGACGGTCCTTTTGCCCATCTGCAAAAGCCACGCTTCAGGAGCATGGAGTATGCGGAAAGTCTAAGGGCCTATCCCGGTAGGAATCCTGAAGCACCCATCGAATACTCTGATCGGCCGGCCATCTGAGCACCGATCAGAGGAGGAACCATGGGACTCGTCGATCGCGACGATGGCTGGCGTATCCCCG